>JANMHB010000169.1:0-99498 GCA_031374935.1 Gemmatimonadaceae bacterium | reverse complement strand
TGTGTGATGCGTTCCGACGGCGCGGTACGTAACATCGATACTGTTTGAACGTGAGGGACGAATGCGACGATTCCTGCGCTGGTCAGTGATTCCGTGCGGCGTCGTGGGCTGCGCCGACGCGCCAACCGAGGGAGCGACTGTAGCCGCGGGCGCGACGCCGGAGCTTCTGTTCTCCGAAGCTGGTAGCTACGGTGGCGGCCAGGTTCTGAGATCTCAGCTCATGATCGACAGCGCGACTGGCGAGCTCACCTGGCACGTTCGTGAGTTGCCGCCGGGCGGAGTGCCCAGTGCCCGATACACCCCACGACTTGGACAAGACTGACACGAAATGAGATGTATCCACCTCGTGACGATCCTCACGTCGGCGCTCATCGGCGACATCACCGGCCCCCATGGCGTCGCCACCGTCGAGCCGAAATCGGACACGTTGTACTGGGCGGGTGAAGCCCGGCTCGGTGACCAATCGTGGCAGTTGGACCTCACGTCGACCGCCGAGTCGGTATGGGTTTCTGTGCCATCACTCTGGAGCCCACGCCAGCGGCCGCAGAATTTCAAGCGAACCGGCCGTGTGATCCGATTCGATTTCCCTCTGGATATTGGAACGGTCGAGATCCGACTCGACCCGAATGCGCGTCATCTTGTCGGCAACCTGCAGGCACGTACCGGAGCGCTTGGCTCGGTTCGGCTCACGAAGCGGAGGGTGCCGACGTTCTCGACCGAGGACTTCGTGGTCCGTCGCGACGGCATTGCCATCGCCGCGACTGCCTCCGTTCCTTTCACGCGTCACGCCAAGCCTGCAGTCGTGATTCTGCACGGTGGCGGCAACAGCAGCAGGGCCGACTCGCCGCCGTACCGATTTTGGGGTGAATACTTCGCTCGCAATGGTTACGTCGCGGTCACGTACGACAAACGTGGAAACGGCCAGTCCGCGGGTGCCTGGCAAACGGTCGGTTTCAGCGAGCGTGCTGAAGACGTACTCGCCCTGGTGGCGTGGTTGCGCATGCGGCCCGACGTCGATCCGGATCGGGTCGGTTTCTTCTCGGTCAGTCAAGGGACCTGGGTGGCCACGCTGGCGGCCGCGCGCGATCCCCGGATCCGCTTCGTCGTTCAGGTCTCCGGCCCGGTCGTTTCGCCATTCGAGGCCGACACGTATGCGACGCTCAACAGCTGGCGCGCGGCAGGGTTGTCGGCACGAGAGCTTGACGACGCCGAACGGATGTGGCGGCAGGAGGTGGATGTCATCCGACGGCCGGGCGACTCAACATCGTGGAACCGATACGTCGCCGCCGATCTGGCTGCGCGCTCGGAGAGCTGGTACCGGAAGAGCCGCTATGCACCATCCAAGCCCGACGGCTGGTTCACGACGTGGTACCGGCTTGTGTCGGATTTCGACCCAGTGCCGCACTTGCGCCTAGTGAATGCGCCGGTGCTCTGGATGTACGGAGCAAGTGATACCCAATCCGACATCCCGCGAAATCTGCAGATCATCGAGCAGCTGCGGGCGAACGGTCGGACGCAATCCGAAGTCGCCACGTTCAGCCACACCGGGCATGGGATGCTCGCACCTGTTGATTCGTTGGGTAGGGCGCGCGGTCCGCTGGCAACGCCACCGAAATTCTTTGAGACCCTGGAGCGATGGCTGGCGCGACATGTCAACCATCCACGGTGAGTCGCAGGCGGTGGCGCAGGTTGCGTGGGTTGGTGAGTTCCCGGGGGTCCTGCGATCGCGGTGTTTGCGTGCGTCGATCTCAGGTCGGCAGTGAGTTGCCCCAGCGATAGCCCGAGCCATGTACCGGTACGATCTGCTCGCGAAGCTCGCCGAGTCTGCGTCGCAGCATCGACGCATGCCAGTCGACGGTGTGCGACTTAACGCCGGCGTTGGAGGCCCTCGGGTGGTTCGATGGTTGCTGTGGCATTGCGGTTGACAGTACGACAGATCACGTACGACGCCAGTGACCCTGCGGTCAGCCGCTACATCACCGTTCTCTGACAATCGCCGGCTGGCTCGATCGTTGACGTCGAGCGACCAAATGCTAGTGTACTGGCATGTGTCACTTCACTGGCAGGTACATCAGGATGTGCGTGCTGGCTCTCGCCAGTACGTCGATGACCATCACCGCGCCAGCGCTCTACGCGCAGGTCGTCGCCATCACGCACGTCACGGTCGTGCACCCTTCCGCGCCGACGCAGCGTAACATGACGGTGTTGATCCGTGACGGCATCATCACGGCGATCACGTCGAGCCGTCACACTCCACTGCCATCGTCGGGGACCGTCGTCAACGCCCGCGGCAAGTTTCTGATCCCAGGACTGTTCGACATGCATGTCCACACGCTCCTCGAAGGCGGAGCGTGGGCGCTCGGGGAATACGTCGCGCATGGCATTACCACGGTGCGTGATATGGGTGGACGTTTCGAGATGGTGGACAGTCTGCGGCGCGAAATCCTGGCTGGCCGACTCGTCGGACCCCGGCTCTTTGCTGTCGGACCACAGATCGAACACACCGCGTCGATGCAGTACATCCGGACGCAGGGCAGCAGCGACGTGCAGGCAGCGGCGCCATGGGATCGACTCGAGTTGCAAACGCCCGAAGCCGCGACTCGGGCGGTTGACTCGCTGCACGTGCTCGGCGTCGATTTCATCAAGGGCCGCAATTTTCAGGACGCGGCGACGAACTGGGCCATCGCCGCGGCGGCGCGGAAAGCAGGACGACCATTTGTTGGCCATCCACCGGTCGGGATCGATGCGATCGCGATGGCCGACAGCGGGCAGCGCACCGTTGAGCATTGGTACTATCCCAACAGTCTTCCCAAGCTCGCGCCCGAGGAATACGACCGGATCGTGTCAGCGTACCGCCGGACTGGGACGGCGTTTGTGCCCACGCTCAGCACCTGGAACGATCACCGCTTCGTCGTTGATAGCATGCGCCGTCAACTCGCTATCGCGCTGGGCGATCCACGCGCAACACAGCTTCCCGGGTCACTGCGCCGACACTGGCAGTCACTCTTTGACGCGAGGATGACAGAGGAGGGAGGCAGGCCAGCCACCGCTGATCAACTGAAAGGTTGGAACAGTGCGTTGGACGGCCTTGGGCGCGAGATCGGAAGACTGTCCGCTGCCGGAGTGCCGGTGCTCGCCGGCTCGGACATGCCATTTGCGCTCTACCCGGGCGACGCGCTGCATCGTGAGCTGCGCAATCTGGTCCGTTCCGCCGGCCTCACGCCGCAACAGGCACTCGCCGCCGCCACGGTGAATCCGGCCCGCACGCTGGGCCTGCTCGACTCTCTCGGAACGGTGGCGGTCGGAAGAGTTGCAGACCTCGTCTTGCTCGATGCCGATCCACTCGATGACATTTCCAATGTGAGCAAGGTGAGCCGGGTGATGCGCGGTGGCCGATGGACCTGGACGCGCGGCGACCTGCGCCCCTGACAAATGGCATGAGTCCAAAGAGACGACAACGCGTCGCATGGGAGACTCTCGGCGCCCGGGAGAGGGAGATTCTCGAAGTGCTTCTCGCGCGCACGGAGGCCACCGCTGCCGAAATGCTGGCGAGTCTGAAGAATCCGCCGAGCTATTCCTCCGTGCGCGCGATGCTGGCCATCCTCGAGGAGAAGGGACACGCGCGGCATCGCCGTGACGGACTCCGATACGTGTATGCGTCAACGGTCAGCGCGGCATCTGCGCGCGGCGTCGCAGTCCAGCGACTGCTGGACACATTCTTCGGCGGTTCGCCTGCTCGCGCGGTTGCGACATTGCTCGAACTACCGGACGGAGCCGTTGACGAAACGACGATGCGTGAGTTGCGGAAGGCAGTGCTTGCGGCGCGCTCGGCGGGTCGGTGAGCAGGTCATGAAGGTGCCCTGCGCGGCGCAGGTCCGGCGCCCGTTCGACGCCCCGCGCCGAGATGCCGCCTGACCGGTGCGTCAGCGGAACTGGCACGTGGATCATGTTGATGCGTGCGATGCGGTGTGGCCGGAAGATTTGGCGACTGCGCCCAGATACGACTCGAGGCCTGCTGACCCCATCGCTGCTGTGTGCGGGTGCATCCTGCCGCCCCGCAGCTCATTCGGCTACATACTTCCACACCGCCCTTCTTCCGGCGCGCTGCCAGATCGTGAAAAACGGATACCCCGCGCCGGGATCTCTTCCCGCCGCCGGAGCCTTTTCGCGGATCACACCAAACGTGATTCCCAGATCACCACTCGACGCCACGAACGCCGTGTCAGCGCCCCACACCACATCGCTCGCCGCCATGTTGCCTCGGGCGACGTGTTTCGCGATGGCCTGCGCCCCCACGATGAAAATCGCGGACGTCGACCCTGCCATGTTCACCGCATCGGGAAGGCCGAGTGCCGCAAACGCATTGCCCACGCCAATACGCTGCGCTTCGAGCGAGAACGAGTCTTCGGCGCGCATCAACTCATGCCGTAAGGTCGCCGCGCGTGACGCGTCGTGCTGTACATCGACGATCGACGATGGCAACGCTGGTGGCATAGTTGCCATCGATGTCGCAGGTCCCGGTGCGCGTCCCTGTTTGTACGCGAGTACGCGCCACACACCAGCGTTGCGCACCCAGTAGGCCATATACTTGCGCGAGACACGTGAGCTGTCCGGCGCGATCAGCGTCAGGTAACCGAACGTGAATCCATGTGCGGCATCGGCGCTGATCCCCACGCGGATCGGCGTCCAGGATGCACGTGCGGCAACACTGCCAGGCATCGCGCCAATCGCACCAAGAACAGCTGGCTTTCCCTTCGCAAAACCGTTCTGTGGCAACGGCATCATCACGTCATCCGCAAACATCGCGGAGAGCGCCGACAACATGTCCGTTCGGGAAGCGGTGACGGCGAACGCGCGATCGGTCTCGAGCAGCGACTGCGCGATCGCCAGCGGTGTTTGCTGCGCCGCCACGGGGCGCGACGCACCGGGTCCGAATGACGCGCACGCGAGCGCGACGAGCATCGGCACCATCGTCATGGCTTGCCCTGAGTGGCTGCAGTCCGCACGTAGCGTCCATCAAACGTGTTCTTCCACGAGACACCGGCATCGTCCGATGCCTCGAACAGTTGTCGCACCGTATCCCTCGCGATCCGGAAGAAGGTCAGCTTCTGCAGCACCCGCACGCCCTTCGCGTCGAGCGTCCAGCCGGTGAATCGCATCGCGTTGTCGGCAAACTGGCCTTCGTAGTCCAGCGACTGTCCGTCGCCCGAGGTCCACACCTGTCGCCAGGCATTCCGGCTCGTGTCCCAGAAGTTGAAGCTCTTGCCCTTCGATCCATTCGCCGCCGTCCACTCCTCGAGCAACAGGCAGTGCTCCAGCTGCGCGGTGATCGTATTCGTGCCGATCGCTGGCACCGATGCGGGCGTTCCCCACGGCGTCACGACCCAATCACCGATCCAGAAATCGAACTGGTGTGCCTCGACGCCGCGCCGGCATGGGAACGTGGTGTCTTCGAGACGCCGCATGATCAATCGGTACCGCGTGTCCTGGCGGAGCGGCGCCAGATCAGCCTGCGATGTCACCTGCTGCAGGCTCAGCCCGGCCGCGATCGCGCGCTCGAGGTGCGCCGTCGCGCTGTCGGGTTGCCCAAGTTGTGCGTACGCGCGCGTGAGGCGGAATTCGGCCTGCGTGAGCTGAAAATTGGCCCGAGCGGCGCACTCGAATGCGGGGATGGCTTCGCGGAAGTGCCGCTGCTCAAACAGCGCGACACCGAGGCGGAATCGCGCGCGAATGTTGGCGGTATCGCGGGTCGAGATCGCTCGGTACTCACGAGCGGCGGCAGGCCAGTCTGATCGTGCGAAGGCCGAGTCGGCTGCGGCCAACGATTGCGCTTGCGCCGGTTGCGAGACGAGTACGAGAAGCGCCACCAGACAGACGCAGGAGCTGCTGCTGAGGCGTGATCGGGTCAGAGTGCGCATATCAGCAGTTTCGCGAACCGCGACGAAGCCAGCAATGCGGCTTCGGGTCAGGCTCTGTCAGAGAAGTGTGGACGAGAACAGCGCACTACGGCGCCTTCGGAGGCCTCGACTGCCATAACACATGACTGATCATCCACCGTCCGTCATACCTGCCCAGCAACAGGTAGTCCGTCCCCCACCACGCCGTCACCTTGACGGCGGCGGTCTGGTCGAGAACATCGAGCAGCAGGACTTCGCGTGGAGCGGACGCCGGCGTCCCACGACCGCGCGCCTTCACCTGCCGGGCGTAACTGAGAAACTCCTCCCACTTCATCGGTTCCCCGACGTACACCGACGAACCGCGCGGCAGGTCGAAGCCGTACTTGGATACGTCAGGCCGGACGCTGCGCATCAGCTTCACCGAATCTCCTTCGTAGAAGCCCTCGATATAGTCTAGTGCGGCGCGGCGAACGAGGTCGTGCGCCGGCGACTGCGCGTGGGCCGCGGCCGATGCGACAAGACACGCTGCGATGAGAAAGAGTCTATTCATGTCTTCTCCTGTCGGGGAAATTGGGTGAGGTTTGTGACACACTGGCCACGGTCGAGGCATCGGTCAGCAATCGCGCGAACGAGCGATTCGACATGAGCCCTGTCATTCGCGATCAGCGCCACCGTCAGACGTTCGACTCGAAAGTGTAGCAGCATGCTCGAGTATCCATTGCTGCCTCGCCGTGCGTGATCGCGGCGGCGACCGCGGTCCGTGGCGACGAACCATCCCAGACCTCTACAAGGAAGGTGATGTTCCAGACGGGTTCAGCACCTTCATGGCGTTTCATCGCGTGAGTGGCACCGTCTTTGCTGGCTTCACGCATGAGTTCGGATCGTTCGATGAAGTTGAATCGCTGCTGGCCGATGTCATGAGTGCGGTCATTCCAACCATGAGGTAACGGGGCATGCGGTGGCGGGTGGCCGCCGTGCGAGCGCGACTCGGGAACACACGCGCTGGACTCACTCTGCCGGCAGCGTCACCGTCGCTACAGTCCCACCGCGCGCGGAGTCGTCAAACTGCAGCGTGCCCTGCATCTCCGCCACCAGCGCGTTCACGACCGCAAGGCCGAGTCCACTGCCGCTCGTCAGCGCATCCACATCGCGATCGAGCCGCACGTATGGCTGCGTGACACGTTCGCGATCAGCGACCGGAATCCCTGGCCCGGCGTCGTCCACCTCGAGCGAGATCTGATGCTGTCCGACCAGACGTCCACGCACGATGACCGCCTGCGACTGCGGCCCGTATCGCACGGCATTGTCAAGCAGATTCAAGAGCACGCCCGCGACAGCGCCGGGATCGCAGCGGGCCACAAGTGTCCCTGGAAGCTCGCATTGCACCGGGATCTGTCGCTTGGCGGCCAGCGGCGCGAACGTCGCCACGGTGGCGCGCACGATCGGCACCAGGTCGTGTGCTGCAACACGTACCCGAAGCATCCTGCGATCCGTTCGCGCAACGATCAACACGTTTTCCACCAGGTTGTGCAGTCGGCGAGCTTCGGCCAAAATCACGCGCGCCGCCTCTGCGGTCGCGACCGCACCGGTGGTACGGCCGGTCTGGATCAACTCGGCGTACAGCATGATCTCCGTGAGTGGCGTGCGCAGTTCGTGGCTGACGGCGGTCGTGAAGTCGCCGCGCAGTCGCGCCAACTCCGTCGCGCGCTGCAGCACGATGGCGATCAGTGCGATGACCAGCGTCGCGATCATCGCCATCAACACGACCCACGTTCGCGCGTACGGTCCCGCCGACTCACCGCGTACCTTCTTGGCCGCCGATGGTGTCAGTGCCGCGGACACGCGCACCAGTGTGTCTGGGCCGAACCCTACAGACGATGAGTACCCGGTCGCTGGTGCGCGCGGGCTCTGGTAGAACGTCATTCCCCCTGGAAGGGTCACGCGGACTCCGACGACGCTCGAGTTCGAGCTTTGCCATCCATACACTGACGGAAGCAGCGACGGTCGCATCTCGTAGATGTACTTGTCGTAGAACGCACTGACGCTATCGGGATCATATAGGGAGAGAAAGAATCGCTCGCCTGAACCCTTGACCTGCCCGACCCGCGACAGCGCAATCACCGTCGGCACGCCGGTTTCGTCCGTCATGCGGACGGTCAGCACGGGGTACGTGAACTCCCGGATCTTTGCATACATGGCCGCCAGCGTTCGCGGCGGCAGCACTACGCGGGACGCCGGCGATTGTGCGATGACGTTGGCCGCGCCATCCATGACCATCAGCGCACGAATTCGCACGCCAGCCTCGCACCGGCAGCGTGACAGCGAGTCGGTCAGCGCGCCGGCCCGCGCCAGAACCTCGGATGTACTACGTGCTGCGATACGATCCACGTCTTCGCTCACCATGTTCGCATGATTGAACACGAGCGCCCCCGCGCGGTAGGCAAAGTTCGCGGCCCCGAAGTTCGCGAACTGCGTGAGGTTCCGTTCGACCGTACGTTGCTGCCGGTGAATCGCCACGACGCCCTGCCACGCCAGCAACAGCACAACCAGCTCTGCGATCGCCAGCAACGCGTACCCGATACCGAGCCGATCACCGGCAGACCAGTCACGCCAGCCTCGGCGGCGCTCAGCTGTCATGCAAGGGATCGTGCGACGGCGAACTGACCGTGTCGCTCGCCGCGGCGAGTCGGTACCCCACCTTGCGCGTCGTGATGATCTGGACGGCCTTCGGTGACACCGTCTGCAGATGTCGGCGCAGCTCCACAATGTGGCTGTCGATCGTGCGACTCTCGACGTCGTCGTTGTACCCCCACACTTCGCGCAAGAGATCGCGCCGGGACACGGCCTCACCCTGGCGTCGCACCAGTGCGAGCAGCAGATCATACTCGCGCGGCCGCAATTCGATCAGGGCACCACAGTGCCGGACTTCGCGTGTACCGAGCGAAAGTTCGAGGCCTGCGAACGACTCGACCTGCGCGCCGTGGTGCGGCTCCACACGTGTCACCACCCGCCGCCGCGCGAGCGCTTCGACGCGTGCCAGGAGTTCCGCCACGCTGAAGGGCTTCGTGACGTAGTCGTCGCCACCGGTTCTGAATCCACGCACCTTGTCCACATCGTCACCGCGCGCCGAGAGGATCAGCACCGGCGTGTCAAATCCCTCGAAGCGCATCGTGCGCAGCACCTGCAGGCCGTCCAGCTTCGGCAGCATCAGGTCGAGGATCACCACGTCGGGCTGCCACATGCGCACCCGGTCGAGCCCTTCGAGCCCGTCGCCGGCGATCCGCACGTCGAATCCCTCGGAGAGCAGCGCCGTTCGTACACCCTGCGCGATGGAGTGGTTGTCTTCGACGATCAGGACGCGGGTCATGGTCTCGCCTCGCCGTTGGGCACGATCAGCGCCTTGACCACGGCTCGCGTCGCGACCGCCGCCAACGCCTCGTTCGCCTGATCGAGCGAGAAGCGGGCGGAGATCCCGTCGTCCCACGGCAGATGGCGTCCCTGTACTGCCAGCACCTGCAGCGCGCGGTGGAAGTGGGAGTAGTCACAGCCCCAGCACCCGACCAGCTCGGCGTGCTTGCGATTCAAATGGGCGTGCGGATTGAAGGTCGCGGGGCCGCCATCGGTGTACTGGCCCGCCACCAGCACACGTCCGCCATCGCGCACGAGATCCAGCCCTTGTGCCACTGCCGCCGGAACACCGGCTGCTTCGATCACGATGTCCACGCCGCGGCCACCGGTCAGTGCTCGAACTGCCAGCACACGGTCCTCGGCCGGCATGTCGAGGCTCAGCGTGTGCGTCGCCCCCATGCGCAGTGCAAACTCCAGACGTGAGTCGGGGCCGCCGATGGCGATGATCGGATAGGCGCCACTCAACCCCGCCAGCGCGATCGCGGCCTGACCAACCGGCCCGGCGCCCAGCACGACGACGGAGCTGCCGAGTCGTACGCCGGCGCGTTCGACCGCGTGCATCGCGGTCACCAGTCCGCAGCCGCCGGCGATGAAGCGAATCGGATCCACCCCCTCCGGCATCCGGAGCAACTTCACACCCGGCTTCATCCAGATCTGCTCGGCCCACCCACCGAGGGGGCCGTCGGCGGTGCCGTAGGTGATGCCGTACACCTTGCGGCGTGCGCACCGAGTGGTCTGCTTCGTCACGAGGCACTCGTGGCACGCGCCACACGTTTCATGCACATCGAGGAAGGTGACCATGTCCCCTTCGCGGAACGCGCTACCATCGATGTCGGTGATCGTGCCGCGCAACGACTCGATGTGCCCGACCGACACATGCCCGGGAACGATCGGGTAAGGCACCCCCGCCAGACGCCCTGCATGCAGATGCACATCGGTCCCGCAGACTTCCGAGTAGCTCGTACGCAGCATCGCCGCGCCTGGCGTCAGCGCGGGCAGAGGCAGCTCGCGGAGCTCGATCGGCGCTCGGGGTGCCACCATCACTGCGGCACGGATACTGGTCACTGGCAGGCTGACGCGGGTGGGGGCGCAGGGTGCTGGTGCGTCACGTGGCTGTGACGGCTCGACCCGTGAAATCTGATGCGGTGACCGACGCCGCGCCGTATCGGTGGTGACCGGGCATGCCATGTCGTCCGTGGGAATTCACAGGATTCTGACAGTCCGCGGTACGCGCGAGCCCCCTCGACGTCCGTTTACTGCTCCTCACCTCGCTCCACGAAGACCTTCAGCCCCGCTTCGAAGATCGCGCGCCAGCCGTCGGCAAGTGAGGTCTCGGATCTGGCGCTGACGTTGCCCACGACGGCGTCGGTCAGTTCGAGCATCGTGTGCGGTCCCTGCTCGCGCAGCGACAGCCGGAGCAGCGACTGGGCCGGACCGCCGAACGCCGGTGAGAGATGTCCGACCAGATCGATGGATTCACCGGGCGTAATGGCATAGACCGTGTACCAGATCACGCCGCTGCCGCGCGCGCCCTCGTCGAAGAGCCGGCCGCCCAGGCGGGGTTCGAACTGCATCCCGAGCGGATCGGCCGCGGCGAGGAAGTCGCGCGGCCACCAGCGCCCGACCTGAGTGGTGAGCGCGGTCCAGACGTGGTCGCTGGACGCGGCAATCGCGATTTCCAAGGTGACGGTGAGGACGCCGGCGACGGTGATCGGCGCGTCTGGTGCGGGTGACTCGGGCATGGTGGGGTGTCCTGGCTTGTGCCATCCTGAGCATGCAAGCTAAGCCGTGCGTTAGCAAATCCGCGGTAACTGCTCCCCGATCTGCATCGCGATCACCCGTTGCGCCCCGATCGCGGTCCGCGCGACGAGCATGCCGGGATGAGCGGCCGTCACCTCGCCAATGACGGCCGCGTTGATCCCCTGCGGGTGCGCCCGCATCGCCGCCAGCAGCGCGTCCGCGTGTTGTGGCGGCACGATCGCCAGCAGCTTGCCCTCGTTGGCGACGAACACCGGATCGAGGCCGAGGATTTCGCATGCGGACTGGACTTGCGGCAGGACCGGCAGGGCGGTCTCGCGAATGACGATGCCGACGTGCGATGAGGCGGCAATCTCGTTCAACGCCGATGCCAGCCCGCCGCGCGTCGGGTCGCGCAACACGTGAAGGTCCGTCGTCACCGCCAGCATCGCCGCCACCAGTCCGTTCAGCGGTGCACAGTCGCTGACGATCGTGGTGTCGAACTCGAGCCCTTCGCGCACGCTCATGATCGCCATGCCGTGATCGCCGATCGTTCCACTGACGATCACCACATCGCCCACCTGCGCCCGCTGCGGCGCGATGTCGAGACCATCGGCAATCACGCCGATACCAGACGTGTTGATGTAACACCCGTCGCCATGGCCGCGCTCCACGACCTTCGTATCACCCGTGACGATGCGCACACCCGCTTCCTTCGCCGCCCGCGCCATGTCATCCACGATGCGGCCGAGCGTCGCCATCGGCAGCCCTTCCTCGAGGATGAAACCAGCGCTCAGATAGAGCGGCGTCGCCCCGCTCATCGCCAGATCGTTCACGGTGCCATTGACCGCCAGCGCACCGATGCTGCCGCCCGGGAACTCCAGCGGCCGCACGACGAAGCTGTCGGTCGAATAGGCAATCCGGCCCGGTGGCAACGACAGCACCGACGAATCCGCCATCCGATTCAGCACATCATTCGAGAACGCCGGCTTGAACAGATGCTCGACCAGTTCGTTGCCCAGCTGCCCGCCGCCGCCATGCCCGATCACGATCGTCGGATAGTCGCGCAGCGGCAGCGGACAGGCCCACGCCGCACTGATCGTGTCAGCCAATTGTGGCCCGCTCGAGGGTGTGGAAGCGACCGTAGTTGAAGTAGGCGGCACAGGCACCCTCGCTGGACACCATCGTGGCACCGAGCGGTGTGCGCGGCGTGCACTGCTTGCCGAACGCCTCGCACTGGCTGGGCTTGATCGCGCCCTGCAGCACTTCGCCGGCGCGGCAGAGCGTGCTTTCGACGGTGTTGATCGCGCCGACGTCAAAGCGATGTTCGGCGTCGTAGTCGGCGTACGCATCGCTGAGCCGCCAGCCGCTCTGCGGAATGACGCCAATGCCGCGCCAGGCCCGATCGGTGACGGTGAACACCTCTTCCAGCAGCGCTTGCGCCGGCGCATTGCCATCGAAGGTCACCACGCGCGCGTAGGCGTTGTCCACGCGCGCTTCGTCACGCTCGAGGCACTGCACGGTGCGCCGGATGCCTTCGAGCACGTCGAGCGGCTCGAAGCCCGTAATGACAATCGGCACGTGATGCTTGCTTGCCAGCGGTGGATACTGCCAGAAGCCCATCACACTGCAGACGTGGCCCGCCGCGAGGAACGCCTGCACCCGATTCCGCGGCGCCGACATGATCGCATCAATGGCAGGTGGCACGAGCACATGCGAGACGAGCATCGAAAAGTTCGTCAGCCCTTCCTTCTTCGCCAGGTGTACGGCCATCGCATTGGCCGGCGCAGTGGTCTCGAAACCGATTCCGAAGAACACGACCTGTTTCGCGGGATTCTCTCGCGCCATTTGCACCGCGTCGAGCGGTGAATACACGATTCGCACGTCACCACCTTCACTCTTCACGCGGAACAGGTCCCGATCGCTGCCGGGCACGCGCAGCATGTCACCAAAGCTGGTGAAGATGACCTTTGGCAGCGCAGCGATGGCGAGCGCCTTGTCGATCATGTCCAGCGGAGTGACGCAGACGGGGCAGCCCGGGCCGTGAATCAGCTCGATCTCCTCCGGCAGCAGCTGGTCGATGCCGTTGCGCAGGATGCTGTGTGTCTGCCCGCCGCAGACCTCCATGATGGCCCACGGCCTGGTGGTGATTGCACGAATCTCGGCCGCCAGCTTCTGCGCGATCTCGCCGTCTCGAAATTCGGCCAGGTACTTCACGGTGTCACCACCGGGCACACCTCGCCATGCGGCGCGGCGTACTCCGCGTCGCTGGCCATGCCGAGTTCTTCCTCGAGAATGCCGAGTTCCCGGAAGTGACGGAGTGTCTCCTGCGCCGAGGCTTCATCGATGCGACTGATCGCGAAGCCGACGTGTACGATCGCGTAGTCGCCAACCACGGCATCGGGGAGATAGGCCAGACATACCTGCTTCTGGATTCCACCGAAATCGAGCTTGGCCATTCGAGTGCCCTGTGCTGCGAAGATTTCGACGATCTGTCCGGGAACGGCGAGGCACATGGTCAGCTCGGTGTGAGAATGTCAGCGGTGATGTCGGCGGTGGCCCAGAGCATCACGCGGTTGTTGCCCGAATCGGCGATCGCCATGCGGCCCCCGTGCATCCAGATCCCATATGGCCAGCAGAGCGTATCGTCGCCGACTGCCTTCCAGCGATTCTCACCGGCGGCATCGAAGTTGTCCTGTCCGATCACACTCGATGCCGGCACGCCGGCGCCGTGCGAGGGTGGTGATGGCCAGAATAGCACGCGGTTGTTGGCGGTGTCTCCGACCGCGAGCAGATCACCGTCACTCGCGATGCCATACGGGAAGCGCATCCGATGTGCGCCCTGCCTGCGATGAGGCAACTCTACATTGGACGTGAAATCCGGCTGACCGATCACCATCGTCGCCGGTGCATCGGCGGTTGGCAGGGGCGACCAGCCGACGACACGATGATTGCCAGCGTCAGCGATGTAGAGCGTGTCGCCAATGCCCGTGACCGCATGTGGCCAGCGGAACGACGATGCCGTCACGTCACCACCGCGGTTCTCATCGTTGGATGTGAAGTCGGGCTGGCCGAGCACGATGTCTGCTGGCTGGTCGTGCATGGGCAGACCGCGCCATCCCAGGACGCGACGATTGCCGGTGTCCGCGATCCAGAAGGTTTCGGCGTGCCAGCCGATGCCGTAGGGCCAATAGAGGCTCGTCGCATTGACGTCGCCACCGCGGTTGGGCAGCGCATCGGCGAGGGAGAGCTGCCCGATGGCATACGCAGGAGGAGTATTCGAGACGGTCGGGATACCGTCCCACACCAACACGCGATGATGCCAGGCGTCGGCGACACAGAGGTTGCCGTCGACGACCAGGACACCGGTGGGCAGGTGCAACCCCTCCGCTGCTTCGCGGGGCCCTTCCTTGGTGAAGTCCACCTGACCAAGCACCACATCGGCATCGGCACCATCCCGATCGGGAATTCCGCGCCAGATCAGGATGCGATGATTTCCAGAATCAGCGACGACTAGCACCTCGTCGTCGAACCAGACGCCGCGTGGCCCATACATCTGCGACGCCGTGGGCTGTGCCGATGGCAAGGCAAGCCCGAACGGCGACGCCGCACCGAGTCGCGCGAGCGGCTTCACGCGGGGCGTACCATCACGCGACCATTGTCCACACGGAGTGGCACCTGCTCCAGCTGCGCCTGTGGCGCCGTGAGGCATTCGCCCGACATGCAGTCGAAGCGGAAGCCGTGCCAGGGGCAGGTGATCGTGCGTGACTCCATGTCGACCATCCCGCCGTCGATTGGCAGCCCCTGATGTGCGCATTCGTTGTGGAATGCCGAGATCTGCTCGCCGAAACGCAGCAGCACGAGGCTCTTGCCATCCTTCATTTCCATGCGGAACGGCTTGCCCTCGCGAAGGTCGTCGATCGGTGGCCCTTCGAGCCAGCCAGCGTTGGCGCCGCCACGCTGAATCGTGACCAGTGGAATCACCGCTTGCGTCGGCTCATTCGGCACGACTTCGATGGCGGTGATTTCCGGGCACTGTTCACGCAAGGCCTCCTCGACCCCGTTGCGCAGGGTGACGGCAGACATGCTGCAGCCGTTGCAGGCGCCTGCCATCTTCACGTAGACAACGCCGTCGCGCACATCCACCAGCTCGACGTCGCCGCCATGTGATTGTGTGTACGGTCGCACCGTCTCGACGACGCTGGCGACGCGCGTGCGCAGGTCGGCCTTCACGATGCCATGCATCGCGAACAGCGCATACACGCCGGGATCGTCCGCCAGCCCGAGCAACAGCTCCATGCCTCGCGGATCAGCCTTCAGCGTTCGGACGATGGTCGTCAGGCCGGCTTTGTGAAACGCTTCGACGGCATCCTTGAGTGCGATCGCGCGCGTGCGGTGGTCGATCGGCATCCCCTTCACTTCCGTCAGCGCCGCTTCGACCGCTTTCGCGCGCTCAGCGAGGTCAGTCGGCGGCCGCGGTATGGCTGGCGCTGGCGTGGGCTGTGTACTCGCGCTCATTCGTCCACCACCTGGAAGGAGAGTCGCTGCTCGAGCTGTTCATCGGTCTTGATCTGCAGCACGGCCGCGAATGCCTTGCGCGCCAGCGCGCTCATCGCCTGCTCGACGGTCATGCCATCGGTCACGGCCGGTGCCGCCGGCCGGCGCGCCAAGGCCTGCAGGATGAACGCAGAACCGGCCGCGTTGTCGAGCAGAAAATCGCGGAACAGCGCGGCCGTGAACTCATCCAGCCAGACTCCTTCGCCATTCGGGTCGGTGCGTAGCTGCTCCAGCGCCGGCACCGGCCCACCACAGCGTTGCTCGATGCGATCGATGAAGCGTTCGATGGCCGCGTTGAAGAAGAAATCGAACTGCTGACGCGCATGGATGTCCATCAGCCGGCGGCCCCGGTGGCATCGGCGTCAGGTGACGCGGGGACCAGCTGTGCATTGATCCGTTCGAGCTGCTCGAGGATCGATGCGGCCATCTCGGCCTCACCATGCCAGTGCAGCAGCTTGTGCGCCTCGGTGAACTTTTCCGTGGCCGGCTGGAACATGCCGAGGTGCGCGAGCGCGTTCGCCTGATTGGCGAGAAGACGGGCGTAGCCGAGCGGATCGAACGCCTTGTTGCGTACCTGGAGCAGCTGTTCGTACGTCTCGACTGCCTGGATCAGGTGTTCCTCGGGACGCGCCGACGGCAGGTACTGCAGCGCGTTGGCCATGTTGAGCATGGTGCTGGTCCACGCTTCGAGGTGCGTCTCCGGCGTGTATACCTTGAGCGCCTCGCGGAATGATTGCACGGCGACGGCGTGCCGCAGCTTGTCGCCGGCCTCGGTCATCGGCATGGTCAGATAGGCCAGCCCGATGTTGTTCTGTGCCAGGGCGAAGGTTTCCGGCGTCTCCTCGACCGTGATCCCGTTGTGCAGCGCGTCCTGGTACGTCTTGACGGCTTCGACGAGCAGGTCACGACGGTCGCCGGCGGCTTCGTGGAGGGCGACGCCCAAGCCGATGCGCAGGTCTCCGCGCAGGTGGGGCAGGGGGGTGTCACCGGCCAGCGCGATGGCGCTGCGCCAATAGTTGAGCGTCTTCTGCACGGTCTGGTCGTTGAGCGATGGCTGCAGCTGCGCCAATTGGGCGACGAGTTGCGCGGCCAGCACCGGTGAGACGCCGGCCACCTCGCCGACGCCTTCCGTCAGCGCAGCGGCCGCCTCAACGAACTGTTCGGCATCGAGATGCGCCGCCGCCTTGGCGAGGAGCACATTGGCGCGGATCTCCGGCGGAAGCCCGTCGTCGGCGGGCAGGTGATCACTGGCACCTTGTACGAACTCGGCGAGCCCGGTGAGCCGCTGCAGGGCGTCGCTCCCATCGCGAAGCGCCGTTGCGCGACCGACCTGATCCCCATCGAGCACGAACCGATTGTAGCCGGCGATGGCCGAACCGTCCGATCGCAAGGCGGCAATCGCGGCCGCCGTGTCGCCGCCGACGGCGTCGCGGAAGAAGAGCCACTCGGGTGGCATCTCTTCCGGCAGTGCGCCGCGCATGAACGCCTGCCGGGCGGAATCGGTGGTCGCGTGCTCGCTCTCGGGCAGCAGCAACAGGCCGGCGGGGAAAGGGAAGATGCCGAGCGGTTGCGGATGTGTGATCGGGTGCGGCATCAGAATCCCAGCGGAGGGTGCGGAAGGTTGCGGTCTGCGGCGGTCACGATCCACTTCGCGGCCACCTCGGCGCGCTCACGCGTCGGGTAGTCGGCAATACGATGGCGCACGATGTAGTCCGGCGTGTCAGGCACCATCACCACCTCGAGCGTCAACACCCAGCGGCCCTTCTCCGGTTCGATGATCGCGCGGACCGTCAGCGCGTCATCGGGAAAAGGACGCTCAGGCATCGGTGTGCGCCAGCGCCACCCGCAGGGCCCCGTTGGCATCGTCCCAGAAGGCCGAACGGACACCGGTCGGCACGGCGTCGTCGAGCGTTTCCCGCACCAGCACGCTCCGGTCCCCCCGCAGATTCCGCTGCTTGAGAATCAGGCCACCGGCCGCCGCACCCCGCGTGGGCAGCAACCAGAGTTCCGGCCCGCGCCGCAGTGCGACCAGCACATCGAAGGGGAAGAACTCCTGCGCCACCTCGGCCCGCAGCACGAGGTAGCCGTTGTGCGTGAACTCCACCTCACGCAGCATCGGCGTGCAGCTCGTCGAGCAGCAGGTCCGCCAGCCGGTGCATCGCCGTGTCTACGGCAGGTGACAGCACTTCACCGATCATGAATGACTCGCCCTCGATCAGATACACGGTGATCTTGTCCGGATATTTGTCCTTCAGCAACCACCGGGCAAAGGCCAGTGCGTGATCCCAGCGGAAGGCGTGGAGATTGATGCCGGCCAGCGGAGGCAGGTGCTCCACTTCGCTGCCGGGCAACTTGAACAGTGCGCCGGGTTCGGAGCCACTGCTGCAGGCGTCGATCAGGATCACATGCGGCACGCCTCGCATCTGGAAGGCGACGTCCATGCCTCCCGTCCCGCCGTCGGCGCATCGCACGCCCTCCGGCAGGCCACGTTCCCAGAGATGCCTCACGAAGATCGGCCCGACGGCATCATCGCCGCGCAAGAGGTTCCCGCACCCGATGATGAGGGTGCGAACGGGCCCGGCATAGTTCACCGGGCCCGTCGCGTCGTGATTTGTGGCCGGAGCCACGGGTTCACGGACCTCTGTCGTCATCCCATTTCGCCGATACGGAATCGTGCGAGTTCCTTGCCGCTCTTCTCGTCGTAGGCGTGCACCGTGCACACCAAACACGAATCGAATGATCGGGCGACGTGCCCCATCTCGACCGGATCGCTCGGATCGGTGATCTGGGCGCCGATGAACGCCGTCTCCATCGGGCCATGCGTTCCGTTGCCGTCTCGCGGGCCGATGTTCCAGGCCGTCGGAGTCACGACCTGATAGTTTTCGATGCGGCCGTTGCTGATCACGATCCAGTCCGACAGCGCCCCGCGCGCCGCCTCGGTGGCGCCGAAGCCGCGACCCTCGGCGTGCTCGATCGGCTTGGTGTAGAACTTGTCGTGCAGGTCGAGCTGGTCCAGCCACTGCCGCACCCAGACCGAATACTTCGGTGCTTCGTGCATGCGGGCCATGACCCGTGTCAGCACGTTCGGGCCGCTGGTGTTGATGGCGTCGAGGATGAACGGGTCGTAGTCCTGATGCGCAGCGGTGGCCTTGCGTCCGGCAATCACCTGTCGCGCCAGCGGTCCTGCCTCGAGCGGCATCGTACCCTGACCGGGCACGTTGTACCGCGGCGACTTGGCCCATGAGTACTTGTCCTGCTTGTGCCCATCCATCGGGTCGATCGGATCGGTCTCGCCCTGCCACGGATGCAGCAGGCTCTGGCCGCGATAGAAGGAGTGGGTGATGTCTTCGCGAACCGAGAGATGATCGAAGTCGTGAAAGTTCTTCCCGTCGTACACACCGGCGCGCCCGATCAGCGCATCGTTGCGTCCATCGACCGTCGGATTCTCATAGAGTTCCGGCTGGAAGTAGGTGCCGGTTGCGAGGAACGATCCGCATCCCTTGCCGAACTTGTCCAGCCCGGCGCGGAGCGCGAAGCGGAGGAAGAGTCCACAGTCGGAGTTGCGCTGGCTGTCGTTCTCGTCCGCCCAAGCCAGCAGATCGTTCCAGCTCTTGATCTGCATCCAGCGCTCGACGGAACAGCCGAGCCACTGCTTCTCGAGCCACTCACGCTTCCAGTGGTCGAGAATGGCGATCGCGCGGGTCACGTCGGAGAGCGTCGGCGCACACATCACGCCACCCGGGATCATGAAGCTCGAGTGCGGCCACTGCCCGCCAAAGAGCGCGTAAATCTCGACCGGCTTGCCCGAGAGCGAGACACCCGGCTCGTAGCTGGTGCCGACGAAGGGCGCGAATCGCCGCACGACTTCGTCGTACTCTGGCAGGTGTGCGTAGTTCTTGTTGGTGAGGTCGATCGCGAACAGCGCGTAGAACCAGCGCGGGATCGACTGCAGCGTTTCGCATGCCTGCGCGATGTTCCGGATCAGGGCTGCGTTGCGCGGCACATGCGTGCGCCACGCCGTGTCGAGCGCGTAGCATGCCTTGTAGAGGTGCGACCCACCGCAGATGCCGCAGATGCGCGGCGTGACGATCAGGCCGGCCTGTGGATCCTTGCCGCGGAGAATGATCTCGAACCCGCGAAACATCGATGCTTCTGTCCAGGCATCCGTGACGACGCCGTCGCGGAGAGTCACCCGGAGGTCGAGATCACCCTCGACGCGTCCGAGTGGACTGATGCGCAGCTTGTCCGGCATGGGCAGTGTTGACGTGGCCACTGTGACGATGCTCCCGTGGAATGGATTGGTTCAGACGACGAACATGTCTTCTTTGGACCACTTCGGCGCGGCAACGCGTGCGGCGGCGGCATGCGCCATGTACGACACGTGATCGGAGCCCGTGGGCACTTCCTTCGGAATCGTGCCGCTGATCTTCTGCGTCTTG
Organism: Gemmatimonadaceae bacterium; assembly: GCA_031374935.1. Lineage (GTDB taxonomy): Bacteria > Gemmatimonadota > Gemmatimonadetes > Gemmatimonadales > Gemmatimonadaceae > JACMLX01. The sequence continues at coordinate 79,460 of JANMHB010000169.1, read as the reverse complement.
AACACCGTACCGGGCTTGAGCTCGTGGAATGGGAACTCGGGCTCGGTGCAGCCGGTGCATGGCATGCCGGCGCGCGTCTTGGACGACTGCCGGTTCCAGAGGATGCGGTTGCAGGGGGAGCGCGTCATCGGGCCACGGCAGCCCATTTCGTAGAAGAGGCAGCCCTGGCGCGTGCCCTGCCCGAATTCGACGGTGCTCTGCTTGTATTCGAAGTACTGCACACGGGTGCAGCCCGTCTGCGTGAACGTCTTGAAGAAGGTCTGCGGGCGCTGCAGCTCGTCGAGCGCGATATCGCCGGCGCGGCCGGCCGCAATGGCAACGAGAATCTGTGTGATCCAGTCCGGATGCGCCGGGCAGCCCGGGATGTTGATCACCGGCAATCCCCACTTGGAGACGAAGTTGGCGCCAAGGAATCCGCCGTGCTTCCGCTTCAGGTACTGCAGGCCGACGTTGTCCACCGGGTTCGGCTCCGTGGCGGGAATGCCGCCCCAGCAGGCACAGTCGCCGAGCGCCACGACGGCCCCGGCACGCGCGGCCAGCTCGGACACCCAGTCCTTCATCGGGCGATCGGCGAACATGTTGAAGCGCCCCGTGCCATTGGGCCCGAGAATCACCGTGCCTTCGAACACGAAGATGTCGAGCTGCTTTTTCCCCGAGGCGAGGTCATGGAAGAGGCGCTGCGCATTCTCGCCCATTTCCATGCCAAGCGATGGGTGCCACAGCAGATCCACACCGAAGTCCGTCACGAGGTCGACCGCAGTCGGTTCCTCGGCATTCAGAAACGACATCGTGTTCCCGGAACACGCTCCGCCCTGCAGCCACAGCACGGTCGCCATTGCGTCCTCTCCCGAACCTGCGAGTTGAGCCACCTGATCGTCATCTTCGCGGGGGGAGAATCCACCCGTGCACGGGGGGCAGCAATAGCATGTTCTGGCCAGTGCAGACGCGATGTTGCACCGTCGGTCCGCGCGGCGTACCCGGGTGCCCGAGCCTGTCGGACTACGCCGCGATTTCCACGTAGCTCGCCGTGGCGCCACCGGGAGGCAGCGGGAGGCCCTCGGCCTTCAGGCCATCGACGTGAAACGCCATCGCCTCGCGCATTGCTCGGGAGACGGCCGCCAAGGACCGACCGGTCGCGATGCAACCGGGAAGGTCGGGAGAGTATGCCGAGTAGCCGCTGTCGGTCGGCTCGATCACGATCAGGTACCGGTGCATCGCCTACTCCTGACCTCGGTGCTTGAGCGCTGCTTGCTTGAGGATGCTGTTCAACGTACCCGGAGCCAGTTCATTCCGGCCAGACCCGGCCACCGTCACCTGGCCCGGCTTTTGTGGATGACGATACTGGCGGTGACTGCCGCGTGTACGAATGAGTACCCAGCCGTCGTTGGCGAAGAGTCGCAAGAGGTCGCGGACCTTGATGCCTCAACTTTCAGCACCGGACGGAATTGAGGCGAGTGCCGGCGTCATCATTCGCGTAAGGCGATCATCATGACGGTGCAGCAACGCCAGCTACCCCCGATCGCTGCTCGTCCGCCCGAAAATGATCAGCCCGCGCTGCACCGCCGTCCGCACCAGCTCCGCCTGATTGTGCACACCGAGCTTCCGCATCAGGTTGGCACGATGGCGGGTGGCGGTATGCGGCGAAATCGAGAGCTGATCGGCCGCCTGTGAGGTCGTCTGGCCGTCCGCGATCAGCTGCAGCACCTCGCGCTCACGCGACGTGAGATCGCTCGACTGAACCGACACGCGTCCGAGGCGCACCTGGTTGATTGCTGCCGCCAGGTACCGGTGCCCCGAGACCACGGCATCCATCGCCTCGAAAAGCTCGTCGTCCATGGCATCCTTGAGCAGATAGCCATCAGCGCCATCACTCATGGCTTGCGCGACGAACTGGTCGTCATCATACATCGAGAGCACCAGCACGCGGGGGCGGCGGGGAAGTTTTCGCAGCCGACGCAGGGTGCCGAGCCCGTCCAGTTTGGGCATCGACAGATCCAGCAGCACCAGCGTCGGCTTGTGTCGTGCGATCAGCTCGAGCGCCATCTCACCATTGCTCGCTTCGGCAATCACCTGATAGCGTCCGTCGCTTGCCAGCAGTGACGCCATGCCGCGGCGCACCAGCGCATGGTCGTCCACCAGCAGCACGGTGTGGCGAGCCATCATGCGATGGGCGCCGAAACCCGCACGGTGGTGCCTTCACCGGGTGCTGATGTCACCGAGAAGGTGCCCCCGAGCATGCTGACACGCTCGCGCATCCCAAGCAGGCCGAGGCCTGTCGGGCGTTGCGCCAGGTCGAACCCGACGCCGTCGTCGAAGATGCAGAGCGACACACGGGTCCGATCGCACACTTCGACGTGAATCTCCACCCGCGTGGCTTCGGCGTGCGCGGCGACATTGGTGAGCGCCTCCTGTGTCACGCGAAAGAGGGCCGTTTCGAGTTCTGCCGGCAGCCGCTCATCGAGTGTATGCATCATCAGGCGCACTTCGAACCCGAAATGTTCACCGCTTTCGTGGGCCAGCTGCTGCAGCGCCATGTCCAGCCCGAGTCGATCGAGTGTAGGCGGGCGAAGTCGGCGCGCCAGCACCTTCAATCGTGTTGCCGCGTCGTTCACCTGTGCACGCAGATGGGTGAGCTGTTCGCTGAGCGCCGGCACTTCGCGCGGCAGGAGGCGCCCCATCGCCTGCAACGACAGCTTGACGCCAACCAGCGCCTGACCGGCTTCGTCGTGCAACTCGCGCGCGATATGCTGCCGTTCCTCCTCGAGACGTGTCACATGTCTGGCCGAGAGCGCGCGCACCTCCTGATTCTTCACCGCCAGCGCCGAGCCGAGTCGGGCGTTTTCTATTGCGACGGCCGTCATGTTGGCCACCGACTCGAGAAAGGCGGCATCCTGCCAGCTGAATGCGCCCTTTCCGTCGTGCCGAAAAAGCTCGAAGAATCCAAGCACGTCATCGGTCGCATTCTTGATCGGCACGGCAATCGCAAAGGCGGTGTCGGCGATGTCATCCGGTGCCTCCCGGGCAGGATCGAGTGGATAGTCCGCCGCCAGATAGGGGAACTCGGTTTCCAGCACGACGCCGGGAATGCCGACGTTGCGCGCCCAGCGACGATGACGCTCGATCCAGACGCCGTCATGCCAGTACGCGGTCGATTCCACGACCAGCTCACCGGTGGCCTCGTCGGCGACGGCCAGTCCGCCTTGCCCACCATCGGCCTTCAGCAACCGTGCGGCATGCTCCGCCATGTCGCGCACCAGTCGCGCCGGATCCCGCTCGCTGCTGACGGCAGCGCTGAACTTGAACAGCGCTTCCAGCCCGCGCGCCCAGCTGTCCAGCTGCGCCAGCATCTGCGCGCGATCGAACGCCACGGCGGCGTACTGCGCGATCGTTTCCAGTACGCGCAGATCCGAGGTGCCGAGTCGGCCGTGCACACGTCGATTAGCCACCAGCAGCAAGGCCACCGGATGCCCCTGATGATGCAGCGCCGGAACCGCAATCACGTCGTCCCACGGAACGACGGGTGCGCTCGCGGACACCGCGCGATGCGCGAGTGCCGAGAACGGCTCCCGCTGCTGCAGCACCCACTCGGCAAAGGCGCGCTCGGCGGCGGTCATCGATGGTCCGGCCACCAGCGTCTGCCGCCGGATGCGCGCCTTGCTTGCGATCGCGCTGTCGACGATGGCTGCGACGATCACGTCGTCGGCGCGAAAGGTGCGCGTCAGCGCAGCAGCCAGCGCCCGCGCCAGCGCCAGTGCGTCGGGCTCGAGCACGGTGGCGCGGGCGCAGTCGTACATCGCCTCGATGGCGGGCGATGCGGCGGCGGGCGACGGCTCGGAGGTTGCCGGGGACACGCGGGGAGTCCGCATCGCTGGTGCCACTGGCGTGGGGGTCACGCCGCCGGACGCGCGGCCGGTGTGCGACGCCGTCCCTCGGCCAGGGCGTCCAGCCATTCGGTCATGCCCACGCCGGTCTTGGACGAGAGTTCGATCACCCGCATCCCAGGGCGAACGGACTGGATCGCGGCGTGCGCCGCCGCCGCGTCGAAGTCGCAGGGAATCGCGAGATCCATCTTCGTGATCAGTGCAACATCAGCCGAGTTGAAGATCGTCGGATACTTCAACGGCTTGTCCTCGCCTTCGGTCACCGACAGCAGGACGACGCGCGTCGCTTCACCGAGATCGTAGCTCGATGGACAGACGAGGTTGCCGACGTTCTCGATGAAGAGGTAGTCGAGTTGCGACAGGTCCCAGGCGTCGAGGAACTCGTTCAGCATCTCCGCCTCGAGATGACAGCGGCCGTGCGTGTTGATCTGCTTCACGTCGGCGCCACTGCGCGTTAGGCGTTGCGCATCGTTGTCCGTCTCGAGATCGCCCACCAGCGCCGCCACCCGCGCACCGCCGGCGATCAACTCGCGCATGGTGGTTTCGAGCAGTGCGGTTTTTCCCGTGCCCGGGCTGGAGACGAGATTGATGGCGTACACGCCGGCCTCTTCGAAACGCTGCCGCAGTACGCGTGCGAGCTCATCGTTCTTCTTCAGTATGCCGGCGCGGACTTCGACAATGCGCGTGCTGGTCACGACTCGACCTCGATGGAAGTGACTTCCAGTTCCTTGCCGCGGCGGATGTCGCCGCTGGGCGTGTCGCACACCGGGCACCGGAAACGCTGGATGCCCGGGAGCTCACGAAGAGCATCGCACGGAATACACCATACCGCCACCGACACGTCCTCGATCACGAGTCGGGCGCCCTCCACGCGGGTCCCTTCGGCGGCGATGTCGAAGCAAAAGAGCAGGGCGCCGGCCTCCACCCCGGCCAGGCGCCCCACCTGCACATTGACGATCGTGACCCGGGAGGCAAGCGCTTCCGACGCCGACGCATTCGCGAGATCGACGATCCCGCGAGCCAGACCCAGCTCGTGCATACCTGCGGCTTACTTGAGATTCTGCCCGAACGCCTTCGCCAGGCGAAGGGCGAAATTGAAGGCCCGGTTCACGTCGGGGTCGCGAAGCTTCATGGCAAGACCGATGGTGCCAAGCTGCCTGGGGTGGGTCTCCTTGGCCGACTCGTAGGCTTTCGCGAAGGTGTGGCCCACCTCGGCCAGCTGACCCACGACCAGCGGATCGAGAATGCCGGACGCCACCAGCTCGTTGCCGGCCTGAACCAATTTCGGCAGTGAGGCCAGCGTCTTGCGGACCTCGACCATATCGATGTTCGCACCAGCGCCGCGCAGGTCGTTGGCGCCCTCGGCAATGCCTTCGGCAATCTCATCGCCACGACGGAGGAATCCGTCGACGGACTCGAGCGCAAACGCGGCCATCTCGAGCTTGCTGATGAGCGATCGTAGATTTTCGATGGTCTTCGGGTCGCCGAGCTCGTCGAGAAGTCCAGAGGTTGCCAGTCGCTGAAAGGCCGGCGTGGCGGAGATGTCGGCCACCTGGGCGCCTGCGCGCGCCAGTTGCGGGAGCTTCTCCATCAATCCCGTCGTCCCCGACTCCGCCATCAGGGTCCGCAAGTCACCGACCGAATCGGTGACGTTGTCGGCGATGACGTCGGCCCGGCTGAGAAAGCCATCGAGTGCCTCGACGGCGAACACGATGATGTCCATCCGGTCGAGGAGCTTGTTCAGCGACTCCACGGTCTGCGGGTCGGACAACCGTGCGAGCAGCTGCTCCTGCCGTTCGGTGTTGCCGTCTGCCAGCGCGAACGCCATGGTCGATTCTCTCCGTGCCTGCCGGGAAGCCTGCGATGGTGCGTTACTGTATCCGGCGGCACAGCGGCTGGTTATAGCGTGAAGTTGCTATTCCTGTCGGCCGCGCCCATCCGCAGACTCCCGCCATGCCCGCCACCACTTCCCCGCTCGCGTCGGTGACCCGTTGCGCGGTCCGTGTGCGCGGCGGGGTGCAGGGCGTCGGTTTCCGGCCATTCGTGCATGGACTGGCGACCAGGCAGGCGCTGGCGGGCTTCGTGGGCAATGACTCCGATGGAGTCTTCATCGAGATCGAGGGGAGTCTGGCCGCCGTCGAGGCGTTCATTGCCTCGCTGCGGGCGGAGGCCCCGCCGCTGGCACGCATCGACTCGATCGACACGACGACTGTGCCGATCATGGGCACCCGAGGATTCGCGATTGTCAGCAGTCGCGCTGATCCGGAGCAGGTGACACCAGTCACACCGGATGTGGCCACCTGTGCCGACTGTCTGCGTGAGCTGAACGACCCGTTCGACCGACGGTACGGATATCCGTTCATCAACTGCACCAATTGCGGACCACGGTACACGATCGTGACTGCGCTGCCGTACGATCGTGCGCAGACCACGATGTCGGGCTTCGCGATGTGCACCGAGTGCGAACGGGAATACTCGGATCCATCGAATCGTCGGTACCACGCGCAGCCGAACGCCTGCGCGGTGTGTGGTCCGCGACTGTCGTGGTGCACTGGTACGTCAGGGACGGCTGCATCGCGTGATACCACGGCGCTGATGTGTGCCATCGAGGCATTGAACGCGGGACACATCGTTGCGGTGGAGGGGGTCGGCGGCTTTCACATTGCCTGTCGTGCGGACCGTGACGACACGGTGCAACTGCTGCGTGAAAGAAAACATCGGCCGGAGAAGCCGCTGGCGGTGCTCGTGCGCGACCTCGACGTGGCACGCAGGCTGGCGTCGATCGACGCGGTGGAAGCGGCGCTGCTGATGTCTGCGGCGCATCCGATCGTGCTCCTCGCCCGACGGACCGACGCGCCACTGGCGGCCTCCGTCGCGCCCGGCCACACGACGATCGGTGTGATGCTTGCGTACTCCCCGCTGCACCACCTGCTGGCCGGCGCAGGCCCGTTGGTCCTCACGTCGGGCAATCTGGCCGACGAACCGATCGCGTTTACCCCAGACGAGGCGTTCAGCCGTTTCGCGGGCCTCGTTGATGGTGTGCTCTGGCACGACCGTCCGATCCACGCGCCGGCTGATGATTCCGTGATGCGGATCGCGCTCGGTGCCGAACTGCCGATTCGCCGATCGCGCGGGTATGCGCCGTATCCGGTGGCGCTGCCGTCACGGGTGCCGCCGGTGCTTGCCGTTGGCGGTGAGCTCAAGGCCACGGTCTGCCTGACCCGCGAATCTCGCGCCTTTCTGTCGCCGCATATCGGGGACGTGGCAAATCTCGAGACCGAGCACGCCATGACGCGTACGGTCACGCATCTGCAGGCACTCTTTGGCGTGCGACCGCGGATGGTCGCGGCGGACATGAGCCCCAGCTATCGCAGCACCATCTGGGCCACGCGGTACGCGGCCGAGCACGGGGCGAAGGTGGTGCGCGTGCAGCATCACCATGCCCACGTCGCATCGCTGATGGCAGAACATGGGCTTCGTGGTGACCAACGCATTCTCGGTGTTGCCTTCGACGGCACGGGGTACGGCGCTGATGGCACGATCTGGGGCGGTGAGTTTCTGCTTGCCGACTATCACGGGTTCGAGCGGGTGGCACATCTGGCGCCGTCGCTGCTGGCCGGCGGTGACTGGGCGGTGCGGCACCCGTCGCGGATTGCGCTCGCACATCTGTACGCGGCTGGCTTGCCGTGGAGTGAGGCCCTGGCGCCGGTGACATCGCTCACCGATGAAGCGCGCCGAGTGCTGAAGCGGCAACTCATGCACCAGATCCAGACGGCGGTGACGACATCTGCGGGACGGCTGCTCGACGCCTGCGCGTCACTCTGCGGCATTCGTCAGTCGGTGAGTTACGAAGGACAGGCGGCCATCGAATTCGAAGCACTCGCGATGCAGGCGCCACTGGGTTTCAGCAGTCGTTACATCATTCCGATCACGCCACGAAACCCGGCGCCGGCGCAGCTCGACCTGGCCGCGTTCTGGGAACAGCTGCTCCTCGACCTGCAGCTGGGGCGCGACCGGCGCAGCGTCGCACTGGATGTGCACGGCGCGCTCGCCTCTGCGATCGTCGCTGTCGCGGAGCATGTCCGTGATGCCGCCGGCACCATTGTCGTCGGATTGACGGGCGGCGTGTTCCAGAACGTGTTGTTGCTCACCTTGGCGGCGCGACGGTTGCAGCAGGCAGGCTTCACCGTGCTCACCCATCGTCAGGTGCCCCCGAATGATGGCGGTCTGGCGCTCGGGCAGGCGATGATCGCGGCCGTGGCGGAGGGGGCATGAGCTTTGGGTTGCTCGAATTCATCGGCATCCGGTATCTGGTCGGCTACCGGCATGCGTTCGAACCGGATCACCTGGCGGCAGTGAGCATGTTCGCATCGCGGGAGCGTGGGCTGCGCTCCGCCGCGGCGCTCGGGGTGGCGTGGGGCGCGGGCCACACTGCCAGCGTGGCGGCCGTCGCGATCGTGATCACCCTGCTCGGCATTCGCGTGCCCGACGCGTTCTACGCCATGTTCGAACTTGTTGTGGCAGCCTTGTTGGTTCTGATCGGCGTCTCGACGCTCATCGCTGAGGCGCGTCGTCATCGCCGGGTGCATGGTGATGCGCATGCCATCGCGCACCATGCTCATCACGCCCATGTGCACCCCGAACGCATCCGGAATGCTCGCGGCGCATTTGGATTCGGTGTCGCACACGGCCTCGCAGGCAGCGGCGCGGTGATCGTGCTGCTGGTGGCAGCGGCATCGACCGTCCAGGCACAGTTTGCCTACCTGCTTGCGTTCGGCCTTGGAACAATCGGCGGTATGAGCGTCGTGTCGCTTCTGGTGAGCGGACTCGCTGGATTCGCAGTTTCACGCCACACGAACTGGGCGATGCAGATCCGACTGGCTGCGGCAAGCGCGAGTCTGGTGGTTGGCGTGATGCTTGGGTGGAGCGTCATCAGCGGCGCGTGACACCGCGGTCTCGCTGAAACTTCTGGATCGCTGGCAAATCCGGGTGCTGCGATCACCTCGACAGCGTTGGCGCCGCACGCGGCCGCCGCTGCGGGAGGAAGTGGCTACGCTGTTCACGCTGGGACAGCGGAGTAGCTGTGTTGAAAGTCAAAGAGTCGGCAGCGCTGATGCGAGCCAGCGCTGTTGTGTTTTGACCATCGCGTTGAGGATGATCAGGAGGTGGCGCATGCACGCGACCATGCGGACCTTGAAGGGTTTGCCGACCGCCTTCAGGCGCGCGGCGTGGGCACGGACCACCGGATTGCACCGCAGCGCGGCCCCGCGTCAAGCAGGTGACGTGGCTTCTCTGCAACTGCTCTAGTCATCCTCGGGCGACGCTGCGGCCACGAGGTCAGTCACGCACGCCGAGCCACTCTCGCACACGGCTCGCAATCCGCTCGGCCGATGGCGGATCGAAGTTCGAGAGGATGATGAGATCGTATTCGCCAGGCAGATCGCCTTCGATGATGGCATTCACGCCGGGCGAACCACCTGCGATGCCGATGCCCGGCGGCGGACCCGCGGCGATCTTCTGGCTGCGCAGCGCCGCAAGGAATCGCTTCAGGTCGCCGAGTGTCGTGTAGCCGCCACCCGCGGAGGTACCACGACCCGGAAGGATGCCCGTGTTGTCGCGAAGCGGTTCGCTGGTGGTCACGCCGGGTCCACCACGTGTGTAGCCGATCGCCGTCCGTGGAGGGAGCGAGTCATTGACGAAATGTCCGCTGCGCGTCATGCCAGACGGCGCGTAGACGTGCTTCTGGATGTAGGCGTAGTAGTCCTCGCCCGAGACGCGTTCGATCAGCCCGCCGAGGACCACGAATCCCGCATTCGAGTACTGATTGCGAGAACCGGGCGTGAAGGCGAGTGGTGCATTCACGATCGCCGCGAGTACCTGGCGATTGTGGCGAATCTGGCCCGGTGCGGCGACGCCCGGCAGTGCGAAGATGTTGCCGGTGATGCCTGAGGTGTGTTCCAGGATCTGGCGCAGCGTCACCTTGCGCGCGACGTCGGCGTTCGGATAGTCGGGCCACGCCTTCGCCAGCGACGAATCCAGCTGCAGCTTCCCAGTGGCTGCAAGCTGCCGGATCGCGATCGTGGTGAACAGCTTGTTGATCGAGCCGATGTTGAACCCAGTTTCGAGTGTGTTCGGTGTGTGGCGCGTCCGCTCTGCGTCGCCGTAGGCGCGTTCGAAGACTGCGGCCCCCCGTTTCGAGAGTGATACCACGCCCGAGAACTGGCCGGCGGTGGTCAGGCTGTCGACCAGCGTGCGCAATCGTGCAATCAACGCACCGCGAGCCAGCGTGCCTGCCGGTCGCGGCGCGCCAGCCGGTGTCGGATCGGCATGGACCACGACCGGCTGCAGGCCGAATGTCTCGGCGATGCCGTTCGCGTTCAGCGCCAGCTCGAGCCGTACCTCTACGCCCGTCTTCCTTTCTCGGAGAATCGCTTCGAGTGCATTCTCGTCGCTCCGCACAACACCATCCAGCGCGAAGCCGCCGGTGCGTCGTGCGAGGCCAAGCTGCCGGTTGGTGCGCACCACCAGATCACCTTCCGGATCGTAGCGGGTGAGCCACGCCTTGATGCCCGCTGAATCGGCAGCGTCCATGGCGGCGAGGTACACGCGTACGGCGTCAGCGGCACGACCGGGAGGGAGCGTGGGGGGCGTCGTCGCCTGTGCCGTGAGTCGAACCGGCAGTGCCCAACCGAGGATCATGCTGCCGATGAGGAGAGCGAAACTGTGGCGGCGCATAGGTGGAGCCTCAGGCGGTCGAAAGGAGCGGGAGTGAATGGTCCGCGGGTGCGAGTTTTCGAACGAAACGGGACAGCACCCGCGGCACAACCATGGTGTTCAGTGCATCTGTGTCGCGCGGACGGCGCGCCGATGCTGATCTACAAGCGCGCTTTCTTCGTCGTGATTCTGACCACGCCATTCGCCGCGCGCGGGTCGCTGTACTGCGCCGTCGCTGCCGCACCCTTCACGACTTCCACACTCACGATCTGATCGGGCGCGATGCTGTTGGCGATTGCCGGATCCGTGATCACGCCGTCGACGATCATCAAGCCGGTGAAGCCACTGCGCGTCGGACCAGAGGTCGCGGGGCCGGATCGGGGCGAGCCATCCAGCATGCGTAGTCCGGTTGCCGGAACGGTGGCCATCACGCGCGCGGTGTTCCCGGCTGCGCCCTTGGCCACCGCGTCGGCGGTCAGCGTCACCGAATCCCCCGTTGTAACGACGGTGACCGTGGCTGTGTCGCCGATCCTGACGTAGGTCATGCGAGTCCTGGCTGAATCAGTGGGTGGTGCGCCATCGCGCGTCACGATGCGCACTTCGCCGCCGCTCTGCACGCCTTTCTGGAGCACGTTCACGCTCGCGATGGCCTCGGCCTCGAGCTTTTCAGCGTCCGCCTTGGTCACCTCGGTGCCGTTGACGAAGTACACGACCTTCGCTGTGTCGATCAGCGCCACCCGCCCGGCCGCCGCCGTTGCGCTCGACGCGGTCATGTCGTCCATCTCTTCCGCCGTCGGCAGCTTCGCTTCACATGCCGCCAGCAGGGCAAGTGATGCGAATGAGCCGGTGGCCAACAGTCGGGCGAGAGGGTACTTCAGTTTCGCTGGGGTCATGGCCACGAGTCTCCGTTCGAGATGAGATGGGGAGCAGGAAAAGGCAGGAAGTGCCGCGCCGAAACCGGTGCGACGATCCGTGAGATTGATCAGGAGCGTGCCGTAGTCGCGGGCATTTGCGCCGCGCTGCAGGACGCGACGGTCGCAATCCAGTTCAATCGCCAGACGCAGCCGACTGGCCATCCACCACACAGCCGGGTGCCATGGCAGCAGAATCACCGCAAGCTGTGCGGCAGCGAGCAGCATCGGATCGTGTTGCCGCACATGCTCCAGCTCATGATCGAGGACGAGCTGTTGTTCGCGATCATCGCGCGATAGCAGCCATTGCGGAAGCACGATCTCAGCGCTGGTGACACCTATCACGGCGGGGCCTGTGTCCTGCGCGATGCGCACCGTGGTGCCACGCACGGTGCCGATCGGCCACTGCGTACGCCGCCGCTGGTAGCGCGCGTGCACCGCCACGAATGCTGCCAGCAGCACCAGACTCCCGATCACCCACATCATCAGTAACCAGCGTTCGATGCCGTCCGGCATCACCCGCAGCCACGCTGACCAAGTCGAGTGCAGCTGTTCGCCGAGCACTGACGTTGCCGCGGACCAGCGGTCTCGCAGGAATGTGAAGAGATCGATCGATCGTGGCGCCGGCAGTGCATCAGTCGTGATCGTGGTCGTGGCCCATGTGCGATTGGCTGCGGCGTTCGACGCATCTCGCATTGGTGCTGTCGCACCGAGCGCCAGCGTCATGCCCATCGCGGTCGCCCAGACCCAACGCGTTTGCCGACGTGCAATCCTGAGTGCCGCCTCGGCCCCGAACGCCGCCACCGCCATCAGTCCGCCGAGCAGTCCAAGCTGCGCCATCCACCAGATGATCATGGCGTGTCTCCCAGGCGCTCAGCCAGCAGGCGACGCATCCGTTCCAGTTCGGTGCGACTGAGCTTTTCGTCCGCGACGAAGTGTGCGAAGAGTTTTTCCGCTGACCCGTGGAAGATCGACTCCCGAACTCTCGCCAGCGCGCTGTCACCCGCCTTCTCCGCGGCCACGAGTGCGCGATAGCGGTACGCGCGCCCTTCGGCTTCGTGCGTGACGTACCCCTTTTCCTCGAGCGTCTGCAGCGCCGAGAGCACGGTGGTGTAGGCGAGCGGCTCCTCGAGCGCATCCTTCACCTCGGCGACTGTCGCACCGCCGGTGCGCCAGAGGATGCTCATGACGGCGAGTTCGCGCGGGGGGAAGTAGAGCGGATCGTCCATGTTGGGCCTTGGCTACGGGTTCTTCCGTAGTATGGGGTGGGCGATTCGGTTTGTCAACTGGTTTTTCCGTAGACGGTGGGACTGCCGGCGGGCGGGTTCTTTGGCTGTTGGGGGGCAGGGAGCGACGACGCGTGGTCCGGAGGCCGCTTCGGTGGCATCGCGCGATCGAGCGCGACGACGGTGACGGCCGGAGCAGGCTCAACGCCCGCAGCGACTGAAACCGCAATGGCAACCGCAATGGCAACCGCAACGGCAACCGCAACAGCAACGGCAACCGCAACGCTGTTCACGCGGGGATCGCGGGGGACGCGGAGAAGCGCGGAGAGGAGTGTGGCATGGGTTGAAAGGCGCGCGGTGTGGGAACTGTCATCACGGCGCACTGTTCGCACAGCACCTGCTGTTGCTCGCCTCCCCGCGCCCTCCCCGGTCTCCGCGTGAACAGAGTTACAGTGGTCGCTCGCGAGGCCGGTGCTGACCGCAGCGCTGATCGCGGGCGTCGTGACACATCGCGGGAATTCAGAGCGTAGCGCGAAAAACATTTACACATCGGCGTGGATCATGACGGCCGGGCGCCGGTACTGAGGCGCACATGTGCCGGCATGTTGCACTGGTGTCACTATGGCCGCGGGCCCGGTACCCGCGGTGGTTCTCCCTGACCCAGGAGTATTCGACGATGCAGCAATCCTTCTTGCTTCCACTCACCGCAATTCCGAGTGACGTGCGTACCGGTGTCGTGCGGCATGTGACAACAGGTCTGTCTGCCATGGCCGTCATGGTCGCACTCTCGGCGTGTGCCACCGTGCGCCAGGACGAAGTGGGCGTCAAGCGAACGTTGGGTCGCGTGTCGCAGAAGTCGTCGCCACCGGGTGGACAACTCATCATCCCGGGTTTCTCATCGGTGATCCGCGTGCCGGCACGAACGGTCAATCGCGAAGTGCGCCTCGATCTGCCGACCAAGGAAGGTCTGAACGTTGCGGCTGACGTCTCGATTCTCTATCGCATCAAGCCGGAGCTGGCGCCGAAGATTCTCGAAACCGCCGGTTTGGCCTATGAGGAAGTGCTCATCCTGCCGGTTTTCCGGTCATCGGCCGCGGATGTCTCGGCGCGCTTCATGGCGAAGGATCTGCACTCGGGCGAACGCGCCGTCATCGAGCGCGCGATTCTGCAGCAGATGTCGCAGACGCTGGATGCGCGCGGCTTCATTGTCGAGAACGTGCTGATGAAGAGCATCCGCCTCCCCGCGGGCCTGGCTGACGCGGTGGAGCAGAAGCTCGAGGCGGAGCAGCGGGCGGAGCAGATGCGATTCGTGCTCGAGCGTGAAAAGCAGGAAGCGCAGCGGAAGCGACTGGAAGCCGAGGGTGTGCGTGATGCGCAGCAGATCATCAATGCGGGCCTGACTCCGGCGGTGATCAGCTTTCAGAGCATTCAGGCCTTCCGCGAGCTGGCGCAGTCGCCGAATGCGAAACTGATTGTGACGGATGGGCGATCACCGTTCTTGATCTCGGCGTCGGAAGCTGCGTCCACGTTGATGCAAGCGCAGCCGATGATTCCGGCGTCGTCAGCGACGCCACCGCGGGCAGTGCCACGTGCTGCGCCGGGGCGGCCGTAGCGCCGGCATGCGATACGCCGCGCCGGATGTCTACCGGCGCGTCGTCGTCGCTGCACGGCACGAACAGCGAGGGCAAGTGCTGGCGCCTGCGGGACGCGCGCGGGTGTTAGCGCCGGATGCCGTAGATCGCTCGCGTTGTGCGGCACGGCCCTGCAACAGGATGCCGCCAGCGACTGAAGGGAGCACGGGATCAATCCTTGTACGTCCTGTAGCGGCAACGCAAGGTGAGGCCGCCCGTGCGGGGGGGATCTGCCAGCGCTGGTCGCCGACCGCTATTTCCGCTCGACTCGTGCCGCCGCCACCGCGTTCGCCGCATGCATCAGTTTCAGTCCCTTGGCATTGGTGTCGGCGGTTGCCAGCAGCAGTCGACGCAGGTCAGCCCCGCTCAACTTCGGATTCGCCACCAACATCTTGGCTGCGGCGTTCGAGACGAGCGGGGCCGCGAACGACGTGCCGGTCGCGAATCCTTGTACGCCTCCCGGCAATCGTGTCGGAATTCTCCAGCCGTGCGCGAAGAGCGTGACCTCTGGACCAACGTTGGTGAACGCCGGCAGATCCCCCGCGTCATTCACCGCGCCAACCAGCACAAAGTTCGACACGTCCAAGCGGGTGGCCGGATTGGATTTCGCCACGCTTTGGCCTTCGTTGCCGGCCGCCCCCACGAAGAGTACCTGCGGCGACGCGAGCATCCCGGCGCGCAGGACGGCGCGCACGGTGTCGACCGAGTACCGCGCGATCGCTGCCCGATCTTCGACGGACAGAGTGGGAGCACACTGCTCCAGATTGCGGAGGTAGCTTCGCTCGTAGCGGCCCCAGGACATGTTCACCACTCGGGATCCACTCGTGACGAGGAACGTGAGTAAGTCCTGAATGGACGCGGCTTCGCGATCGGCGAGCGCACGCGTCCAACACGGCACCGGGGGATTTCCATGCCACCATTCCATCCGGGCAATCACGATCTCGGCCTGACCGTGATCGACGAGTGCCGCGTCAGCCACCGACGTGCCATGCGTGTAGCCGGTCCAACGCCCAAGCTCATCCTCTGCAACCTTGCGTTCGGCCGGAGTCATGGCCGCCATGCGCTTGGTCATCTCGCGCGCGGCCGGACTGCTCACGAACGTATCGATGTCATCGAGCGCCATCGTGGCCGCGTTAAGTTCGTCCTGCCGAGCGAGCAGGACCCGCGGCAAGACTGCCATCGGCGTATCCTGGCGCTGCTTGAACGCGTCGTAGCCGCGCAGCAGGACGTTGCCGCGCGCATCCCGCGCCAACCGGCCCGCAAACAACGCGGTGTCAACGCCGCTGTCCCAGATCCCGATGCGAATCGGTTTCGCCTTCGGGTCGGCGGGAATCGACACGTTCCGAGCAGGCCAGATGTTGATCTTGGGCGCTGGTCGCGACGCCTGCGGAGGCGCGGAAGCCGTGGCCTGCGCCCACAGCGGCGCGCCGGCACCGAACGCCAGCATGACCGCCCTGCAGAACGAACGACACATCGTCCGGGTCCTTGGAAGAGGATACGGGGAAGTCGTGTTGCCCCTGTTGTCGCCAACAGCATCGTCGGCGCCACGGAATCCGTCAAGCGCGCGTCACACGTCGGCCGCACGTCTTCATACGTCGGCCACGCATCCCGCTGGCGCACCGAGCCTAGGCGAGCACGAAAGTCGGTCGGTCACCGCTCGTCGACAGAATCCTGGCGAGTGAACGCGATCGGAGTTTTCGCGCCTGTATGTGAAACCGCGTGTCTCCGCCGCGCGGCGGCTGGCCATGTGTGCAGGTTGACTCCAGCCCGCGTGCGGACCAGGCTCAACGCCCCCGCCCGTACCGCGACTCCCCCGCCCGCCGCGCATGCGGACTGCGATCCACGCGCCCGATCGACTTGGCCACCGGGCCAACACCGGCGGTCACGAGGCTGCCACCAGCCGCCTTTGGCGGCGCTGCCGTCTGACGCGCCACTCCCCGCCGGTCAGGCACTTCGGCATGACATCCCAATCGACGCGGGGTGGTGATGACGTAGGGAAGCCGCATGGTGGACGGCGGCCCTCCCTTGGCAACGGTGATGCTCAGATGGGTGGCAGGCACTACGGGTGGTTCGGCCAGCTCCGGCACTCCCGACGTTCCCTGCGTGCCATTCCTGACCAATCTGATTTCCCGTCGCATCGGGCCGTCATCGGACCACTTTCGCGTCACTTTGTCATTTCCCGGTGATTCGATACGAATCCCCAGCCGCACCGATGCCCCGACGGTCGGTGTCGCCGTTTCGGCATCACAGGCCAGCAGAAACACCACCTGCCGGTCATGCGCCAGGCGGGTCAGGCGGAGCACGATGCTGCGCGGCAACGCCGGCACCCCGTCCAGCACCACCAGCGCATAGGCACCGGAACGCAGCAGCACGTCGGCGCACCAGGGCGCCCGCGCCGGGTCCTGCGGCCGGATCACCGCCAGCCGGCTGGTCTCCAGCTCGGAAAGTCCGGCGGTCTTCGAGGGCGGCGGCGTCCGGCCGATCGACCCCGGGCCGGTGGCTGACGGACTGGCTAGGCGCGCCCAATCGGCGGGGGCGAGGGTCCGCTGCGCATCGATGATCGCCACCCAGCGGCCGGTGGCGAGGGTATGCGCCACCAGTGTCCGCATCAGCGTCGTCCGGCCCTGACCGCGCGGCGCCTGCAGTTCCGACAGCCGGCCGCGCGGCAGCCCCCCGCCGAGCAAGGCATCCAGGGCCGCCAGCCCGGTGGGCAGCGATGGGTCATCACGGGGGCGCTCCCGCTCGACCACCGTGTCGAGGGCATGGCGCAGGGCATCAAGGGCAGCAGAAGAAACAGGTGCAGGAAGCGGCATCGTCACGTCCGTCGGAGGGACAGGGGACGATACCGAATAAACACCGAAGATCAAGCAGTGCGACAGTGGCGCTGACGCTGTCGCGACGGTGGCTGAACGCCCGTCAGGCAGCGATCGACCGCGTGCCCTGACGGAGAAAGGTCAACCCGGCGATGATCTGCCAGACCGTCATCGGATACGCGGCGACGCGCTCCATACCGCCCAGACCAATACCCAGAAAATTCCCCGAGACGAAGAGCAGCGTGGCTGTCAGTCCGAGTGCGCCGAGCCCGATGCTCGTGACCGTCAGCGCGCCGCGATCCGCTGGTCGCTGGGCGAGGGCCAGCCCGAAGACGATCATCGCGATGTTGCCGGCCACGAAATTGAGCCCGGCGCCCAGCACATGGCGCGCGTTGTCGATGTTCTCCGGGTAGATCCCGACGACGATCACGCCAATGCCGGCCAGGGTGAAGAGCGTGATCGCCAGTGTCCGCACCCAGCCGGCCGGAAATGCCCCCCGCGTCAGGCGTGCGCCAATGATCATCGTCAGGCCAAGCACGATGAACGAGACATTCATCGCGACATGCCATGGTGAGCAGACCATGTGCGCACTGCCGGCGGGATACGGGCCGCAGACGGTGTTTCCGAGATCGCTGATGTAGTCCGACTTCAGGCTGAAGGGGCGAGACCAGGCGGTGGCGACCACGATCTGCGTGATGAAGAACTGAACGGCGAGCACCCAGGCGATGGCACCGGTTTGGATGGTGGGACTACGGGCTGTCGTCGCGCTCATGAGGCGGTGGGTGGATGGCCCGGGGGTGCGGGCCGGACGTCGAGACTCGCGCTGAACCCTGTCGTGCCGGCTGCGCTGAGTAGAGGGATTAATCTACGATCAGGCTTGATTAACTATCGCGGAAATACTTCATTAATGGCATCCCCTGCTCTTTGGCCGCTAAGGATGCGATCGAGTCTCAGCCATTAATAAATCGAAAACGCAAAGGCTGACTAAGTAGACGATCATGACCCACGGGATCGGCAGGCGAGCCGGACGCTTCATCGAAACGACAACACTGGGGGAGACCGTCCGCGCATTCCTGCCGGCCCCTTTGCCGCCGGTGCCTCCGGTCGATTTGCTGAGCTTGCTCGACCGGCTCGGGCGAGCAGAGCGAGCGCTTGGACGCCTCGATGGCATCACGGCACAGTTACCGAGCCACGCGCTGTTTCTCTACATGTATGTCAGGAAGGAGGCCGTCCTCTCGTCGCAAATCGAAGGCACGCAGTCGACGCTGTCCGACCTGTTGCGATTCGAGACCGAGGCAAGTGCTGGCCGCCCGGTCGATGACATCCGCGAAATCTCCAACTACGTGGATGCGATGATGTACGGCCTGGACACCCTGAAAACACTGCCCCTGTCATTGCGACTGCTGCGACAGCTGCACGAACGGCTGCTGCAGAGTGGTCGCGGCCAGACGAAAAGCCCGGGAGAGTTTCGGCGCTCACAGAACTGGATTGGTGGCACACGGCCGGGGAACGCGTTGTTCATACCACCGCCACCGGGTCAGGAGCTCGATCAATGCCTCGATGCGTTCGAGCGCTTCATCCACGATGACGAGGCACAGCTACCGGCACTGGTCAAGGCCGGACTGTTGCATGTTCAGTTCGAGACCATTCACCCGTTCCTCGACGGCAACGGACGCATCGGTCGATTGCTGGTGACGCTCTTCCTCTGCATGAACGGCGTCATCGCCGAGCCGATTCTCTACCTCAGCCTCTACCTCAAGACGCACCGCGCGCAGTACTATCGCCTGCTGCAGGAGGTTCGGGAGCAGGGCGCCTGGGAAGCCTGGCTCGAGTTCTTCCTCGACGGCGTCATCGCGACGGCCAATCAGGCATACACTGCGACCGCGAGCATCGCGGCGTTGTTCGCGGCGGACCGGCAGCGTATTCGTTCGGAAAGTACGCGCGCGGGCTCATCACTCCAGGTGCACGACACGCTGCAGCGGAACCCATACGGCACCGCGAACTCTCTCGTCAAAGCCACGACGCTCAGCGCGCCGACGGTCAATGCAGCACTGGCTGAGCTCGAGCAGATGGGGCTTGTGCGCGAGGTCACGGGAAAGCGGCGTGGGCGTGTCTTCGCGTATACGGCGTATCTCGAGATTCTCAGCGAAGGCACTGCGGCGCTCCCGTCGCCAGGAAAGGCCGATGTTCCCGGGGCCGCCACGCCAGCCATCGGCTGATCTGGCGCGATGCCACAAAGCGCGCCTGATCAGGCGTCGAAGCCAACTGCGGCTCAGTGTAACGCAAAAGGCACCAACCTGTTCCACGCCCACGGCGACACACGATCCCCCAGCAGCACCGCGAACAACTCCGGAAACACCTGATCCCCCCGCCCGCTGTTGCTCATCACGATCATCCCACTCTGGCGATCAGCGAAACCGATCATGTGATTCCGCGTAATGTCGTCCGAGCCTTCCTTGAAGAACCCGACGCCATACGGTGACCTGACCAGACCCCACCCGATTCCGTACGACAGCGCGATGCCATCATCCCGCGTCGTGGTCAGTGTATCCAGCGTGGGAAACTGATGATCCGACCGGATCCGGACCTGCGGCGTGAACATCGTGCGGCGCGCCACAGCGCTCAGCTTGTCACCACGCAACATGGCCTGCAGGTAGCGCGCCATGTCGCGGATGTCGGTATCGGCAGACCCCGACGCACGCGGCGAGGATCGCTTGCTGTGCCCGACCATGGCGCCCGATGTGTCGTGGCCCATCGCGAGGTCCGCCGCAAAGGTCGAATCCCACACCATGCTCGTGCGCGTCATGCCGCACGGCTGGAAGACTCGCTCACGCATCAGCGCCGTGAGCGACGTGCCGGTGATGCGCTCGATCACATACTGCAACAGATTGAGCCCCTCGCCGGAGTAGGCGTAGCGGGCGCCCGGTTCGAAGTTGATCACCAGCTTCTCCCCGGGATTCAGGAACCGATAGTTCGAGAACCCCGACGTGTGACTGAGCAGCATGCGCGGCGTGATCTTCACATGCCGCAGATCGGTCGTCAGCTCGGCCCACTTCTCCACTGTATCGAGCCGCGGTACGTACTGCACCACCGGGCGATCGAGGTCCAGCACGCCCTCATCCACCAGCTGCATTGCGAGGTGTGCGAACATCGTTTTGGTGAACGATGCGGCGTACATCGTGCTGCCGGTGGTGAGCGGCGCATGCGTGGTGGCGTTCTTCTTGCCGAAGGCGCGCAAATACACCACCTCGCCCCGGTTGATGATCGCCACGGTGAGGCCCGTCACCCGTTCGCGGGCCATCGCCTGAGTCACCGTTCGTTCGACCAACTCCGGCGACAGGCGCCGACCGTCGAGCGTCGTGACGGGCTGCTGGATGACCTGAGCCATGAGTGGTGTTGGCAGCAGGGTGAGGGATAGCAGCAGAGAGGCGAAGCGCATGGCAATACCACGGCGCCCCATGCAGAGAGTTTCACGGGCTGGACTTGCCCGGTCATCGGGTCCGTACGCGAGCTGTCAGGGTCGCGCCGGTCCGACGCGAGCATCCGTGGACGTGCCACCTGAGCACGCGAGATCACCTCTGGGAAAAACAGACTCGGCCTGACTGCGACGGAGAACCGTACAGGCGACCGTCCAGAAAACCAACTGCATTGTGGGGAGGCGCAGAGGCGCAGAGCCGCAGAGGACAGCAACTGCAAATGCTGTTGGAACTGCGTTCGCGCGGCGCTGTTCCAGAAGCAGCTTCGTCACCTCATGCACTTACCTCAATCTCTGCGGCTCTGCGCCTCTGCGTCTCCCCACAATGCAGTTGGTTTGCAGTGCTCAGCGCTGAAGCAGCCGGGCCGAGCGACCGCACCTGCCGGGGCTAAGCCTCGCGTCGGCCAGCGCAATGGCCTTCCGGGCCGTACAATCCCCGGACGTTACCGCACTGCCACTTACCGCTCATCCATCGAGCCATGTCCCTCGTGAATCTCCCCACTGCCCGCGGCGTCCTGCTTGCGAGCCTTAGTTTCACAGGCGCGCTCCAGGCGCAGTCGGCCCCGCGCGCCATGACCCTCCGCGACTGGTATCGCGTCACCACCGTGAGCCAGCCTGCCGTCAGTCCTGACGGCAAGCGCGTCGCGTTCACCGTCACCACCGTTCGCGAGACGGAGAACAAGCGACATCAGGAAGTGTGGATGGCCGCACTCGATGGCAGCGCGCCGCAGCGCTGGACATCGCCGGGCTATGAAAGCAGCAGCCCGCGCTGGACGCCCGACGGCACACACCTGCTGTTCAACTCCACGCGGCCGCAGGGCAAGGGCAACACGTGGGTGATTCGCGCCGATGCACCGGGTGGCGAGGCGATGCAGATGCCGACGTTGCCGTCGACTGGCACGGTGCCATCGAGTGGACAGTTCGCAATCTGGTCGGAAGCCATTCCGGTGGATTCCAGTGCGGCGCCGCGCGATGCCTTCGCGCGCATGCCGGCACTGGCCCGTCCGCCGTTCGAAGCGATCACCCTGCCCGCTGATCCGGCGCGGTTCGATGGTCGGCACTTCACCGACATGAACTTCAAGTCGAACGCCACCGGCTTCGTCCCGAGCCGTCGCACCAAGCGCAGCTGGCGTCCGACACAGCTCTGGAAGCAGACGTACGGTGACACCGCCAAGGTGCAGCTGACGCGCGACCTGTACTCGCATCGCAACCCGGTGGTCTCGCCTGACGGTCAGTGGGTGGCGTTCGTCGCCGATGCACGCCTGCGCCCCGACAGTATCGTGGATCTCGAGCGCGACTCGCTGGGTCAGCTGCCGTACGACAAGGTGCGCGATGAAGCGGAGCGCAACGAGGCTGACATCTACGTGATGCCGGTGGCCGGTGGCGCACCGCGGAAGGTGGCGGAGTGGATGGGCGCCGAGTCCGATCTGGAATGGTCGCGTGATGGCAAGCAGCTGGCGTTCATTGGGCGTCCCGCGCGAGTGAAATCCTCCCGCATCTACGTGATCGATGTCGCAGGCGGCGCACCGCGCAACCTGCTCGGCAACTGGCAGTACGAGCCGGAGACCATCACCTGGATGTCGAACGGCACGATCCGCTTCACGGCGTCAATCGGTGGTCGCGCCGCCATTCTCGACGCCGACATGGCTGGTGGTGCGCCGAAGGAACTGGTCGGCGGGCGCCGTCGTGCCACGAACCCGTCGATGAATACGGCGGGCACGGTGATGGCGTACGTGTCGACCTCGATGACCAGGCCGACGGAGTTGTTCGTTGCCGATGCCAACGGCGGCAACGAGAAGCAGATCACGCACTTCAACGATGCCCTGAATGCCGAAGTGGCGTGGAGTGACGCCGAGCGATTCACCTATCGCAGCGTCGGGAACCTGGAGATCGAAGCGTGGCTGATGAAGCCGTACGGCTACGAGGCCGGCAAGAAGTATCCGGTCGTGCTGTACATTCACGGTGGCCCGCACTCGCAGTACAACGAAGGGTGGTTCGACGAATTCCAGAACCTGGCGGCGCAAGGGATTGCGGTACTCTTCACCAATCCACGCGGCTCGAGCGGGTACGGGGCAGACTTCACGTTCAGCACACGCGGTCGCTGGGGACTCGAGGATTACGACGACCTGATGAAGGCGACGGACATCATCGCCAGGCGCGCCGACATCGACAGCACCAAGATGGGTGCCAGCGGCGGCAGCTACGGCGGGTTCATGACGACGTGGATGGCCACCAGGACCAATCGATTCGCGGCCATTCAGACCGATCGCACGATCACCGACTGGACTTACTGGTATGGCGCGAGTGATGCGCAGGGGCTGACCGAGTTCGAGTTCTTCGGCAAGCCGTGGGACAATCAGGCGCTGTACGATCGCCTGTCGCCGATTCGCTACGTGAAGAACGTACGGACACCCATGCTGCTGGTGCAGAGCGAGGAAGACTTCCGCACGGCGATGGGTAGTGCTGAGATCTGGTATGAATCGCTGAAAAAGCGCGGGATTCCGGCCGAGTTCGTGCGGTATCCGCGGTCGAACCACGATCTGTCGCGGGCGGGCGAGCCGTGGCTGCTGGTCGATCGGCTGGGGCGCCTGCGGCAGTGGTTCGGGTACTGGCTGCAGGGGACCAAGGCCGTGGCACCGGCAGCGGCGCCGGTGGGCGGCAGCGGTCGGTAATTTCGCGAAAGTGGGGTATCATTCGGCGTGTCTGACTCTTCAACTCGCGCTGAATGAACAAAATCGGTGAAGGACTGACCTTTTATGTGGTCTTCCTTCTGTCAACGACGCTGCACGAAGCCGCCCATGCGTGGGCGGCCAAACTCGGTGGAGACCTGACCGCGTATCACGGCGGTCAGGTCTCGCTCGATCCGCTGCCGCACATCCGGCGCGAGCCGTTCGGCATGGTGATCCTGCCGCTGCTGACGGCGCTGACGATGGGTTTCCCGATCGGATTCGCCAGTGCGCCATACGATCCGGCGTGGGCGCAGAAGTATCCGAAGCGATCTGCGTGGATGGCGCTCGCCGGTCCGGGGGCCAATCTGCTGCTGATGCTGCTGGCAGGAATCGCGATTCGCGCCGGTGACTTCGCCGGAATCTTCAATGCGCCGAATCGCATCAGCTTCGGTCACATCGTCGGCACCGACGGCGGCCCTGTGATGGTGGCGGTGGCGTTCTTCCTCGGCACCATGTTCTCGATGAACCTGCTGCTGGCGGCGTTCAACTTGTTGCCATTTCCGCCGATGGATGGCAGCGCGGCGATTCCTCTTCTCGTTGGTGAAGAGAAGGGTCGGGTGTGGCAGAATCTGATCTGGCGCACACCGGCGCTGAATTTCGTCGGCTATTTCCTGGCGTGGCAGGTGTTCGGCTACATCTTCAGCCCGTTGTTCAACGGGTCGCTGGCGGTGCTCTATCCGGGCGTGACATACGGAAGCTGAGTGGTATCGGACGGCTCCAGTGGTACGACCGTGTCGTCGGCGATGACGAAGGTGCGGGCATAGTCACGCTGATCGATCACACCGCCGCCCGTGAACTCGCCGAAGGCCGGCAACAGTCCGCCGCGCGCGCCGAAGGCAAAGCATGGCAGCGTCAGTTTCTGTCGTCCGCGCCCGCGCAGTTGCACCACCGGATGTACGTGGCCTGCGAGCACGTAGCCTGATGCGTCGTCGCAGGGATGATGGTGCAATGCGAATGGCCCGAGGAGCAGCGGCGCGTCGACGCTCATGATGTGCAGCGATGCCGGTGGATCGCCGGCGTGATAGTCGTGATTGCCGCGGACGAGCGTGATGGCCAGTTGGCGCCGCGTGGCGCGCCAGCGGTCGAGCGCGTCGATCATGCCCGCCTGCATGCCGGCGCGCGCGTGCAGCAGGTCGCCGAGAATCAGCAGCTGTTCTGCGCCGGAATCGGTGATCGCCGCGTCGAGCCGGTCGAGGCCAGTGCGGGTGGTGCCGTGTGGCACCGGCACGCCCAGCGCGCGAAACGCCGCCGCTTTGCCCCAGTGAAGGTCGGCCACGATCAGCGTGCGTGACGCACGAATGAACAGGGCGCGATCTGCGCGCAGTTCAACATCGGCGCCGGCGAGGGAGAGGTGGTGCGACACGCGGGGGAATCTACGCCTGTCTGCCACCGTGCCCAGTCATGCAGCAGGCGACGCGGTCCGGGATCGGGCGCGCCCTGTGCGACGTTGAGCCGTACAGTTAATCTGATGGCCGACCGTCACGGCTGTCGCGCCTCGCCGGCCGCGGGGCGGAATGAATCACGCTTCGGAGGAGCCCTGCATGGATGCCAGTGCGACGATTGCTGCCCCTGCCGAGGAGGTGCATGGCGATCCACTGCGCGAGGCATTGGTGGAAGCCATCGGGGAGGAATACGAGGTCGTCCGGCTGATCGGGCGCGGAGGCATGGGTGCGGTGTATCTCGCGCGTGACCGTGCGCTGGAGCGACTGGTGGCGATCAAGGTGCTGCCGCCTGGCTCGGCCACCGATGCGGGCGTGCTGGAGCGATTCCGTCGCGAGGCGAAGACCGTCGCCAGCCTGCAGCATGTAGGCATCGTGCCGCTCTATGCGTTCGGCGAACGGCGCGGGCTGGTCTGGTTCGTGATGGGATACGTCCGAGGTGAATCGCTGGCCGCGCGCATGGAGCGCGAAATGATTCTCGATGTCGAGACGACGCGCACAATGCTGGCACAGGTGGTCGACGCGCTCGATCATGCCCATCGGCAGGGCATCGTTCATCGCGACATCAAGCCCGACAACATCCTGATCGATGACACCAGCGGTCGGGCGCTGCTGACCGACTTCGGCATCGCACGCGCCGACACGCTGCAGGCGGGTACGAGCCTGACGCAGGTGGGATCGGTGATGGGTACGCCGCACTACATGTCACCGGAGCAGGCGACGGCGGAGCCGCAGATCGACGGGCGCAGCGACCTGTATTCGGTCGGCGTGGTGGGCTACCAGATGCTGAGCGGCACGCTGCCGTTCGATGGCCGCAGCTTCCGCGAGCTGTTGATGCAGCACGTATCGGCGAAACCGAAGCCGCTGTCGGAGGTGGCGCCGTCGGTGCCGCAGGACCTCACCGATGCGGTGATGCGTTGCCTGGAGAAGGAGCCGGCGAAGCGATACGCGGATGGTCGGAGCTTGCGCGCGGCCCTTGGTGGCGTTGCATACTCCGACGAAACGCTGAGCTACGAGCTGGCGGAGTTGCAGCATCTTGGTGCGAAGGCGGTGGTGGTGATCGTGCTCAGCGTGCTGCTTGCGCTCTGCGCCGCGCTCAGAGGCGGGACGCTGGTCTCGCTGCCCATCTGGCTCTGGCTCACACCACCGCTGATTTTTCCGCTCTACGGCTTCCAGATTCGTACGGCGCGCGAGCGCGGCTACGAATGGTCCACCATTCGCCGGGTGATCACGTTGCCGCCACGGTGGTGGTTTCTGTGGTGGCCGCGAAGCTGGCGGCGCACCGGGGATGTCTACGGCCAGCTTCCGCCTGCGATTCGTGCAGCTCGACTGGTTACGGCCGCGATGGTCGGGATGCTGCTGGTGGAAGGACCGCTGATGGCGTGGGCCACCGACGAAAGAAAACGCGCCATTCGCGATATGGTGCCGAGTACGCACGCGGTCTACTCGGTTCGGTGGCTGGCGTCACTCGATGCGCTGCCGGTGCTGGCGGCTTTGCTGGCGTTCCTGCTGCTCCTGACAGCGCTTGCTGTCCTGAGTCACATACTCGTCCGGCGCGCGGCCAAAGGGTTCGACCTCGGCTATCAGGACCGCCAGAGACTCACCTACAAGCCAACCGATTCCGCGTTCTGGCGCGATCCACGGATCCAGCGTGTGTTTCGCCAGGCCGCGGCGGACCGGAAGCCCGCCACACCACAGGAGTTCGTGACGCAGATTCTGGCGGCGATGGGCACGATGCCGCCAGGTGCCAGCGATACCGGCAGCAATGCAGCCACCGCGGCACGCCGGCTGCTGGAGACGCTGAGTGCACACGAGCGGGAGCTGGCATTGCTCGAGAAGACGGCGCCGCGGGAACAGCTGGAGCGCCTCGAGGCCGAGATCGTGCTGCACGAATCGGAATCGGGTGATCCGGAAGCGGTGGAGCTGCTGGTGAATCAGCGCGACGCACTGGCTCGCTCGCGCGAGCGGATGCAGCTCATCGGTACGCGTCGTGATGAGGGGGCGGCGCAACTCGAGACGCTGTGGGCTGACGTGCGTCGTCTCTCGAGCGCGACGGACGCCGCCGTGTCGCGTGAGCTCGCGGCCAAGATCAGCGGCATGTGCGCCGCGGTTGAACGCAACTACCCGGCGCGGCGCACCAGCAGCACCACGCAGCGATCAACGGCGTCGCGCCTCGGCCTGGTGTTCGCCGTGGGCGCGATCATGATGGTGCGACAGGATGCCGCAATGCCGGGCGATGCCCGCACTTTGCTTTCGCGCGGGCAGCCGGATTCCGCCCTGGAGGTCTTATCGGCTGCGCGCGACAGTTCGCCCGACCAGCTGGCTCTGATCGGGCAGGCGTACATGCAGAAGGGATCGCCGCGCAGTCTCGCGGCCCGGTTTCGCTCGGCACGACGCGCTCGCGCGGCATTCGCGCGTGCACTCGAGCGCGACTCGACTCGTGTGGATGCCCTCGAATCACTGGCATGGATTGCGCGCCTGTTGCCGCCGCTGGCTGGCGGCAGCAGGGCCGAGGCGGAACTGATACTGCACCGACTGGAACGGCAGTCACCGTATCGCGGGGCGCTGATGCGTGGCTATTTCGACCGCGCCAGCGGACGGAACACGGCTGCAGACTCGATATTTCACACCCTGACGACGACGGCACCGGACAGCGCTCCGGCGTGGTTTGCGCTGGGCGATCTTGCGTACCGGCTCGGCAAGGCGGACGTCGCACTCGAGGCGCTGCGCAAGTATGCGTCGCTGATGCCGACCGATCGCGCCGCGCTCTATTCCATCGGGCAGCTGGCCGCGATCCATGGCGTGGGGCTGGCTGAGGCGGAAACCGCGCTGCGCACGTACATCGGCGGGCCGATTCTGATGACGGAACCGACGCTCGATCTGGCGTGGTGGCGATTGGGGCAGGTGCTGGAGAAGCAGGGCAATGTCGCGCAGGCGCGTGACGCGTATCGGAAAGCCCTGGCACTCGACGCGCGTGACGAGGAATTCAAGAAGTCATTGCGATTGCTGGAGGCGTCCAGCGGGCGGTGACCGTGAGGATCGCTGACGGTTCCGGGCTCCCGCTGGTCGTCCTGCATTGACACGGGCACAGTGATCATCGGTATCTCGACGCCGAGTTCGCTGATGCGGATGCTCGAGTGTGCGTGTGTATCTGTCACATTTGCCGATGAGTCGCGCGCCGCATGACTTCAGTTCCGTTTGCCGGCGACCGCGTGTGAAGGTGGCCACCGCACGGAGAACATCATGCGACGGCGTCGAGTGAGTGTCGGGATCTCGTACGCGCCGTGGTTGCTGTATCTTTATCGACATCATCTTCTGGCCGGGCTGACGGGCCCTGCTGCCCGCTCCAGGTAATTCCTGCTCATGCCGCCGAATCCCGAGCGTACCGAGGAAACCCGAACCCGGATCATCGAAACAGCCGAACGGTTGTTCGCGCTGCACGGCATCGAAGGGGTGTCCACGCGCCAGATCGTGCTCGAGTCGGGCCAGAAGAACAACTCGGCCGTCACCTATCATTTCGGAACGTCGAAAGCACTGGTGAAAGCGATTTTCAAGCACAGGTCCGGCGTCATCGACGCCGACCGGGCGCAGCTCATCGCGGCCATGAACGACGGCGCCGGTGTCCAGAGTCTGGAGGATCTCGTGGTGGCCATCGTGGCACCCGTGGTCCGGTTCATGACGACGCAGTCGCCGAGCTACTACATGCGCTTCACCCGTGGAGCTATGCAGTCCATGGGCCGGCCGGCGATCGGCGCGACCATCCTCTTCGTGCCGGCGTACCGCAGCGTCTTCATGCGCGGGTTGCTGCTACTGGATCACATCCCGATCCCGATGAAGAAGAACCGCCTGATCATGGCGGCGGAGTTCTACGTCCAGCAGCTGGCCAGCTGGGAGTCCATGGCGACGGCGCATGACTCCGACGCGCAGGAGCCGGTCCCGTCGCTGGCTGATTTTGCGTCCGACGTGATCGAGACGTCCATCGGCATGCTGGCCGCGCCGGAGCCCAAGCGAAGCGGCCTCTTCCAGCAGATCTTCTCCAGCGTTAAAGGCTGAGCTCGGTAAGGCGCAGCGCTGTTGACGACGGGCGCGGTTCGGTCTGAAGCCAACATCACGATGAGGCAGGTTTCCTGTTTGTGCTGCTCGCTCTCTGTGCCAGCGTGGCCGCGGCTCAGGCGTAGACGGCGTCGGTGGCGAAGGGCACGGCACGACGCCCTCCGGCTGGTCCATCGAAAGGAGGCTCTCTCCGTCCGCCGGCTCGCCCGGTGCGACACCGTCGGTGACTACTCGGCCGTCGAGTAATCGACCGGACTCACGCTCGACACCGTGTTCGGCAGAGCGCAGATCTTCGTCGGTGCCGCGCCCCGCTCGTTCAGTGGTGATACGAGCGCCTCGGACCGATCGACGCACACGCTTCGCGGTCTCGCTGGGTGACACGTGGCCCTGGAGTACGCGTGACCAAGGCAGGCACACTCTCAATCTCCGGTGGCGTCGCTTGGTGCGGTGAGCGGTACGATCACTTCGCCTCAGCGAGGTGCTTCAATGGGGCGCGGGTGGAGGCGGGCAGTGTGAGCACCGTCACGAATCACCAGCGCGTATTCCTGACGTGATGACGCGCGGTCGCCGCGTTCGCGTCCCGTGCACGCCGCTCATGTACCTGAGTGGCTCACTGGATTCCGCAAGCGGCGCACACGACTGTGACATTACCAGACAGTAGCACGACCGTGACACGATCACTCTGGCTGGACGTCTGGTCTGCAGGGAAGTTCCGGTCGAGTCCGCGATGCAGTGGGCGGCGATCTCCCCCTCGCCAGACAGTGATTCAATGCGTGTGGTCGTGTGTCCCGTCATCGTTGGTGACCGGATCTGCAGAATAGTCTCGCCGGTACAGTCACTTCTTGAAGTCGAGGAATGGGCCGGCGAGTGGTGGGAGCCGAGCTCCATTCCACTCACGATCGCCAGCCTGTCGACCGCGGCGGATGCGTCGCTCCTGCGCGCTCGCGGTGTGCCGGAGGCCGACTGCTTCGCCAGCGAGCCGCGTCCGGACCAACTGGCCATCGAGGCGTTGATGCTGACGCGCGATCCGGAGCGTCCCGCGCAGATGCGCTTCGACGAGGACGTGCGCCGCAGCCCTGGATCCCGGAAGCGGAAGTACCCGGGGAATGCGCGGTTTCGTCGCGGAGCACAGACCATGATGGACGCGGAGCGTCGGCGCGAGACCAGCAGCGAGTGGAACGGTCCGTGGCGCCGCGCGACCGACCGACCCCCGCCGGAATCGTCCGCGTAGCTCAGGCGACCGCCGCTGGCCATTCGCGTTCGGTGACCGGCGGATACCACGCCGTGACACGTCCGCGACGTGACGAACGACGAAACATCAACGGCGCTGTCGATCCTTCGGCCGTTACTGGGCAGTCCGACTTCGCCCTTCCCACGCTGATTCCCTGACGCGCTGCACGCTTGTGCGAGTTGGGCACCGAGATGCGCATCATGTTCCTGGTCCGTTCACCACAGCATCCACTGTTCGTTGGTGCCCTCCTGGGCGTCGCTGCCGCGCTGGTGCCATTCGGCGTCGGCACCGTGGCCGCGCAGACGCCGGCACCGCCGGCGGCCACTCCCGCGGCCACCGCGCGTGGTTACCTCGTTGGTCAGGTGATCGACAAGGCCAGCGGTCGTCCGTTGCCGGCCACGAATGTGCTGGTCGTTGGGACGACGCTACGCACGCAGACCGACCTCGATGGCCGGTATCGGTTGCCGGTGCCGGTGGGTGTGTATCCGGTGCGCGCGTTCCGATTGGGCAACGTCGCACAGCAGATCGAGGGCGTGCGCATCACGGCCGGTGTCAGCGTCACGGTGAACTTCGCGCTTGGCAACGCGGTGGTGCAGTTGCAGGCGCAGACCGTGACGGCGGCGCCGACCAAGGCGAGTTCGGAGGATGCGTTGTTGGCGATGCAGAAGTCGCGATCGACGGTGTCGGACGGGATCAGTGCGCAGGCAATCCAGCGCGCGCCAGGCGCCAACGCCGGCGAGGCCATCGTCCGCGTGACCGGAGTGTCGATCGTCGACAACAAATTTGCCGTCGTGCGCGGCCTGTCGGAGCGCTACAGCAACACCCTGCTCAACGGCGTGGAGTTGCCGAGCCCGGAGCCACTCAAGAAGATCGTTCCGCTTGATCTGTTCCCAAGCTCACTGCTCGAGTCGATCGTCGTGAGCAAGACCGCGACACCGGACAAACCCGGTGACTTCGCCGGCGGATCCGTCGAAGTGACGACGAAAGAGTTTCCCAATGATCGTGTGGCCGAATTCAACCTCTCGATGGGTGGCGGATCACAAGCGACGTTCCGCACGAACATCCCCCACCTGACATCCCGCGGGATCGACTGGTTCGGTTTCGATCAGGGTGGACGCCGTCGCATGCCGTCGATCGAGGTGACGCCAGGAATTGCGACACCAGCATCGGAAAGGTTCGGCGAGCAACTCCGGAACGAGTGGACCCCGGCCTCCAAGGCCATTCTACCGGACATCGGTGCCGGGTTCAACGTCGGCGGTCGTTTCGGCGGTGAGTCGGCCCCATTCGGTTACGCGCTCTCCGGAACCTACGCGCGGAACACGGACGCGACGCCGAATCGCCTCGTGCAATTGCTGTTCGACTCGGAGACGGGGATTCCAGCCGCGGGGTTCACGTCCAACGAGGCCACGACGACCGTCAACCTCGGACTGATCGCGAATCTCGCGGCCAGACTCGGGAATTCCGGCAAGGTGAGCTGGAAGAATCTCTACACCCGCAATGCCGATGAACGACTCTCGCGATCGGCACAGTATCAAACCGACAACGGCAACGTCGAACGCCAGATCTATCAGGCGCGTTACGTCACCCGAAATCTCGTGCAGACGCAGCTGACCGGCGACCATCTGATCTCTGGACTCTTCGGCTCGCGCCTCGAGTGGAAAGCAACCATCGCCTTCTCGCAGCGCGATGAACCGGAGAATCGATCCCTCATCTACTTCAAGGGGCCCTCGCAGTCGCGGTTCGAACTGTCGCCGTCAAATCCGAGTCCGCTCTGGTTCCGCTTCCTCGATGATCGGGTTCGCTCCGGGCAGGTCGATTGGAGTGTGCCGATTGCCCGGTTCGTGCCCGCCGGCACGCAAGTCAAGACTGGCGGGTTGTATCGACAGCGCGACCGGGCCTTCGATGCGAGTTTCTTCCGGGCATGGGCCGAGGCGGATCCGGTCTTCGCACCCGTACTCGCCCTGCCACCCGAGCGCGTCTTCACCGGTGAGGTGATCGGAAGTGCGATCGGTATCCGGCGCGAAGGCGAAGGGACGGTTCCGTACGAGTCCGACGATGATGTCAGGGCCGTGTACGGGATGCTCGACGTTCCGGTCTCATCACGCATTCGGTTCGTCGGAGGATTGCGACGCGAGGACTGGACCCTCAATCTGTTTCAGGGAACGCGAACGGACAGCATCGGACCACCGATCCGCCGGAAAACAGGCGACAATCTGCTCTCCGGCAATCTCACGATCAGCCTGACGGACCGTCAGAATCTGCGATTGGCGGCCTATCAGACGGTGGCGCGCCCCGACCCGCGCGAAGTGGCACCCGACTACTACGTGGCGGTCACGGGCGACTGCGCGAATCGCGGGAATCCGGCGCTGGTCAGCAGCCGGATCGCAAACGCGGATGTTCGCTGGGAGCGGTACCCGAGCCCGGGCGAACTGGTATCCGTCAGCGGGTTCTACAAGAAGTTCACCGACCCCATCGCAGAGCTGCTCACATATCAGGGCGGCACGCTCTGTACGAACGAATACTTCAACCTGCAGTCGGCACGACTGTTGGGTGGCGAGTTCGAGTTTCGTCGGCCGCTGTCATTCCTTCCTGGTCCGTTCTCGCGACTGGCACTTGGCTTGAACGTGACGGTCGTCAACTCGACGTCCAAGTACCCGATCGTGACTGGCGACAGCACGTTCACCCGAACGCTGCGGTTGCAGGGGCAGTCGGACTTCCTGGGCAACGCGAATCTGCTCTACAACGATCCGAAGTCCGGCCTCGACGCCAGTGTGTTGCTCAACTACTTCAGCGATCGCATCAGCCGCTACGGATTCATCAGCGTGTCCTCAGGCACGTTGTCCGAAGTCCCGAACGTGGTGGAGCAGGGGCGCGTGAGCCTTGACGCAAAGATCAGGAAACGGGTCGGGCGAATGACGGTCTCGCTGTCCTGCAGAAATCTCACTGATGCGGAAGTGGTGTTCCTGCAGAGCAGCAAGGTTGGTGAAATTCGGACCGGATACCTCCGGCCTGGTGTCGGCTTCAGCTTCGGGGTCGGGTATGCGTTCCGTTAAGTACTTAACGCGTGCCAGACAGCTCGGGCGCACACTGCTCGTTGTCGCTGGTGTGCTGTTCGCGATGACCGCATGTGCCGATGGCTTCCAGCCACTCTCGTCGGCCACGTCGCCCGCCGATCTGGCGGTGGTCGCCGTCCGGAAGGATGCGATTCGGCTCACATGGAGCACCGTCAGGCTCAATGCCGTCGTTTCGTATGTGGTTCAGCGGCGAGCGGAGCTGTCTGGCCCGTTTGTCGAAGTCGCGCAGGTGCCGCAGTCCGATCTGGCGAAGGTCGTCTGGATTGATACCGATGTCGCACCCGAGACGTATTACGGATATCGCGTGATTGCCGTGACCGATGTCGGAGATCGTTCGACGCCCTCAGTGATCGGTGGCGCGCGATCGCCGGCGCTGCCTGGCATCGAAGTCACCATCAACTCTGTCGTGACTGCAGCTGAGTCTCGCGATCCCGATGGCTACGAGCTGACCATTACGGGTCCGGATACGGTCCGTGCGACGATCGGTATCGATGCGAAGCGGCGCTTCTCTCCGCTGCGTCCGGGAATGTATACGGTGACGCTCAGCGGAGTGGTTTCCCGCTGTTCGGTGAACGGGCAATCCACATCGCAGGTCGAGGTCACCGACACCACGGCGCGGACGATCGCACCGATCCAGTACCAGGTGACCTGCAAGGACCCGAGCCGCGGCGAGATCGCTGTCGACGTTGCGGTGACGGGAGCTGATCTCGATGACGCCTTCTCGCTTGATATTCTGGGCCAGGTAGCCGACACGACCGTCCCGCCAGCCGATCGTGTCTATTCCGCGCGCCGGGTGATCCAGCGTGCGACGCCGCGGACCGTGTTCCCGAACCTCCGCCCGGGGACGTACAACATCCGTCTCGATTCGGTGGCGGCGAACTGCACACTGACTGGTGCCGCCACGCGCACGGCGACGGTGACTCCGCTTGGCGTGGCGGAGATCGGCTATGCCATCGCGTGCCGGGGATCCGGCCCGCCGCCGAGCACCGCTCCGTTCATCTGGAGGAACCGCTGGTCATCACGCACGCCGGCATCCGGGGCAACGGTTTCGCTCGATGTCGTGCTCGACTTGTCGGCACGAGCCGGTCAGGGGGTTCAGGGCATCCAAGCAGATATGCAATACGATCCCGCTGTGCTTCGATACGAAGACGCGACTGCTGGTCAGCTCTCCCGGCTCACGGTCAACGGTGGCACCCCGGGGGCGATCTCGTACGTCGCGACGGGGTCTGGCGCTCCGCGAACCGGAGTCGTCAATCTCGCACGGTTCAACTTCACAGTCATCGGCGCGACCGGCAGCCGGACGGCTACACGCACGCAAAACGTCAAGGCGGGGTCGCCGACTGCGTTTCAGGACTCGGTGCAAGTGGCGGAAGACTCGCTGACGGTCAGCACCGGAAGCGGTGCAACCAATCAGCCGCCAGTAGCACAGTTCACGGGCCCGACGACGGGCGTTGTGAACACGGCACTGTCATTCAATGGTTCTGGCTCGAGTGATCCTGATGGCACCATCGCCAGCTACGCCTGGACGTTCGGTGACAACACCACCGCAGCCGTTGCATCGCCGACGAAGACCTACACCGCGGCTGGCGCCTACGCGGTCACATTGACGGTGACCGACAATCGTGGCGCCACCGCGACGCGGACAGCATCGATCACCATCACCAGTGGCACAACACCGCCTCCCTCAGGGAACGCACCGGTGGCGCGCGCCAACGGTCCCTATACCGCGCAAGTGAGTGTGCCGCTGACGCTGTCGTCCGCCGGATCCACGAACGCGACGTCGTTCAGCTGGGCGCTCGGCAACGGGCAGACTGCGACCGGTGCGTCACCGTCCGTCACCTACTCGGCCGCTGGCACGTACACGATCGTGCTCACGGTCACTGGCGCCGGCGGGGCGA
Organism: Gemmatimonadaceae bacterium; assembly: GCA_031374935.1. Lineage (GTDB taxonomy): Bacteria > Gemmatimonadota > Gemmatimonadetes > Gemmatimonadales > Gemmatimonadaceae > JACMLX01. The sequence continues at coordinate 44,385 of JANMHB010000169.1, read as the reverse complement.
CGAACACGAGTCAGGCGAGCGTCACGGTGACGGCCGCTCCACCGCCACCACCGCCACCGCCATCGAACGCCGCTCCGCTGCTCTGGCAGAATGTCGTGCAAGCGTATGATGCGGTGAACAACATCATCGCCCTCCAGATCGTGTACGATCTGAACGCGAACATCCCGGAGACTCCGGGCCCCGAAGCGCTGCGAACGTTCGTGGTCGACTCGCTCAAGTGGGACCCGTCGCGCCTGCAGTTCCAGTCGCTGAGTTACGGACCGGGCATCATCGTCGATGGGTCCACGAGTCAGCCGGGAGCATCGGCTGGTCGGCTGACCCTTCGCGGCACCACATCGCCCGGCCTTGACCAGGGAAATCTCGTCATCGCCACGATCCGATTCCGCCCGGTCGGCACGTCCGGGCAGACGACAACCACTGCGACGTTCCTCGGCGCGCTCATCGGTACCAGCGCCACCGGCTCGTTCTCGTATCGCTCCAAGACCACGATCATCGAAGGCCAGTTTGTCAACCCATGATTCACGATACGGGATACAGACTTGCCTGATACACTCGCCTCGCTGGTGCCGTTACTGCGCCACCCGATCCTTACGCGCGCTCCTGAACAGGAGCGACGCGCCGACCCGACGACCGGCGTGTGCCGCCCGGCACGAACGATTCCACCTGGTCAGGAGAATAGGATCATGGCAGTTACCGCAGGACGCGCGAGCGTAGCGCGTCGCTTCACCTCGGCACTCGTCGCAATGAGCACGCTGCTCATTGGCGCGTGCGCATCCGAGAAGGGAGTGGCCCCGGTTGTTCCGGGCGAAGCTCCGCCGTCGCAGTTCCGTCCGCTCGCCTTCACGGCGGACATCAACACCTCGACCGGCAAGATCTCGATTACGGCGCCGACGGCCGCCACGGCCAACGCCCCGACACTGTCCACCGGCGGTGTCGAAGCCCCGAACCTCTCGCTGCTCGGCGGCGAGGCGGTCCGGCTGATCCCGTCGAACTATCAGGCGTCGGCCGTTGGTGCATTCGCACCGGGCAAGATCCGCGTGACCTTCGACGTGGTCATCGAAAACAAGTTGCCTGGCGTGAAGTTCATCACCCCGACGTGGCCGGTCTCGCCAGCCGCTGGTGTGATCTTGTTCCCGCTCGACTACGTCGTGACGACCACGCCCGGTGGCGTGACGGGTGGCGACGGCAACGAAGTGATCGTCGAGCAGCCGCGTTTCGGTGCCGTTGCGCCGTCGATCGACTGGAGTGGCACCGGTGCCGCCGGCAGCGGCGCGCCGTACAGCTTCTTCAATGACACGGATTGCTCACTGGCCACGTCGAACGACTGCTTCCGTTGGGAAGCGTATGATCTCGAAATCAACCCGCTGACCACCTCGACGGTGCGCACGATTGGTTTCGACATCGACGCAACCGTCGGTCAGTTCCGCGCTCGCATGATCGTCGCCGCCGACCTCGCCGCCGCTGGCGTCGTGGCGCCCGGTACGGTGTCGGGCACGGTCTCGTCGCCGACCCGTGGAAACCTGGGTGGCGTGACTGTGACGGCCAGCTCGGGCCAGACGGCTGTGACGGCCGCCAACGGCACGTACTCGCTGGCTGGCGTGAATGCCGGTCTGCGCACCATTACGATCTCGAACCTGCCGGCTGGTTGTACCGCTGCTCCGCCGACGAACTCGCAGTCGGTCACCGTGACGTCTGGTGCCAACTCGGTTGCAAACTTCGCTGCCGTGGTCTGCACGGGTCTGCCGGGCGTCATCTCCGGCACGATCACGTCGGACAACGCTGGCCAGCTGCTGCCTGGCGTGACTGTGACTGCATCGACCGGTGGCTCAGCCACGACCGACGCGACGGGTGCGTACAGCATCGCGTCTGCGGGCCCGGGTACTGGTTCACTCGCGCTGAGCGGCCTGCCGGCTGGTTGCGTCGCTCCGTCCGCGCCGTACTCGCTTACAAGCGGCGGAACCGCCACGGTGAACGTGATTGTCGATTGCCCGCCGCCGCCGGCGGTTGGTTACCAGTACAACACGACGTGGGTGGCCCTGAGCCCGACGCAGGTTGCGGTGGACATCCGCCTCGACATGCGCACGTTCAACAACCCGCTCGTGACCGACGTGACCACGACTGGCGTGACCGGTGACCCGCTCACCGGCGCACAGCTCTCGTTCACGTACGATGCGACCAAGCTGACCTTCGTCGAAGGCCTCGGCACCGCCGCAGCGCCACGCATCACGAACGGCCCGACGGTGAACGGTACGGTTGCCGGAACGGTGAGCCTTGTCGCCACCACGACGGTCCTTGCCACGGGCAACATGGGTATCGCCCGCATCGTGTTCGACCGCGTGCCGGGTGCAACCGGGTCGGTCGGTACCACCTCCACGTTCGCTGCCTTCGCGACACGGACCGGCGGCGCGACACAGCCGATCCCGCTCACGCAGATCGTGAACCTCGAGTCGCCGTTCGTCCTCCCGTAACACACCGGAACTGACGACCAGCTGGACGGAGTTCGGTGGCGGCTCTCACGCGCCGCCACCGACTCCACCGTGTCTCTTCCTTATCAATTCCTGGAGAAATCGATGTACATGAGACTCAATCGACGCCTGACCGCGCTGGGCGTGGTCGCGGCGATCGGTGTGACGGGTTGCTCGGATGATCGGCCGACCGGTGCCGTGGTGCCCCGGACAGGCGACGTAGGGTTGGCGATCAATGTGTCGTCGACAGATGCTGAAGTCGGGGCGCGCGTGGCAGTGGCCGTACAGCTGGACGCGGCATCGGGAAGCGTCGGTGGCCTGCAGGGTGAGCTGGATTTCGATCCATCGCGCCTCCGCTACATCGGACAGTCGCCGGATGGCGACGCGGTGAGCATCGTGAATGCGAAGTCGGCCTCGACGGGCCGGTTGCGCTTCGTGACCTACGGCGCGAAGGGTATTCCGAATCGCGCGGCCTTGTTCGTGTTCGAGGCCCGGCGTGCCGGGTACGCGACGACGCTGAAGTACGAACACAAGGCCGCCGTCGCGGCACAGGGTGAACTGACCAGTGTGAAGGTCGCTGCACGCGCCGGCGTCTCGGTGGATGCAGCGCTGGCAACGCCGTCCGATGCTCGGGTGATGACCATCGCTGACTGGAAGGCCCGTCTGGCGCCTGCCGCTGGCGGTAATGGCGCAGTCGCGCTGCGTCCTGGCCAGTACAAGCTGGGCCTGAAGTACGGCGATCCGGATCTGGATGGCACGGTCGGACTGTTCGACGCTTTGGCCATTGCCAACGGCGCCGTCGGACTCGATCAGCTGATCGTTGGTACCGACACCTTGGCGAACGGTACGGGTGGCATCGATCTCGTCATCGCCGGTAACGTGTTCCCCGACAATGGCGGCGGTGCATGCGGCACCAACACGAATGGCGAGCGCGAGCTCGACGTCTTCGACATTCTCGCAGTCGAGAACGAAGTCGCGGGTTTCCAGGAGCCGTGCGTGGGTGACGTGATCCCGGGCCGTGGTGCACTGCCGACCACGCGTCAGTCGATCACCAGCACGTCGAGCCCCGACCTGATCGTCGGTCCCGGCGAGACGGTGACGCTGACCAACGACCGCGTCTGGCAGCTCGAGGGAATCCTCGACGTCCAGAACGGTGGCACGCTGAACATCCAGCCCGGCACGCGTATCGAAGGGCTGACCACCGCGCCGCAAACGCAGGCAGTCTTCGTGCGCCGCGGCGGACAGATCTTCGCCGTCGGCACGCAGAATCAGCCGATCGTGTTCACCTGCACCGCGGTGCCGAAGCTCAAGGGCTGCTGGGGCGGCGTGTTCATCGCCGGTCGCGGCACGGTGAACATCGGTGACGGTATCGCTGACCCGGCGACGGCGACGGACGCCGGTTCAGGCGGCGCCAACTCGCGCGTCGGTGAAGGGAATGCACCGCGTTACGGTGGCAACATCCCGACCGACAACAGCGGTCGGATCTCGTATGCCCGCTTCGAGTACGGCGGCAAGATCGTCGGCCTCGACAACGAGCTCAACAACCTGACGCTTGGCGCAGTCGGCAGCGGCACCATTCTGGATCACATCCAGGTGCACGGCGGCAGCGATGACGGTATCGAGTTCTTTGGTGGCGACGCCAACTCGAGCTACATCGTTGCGACGGGCAACGACGACGACGGCTTCGACGTGTCGTTCGGCCTGCGTGGTGACCACCAGTTCGTGGTCGTGCAGTCCGATGTCGGTGCCTCTGGTGGTGACTCGAAAGCGATCGAAGCTGATGGCAGCGAGCCGGCGCCTGGCAGTGCGGCCGCACTCCCGCGCACTTCGCCGCGACTCTGGAACTTCACGATCATCGGAAACCTGACGTTGCGCACGCAGGTTGCTGCCATCCACCTCCGTCGTGGTTCGGGCCTGCGCCTGTACAACTCGATCGTGCATGGCTACGCGAACGGACTCGACATCGATGATCCGCTCACCTGCGACGCCTCCTATGGCGACGGCATCATCCAGATCCGCAACACCACGTTCATTGACGTGACGCGCCTGGACAACTCCGATGGGTCGGACCCGGTCTGCAATGGCGCTGCGAACGAAGCGGCGTTCATCACGGCTGATGCGACGAATCGCAACATCACCGGCATCGCCAGCGTCCTGCGGTCGGCGCTGGACACCAACCTCCCCGACTGGCGGATGCTGTTCATCGGTGGTGCGCCGGCGCAGACCGGCACGCTCGCACCGTCGACGATTCCTGGCTCAGTCGCGGTTGCGACGAACTACCGTGGCGCGGTTGGTACCGGCGACGGCACCATCCCGTGGTACAGCGGCTGGACGATTCCTTTCCGGGATCCGTCTACAGGCGCACCCTGAGTTTTCTTCTTCAGGGGCAGTGATCGTATGAGACGTCGCACACCGAAATCCGTACGATCCACGATCGCCGCCGCACAGTTCTGTGCGGCGGCGCTCGTGCCTTGGGCAATGTCCGGCTGCCGTGACACCACCGCCCCACCCAAACCACCGTACCTCGCCGTCGTGACGCGCCTCACCACCTGGCCGGGCGCCAGTGCGCCGGCCAAGGTCAAGTACCGCATCCGCGAAAGCACCGCCGGTGTGGTGCGGTTCGATCAGGAATTCATCGTCGCACCCACCGACACCATCATCGTCCCGGTCGCTGCAGGGACCTACATCGTCGAAGCGGAAGACCTGCCAGCACGGTGCGTGCTGCCACGCGGCGGCACGCAGCAGGGCATTTCAGTCTCCGAAGCAGACAACACCGGCATCATCCGCTACCAGATTGAATGCCGCGGACTGCTCAGCCTCACCGTCGTCGCCGACGGCTACGACGTCGACAAGAATTTCGTGTTCCGAGCCCGAAGCAAGGTCACGGGACTCGAGCGCACCGGTATCGTGCCCGGCAACGATACGCTGACGCTCGAAGACATCGGCTCGGGCGAGATCGAAGTGGACCTCGGCGGTATCTCGCCGAATTGTGTCGTCACCACCGACGGAGGATCGCGTCAGGCGGTGAAGGTGACACCCACCGGCGGTGCCGCCATCCAGTTCCGCGTGCAATGCGCCGATGTCGCCCGTCAGCCGAAGATCACCGAGTTCACCAGCGGCTACACCCAGGGCGCCAGTATCTTCCAATTCCGCGTGTTTGATCCCGACGCAGATCTGGTCGGCTACTACTGGGACATCACCGACTGCAACGGCAACTCGGTCCTCGCCGATAAACGCGAACGGGTCCGCGTCAACCTCCGCGGCGGCCGTGGCGCCGGCGGTGACACGCTGACCGTCGTCGGCGCCTTCGAACTCGGCCTCGAGAACGCGGCGCTGGCGGGACGCTGCACCGAGATCCGAGTCTACGACGCCGCCTCGAACGTCAGCGCCATCGCCACCCACAAGATCGGCACCGCGTCCGGGTTCCCACCCGTCATCCGATTCTTCGACGCGAAACTGCAGGGGAAGGCGTTTGTCGGCAGCATCCTCGAAGCGAACGACCCCGATGGCGACATCGTCGGCCACTTCGTGCTGGTGCGCCTGCGCGACGGCGCGATCTCGGCCCCGGATGGGCTGCCAGACCTCGGATCCATGGATCCCGTCGGCTACCTCGGTCTCGCCGTCCCGAACATCCCGACCACGGGCCGCATCAAGTGGGATGACGTGTACTCAGTCATCATTTATCTCATCGACCGCAAAGGCAACGTCGCGAGGATCGAGGATGAGAACGTCTTCAATTGACGGTCGCGCGGCCCGCAGCGCGTACGCCACGCTGGCGCTCCTGCTGGCCGGGTGCGGTGGTGATGCGCCCGTCACGCCGAAGCCAGTCGCCGAGGCGAAGTGTGATGGTGTGACCGTCAGTGTCCGCACACTCGCGCCCTTCGAACGCGTCGTGATATCCGGCAACGACGTGACCTGCTTCGCACTCGCCGGTGCTGATCGCGAGTACCTGGTCGTGCCACAACTCACCGGAGCCGCGCTGCCGTACGGTGGCTACGGATTCCGGATCGGCGACCCCGCAGCCGTCATCGCACGCGTCGAGCCCACACCCGGTGGTGAGCCCTCCTGGCTGCGTGTGGCACAAGGCACGGCACCCGCCGAGCCGCCTGCCGACGCGCAATCACGCCTCGATGCGCTCATGCGGCAGCGCGAGGCGTCATGGAAGCCAACGCGCGGCGGCACGCGTTCGGGCACCCCGCAGCTGCGCGTGCAGTCCTCGGCCGGCGCGATCGACACCACGCGAACGTTCAGCGTGCTGAACACTCTCGGCGCGACGCCAGGCTATACGCCAGTCGGTGCCCGGCTCCGTTTCGCCGGCACGCGGATGTTGCTCTATGTCGATACACTTGCCTCGGCGTCATTCACCGAGGCCGAGCTTGCCGGAATGGGCACGTTGTACGACCAGCGGCTCGCACCGGCGGTCACCAGCACCTTCGGCAGCGGTTCCGACATCGACGGCAACGCACGTGTGATCTTCCTGCTCACGCCCACCGTGAACGCGATGGTCACTGGGTCGCAGTGCGCAGCCAGCGGCTTCGTGCGCGGGTTCTTCTACAACCATGATCTGAACAGTACCGCCGCCACGTCGAACCGCGGTGAGGTGTTCTACGCCTACGTGCCTGACGAGACTGGTCGGTGGAGTTGCGCCCACACCAAGACCGAGGTGCTGGCGAACCTGCCGCCGACATTCATGCATGAACTGCAGCACATGGTGTCGTTCGGCGAGCACGCGATCAAGCGGAATGGCACCGCCGAAGAGCCGTGGCTGAACGAAGGCCTTAGCCACATGGCTGAGGAAATCGGCTCGCTGACCTACGAAACCCGATTCCCGTCGCCGAGTGGTCGCACGAACCCGACATCGATCTTCCCGGATTCGGCCTCGCCGTTCATCAATCCGAATGTGCTGTACTCGTACCGCTATCTCTTCTCGAGTGCCATCTACTCGATCACCAGTTGCGCGCCGGGCACCTTCTGTTCGCTGGCCGAGCGCGGCGGGACGTGGCTGTTCCTGCGCTGGGTCGCCGATCAGCGCGGCAGCGCGACGTTCCGCAGTCTGGTGGAGACGAATCTCACCGGCCGCGCCAACCTCGAGGCGGTGACCGGCCGCCCGACGGCCGCACTGCTCGGCGACTTCGCGCTCTCGGTGAGTGCGGATAGCGTGATCGGCGTGCCGAGGACCGCTGCGCCGGCAACGCTCCGCTTCTCGAGCCGCAATCTGCGGCAGCTGTACCGGTCGCTGTTCGATGTCTTCGGCATTCAGGGAGGCGTCGGTCGCCCGTTCCCGATCGAGCCGCTGACGCTGGCGAGCGGTACCAACCTGACTGGCACCATGCGGCCTGGGACATTCCTGACGTACCGCATGCGCCTCAACGCCAGCACCCCGAGTGCGGTCCTGCGCCTGCTGGCCGTCGACGGCACGCCATTCCCCTCGACGAGTGGTGCCCAGGTGTCAGTGCTTCGGCTCCCGTAACGGACGAGGGGCGCAACAGAGGTTCACGCAGAGCTGGACCTCCTCCGTGCTGTGACATCATGATGACATGGCCGATACAAATCTGTCGGCAAACCGAATCTCGTGGCTAGTAGTCTCTCACTGGCTGAGGGTCGCTGCCGCCGCGAAGATGCGCCTGCCGAGTCCACTCCGACTGACTTCGGCATTCGCATTTCTGGTCAGGGTCCTGGATGCGTCACCGCGATCGGCGAGGCAGTGCAGTGCGACCCTTCGCGCAAGTCAGTGCGATCTGTATGGCGCTGCTCATAACCGCGTGTCAGACTGACGGACCGCTCAAGCCGGTGATTCCGGAACTGATCCCGGCCTCGCAGTTCAGGCCAATGGCGTTTATCGCGAACGTCGACATGCGCAACGGCCGGATCACGATCACGGCGCCGGCAGACAAGGGACCGGTCACTCCGACGCTGGCGTTGGACGGGCCGGACGGCGTGAGTCTTTCGCTCCTCGGCGGCGACGCAATTCGTCTGCTGCCGACGAACTACCTCGCCTCGCCTGTCGGGACCTTCGCGCCGGGCAAGATCCGTGTGACCTTCGACGTCGTGATCGAGAACAAGCTGCCGTACGTTGCCTTGACAACACCGACTTGGCCGGAGCCGCCAGCGTCAGGCGTGATTCTGTTTCCACTCGACTTCATGGCCCGCCTTGCTCCCGGCGATACCTCGGGCGGGCAGGATAGCCTGGTCGCGATTCCCCCGAACTCGGGCATGGTTACCCCATCCATCGAGTGGAACGGCACGGGAGCAGTCGGCAGCGGAGCGCCATTCAGTTTCTTCAACGACATCGGCTGCACTGGCATCACATCCGACGAATGCTTCCGATGGATCGCCTACGAGACGCGAGTCGAACCCACGTCGCGCTCGTCGGTACACACCGTGGGTTTCGATATCGACGCAACGATCGTGAGCTTCAGTGCACGAATGATCGTCGCCGGCGACCTGGTCGCGGCAACACCGCCCGCGCAGTCCTCGATACTCGGGTCCCGGACCCCCGTAGCACAACATCACTGACGTCGCGCTTGGCGCGGCAGCGTCGGGCGCCTGATGAACGATGCAGAACGCACAGGGCCCGCACGGAGACTGCCTCCGCGCGGGCCCTTCGTCTCACGCGTCGTCAGGCCGCCCGGATCACGGCAGGCGCGTGATCCGGCCTTCGCCCCCTCCAGGATAGTCCGCCGCCCGCACCGTGCCACCGAGGCCCGTGCGAAGGAAGTTCGTCAGCGACTGCTGGTACGTGACGCCAACCGACGTGAAGGCGAGTCCACGGAACGGATACGAGTCACCACCGCGGAAGAGGAAGTCGATCGAGGCCACCGGAATGCTGGCACCCGCCTGAACCACGCCGCCGACGACGATCGGCGTACCATCATCCAGGGTGATGCTCACGATCCGCGTACCCGACGTCGTCACGTTCCCGGCCGCATCGACCAGCTGGGCGGTTCCTGTCGCGCTCCACGAGAACCGGAAGCCGGCGATCTGCGCAAAGCGGCCGTCGGTGAACGCGACCCGCGACACCGCGTTCTCCATCAATTCCTTGAACTGCGCGCGCGGCACTGACGCGATGGCCACGAAGTTCAGGAAGGGAAGAATGCTGAACGTGTTCAGCTCCGTCAGTGGGCCGGCCGGGATGATGTTGTCATTCCGGATACCGCCACCGTTCTGGAATCCGACCACCGGCAGCGGCGCACCGAATGACGCCGCCTGCTGGCGTGCCTGCCAGAGCAGCGCGTCGGCGACGACGTTACCCAGATTCGTCTCCACCGTGCGGATTCTGGCGCGCACGCCATCGAGTGCCACTTCGCTGGTCGCGACCTGCCGCGTCGCCAGGTCGTTCACGTACGCCTGCACCGGCTCGACTACCTGCTGCTGGACCTTCGGATCAGCGTCCACGCCGTCTGGCAATGCTGTCCCAGCCACGCGAACCGGTCCGCTCCGGGCACCGAGCGTCACAATCGCACCGTCGCGATTGAAGCCGACCACCAGCCGCCCGACGTACTTGTAGTTCCCTTCCGTCGTGACGACCAGCACCAAATTGCCATCGGCATCCAGTGCGCTCGTCGGATAGGCGGTCGGGAAGGTGGTCCGCGGCGCATCACCGGGAACGAGGAGCGTACCCGGATTCGCCGGATTCACCAGCAGATCGCTGCCACCGCCGGCCACGACGACATCAACGCCGCGCAGCTGCGGGATGAGTGTCAGATCTTCGAGCACACTCTGCAGATGGCTGATGAGGATGATCTTGTTCACGCCGCGTGACTGGAGCGCCTGAACTTCCGCCTGCACAGCCGCGGCCAGTATCGCCGACACCACCACGTTACGCGGACTCGAGATGCTCGGCAGCGCCGGCGTCGTCAGGCCGATGATGCCGATGTTCTCTCCGCGCTTCCTGACGACGACACTCTTCGCGATCCGATTGCGGCGAGCGAGCTGGGCGAGCGCCGGTTCGGCCGACACGTCGAGGTTTGCGCTCAGGAACGGCGCGCGCGACCGGTCGAATGCCCGCACGAACGTGTCGAAAACATCCGGGCCAAAGTCGAACTCGTGATTGCCGATCGCGAGTGCGTCGTAGCGGATCAGATCGAGCGCCGTCGCGTCGTACTGCTGCCCGTTGGCGAGACCAGCGTTGAACTCCGGGCCAGCGAGGAAGTTGTCGCCGGAGGAGACAAGCACTGCCGCGCGCTTGACGAAGCCGGCATCGTCGCAGCTGGTGGCGCGCTGCCGACCGCGGGCCGCCGTCGATGCATCCTGCGCCTCGGCCATGTCCGCCTCGTCCGCGACATCATCACCCTGCTTGGCTTCGGCTCGAAGCTTGTCGACGAGTGTTGCAAAGCGGGCCACGCCGCCGAAGTCTGGCAATGTGCTCAACGGCAGCAGTTTCGATTCGCCATCGTTGTTGTGTAGCAGGGTCAGGCACAGCTCCGGTGCATCCGCGCTGCGGGGCGACAATGCGAGCTGCGATGTCGAAGTGGATGGGACGAGAGGCGAGTCACTGCTGCAGCCCGTGACGATGCCGGCGAGTACGATGACTGCAATTCTGCGCATGGTGGTCTCCTGACGGTGAGAGAAACATCGACAACCACCGACACTACCACCCGGCTTCCACCGATTCCGCGACGGCGAAGCCACACATCCGTCACGGCCCGTAAACGGTTCTGTACGGGAATAAATCGCGGCCTTCTCCCTCGGACGCCGAGGCGGACCACCGCGTGAGTGAGCACCATGCTCAAGGAAATGGGTTTGCCGTGCAACGCCCGGCGCACTTCCAGATCGGCCCCGAGTGCCGTCCACACGGACGCTGGTCGACTGGGAGCGGTACGGAGCGTGGTGCGCCCCGCAATGGCCGATCCGTCACTTCGCCCCGCGTCGCCCCGCGCCGGCGCGATCGTGGGTGTTACACAAATGGAGTTCATCTGGCCGAAATGTGGCCGAGACTCTCTCGCAACACCGAGGCGTCGCTTCACCCGCTGACCTGCACGGGCGACCCACACCAGTCGGATTGCCTGACCTCATCACACGACCGATGCGACTGCACACCGCACTGTCCCCGGCTCGGCGGTTGCCGCGCCCGACGATCTGTCTTCTGTTCGGCCTCATGACCGTCGCCTGCGCCGGAGATCGCGCAACGGCCCCCGCCCTGGTCGGCCAGGGCGCTGCTTCGGAACTCCGTCCAATGGCCTTTACCTTTGATGTGAACGCGCGCACGCGAACCGTCACGATCACTCCGCCGGTCACCTTGCCCGTCAGCCCGTCAAATTCCCCGCCACACACCGCAGACAGGCCGAGCCTGTCGCTGCTCGCGGGTGACGCGGTGCGGATGTTGGCATCGAATGTCCGGACATCCGCGGTAGGCGCCTTTACCCCGAACCGGATTCGCGTCACGTTTGATGTCGCCATCGAGAGCCGGCTGCCGGGCATTCGTCTGGTGACGCCGACGTGGCCCGTAGCTCCCGCGAATGGCGTGATTCTCTTTCCGATCGACTACACCGTCACGTTCGTCGCGGGGAGTGTCACGGGCGGTGGGGGTAATACGCTTCTCGTGGAACAGCCGCGGTTCGGCACGGTGACGCCATCCACCGACTTCGATGGAACGGGCGCACCCGCTAGCGGAGCGCCATACAACTTCTTCAACGATGCAGACTGCACCCAGGTGACGTCCAACGATTGCTTCCGCTGGAAGGCCTATGAGTCGTCGATCGCGGCGCTCGCCTCTTCGAGCCGTCGCACGATCGGATTCGACATCGATCCCTCGGTGGCGCAGTTCCGCGCGCGAATGATCGTGGCGGCTGACCTTGCGCCGTCTGACGTTGGTGCCCGCACTATCGCACGGACGGTCGCTGACATGCCATGATGGCGTGATCGACGGTTGTCAGGGCACCTGCATGTGGTCCGCGCCCAATGCACGCGACATCACCGCTCGCGCTCGTACTGCGCCGTCATGCGCTTCACCCGATCCACCAGCTTCTCCGTACTGAGCTTCGCCCGCGTCCGGTCGACCAGCAACGGGAACGCCAGCGGCGTCGGACGCTCGACGTCGATCAACCGCACCACTCCGCGCTCCAGCCGCCGCAAAGTGCCCCCGATCCGGCTCGATTCCAGCTGTCGCTCCAGCACTTCGCGCTTCGCCTGTGCGATCAGCAGGTTGTCGGGGTCGTACTTTGCGAATACGTCGTATAGCAGTCCGCTCGACGCCTGCACCTGCTTCATCGATTTCGATTGCCCCGGAAAGCCTTCGAAGATCAGTCCCGCCACCCTCGCGATCTCGCGAAACTGGCGTCGCGCCAGTTCGGCCGCATTCAGCGACTCCGTGATGTCGTGCAACAGGTGCGCGCTGCCGAGCAATCCCGCCTCGAGCGCCTCCTCGATTGGGGCACGCTCCGGCGACAGCAGTTCGAATCCGTAGTCGTTGCAGGCGAAGCTGAAGGTGATCGGCGTCAGTTGCGCAATGCGGTAGGCGAAGAGCGCCGCCAGCCCTTCGTGCACCAGGCGTCCATCGAACGGGTAGATGAAGAGATGATGCCCCTCCTTCGTCTCCACTCGCTCGATGAGCAACTCGGACGGCGACGGAATCAGGGACCGTTCCGCCTGGAGCTGCATGATGCCGCGTACCGCCATCATCTCCGGACTCGCATAGCGCTGAACGCGCGCCTCCTCGAGCTTGTCGCGCACAGCCAGCGACAGCTCGCTGGAGAGCGGCATGCGCGACCCCTGCCAGCTCGGCACCGCACCCGATGCTCCCTTGGCCTTCCGCACCCACGCCGTCAGGTCCTTCACCCGCACGAACTCCAGCGCGCGACCGGCGAAGATGAACCGGTCCTTCGGCTTGAGCCGCGCGATGAAACTCTCCTCGATCGTGCCAAGCCGCCCGCCCGTGAGAAAGCGCACCGCAAGCGCCGTATCGCTGACGATCGTGCCGATACTCATCTTGTGGCGTTGAATCACGCGCTTGTCACGGACGAAGTAGTGCCCGTACTCGTTGATGACGCGCGAATACTCGGGATACGCCCTGAGCGCGACACCACCGCGGGTGATGAAGTCCAGTACCCAGTCGAGCTCCGCCTCCGTCAGTGCGCCATACGCCCGCGTCGTCCGCAACTCGGCCATGATCTCCGGACGTGTGAAACCGCCACCGATGGCGCGCGACACCAGATGTTGCGCCAGCAGATCGAGTGGGCGGTCGACGGGGTCGCGGCTTTCGATCTTTCCGTCGCGAATCGCATCGCGGGCCGCGGCCACCTCCACCAGCTCGAAGGCATGGGTCGGCACGCAGACGATCTGCGAGACGCGCCCCGGTGAATGCCCGGACCGCCCCGCGCGCTGCAGCAGCCTGGCCACGCCCTTCGGGCTCCCGATCTGCATCACCAGATCGACCGGTGCGAAGTCCACGCCGAGGTCGAGCGATGACGTCGCCACCACCGCGCGGAACCGGCCGCTCTTCAGGCCATCCTCCACGGTCTGTCGCTGCTGCTTGTCGAGCGAACCGTGATGGATGGCCACCGTCTCGAACCAGTCCGGCCTGGCGGCGACGATCGACTGAAACCAGATCTCGCACTGTGATCGCGTATTGGTGAAGATGATCGCGGACTGCGCTGCGGCGATGCGATCGAGCACCTGCGGCAGCAGTTTCGTGTTCAGGTGGCCAGCCCACGGGAAACGCTCCATCTCGTCCGGGATGAGCGACTCGACCACGATCTCTTTCGGCACGATGCCACGCACCAGAACACCAGGGTTCGCATTGCCACCCGTGTCACGTCCGAGCAAGGTTTCGCGCGCCACGTCGAGATTGCCGAGTGTGGCCGAGAGTCCCCAGGTGCGCAGCGTCGGGCAGAGGGCGCGGAGACGTGCCAGCGCCAGTTCGACCTGCACGCCGCGTTTCGTCGCCATCAATTCGTGCCACTCGTCGACGACCACGCACCGCAACGTCTCGAACAGCTCTGCCTGATCGTCACGGCACAGCAGCAGTTCGAGCGATTCAGGCGTAGTGATCAACGCCGACGGCAGGCGTTCGCGCTGCGCACGGCGTACCTTCTCGGCCGTGTCGCCAGTGCGTGATTCGATCGTCCAGGGAATGCCAAGTGATTCGATCGGCGCACGCAGCGCCTGCTCGGTATCGGCCGCAAGCGCACGCAGCGGAGTGATCCAGAGCACCTGCAGCGGCGCGTGCGTGTTCCGCTTCTTCTGCGCGGGCACATTCGGGTGTGTGGTGAGCCAGTCCTGGAGTGGCCCAAGCCAGGCGGCGTACGTCTTGCCGGTACCCGTTGCGGCGTGAATCAGCCCGGATGATCCGTTCGAATAGGCATGCCAGACCTCGCGCTGAAACGCGAACGGCTCCCAGCCATGGCCGCTGAACCATCCGAGCACCGCCTCGTGTGTGCCGTCGGTCACTGGTGTCCGCGCACGGCCCGCAGCATGGCCTTGATCGTTGCCAGTGAATCAGCGTCTTTCGGCAGCTTGTCCATGCGCCAGCGGCTGATGCGCGGAAAGCGCACGGCGATGCCGCTCTTGTGCCGCGCGCTCTCCTGAATTCCTTCGAAGGCCAGCTCGAACACCAGACCTGGCGTGACAGTGCGCACCGGTCCGAACTTTTCGAGCGTATTCTGACGCACGTAGGCATCGACCTTCCGGATCTCGGCGTCAGTCAGTCCTGAATACGCCTTGGCGAACGGCACCAGCGTGTCACCATCCCAGACGGCGAAGGTGTAGTCGGTATAGAGTCCCGCACGCCGGCCATGGCCGGCCTGTGCGTACACGAGCACCGCATCGATGCTGAGCGGTGTCACCTTCCACTTCCACCAGTCACCAACCCGACGCCCGACACCGTACGTGGACGTGCGACGCTTGAGCATCAGCCCCTCGGCGCGCATCGCCCGTGATGCACTGCGCGCCGCCTGTACGGCGTCCCACGATGGAGCGGGGATGATCGGCGACAGATGTATGGTGCCGCCAGTTGGCAGTCCGCCAACCATCGATTCGAGCGCCGTGCGCCGTTCGAGCATGCTCGACGTCCGCAGGTCGACTCCGCCCAGCTCGAGCAGATCGTACGACACCATGGCACACGGTACGTCGGAGAGGAGCTTCTTTCCAACGGTCTTGCGATTGATGCGGCGCTGCAGTTCGGCGAAAGGCAGTGGTGCACCGTCACGCCAGGCGACCAGCTCACCATCGATGACCGTGCCGTCCGGCAGGAACTCGGCCGTCTGTTCGACCTCGGGAAACCGGCCGGCCAGCAACTCTTCGCCGCGACTCCAGAGCAGCGTCTTGCCGCGCCGGCGCACGAGTTGTGCGCGGATGCCGTCCCACTTCCATTCCACCTGCCATTCACCCGCCTCGCCAAGCGCGGAGGGCTCCTGTTCCAGTGGATATGCGAGATAGAACGGATACGGGCGACTCCAGTCCGCATCATCTGTGTCCGGATGCATCAGGCGCTGATACCACTCGGCCGACGGCTCCCACTGCCCCATGAGTCGGTGACTGATCGCGTCACCACTCACGCCGCTCACCTGCGACAACGCACGCACCAGCAATCCGTCGGACACCCCCATCCTGAAGGCGCCGGTAATCAGCTTGTTGAACACGAAGCGAGCCGATCCGCCGAGCGTACGCCAGATATGACGGAGTGCCTCGCGCTGGCCTGGCGCGTCCATCTGGCCAAGGGGCAGCAGCTGCTGCTCCACCCAGTACGCCAGTTCGGGGACGGAGTTCGCGACAGCCACGGGGACGGAGTTCGCGACAGCCACGGGGACGGAGTTCGCGACAGCCTCGGGCACCAGCAGCGAAATCGTCTCGGCCAGATCGCCAGCCTGTGCATACGATTCCTCGAAGAGCCAGTCAGGGACATCCGCTGCTTCTGCGGCCCAGGCTCGCAAGTCCGCCGACTTGACCAAGCGCTTCGGACGCCGACCTGCGAGAAAAGTGATGGCCCACGCGGCGTCAGATGGGGACGCGACGCTGAAGTACGCGACCAGTGCCGCGACCTTGCCCTGCGTGGCCGTGGTGCGGTCGATGGCGTCGTACAACTCCGCGAAATCCCTCACTCAGCGGCTCCGGTGACATCACCAGCGCTCTCCGGCGCCCCGTCTGGTACGCGGCCCGTCGTCTGGTCAGGTGCGTTGTCAGCTGTGGTACCTGACACACTGTCGGACGCCGTGCTCTCGGTCGTCGCTGCCGTATCATCCCGCTCACCTTCGTATCGCGTCGAGAGCGCATCAGCTGCCAATCCATGCTCTCTCAGCCAGCGAACGACGGGCCCGGTGAAACCGTGGGTGACCAGGACCCGGTCCGCGCCCGTTGCAGCGATCGCGCCAAGCAACTGCGGCCAGTCGACATGATCTGAGAGCGTGAAGCCGCGATCGACACTCCGCCGCCGCCGCGCACCGCGCACCAGCATCCACCCGCTCGCAAATGCGGTGGACTGCGATCCGAACTTCCGTGCCCAGGTGCTGCCATCGGCGCTCGGTGGTGCAATCACGATCGCGCCAGCGACGTCGTGGCGCGCAGATGC
Organism: Gemmatimonadaceae bacterium; assembly: GCA_031374935.1. Classification (GTDB taxonomy): domain Bacteria; phylum Gemmatimonadota; class Gemmatimonadetes; order Gemmatimonadales; family Gemmatimonadaceae; genus JACMLX01. The sequence continues at coordinate 27,417 of JANMHB010000169.1, read as the reverse complement.
GGCGTACACGGTCGGCGGAAGCGCCACGCCAGCCTCCCTGTACAACATCGTCATCCGGTCGACGGCGCCGTGGACGAGGATCGGCCCGATGGAGGGATCGAGGCCGGCCAGCAGACGTTGCGCCTTGCCGAGTCCGTACCCGAACAACAGCGACGTCCGGCCGGCGCTCACGTTGTCACGCCACCACGCGTTGATTCCTTCGAACACCGACGCCGGTGCCGGCCAGCGATAGATCGGCAAGCCGAACGTGCTTTCGGTGATGAACGTGTGGCAGCGCACCGGCTCCCATGGGTCGCAGGTTGGATCAGGGTCCGTCTTGTAGTCGCCCGATGCCACCCAGACTTCACCGTTGCGTTCCAGTCGCACCTGCGCCGATCCGAGGATATGGCCGGCCGGGTGCAGCGAGACGCGCACGCCGTTGATGTTCCGGGATTCGCCAAATGGCACCCCCTCCACGCGGTCCGCCCACTGGCCCAGCCGCTCTCGTGATACAGCGAGGCCACGGGCCGCGACGAGATAGTGCCCACAGCCCCAGGTGAGGTGATCGCTGTGCGCGTGCGTGACCACGGCCCGGTGGACTGGCCGCCATGGATCCACGAAGAAGTCGCCGGCGTCGCAGTAGAGTCCGGATTCGGTGACACGAAGCATGGGAGAAGCCTACGCGATCAGGGATCGTCCCGTGGGCAGTCACGCCGCGCAGGTTGAGTCAGGGGTCGGGGCTTGGAAATGGCGGCCACCCGCCGCAGTTGGCGCGCCTGAGGAGGGCGGCACACGATCACAGGGTTCATCATCGCGGCAGAATGATCGTGTACCGGCGACTGCCGAACGTGCCGCTGCCGGATCGCTCTGGCCGGACCCCTGACTCGGCGCGTTGCAGAGGCTGCATCGTGCCGGTCGGGAGCCGTTCGTTGGATGTACCCTTGTGCTGCCGGGCCGGCGGTACGAGCGTGCAGCAGTCTGGGCGCGTACCTCTCCGCCGGCCAATCTCTTCCAGCCCCACCGAGCCCTCACCTATGGCAGCGCCCGTCCTTTCCGATATCGAAATCCAGCGCGCACTGGGCCGACTCCCAGGCTGGAGCAAGCGCGCCGGTGTGATCTCCAAGCTGTTCACCATGCCGACGTTTCCCGCGGGGATCAGCTTCGTTCAGCGAATCGCGGATGCCGCCGAGGCCGCACAGCATCATCCCGATATCGACATCCGCTACACGAAGGTGCTCGTCGCCCTCACCACGCACGACTCCGGCGGACTGACGCAGAAAGACATCGATCTTGCCGGTGTGATCGAGACACTCGCGCAGGGGTGAGGCTGCACGGGGGCGGACGCGATACGGGCCCGGCACACACCTGATGTGGCCGGGCCGTTTGCTTCAGCGAATGTGCACCTGCGCCTGGATCAGGGCGTGCTGCGCGACCGGAGCGTGATGTCGCCGTTCGTGGTCTGAATATCGATCGGTGATCCGCCGGTACCCAGTGTGGCGATGATCAGCTTCGCCGTCTTGGTCGTGATGTTTCCCGGGAGACGGAGATCGAGCTCACCGTTGGTCGTCCGCATGTTCACCGAGGCGTTGAACGGGGAAGGCAGATCGACGCTGACATCGCCGTTCGTCGTCCCGACGGAGAACCGACTTCCCATCGCAGCAGGTGCCAGTTCAATGTCGCCGTTCGTGGTAGTGACGCTGACTGTGCTGCGGGTCCCGCGGATCTCGATGTCCCCATTCGTCGTTTCGGCCGTCACCTCGGATGCAATCGCGGTGACCGTGATATCGCCATTGGTCGACTGCGCATCGAGCTTCACGCCGCGTGGCAGGCGAATCGTGCCGGTGACCGTGGTGCTGCCACGCATGAAGGGCAGGAACCCCTTCGTGTAGGTGTTGCCACCCTTGTACCCGGTGGCCGAGCACGAGTTGTCCTCGCCGTAGAGTGCACAGGCGAGAATCCCATCCTGCGTCTGGAGCAGCTTGATGCGAGCCGCCGGCGCATAGGCGGACGATCGCTGCAGCACGAGCTGGATTTCAGCGCTGTCGCCGGGCGTTTCACTGATTTCGAAGTCCCCTGACACGTTGCGAAGTCGCATCCAGGAATCCGCCTTCACCGGCCCCTTCCAGACGAAGGTCTCCTCGCTTGGCTTTGGCTGGTCGCATGCGGTAAGCAGTGCGGCGCAGCAGAGGAGAGCTGCAGGGAAAGTGCGGTGTCGCATGACAACAGCTCCAGATGGTGGGTCTGACTGACGGTACGCTCGAGCTGCACCGGATGTTTCGACAGGGTCGTCGGGCGCTCGGCTCAGCCCGGGACCGGCGAGGCCGCGTCGATGCGGGCGATGAGCTCGAGGATATCCATCGGTGTTGCCACCGAGTGCGACGGGGAGAATGCTTCGAGTTCGCTGGGCGGAAAGGGGCCCCACGCCGCCCAGACGTCGATCATCCCGGCCGCCCGTGCCGCCAGAATGTCGTTCGGGGCGTCGCCGACGTACACGGCTTCACTTGCGGTCACCCCAAGACGCTCGGCGCAAAGCAGCAACGGCTCCGGGTCCGGCTTGTGACGCGTGGTGGCGTCCGCGCCGATGATGACTTCGAACGGCGACAGCAAATCCACATGATTCAGCGTCATGCGGGCCATCCAGTCTCCCTTGCCAGTGACGACGGCCACGGGATGTCCGGCCAGTTGCAGCGCGCCGAGCAGCTCGCGAATGCCATCATACTCGGTGACGTACGCGGCGAGATTGGCGACCTGCCAGTCGCGGTAGACGGCGATCAGCGCTTCGACCCGCTCGAGATCATTCGACTCGAAATGCATGAATTGCGAGCGGAGTGGCATGCCCATCCCGCGGAGCCACTCGCGATCAGAAGGCCCGTCACCTCCAACGGCGGCGTACGCCGCACGCATCGATGCGAGCAACAGCGGGATGGTATCTGCCAGCGTACCATCGAGATCGAACAGCACCGGGCGCGGAGCGCGAGTCAGCGGAGTGGACATTCCACGTCAACCTAGTCGACTGGCACGGAAGGCGCGGACGCTGCAGGGCCGACACTGGCGCTCGGGATCAGCACGACACCGCAGACGATGCGGACGGCGCGGGGACTGCCCACCGGTGCGTCGTCGCGCGCCGGCGCTTCGAAGCGCCGGCGCCGCTGATCCGCGTCGCAGAGACCAGTATCCCCGAATGTGCCCGTTCGACGTGTCGCGCCATCTCGGCTTCCACTGATCGCCGTGCGGCGATACCGGGTGACGGCACCTGCACGGGTCACCCGCTCGACACGTGTGCCGTACAGCAGCGCTTCATCCGCTTCCTGTCGTGACCGCAGTCGATGGTCGCTCGGTCTGTTCACCATCGCAGACATGTCGCGATCGAGTCGCCATGCGGCCAGTGCGCGGCGGAGTGCAGCGATCCCACCCGGCTGCGATGTGGTCACGTCGCCATGTGCGAGTGCTTCCCAGTCAGCGGCCGCAGGAGCGCGCAATGCGGCGCCATCGAGCACCACCAGCAGTCGCTCGTGCCGCACATGAACGATGGCCATCGTCATCGGCCGTCGCACGAACGCCGACCGCATCGTGAGCCAGCGCTGGTCGTCACGGACCGAGAGCGGCCGCGTGCAGAGACGCGCCAACGTACTGCACAGCAACGCGTCATCGTCTCGGCTGACCTGGCGCATACGCCGCCGCTTTTCCGTCAACAAGTCGTGCAGCGCCTGCTCAGCGGCGGGCGGCAGTGGTGCTGGGAGCTGCATGACGCGCACTGTATCGACGGGCGCGCCGATGCGGGCGGCGCGACCCAAGCGCTGGTCGAGGCGGGCGGCGGTCCATGGCAGATCGAGATGGACGACGGTTGCCACGCCCGCCAACGATAGCCCTTCGCTCAGGACGTCCGTCGTCAGCAGCAGGCGTACGGCGTGGTGGTGCTGGTGGTATTGCGGCGACAGGCATCGGGCGAGGACTTCGGCGCGACTGATGGCCCCGGACGCGATTCGTGCCCCGGAACCTGTGAGGAGTGCGATGCCGGTTTCACGGTGCAGCAGGTGAAAGAACGCGGTGGCCGTCGCACCGAACTGCGTGAACGCGACCACGGGGTGCGTGCACCGGCGGGCGAGTCGGCGGAGCACGTCACCCCGCTCCACATCGCCAGTCCCGGTGAGGAAGGGCAGCAGCTCCTGCAGCGCGCGTCGTTGTTCGCGTGCACTGGCGGCCTCCGCGGGGTCACGGATGCCAGTGGACGGAGCAAGGAGTTGCGGGAATGCGAGCTGCACGGTGTCGAAGTCGCTCAGGAATGCGCGTCGGACGGATCGCGTGGGCTCGATGCCGGCGTCCGCCGCCGCCTCGATGGCGATGGTGGCCGCGATACGTCGATGGATGCGGACACGCGCTGCCGCGTCGCTCGAGCGAAGGGCGTGGAGCAGGCCCAGTTGCAGGAGCGCGTGGGCTTCCCTGGAGTCGGTGCGCACTCGGGGAAGTGACGACAGGCGCGCCGGCAGCGCCGTGTGCGGTATCGGGAGCCTCGGGGTCGGAATGGATCGCACGACGGGCATGGCGTAGCGCGCCAGTGCGTCACGGTCGATCGCGAGCAGCTGCGACAGCGATCGGCGGAGTGTCAGGCGCCTGCGCACATGTGCGATCGACTGTCGGGTCGGTGGCAGGTGAAACAGGTGGCTGATGTGCGCGAGATCGTGGACGGTGTTCTGGATGGGAGTGGCGCTGAGCAGAAGCACCGTCGCGCCGGCGCAGATCGCAGTGGTGCGGTGGTAGCGGCGTGTCGATCGGGTCCGCAGGTGATGTGCTTCGTCGACGATGACGAATGGGTGCGGTGCGATCAGTGGATCGGATGGTGCGCTCAGTCGTTCGGTGCTGACGAACACGATGGGAACGCTGGTTTCCTCCGCCGCCCTGTGCCACCGCTGGCGCAGGGCGGCTGGGGCGATGACGAGCGCCGTCGGCTGCCACTCAGCGGCCAGCGCGAGCGCGACGTAGGTCTTGCCAAGTCCGGGTGGATCGGCGAGGAGCGCCCCGCCGTATCGCACGAGTCGCGGTCGCATCCAGTCGACGGCTGCGATCTGGTGTGGCAGCAGCGAGATGTTGCCGATCCTCAGTATCCGCTCTGCCGGGGCAAGGGCCCGGTACTTGAGCGCGCCCAGAGCCATTCGCTGGACGGTATGGGGCGGTCGCTTCATCTCGATTGATATGCGCGGACGCTGCGCTCCTGCTGTAACTGAGTGCTGGTCCATTCGAGCAATGGTGAGAGCGCTGCATGCGTGGTGCCGTAGGCCTCGAGTGCGGTACGATGCAGCAGCTCGACCGGGACGGTCTCGCCGCGCCGCGCACGCGCTGCCAGTGGGGCGAGGAGTTCGCGCGTGGCGGTCCATGGCGGTATCGGAAGCGCGAGTACGGTCCATCCCATGAAGCGGTGGAAGCCGCCGCGCGCGGGTTCTGCGATCAGGGACAGCCAGGCGGTGGTGGTTGGGGCATTGAGAAGTGCGAGCAGGGCGAGGGCGTCGATGGGATCATGGAGTCGGACGCCATAGCAGCTGTTGATCGGAACCGGGGCGGCGTGTGGAGGAAGCAGGGTGGCGCGCAGGGTGCGACCGATATCCGGCCAGACTACGCGCCACCCGTGTGGCGCGAGCAGGTCGGTGCGGAAGAGGGTCCACCAGGGCTCCCTTGGGCGCAGATCAGTACGCGCGAGGAGGGCGCGCTCGTGGGTGGCGAAGTGTCGTGCGAGCGGCGATGGCAGTGTCGAGAGCGCGCGTCCTGCATCGTCGTGCGGGATGACGATGGCGGTGGAGCCCGGCGGGGTCTGCCATGCCTGCACGTGATCGCCGCGCAGGGCGGGGCGCGTCCATGGTCGGAGCGGGTGAGGCACATCGCGCTCGGCGATGAGGAAGGCGTCATTGTGCCCCGTCTTGATGCCAAGTGTCGGCGCCGGAAGGTGCGTGTCGCTCCAGCGTCCGCCGGCCGCGGCGAGGGTGTCGGCGGCGTGTCGGACGCGATCAGGTACGATGCGCCATGGTGCGCCTCGATCGTGCGTTGCCGGCAGAACGTTCGCAGCGATGCGAAAGTGTTGGGCGATGCCGTGCGCATCGGTGGTTTGGCATTCGAGATCGCTGGATGGCATGAGCGTGGCGCCGTTTGCGGGTGATGTCTTGCGGAGCACGATGCTCGAGGGGTAGACCGCGGCCGCGAAGCCGCCGGCATCGGCGCAGTGGTCGCGGAGATGCAGTGGCGTGGCGTGTTGCAGCAGGTGGTGACGGAGCGCTCCCGCCGAGACGGATCGCCAGAGCTTCGCCGGCAAAAGGAAGGCGAGCGTGCCACCCGGTCGCGTGAGCTCGAGCGCGCGTTGCGTGAACGGAATGGCGAGGTCGGTCTGGACGCCGAATGCCACGCCGCCCATCGCGTGGCGCGTGATGACGGCGAAGCGCGTTCGCAGGTGTTGCCGAGTCACGGTGTCGATGTGTTGTGATCGAACCCATGGAGGGTTGCCGATGACCAGATCGAATCCCTGGTGCTCGGCGGCGTCGGCAAAGTGTGTTCTGAAATCGAAGTCGAGTGCGCCGCCGTCGTCGACTCGTCGGCGCGCGCGACGTAGCTGCGCCAGCTCGCCACGGAGCGTCGCGAGGCGTCGGCGTTGTGTGGCGGAGAGTCCCATTCTCGCGCCGAACAGTGGGCGTTGCCGGGCGAGGCGGAGGAGTTCCGTGCGCTCATGTGTGAGCGCGGTGATGGCACGATCGGCGAGTGTCAGGGCGGATCGCCGCTCGACGGCATCGATGCGTGCGGCGATCGTTCGTTTTCGGGTACCGGTACTTTGCGCATAACTGCTTCGAAGGGTGCCCAGCGCCTCGGATCGCGTCGGCAGCCCGATCTCGAAGGCGTGCGGGCCGAGTGAGTCACCGATGCGGATGTGGTGATCGAGGTTGGGCAGTGGGGTGATGGAGGCGCTGTCAGTGGTCTCGTCATCGATGACGACGGAGAGCCAGAGCCGGAGCTCGCAGAGCCAGACCGCCATCGGGGCGATATCGACACCGAAGATCGAGTGCGTGAGTACGTCGCGTCGGATGACGGAGATCGGGCGCCGGTCGCCACTGGCCTGCCGGAGTGTGGCGACGCGCTCGAGGGTTGCCACGAGCAGCGCGCCGGAGCCGCAGGCGGGATCGAGGACGCGCAGCGTGTTGAGTGCGTCGTGCATGCGGCGGGCGTCATCGCGGCGCAGCGTTCCGCCCGTGAGTGCAGCGCGTACGGTCTCAGGTGACACCGGGATCAGTGTGTCGAGCGCATCATCGACGAGTGATGAGACCAGTGCCGACGGCGTGTAGAAAGTGCCCGTGCCGCGTCGTTGACTGGGGTCCATCAGCGATTCGAAGGCACGGCCAAGCAGATCGGGATCGATGGCGGCTTCCTGCCAGCTTTGTGCTTCTTCGCGGGCGGTGAATCGGTACCGGGCGAGGGTGTCGAGGAGCAGTGGGGCGATGAGTTCGTCGTGGATCGGGGGGCGTTTTGCGCGGCGTTCGACTGCCGAGCAGGCGAAGAGCCCACCGTTGAGAAACGGGATGTGGCCGAAGGCGCGCGCTGCGGCGGCACGATGACGGTGTGGGGTGTTGAGGGTGCCGAACGTCAGTGGCGCGATCAGCCGGCGCCAGACTCCGCCACGGGAGTCGAGAATCGATTCCGTCTGTTGGGCGAGGAAGGCGCGATCGTCGTTCAGCCAGCCCTTCGTTTCGAGGAACTTGAGGAAGAGCAATCGAGCCACGTGGATCAGTGCCAGCGTCCGTCGCTCGTCGGGATCGACGCGTGTCGGCCAGCCGTCGGCGATGTGCGAGACGTGGCTCTCCAGTGCGCGGAAGAATCGGCGTCCGATGGCCTGTCGACCGAGGAGTTCGTGCCAGCGCAGGCAGGTGAGCGTGGGATCGGTGTGCCAGGCGGCGGCGAGGGCGGCGACCGTCTGCGCGTCCGAATCGAGGACGTGGGCCGGGTTCGTGGTGAGCACCGCTAGGCGCGGCCCGCGGGTCGAGCTGAGCCAGCAGGCGATGGCGAGCGGGCCGTCGTTCGTGCATCGCGCAACGACGAGCCATCGGCGATGATCGGTCAGGCGATCGAGGCGGGTCGCGAGTCGGTGGATCGTGTCGCGGCAGCGCGGGGGATCTACCCCTTCGACCAGCAGGAGTGCGATGTCGCTCCCGCGCGTGTATCGTGTCGCGCTGACGTTGGGATCGGTGGCGAGGCCGAGTGCGTGCAGAGGACGTGGGCCGAGCCGAGTGGGGGCGGTGAGGAAGCCCAGTGCGCGGGCCAGGGCGGTGAGACCGTCGGTGGCGTGTGCGGCGGTGAGGAGTGTGCGGGCAGCGCGTGTGGAGAGCATGGCGCCACGGTAGCATCGGCGGTGTGATCCCTTACCATCCAATGCATGCAGACATCATCGAAAGCGTGGTGGCCGGCGGTTCCAGGTGCAGGTGCACGGGTTGCGCTCGTGTCGCCATCGGGGCCGTTGCGTGGCGAGTCGGACGTGGCGGAAGCCCAGGCACATGTCCGCGCGTTCGGGTGCGAGCCGGTGCGCGGCGCGCATGTGCTGGCGCGCTGCGGGTATCTGGCCGGACCGGATGAGGCGAGACTGCAGGATCTGCAGTGGGCCCTGGACGATCCCGCAATCGACGCGGTCTGGTGTGTTCGCGGCGGGTATGGCATGACGCGGATCGTCGATCGTGTGTCGTTCGCCGCGTTTGCGAAGCGTCCGAAGCCAGTGATCGGGTACTCGGATGTGACGGCGCTGCACGCTGCCGTGGCGGCGCAGGTTGGCGTCGTCACGTTTCATGCGCACACCGCGCGAGCGGCGCTTCCGGCGATGAGTGCCGCGTCACTGCGTTCGGCGCTGACACAGCAGGGCCAGCCATGTGGCGCGTGGCCGGAGGCTCAGTCGGTCCGGTCGGGGCGGGTCAGCGGTCGGCTGGCCGGAGGCAATCTGGCGCTGCTGGCCGCGCTTTGCGGTACGCCGAACGCGCTGCGTGCCGACGGTGCGATCGTGATTCTGGAGGACCTGAACGAGGCCGCGTACCGTGTGGATCGGATGCTGCGCCAGCTCGAGCAGTCTGGAGCCCTGCGCGGTATCGTCGGGCTGGCCGTGGGGCAGTTCACCATGGTGCCTGCCGACGAGAATCCCGATGCTCTCACCGTCGAAGCGCTGATTGCAGAGTTGGCGCAACGGTTGCACGTCCCCTGTCTGGCCAACCTGCCGATCGGCCATATTGCCGATCAGTGGACCGTGCCGCTCGGCGCGCAGGCCACGCTCGACGTCGAACTGCGGTCGCTGCAGGTGGCGGGCCCCGAATTGTCTTTCAATGCTTCCTGAGGAACTACCGCGATGAAGAGTGCTGCAGAGCTGTTCGCCGATGCCAAATCACGCGTGGCGGAAGTCACCGCCGCCGACACGATCTCGAAACTGGCGGCGGGTGCGCCCCTGGTGCTGATCGACGTGCGCGAAGATCGCGAATGGAACGTCGGGCACGCGGCCGGCGCAGACCACATGTCGCGCGGCACGCTGGAGAGCAAGATCGATGAGGTGGTGCCGCGCGATGCGACCGTTGTGCTCTACTGCGCCAGCGGGAACCGGTCCGCACTCGCGGCGGAGTCGCTGAAGGCGATGGGCTATGCCAATGTCGCCTCCATGGCCGGCGGTTTTCGCGCCTGGGTTGATGCGAATGGTGACGTCGACGGATGAGCGCCGGCCTGCGTCCGGTCCCCCCGCGCCGGTGATGCAGGCACTGGCGCGCGCGTTGCGCGAGCACGAGCGGCTCGAGGAGGCAGAGGAGGACGGGCTGCGATGGGCTGCTGTCGCGCTGGTGCTGCGCGGGTCGGGTCTGGCCGACGCCGAACTGCTCTTCATTCGACGCGCGCAGCGCGAGGGCGATCCGTGGAGCGGGCACGTGGCCTTTCCCGGTGGCCGGCGCGACAGCGCGGACCCCTCCCTCGCCGCGACGGCTCGGCGGGAGACTCAGGAGGAGTTGGCATTGAATCTCGACCTCGATGCGACATTCCTCGGCATCCTCGATGATCTGCGTCCGCGCTCTGCGGCACTGCCATCGATCGCCGTTCGACCCTTCGTCTTTGCGCTGACGCGGGAGGTTGCATTGGTGCCGAACGAGGAGGTGCATTCGACTTTCTGGATCCCCGTCGCGGAGCTCCGCGATCCGTCGCGCGCCACGGAACATGTCTTTGAGCGCGGTGGCGCTCGACTGCGTTTTCCGGCGTACCGCAGTGGCGACGATGTGGTGTGGGGCATGACGGAGCGCATCGTGACGAAGTTGCTGTCGGTGGCCGCGGCGATAGCGTGATGGGAATGCCGGGCTGTGACCACGGCGCGACACAGTGAGAACGAAACAGCCCCCCGCATCGCGATGATGCGGGGGGCTGATCTTTCATTCAGCCCTGCTCGCCGTGGCCTCGATGAAGAGGCGTCAGGCGATGCACGGGCGGATCAGCTGGCGACAACCGCTTCGACCTTGCCGGTCGACAGGTCGAGCTTGAACTCCTTCCCGTTCACCACCAGCTTGGCGAACTGCGTGCCATTGAAGGTGACGACCGAGTTGCGGGTCACGACGACAGTGCCGTTGGTGGCATCGGTGCGCGTCACCTTGTAGTTGCGGGTGATCGTCCCCGAGGCCGGCCACGCATCCGGCAAGCGGATCGCGGGAGTGACCACATTCACGATCGCCAGCGACGACTCGAGATTGTACTCGCGGGTCAGGCCATTGGCGCCGCCCTCGGCGTCGCGAAGAAACCTGGTGCGCTGCCGTTCGGCCGCACCCGTGCCGTTGACCGTCACGGTGGTATTGGCGCCGAGCAGGCCGGTAATCGTGATGTCCCGCTCGCGGGACATCGTGCCGCTCCATTTCTCCTTCGTGATCGTCCCGCTCAGGGCCCACTTGAAGTTGGCGGCTGCGGTGGTCGTGGCGCTGTAGGCGGACTGTGCGACACCCGCTTCATCGGCGTAGGCATAGCTCCGCGAGGCGCTGAACGGGCCGCGGTTCTTCATCACGCAGACGAAGCGCCTGGCGGTGGCGTCGTACGGGCACGATTCCCAGCGGGAGAAGCGCTCGAAGTCGATCGTGGCAAGGCCGAAGGCGCCGCGATTGACCTTGAAGGTCTCGACGTCTTCCTGGGCGGCGTCGCCCGCGACCGTGGCGACGTCGAGCGTCGTGGCAGCGGAGACGGAGGCCGAAACGCCGGCATCGGTGGGGCCGGTCGACGAGTCACCGCAGGCGGTGACGACGGCGGCGAGGGTCAGCGCAGTGGCAGCGCGCAGCAGCGGGGTCTTGATCATGGTCCGGTTCCTGGGTCTGTGGTCTGGATCGTTATCTGGACAGCGATCGGGATCGCGTCGCGTTGACACATGGCAGACTCCGTGCCGGTCCCGGCGTTAAGGCGACCGGGAGCGTGGGTGCCGTCCGTCGTCCAAGGCCTTGCCGCTCGGCTTCAGTCTTATAATTTCGTACAAACGAAATCACTTCTTCGGAAAGCCATGGCTGCTCCCCGCCGTACGACCAACGATCCGCCTCCTGAGCCACCCAACGCGGCGCGCCCCACCCCGGCCGAGTCGGTGGCCGCCGTCAGGGGTGAGATTCCGGCCTGGCGGCGGACCCGCGAGGCCCCCTCGCTGGCCGAGGCGTATCGGACGATTCCGGTCAGTACCGGGAGCTGGTTCCGAAAGCTCCTCGCCTTCGGCGGCCCCGGCTATCTGGTGGCGGTCGGCTACATGGACCCCGGCAACTGGGCCACCGATCTCGCCGGCGGGGCGCAGTTCGGCTACTCGCTCCTCTACGTCATCCTGCTGAGCAACCTGATGGCGGTGCTACTGCAGGGACTCTCCGCCAAGCTCGGGATCGTCACCGGGCGCGATCTGGCGCAGGCCTGCCGCGATGCCTACCAGCCGCGCATGGCATTCGCGCTCTGGGTCATCGCCGAACTGGCCATCGCCGCCTGCGATCTGGCCGAGGTCATCGGGACGGCGATCGCCCTCCAGCTCCTCTTCGACATCCCGCTGCCGGTGGGCGTGACGATCACGGCTCTCGACGTCATGGTCGTACTCTGGCTGCAGGGCAAGGGGTTCCGCCTGCTCGAGGCCATGGTCATCGCGCTGGTCGCCATTGTCGGGCTCTGCTTCCTCTTCGAAATCGTCCTGTCGCGGCCTGATGTCGGCGGCGTGCTGCGCGGATTCATTCCGGGCAAGGAGATCATCGGCAACCGTGATATGCTCTACATCGCGATCGGAATCCTCGGCGCGACGGTGATGCCGCACAACCTCTATCTGCACTCGAGCATCGTTCAGACGCGAAAATACGAGGAGACCTCGGCCGGCAAACGCGAGGCCGTGCGTTATGCGTTTGCCGACTCGACGATCGCCCTCAGCTTCGCGCTCTGCATCAATGCCGCCATCCTGATTGTCGCCGCCGCCACGTTTCACACCACAGGCAACAGCGGTGTCGCCGAGATTCAGGATGCCTGGAAGCTGCTGACACCGCTGCTCGGTGCTGGTGCCAGCACCGTTTTTGCGCTTGCGTTGCTGGCATCGGGACAGAACTCGACGCTCACCGGCACGCTGGCGGGACAGATCGTGATGGAGGGGTTCCTCAACATCCGGCTGCGTCCGTGGGTCCGGCGGCTCGTCACCCGCGCGATCGCGATTGTTCCGGCAGTGGTGGTCAGTATCTTGTACGGCGCCCGCGGCACCTCACGACTCCTCGTCCTCAGTCAGGTGATTCTCAGCCTGCAGCTGTCCTTCGCGGTCTTTCCGCTGGTGTCGTTCACGTCGGATCGCCGCAAGATGGGCGAGTTCGTGAACGCCCGCTGGCTGACCGTGCTGGCGTGGACGATCGCAGTGGTGATCGCCACGCTCAATGCGTGGCTGCTGTTTCAGGTGGCTCGTGACTGGTTCCGGTGACCATGTATCGACACATGCTTGTGGCGCTCGAAAACTCGCCGTATGACAAGGCGATCCTGCGCCATGTGGAGCCCCTCGCACAGCTCTGCCAGGCCAAGGTCACACTGATCCACGTCGCCGATGGCTTCGCGGCGCGCAACATGCAGCAGCTCAAGCTGCGCGAGTCGGAGGAGATACGGGCCGATCGCGCGTATCTCGACCGCTGCGTGGCCGATCTGGTGGCCGCCTCGCTCGACGCCGAAGCGGTGCTGGCATCCGGCGATCCCGCCGATGAGATCTGTGCGGCGGCCGAGCGGGAGGCCTGCGACCTGATCGCGATGGCCACGCATGGCCATGGCTTTCTCAATGACATGGTGCGCGGCAGTGTGGCCAACCAGGTGCGGCATCGGACGCTGATCCCGGTGCTCATGGTACGCGGGTTGCCGGGCACCGCACCGGCGCGGAGTGGGAAATGACCGACGAGCGCTCATCACACAGCGATGCGGCCACGCTGACGCTCACCGCGCCGGTCGAGGACTATCTGAAGGCGATCTACGACATCCAGCAAGGTGGTGGTGCGGCCACCACCAACGCACTGGCGGAGCGACTCGCGCTGGCGCCGGCCAGCGTCAGCGGTATGGTGCGGCGCCTCGCCACCCAGGGGTTGCTCGAACACGAGCCGTATCGTGGCGCACGACTCACGGCCGCCGGTCGCACCGCAGCCCTTCGCACGCTGCGTCGGCACCGCATTCTCGAGAGCTACCTCGCGACGGTGCTCGGCGTGCCGTGGGACGACGTCCACGCCGAGGCCGAGCGACTCGAACACGCGGCGTCCGACACCCTGATCGATCGCATGGCGCACGCCTTGGGCGATCCCCTGTTCGATCCGCACGGTGCGCCGATCCCCACCCGTGATGGTGTGGTCGACGAAACGTGGCACACCACACTCGCCGAATGGCCGGTGGGCACTCGCGGCACCGTGATGAGCGTTAGCGACAAGGATGCGGTGATGCTCCGCTACCTGGGTGACCTCGAACTGCGACCTGGTGCCATGATTCAAGTCCACGCCCGTGCACCATACGACGGCCCCATCGACGTTTTCGTCGGCACCGAGCTGCGCCAGATCGGTCCCACCGCCGCCCGCGCCGTGCGCATCGCTGCCGTCGCGTGAGGCGTGGCGTTCTGCGCGTCGCACTGCTCGCGCTCTGCCCATGCTTCACGACGGCGCCATGCGACGCGCAGGTCATCGACTCGGCGCCGACACATCCCGCCGCCGTGCGTGCTGTCGCCCTCGATGCACGCCTCGCCACTGACTTCCGTCTCCGGCTTGGAGACACGGTGCGCATCTCTGCCGCGCCCGGAGATACGGGCGCGGAGCGCGTCGTCGTCGGCGCACTGCTCGCTCGCCGCGCCGACCCGAGCGAGATCGCACGATCGGAATACCGCGCCCGCCTGCACCTCGACCAGCTCCAGCGCCTCATCGGGTACGGCGATCGCGTCGATCGCTTCGCCATCCGCACCACCAGTGATTCGGCACGGGCCACGCTGCTCGATGCGGTGAACAACGCCGCCTTCGGATTCCGCGCCTGGCCCAGCGCCGAGATCGCGGTGCGTACCAGTCGCACCTTTCAGGTCGTGCGACGGTTCCATCGCGCCATCGGCGTGATCACGATCGTCGCCAGCGCGGCATTCCTCCTCTGCATCCTCCTGCTCAAGATCGACGAACGCCGGCGCGATGTGGCGGCGCTGCGCATGATGGGCATCTCGGCCAGTACCATCGTCCGGTCGGTCGTGCTCGAAGCCGGCATCATCGCGTTGCTCGGCTCAATGGCCGGTGTCGTCTTCGGGATCCTGGTCGCGCGCGTCGTCAATTGGCACTTCCAGGGCGTGCATCGCACCACGCTGGCCTTCACGCTGGTCACGCCGGAGACGATCGTCTTTGCGTGTGGACTCTCGGTCGTTCTTGGCGTAATGGCTGGATGGTTGGCGGCACGGCGATTGGTCAGCGTTCCGGCCCTCACCCTGCTCGGCCGCTGATGCCGTTCCGGCTCGCATTTCTGGCGTTGCTGCGACACCCCGCGCGCACGATGCTCGCGTTGCTCGGTATTGCCGTCTCTGCCGCGCTGCTGCTCGACATGGTGATGCTGTCGTCGGGGATGCGCGAGAACTTCCAGGGCTTTCTCCTGCTTCGCGGATACCAGCTGCGCGTGGCGCCGAAAGGCACGCTGCCGTTCGACAGCGAGGCCACCATCGACAGTGCCGCGACCCTTGTCCGGCGTATCCAGCAGCTTCCCGGTGTCAGTGCCGTCAGCCCGGTGCTTGGCGCGCAGTCACAAGCGAGCGCCGGCGACTCGACGATCACCGCGTTCACACTGGGGATCGATCCGGCGGTGCAGGGTGACTACGAACTGCTCGGCGGCCACGACATCGCAGATTCTGTGCAGCTGGTCGTGAACGCCAGCTGGCTCTCGGCAACGCAGCGTCGCGTCGGAGACAGCGTCTCCCTTGCAGTCGGGTATGACCCGCAGCTTCGGACAGTCCTCGGCCAACGCACCTTTGTTGTCAGCGGCATGGCTCGCTTCTACTACACCGCCACCACGCAACCCACCGTCGCCATGCGCCTGCCCGTGCTGCAGGCCATGGGCGGCAGCACGCGACGTGACCGGGTCTCGCTGCTGATGGTGAAGGCCGCGCCCGGCGCCGACGCAGAACGTGTTCGCAGCAGCATTCAACAGGTCAGTGCACGCGTGTCCGCCATTTCGCTCGAAGGGGCGACCGCGCAGGTTGAACAGCGCCTCGCGTACTTTCGACAGCTCGCTCTGGTTCTGGGCAGCATCTCGCTTGCCGTCGGCGTCCTGCTCGTCACCACACTCATCACCATCGGCGTCAACGAACGCGCCGGTGAGATCGCCGTGCTGCGCGCCATCGGGGTCGCGAAGCGGAGTATCGTCTGGCAGGTCGTCACCGAAGGTCTCGTCCTCAGCGGCCTCGGTGCGCTCAGCGGCCTCGCCATCGGCCTGGTCACCGCACAATGGCTCGAACGTATTCTCGCCGACTTCCCCGGTATGCCAGCCACCTTCCGATTCTTCGTGTTCCAGCCGCGTGACGCCGGGATCGCCCTCGGCATGCTGGCTGTCGCCGGTGTGCTGGCCGGCATCTATCCGTCGTGGCGTGCCGCGTCGCTGCCCATCGCCGGCACGTTGCGGCGCGAGGCCGTCGCGTGAGCGCGCTGGTACAGGTGCGCGACCTCGCGCGCGAATACACCATGGGACGCGGCGCCGTGCATGCCCTGCGCGGTGTCAGCTTCGATGTCGAGCAAGGCGAGTGGGTGGCGATTGTCGGGCCGTCAGGCTGTGGCAAGAGCACCTTGCTCAATCTCCTCGGCGCCGTCGATACACCCGCCGCTGGTTCACTCACGATTGCAGGTGAACGCATCGATCGGTTGGGCGACGCCGCCGCGACCTCGTTCCGGTTGCGACGCATCGGCTTCGTGTTTCAGCGCTTCTACCTGATGCCGGCGCTGAGTGCGGCCGAAAACGTCGAGCTGCCGATGGCGGAGGCGCGAGTGCCGCGCGAGGAACGGCGGTCTCGCGTGGCGGAATTGCTCGGCTACGTCGGCCTGGGCGGTCGCGCAGGACATCGTCCATCGCAGTTGAGTGGCGGTGAACAGCAACGGGTGGCGATTGCGCGCGCACTGGCCAATCGACCGGCACTGTTGCTGGCGGACGAACCGACCGGTGAGCTCGATGCCGCCACCGGGCTCGAGATGATCGACCTCTTTCGTCGCCTGAACCGCGATGGAACGACGATTATCGTGGTCACGCATGACGCACAGATGGCCGCCGCCGCCGCACGACGGATCCAGATGCGCGACGGAGCGATCGTGCCCGAGGCGTCCGCATGATCTGGCGGCTTGCGTTGCGCAATCTCGGCTTCCGGAAGCTGCGCACGCTGTTCCTGCTGGCGGGGTATGGGCTCGGTGTTGCCGTCATGGTCGTGTTGCTATCGGTCGGCGATGCGATGATCGCGCAGGCCAGTGACGAGAAGCTCGTGGGCGGTGGCGATGTGACGGTGCTGCCCGAAGGTCTCGACGTCGAGGTGATGAAGACCGGCGGCGTCGGGGGGCTGTTCTTCTCGATCGCGAATGCCCGCTTTCTCTATCAGCAGCTGCTGGCATCGCCGCGATACGCGCGCGAGGTGCTCGCGGTCGCACCACAGATCGAGTCGAAGCTGCTGTACGTCACGCTTGGCGACGGTCGTGAGACCACGGTGCGGGCGGCGGGCGAGATTCCTGGGGCCACGCGCGACGTCGGGGCGCCCGCGCCGCTCGCTGCCGGCGACTGGCGCAACGATGATGGCGATCGGCGCTGGGTGATGCCGGCGCCTGATGAATTGCGCCACGATACCGATCACTTTCATCTGCCGCCCTCGGAGACCGCCGCCCCGGAGAGCTGGGGCGAGTGGCACTATTTCAACGTCCTGTCGGCAGACGCGAATCGGTGGTTCTTCATCACGTTCATCGTGGCCGGAGATGTGCCGAACGGCCGTTGGGGCGGACAGCTGCTGGTCACCGCTCACGAAACCGGCCGCGCCGCGCGTCGCTTTTCGGTCCCGGTGCCGAAGTCTGACGTGCGTTTCAGCACCCGTGATGCGAACGTCACATTCGGCAGCGCAGGGCGGGTCGAGGTGCAGCCGGATGGCAGCTACGCCGTGCAGGGAACCGCGCGCGCCGAGGACGGGAGCGGCGATGTACTTCGTCTCGATCTCGCGGTCGCGCCCGCGCCGCGCGCGTACTTCCCCGGCGCCACGCTGATCGGTGGTGATGCGCCCTCCGGCTACGCCGTGCTCGGATTGCGAGCGTCCGCCTCGGGCTCGATTTGCGTCGCGATGCGTTGCGAAACGTTCGCCGCCGCGCAGGCGTATCACGATCACAACTGGGGCACCTGGCAGGGCGTGACCTGGGACTGGGGCGCGGCGCGTGCGGGCCAGTATTCGATCCTGTACGGCCGCGTGCGCCCGCCGGCACGTTCGGCGTCGGTGGAGGCCCCGCTGTTTGTGTATGTCGTTGATTCGCTTGGGTTTCGGGCTGTATTCCGCCCGCGCGTCATCAGTTATCAGGACATGCGGCCGCTCCGTGGCCCCGGTGTTGGCCCGGCGACGGCCCGGCTGTTTGACGTCCGCGGTCGTGACACTCTCGATCTGCAACTCGAAATCGACGATGCGGTGGCATCGGATACCCGCACGGGCCTGATCGACCGCGGTGAAGGGGAGTATGCTCGGCAGCTCGAGACGCCGTGGTTTGTGCAGATGAAAGGTCGGGCCCGCCTCTCTGGCAGGATTTCCGGGAGCGCCGTGCGTGGCGAGGGAATTGGGTTCTTCGAAACGTATCGATAACGGCTTGATACTGTCTTTTTGATGGTTTGTGCTCCCGCCACTTCTGACGGAGATTCCCGCCGCTCCATCCGGGCCACTTGGCCCGGCTTGCCCCGCCTGCGACCTTTGAGCCATGGCAGCCACGATCCGGCTCGGCACGCAGGGCTGGAATTACGACGCATGGGTCGGCGCGTTCTATCCGTCCGGTACGAAAGCGCCCGACTACCTCGGCGTGTATTCCCGCGCGTTCTCCACGGTTGAGATCGACTCAACCTTTTACGCCATTCCGTCAGTCCGCAGCGTACGTGCGTGGGCCAACAAGGTCCCCGAGGGCTTCAAGTTCGGCCTCAAGCTCCCGCAGGAGATCACGCACGACAATCGCCTCCGGGAATCCGGCGACCTGACGAATCTCTTCCTCGATCGCGCCCGCGAGCTCGAGGACAAGCTGGGCATCATCCTGATCCAGCTTGGGCCCGATTTCTCGCCGTCCGAGCTCCCCGCACTGGCCGCATTCCTGCCCACGCTGCCGACGAAGGAGATTCCGTTCGCGATCGAGTTCCGCCAACGCGGCTGGATCAACGAAGGGGTGATCGCTCTGCTCCGGGAATACAACGTCGCGCTCACCCTCACCGACGCGCGCTGGATTCCACGCAAGCAGATGCTCGCGCTGGCCGAAAACCCCACCTCACCAATCGCATACCTCCGGTGGATGGGGCCGAATCGCGATTTCACCGACTACAGCCACATCCAGGTGGATCGCACGCGTGAACTGAACGCCTGGGCGACCGCCATCAAGGGGCTGCAGACGCGAGTGAAAACGATCTACGGCTTCGTCAACAACCACTTTTCGGGACACAGCCCTGAAAGTGTGCGACAACTCCAGCGATTGCTGGGGCAGGTGCCGGTCACGCCCGATCAACTCGGCGAACAGATGACGCTGTTCTAGTGCCCACCGCTGTCACAGCGCCAGCGAGCCTGCGCGCACGCGTCATCGTCTTCGTGGTCATCGCCGTCGCCCTCGCCGCACTCTTCGTCCGCCTCGGGTTCTGGCAACTCGAGCGCCTCGCCTGGCGACGCGCGCTCAACGCCGAGGTCGCGTCGCACATCACCGCCCCGCCTGTGCCTGTCAGCCAGCTACCGCGTGACAGCGCTGCCATGCGCTATCGTCGGGTGCACCTGAGCGGCGTGTTTGACTATGCCAACGAAATCGTCATCACGCAGCGCATCCGCGGTGGATCACCCGGCGTGAACCTGCTCACGCCTTTGCGCGTCGCCGGAACCGACACCGCCTACCTCATCAACCGCGGCTGGGTCTATTCCCCCGATGGAAAGACCGTCGAAGCGGCGAAGTGGCGCGAGGCGGATTCGGCGGACGTCATCGCCTTCGCGCTGCCGGCCAGTTCCCGCGACACCATGGCCGCCGGGCAGACTAGCCCCAAACTGATGCGCACCCTCGACATCGACGTCGTGCAGACGGGGCTGCCGTATCCGGTCGCACGCATGCAGCTGGTGCAACTCGGTGATACCTCGCCGAAGGCGAACGTGCCTCCCCGGCTCGTCCCTCCACCGCCCAGCGAGGGCTCGCACAAGAGCTACGCCTTTCAGTGGTTCAGCTTCGCCGCCATCGCACTGATCGGGGCGGGGCTGTTCGCATGGAACGATCGGCACCGCAACCGCCCGCGCGTCGACAACACCTGAGGGTACCCGCGCCGCCGCATCCGCGGCCTGCAGGCGTCGCGTCGCGCACGACTCGCTTCGATCTTCCCGACGTGGCATTTTTGGGTCATGCCCCGCGCCGGTACACTGCCATTCCAGATTTCCCGCTCCGACGATGTGATCGCCGGCGGCACCGTCACGACCACGACCGAGACCGTCGATGGCCTGCTCCGCCTCGGCGAGTCAGACCTCACCGTGCAGTGGCGTCTCGCGCGCACCGTCAACACCGTTGGCATGGTCATTCGTGAAGACACCGCACTGGAAGCGGTCCGCGAGGTGCACGTTCCCATTTCGGGGCTCGCCTCGGCGGCGATCAAGTCCGCCTGGTGGCCATGGTCCAAGGCTTCTCGCCTCATCCTGACCGCGGCGGATCTCCGGAGCTTCGAGTCCATCAGCGGCCCGGATGGACTGCGGCTCGAACACCCGGCGCAGCTCATTCTCGACATCCGTCCGGCGGATCGGGCTGCGGCCCTGGAGTTCGCCGCCGATGTAGAAAATGCGGTCGCGGACGAAGCCATGCGCGCGTCAGCCGCGCTCGCACGCAGGCAAGCGACGGCGCAACTGGATCGGCCCAGCCCACAGAGCATTCCGGCAATCGCCGACGGCAATCCGGTTCACGCGACACCCGACCCGACATCGGACTGACGCCGCGCGGACACGCATGCCCGCGAACCGCGTCGCTCAGGCGCCAGCGCTCGCCGGCTTCCGCTGCAGGACGATCATCGCCATCGCAATCATCGCCCCGCCGATCCACGTCCGCGGCCCCACCGCCTGACCCAGCACCAGCGCCGCCAGCAGCGCCGTCCAGAACGGCTCCAGCGTGCTCACGATCGACGTCCGCACCGGGCCCAGAATCGCCAGCCCCGCCACGAAGGTGATCAGCGCCAGTGCCGTCGGAATCACGGCCAGCGCCACCGCATTCACCAGCAGTGCCGACGACGGGTTGTTGAGTGGGGCCTTCAGGATCAGCGCCCCCACCAGAAACCAGATGCCGGCACCGAGCGCCATCCACGTGACCGCCGGCGCCGGCTTGAGCCCCGCCTGAATCTTGCCCAGCCACGGAATCAGCAGCGCGTAGACGATCGCACACGTCAGGGCGAGCCCGATGCCCCGAGGGTCGAGCTGTGTGGCAAACGGATTGCCGACGATGGTGCCAATTCCCGCCAGTGACAAAATCAGTGCGGCCACCTTCTGCCCATCGACGCGCTCCGTGCCGCGGACGATCGCGAGCACTGCGACCCAGGTCGGATAGGTGTAGAACAAGAACGCCACACTGGCCGCAGGGATGAACTGCAATGCCGCCACCGACAGCCCTGCAATCATCGCCTGGCCCGTGCCACCGACCGTCAACAATCCCCATTTGCGGTCGCCCACGGCTCGCACCGGCCCGATACCGCCCGCGACCAGGCAGAGCATCAGAGTGCCCAGCGCGTAGCGATACGCGAGCAACGCCGGCAACGTCACGCCACCGTCCAGGGCACGCTGCGTGAAAATCAGTGTGGTGCCGAAACTGGCCGCACTGATCAAGACCAGTATTGTGCCGCGAAGCGTATGCGACGGTGCGTCGCCGGGTGCGGTCACAGGTATGTGCCGCGCAGCAACAGCAGCGCCAGCGAGAAGTAGATCACCAGCCCCGTCACATCCACCAGCGTGGCGACCAGCGGGGCCGAGGCACTCGCCGGATCGAGGCCAAATCGCTTCAGTGCGAATGGCAGCATCGCACCAACCAGTGTGCCGAAGGTCACCACGCCGATCAGCGACAGCGCGACGGTCGACGCCAGCAGCAGATGCCCTGTGCCATAGCTGCTCCAGCCCAGCGCCTGCCACACCTCGATGCGCGCAAATCCGATTAGGCCGAGCAACGCGCCCAGCAGCAACCCGCTTGGCAACTCGCGCACGGCCACACGCCACCAGTCGCGCAGCCGCACCTCGCGCAGCGCCAGCGCACGGATCAGCAGCGAGGTCGCCTGCGAGCCAGAGTTACCACCGGAGCTGATGATCAGCGGTACGAACAGCGCCAGCACTGCCGCGCGCTGGATCTCCCCCTCGAACCGACCCATCGCCACCGCAGTGAACATCTCACCGACGAACAGCACCGTCAGCCAGCCGGCACGCTTGCGCAGCAGCGTGAAAAACCCCGAATCGATGTATGGATCATCCAGCGCTTCCATACCGCCGAGCTTCTGCACATCCTCGGTCGCGTCTTCCTGGACGATGTCGATCACGTCGTCGACCGTCACCACGCCGACCAGTCGCATCTCTTCATCAACCACCGGTACGGCGACGAGGTCGTACTTCGACGTGCGCTCGACGATCTCCTCGCGGCCGGCATGCACCGTGACCGTCACCACCTCCGTCCAGGCGATGTCGTAGACGAACGCTCCGTCAGGCGCTGCGAGCAGTTCACGCAACGACATCACACCATTCACGCGGCCCAGTGCGTCGGTGCTGTAGATGGTGTACATCGCCTCCTTGCGTCCGATCCGGGCAATCGCCCGTACACTCGCCAGCGCGTCCTCGACGCGCTGTGACCCCGGCACGGAGACGAACTCCGTGGTCATCAGCCGACCTGCCGTGTCTTCCTCGTACGCCAGCAGCCGTTCCGTCTCGCGTTGCTGCTCTGGTGGCAGTGCCGACAGGATCTCGTCGGCGACCGCCTCCTCGAGTTCGTCGAGTGCCTCGGCGCGATCGTCCGGGGTCATCTCGGTGACCAGCTGCGCCGCCTGCCGCGTGGTCATCGTCTCGAGGACGTCGCTGCGGAGTTCCTCGTCGAGATACTCCAGCACGTCGGCTGCGCGCTCGGCGCCGAGGGCATTGAGCAGTGCCACCACCCGATCGCGCGGGATGGCCGCGGCCACATCCGCCAGGTCGGCCGGATGCATCTCCTCCGTTTCCGCCGCTACCTCATCCGGTGCCTCGTTCAACAGCGCGAGGATGTCCGGTGCCAGCAGTGCGGCGATCGGCAAGTCGTCGTCGCGTCGCTTCTTCACCATCATGTGCCGGTTGTTCTGGCGGTTGCTCGGCCAGACTGGGCGAAACAACCGACGTCACGGGAGGACAGACGACCGTCCGGTCGCCCACTGAGTCAGCAGCGCGTGCTCCTGCAGCGCAGCCACGTGGGCCCAAGTTAGGCCGACCCGACACGCGGGGTAACCCCGGCGCGGGCGCGGGTGGTCACAGGTCGGCGATGATCGGCAATCGCCGTTCGCCGCGAATCTCGCGCACCCCAAAGCCCGCCACCGCAATGGCCTCGCGGAGGGCCGTCTCGGTGGCGCGCCCGTCGTGCTCGAGCTCCACGCGACCCATGCGCACATCGCACCAGCTCACACCCGGCACCAGCGCGAGGGCCGTCTGCACCGCCCGCACACAGTGCACCGCCTGCATGCCGTCCACCAGCGCCACCATTCGCATACCACGAAGCTATTCACCGGTGCCGCTAGCTTTGCGCATGCCTCTTTCCGTCGCCTTTCTCGGACTCGGTGCCATTGGCGCCCCCATGGCCGGCCACCTCGCCCGGTCAGGCCACCACCTCACCATCTGGAACCGCACCGGCCCCAAAGCCACCGGCAGCGCCGCAGCGGCCGCCGGCGCCCGCGTTGCCGACTCACCGGCCGATGCGGTGCGGCTGGCGGACATCGTGATCACCTGCCTCCCGCAGTCCTCGGATGTGGCCGAATTGCTGGCCGCCGATCAGCACGCGATGCTCCACGCGCTCCGTGCCGGCACGCTGCTGGTCGATTGCACCTCCGGCGACCCCGACACCAGCCGACGCATCGCCGAAGAGCTGGCTGCCCGCGGCGTCGGCTTCATCGATGCGCCCGTCAGCGGTGGTGTGGCCGGTGCCGACGCGGGCACACTCACGGTCATGGTCGGCGGCGACATCGCCGCACTCGACCGCGCGCGGCCGGTGCTGAACAGTTTTTCCGGCAGGATCGTGCACTGTGGTGACATTGGCGCAGGCCACGCACTGAAGGCTGTCAACAACGCACTGCTCGCCCTGCACATCTGGTCCACCGCGGAAGGCCTCGTGGCAGCGATGAAGGCAGGCGTCGCGCCGCAGGTCGCACTGGACGTGATCAACGCGTCATCCGGCCGATCGAACGCCTCGATGAATCTCTTCCCCGATCGGGTTCTCACCGGGGCATTCCCGCGGACCTTTCGCCTGGCGCTGCTCGACAAGGACGCCGGCATCGCGGCGGCGCTGGCGCGGAGTCAGAAGTTCCCATCACCCGCGCTGCAACTCGCCGCAGATCTCATGCGCATGGCCCATCTCGAACTGGGCGACGAGGTGGATCATGTCGAAGCGGTGAAACTGGTGGAGCGCTGGTCCGGGGTCGAGCTCCGCTCGTGAGAGCAGCGCATGGCCCACGTCTGCTGCTGTGTGCGCTGGCGGTGGTCGCATGCGCGCCAACGCCGCGCAGCAGCGCACGACCTGACGCCGAGTTCCTCCTCGTCTCCGATGACTCGACGGCGTGGGTGCACTCCTCGGCCGACACCGTCGTCGTGCAGCGGGCGCCCCTCCTGCTCACCACCCTCGCCGATCGGCTGGTGGAAGTGTACGTCGCCGAGGATGCGATGAACTTCGACGATGCCAGCTTTCTCGTCAGCCGGGTATTCCGACGTGATCTCGCGACGGGAGACAGCACCCTGATCTTTGCCGATTCCACCGTCCTGCATCATGCCATCCGCTACCTGCGTGCACACCCCGGCGCTGAACGCCTGAGCGATGATGATGAGACGCCGCCGGACGCGCGGGCCACGGAGTCGAGCATCACGCCGCTGGACATCGTCGGCACCTTGCTTGGCGTCGAGGTGCATGTCGATCGGACCACTGGTGAATTCGGCACGCACGACACCTACCGTGCGACGATCGACCTCGCCACCGGGCGTCGAGTGCGCCTCTCGCAGGTGATCCCGGCGCCGGCAGCAACCACAGCGCTGGTCACCGCGCGGCAGCGGTTTGCCGCGGCCGTCACGCTCGCTGGCCGACGCGATGGCCCGATCGGCAAGGCGGCCAGTCGCGCCCTGGCAGCGCTCACGTTCGACTCACTCAGCTTTGCGCTCACGCGCGACGGCGACTCCCTGGCGGCCGAGTTCCTCGTGCACGACGAACAGGTCATTGACGAGACGCGCGATTCCCACCGCTTCTCGCTCGAGCCCATTGCGCTCGCATCGCCATCGTGGTGGGTGCTGGCGCGGATGGCACTTCCGCGGCAGTTGCCCGACTCCACGGCGCGAGTCGACCTTGCCGACCTGTCGCTCGACGTGAGCTACGACAGCACACAGGTCGCCACCATCGCAGCCCGGACGTCAGCCGGTCCGCGCCCCGTCACCCGCATCAGAGGTCCCCTCCGCCGCGTCATCGCCGTCAGCGATTCGCTGATCAAGCCACGCGGCCAGTGGCGTCGCGCACTCGAGCGCGCATTTTCGGAATCCGGCTACTATTCGGAACAGGTGCGCGCAGCGTCGTTGCGTCGCCGCACTCGCCCAACCGCACCCACGCAGGCAGCCTTATGACGATCGGCGGAGACTCGAGTGTGGGGCCGCGACCGCTCCCGGCCGTAATCATGCCGCGCGCCGACGCGCCGATCACGATGGCCCTCGCCACCAGCATGCTGCCGCTGGTGACGCGAATCGCGGCCGACCTGCGCCTGGCCTGGGCCGCCTGGCGCGTGGCGGTGACGCGCTACGACACGGTGCTGGCAGCATTCGATGCCGAGGTGGAGTCGTCACTGGCGCGCAACGCCCGTCGCGAGGTGGCGGTCCGCTCCGCCGACATTGCCGCATTGCGGCAGGAGCTCGCATCGCTCAAGGCGACCTGTCGGTCACCACGGTCCGGGCAGATCGAATGGGACACGGTGCTCGACGGCATTCCGGCGCGACTGCTCTGGCAGCCGGGCGAGGAAACCGTCTCGCGATGGGAAGGACGCGATGTCGACGTCGACCTCGAGAACGAAGACAGCGAGACCGGCGACCCCTCGCGACCGTAGCGTGTGCGGCTGGTTGGCCCGGTAATCGTTCAGGACACCGGGGCCGGCAGTTCCGCGTCGTAGGGGACCTCGATCTCCAGCCCGTCGCGCGCCGCCACCGTGGCCGGAAACACCGACTGCGCCTGTGTCACCAGCTCACCCGGGTCGCGTGAATACCGGGCCGAGAAATGTGTCAGCAGCAGGCGGCGCACGTTGGCGTTCCGGGCCAGCGTCGCCGCTTCACGCGCGGTGCTGTGCCCGGTCTCGACCGCCCGCGCCGCCTCGTCGTCGCCAAAAGTCGCTTCATGGATCAATAAATCGGCGCCTTCGGCGATCATCTGGAGTGCCGCGGTCGGGCGCGTGTCACCGGAGATGACGACCTTGCGTCCGGCGCGCGGCTGCCCCACCAGCATCGAGGCGTCGATGCTCCGGCCATCAGGCAGCGTGATCGTTTCACCCCGGTGCAGGCGGCCCCAGAGCGGTCCTTCGGGGATGCCGATCTCGCGTGCCATCTCGGGGTTGAAGCGCCCCAATCGTGTCTTTTCGACCACCGCGAAGCCAAGGGCGGATGCACCGCGATGCTCCGCCGATATCGCATGGATGGCATACTCTTTCCGGTCGAGCACAGCACCGGCCTCGAGCTCGGCAATTTCTACCGGAAAAGTGAGGCGCTCACCCCCAAACCCGATGCACGCCCGCAACGCCTTGAGACCACCCGGTGGTCCGTAAAGCCGGAGTGTTTCGGTGCGGCCCTGCAGCGACATGGTCCGCGTCAGACCAACCAGGCCCAGCAGGTGGTCGGTGTGGAAGTGGGTGAAGAAGATGTCATCAATCGTGAACCCCACCCCATAGCGCATCATCTGGCGTTGGGTCCCTTCGCCGCAATCAAAGAGCAGCGTTTCCCCCTCGCGCACCAGCGAAATGGACGTCACATTCCGCTCCACGGTCGGCCGAGCGGCAGATGTACCCAGAAAACGGATCGCGAGCGACATCCGGCCAATATAGTCCGGTCGTTTTGCCGAACTCTGCCGTAAGCGAATTGGACGCCGCCGCCCTGATTCTGCCGGTTCGGTCAGGCGGCTGGGCCGTATGCATTCGAGCGGGCTCGGCCAGCGGCCCGTAACCTGCATATGATGAGGGGTGTAGGACACTGCTCAGCCGTCGGGGTCGGCGTCTGGCAGTGCACCCGCAGCGCCTGGAGACGGTGTAACAGCCATCGTCGCCGGAGCGAGCAGGGCGGTGTTTCGGTTGTGTGCGGCTTGGCTGAACCCCAGCTGGAAGCGGAGGGGGTGGCAGGAGACGCGTGCACAGCCGACTCCGACCAGGCGCGATGGGTGGCAACCTTTCACGGGGCAGGAGGACGCTGCATGGCAGAGACGATGGACCGCGGCTCGTCGCCTATGGGCGACGAAAAGCCGCGAAAGAGCACGCGAGGGTTCGCCAGCATGGATCCGAACCGGCAGAAGGAAATCG
>JANMHB010000152.1:0-97632 GCA_031374935.1 Gemmatimonadaceae bacterium | reverse complement strand
CCGCCGCCGTTCATGAGCGCCGAGGCGATGGCGCTCGTCACACCCGGCAACATCGAGGATGATCTCGCAGCACTCGCCGAAACGGACTGGATCATCGAGGCGGTCTTCGAAGATCCGGCGGTCAAGACGCCGCTCTACCGCACGCTCGATGCGGCCCGCCGACCCGGCAGCATCATCACGTCCAACACGTCGACGATCCCGCTGCAGGCGCTGATCGCCGGTCAGTCCGAGGCGTTCGCCAGCGACTTTGCGATCACACACTTCTTCAATCCGCCGCGCTACATGCGGTTGCTGGAACTGGTGAGCGGGCCGCAAACGCGCGCCGAGGTGACGGCGACACTGCATGCCTTCGGCGATGAGCGGCTGGGCAAGGGTGTGGTGGTGTGCAAGGACACGCCCGGATTCATCGCCAACCGGATCGGCACCTTCTTCATGTATTGCGCGATGCACGAGGCGTTGAAGCATGGCCTCAGCATCGAGGAAGCGGACGCGGTGTGCGGCAAGCCGATGGGGCTGCCGAAGACGGGCATCTTCGGGCTGACGGACCTCGTCGGGCTGGACCTGATGCCACACATCATGAAGAGCTTTCACGCGACGCTGCCGGCCGACGACGCCTTCCGGGCACTGCCGATGACGTTCGCGCCGATGGAAGCGTTGATCGCTGCCGGCAATACCGGACGCAAGAGCAAGGGCGGTGGCTTCACGCGACTGGTGCCCGACGCCGCCGGTGGCAAGCGAAAGGAAGTGATCGATCTGCAGACCGGCACCTATCGCGCCGAACGCACGCCGCAGCTGGCGTCGCTGGTGGCGGCGCGCGGCAAGAACGCCCTGAAGACATTGGTCGGCTTCGACGACAAGGGTGGACGATTTGCCGCTGCGTTGCTGGCGCAGGGGCTGGGATACGCGGCCTCGCTCGTTCCCGCCATTGCCGATCGCGTCAGCGCCGTGGACTCGGCGATGCGCCTGGGGTACGGATGGAGCTTCGGACCGTTCGAGTTGATCGATCAACTCGGTGCCGGCAACTTCGCGGCGCTGCTCACCGCGCACGGCATTGCCGTTCCAGCGCTGGTGGCATTCAACAAGCCATTCTATCGGTCGGATGCCAACGGCGTCGAGGAGTTGCTGCCGGGTGGTGAGTACGCCGCCGTGCCGCGTGCCGCCGGCGTACTGTCGCTGGCGGATGTGAAGCGCCGCGGGGCGCCGGTCATGTCGAATCGATCGGCGAGCGTGTGGGACATCGGTGACGGCGTGTTGTGCCTCGAATTCACGTCGAAGATGAACACCCTCGATCGCGACATCATGGCGATGATCCGGCAGATCATCGCCACGATCGGCGATGGCAGCGGTGCCTATCGGGCACTCGTCGTCTACAACGACGGGGAGAATTTCAGTGTCGGCGCGAATCTGGGTCCGGCGCTCTTCTCGCTCAACATCGCGATGTGGGAGACCGTCGAGCAGGGGATCACCGACGGACAGCACACCTACGCGGCGCTGCAGCGGTCACCGTTTCCCGTCGTCGTGGCACCGGCCGGCATGACGCTCGGTGGCGGTGCGGAGATCACGCTGCACGCCGATGCGGTGCAGGCGGCGGCCGAGAGTTACATCGGGCTGGTGGAGACTGGCGTCGGCATCATCCCTGGCTGGGGCGGATGCAAGGAGATGGTGCTGCGGCACGTCGGACCGGTGCAGGGTGATGCGGCGCGGGCCATGGCGGCCGTCGGCCAGGTCTTTCAGACGATCGCCACTGCGAAGACCTCCACCTCGGCGGCTGAAGCACGGGCGCTGGGGTACCTGCGCCCGACTGACGGCATCACGATGAATCGGGAACGGTTGCTGGCGGAGGCCAAGGCCAGAGCGATTGCACTGGTCGCAGGCTACACGCCGCCGACGCCTCGCACGGTGACGCTCTCCGGCGCACCCGGCAAGCAGATGCTGATGGCCGGCGTGGCATCGATGGCAGCGAAGGCCAAGGTCACCGCGCACGACCAGGTTGTCGCGGACCATCTCGCGAGTGTTCTCACCGGTGGTGATACGGATGGCACGGCGCCGCTCGACGAGGCCGCGCTGCTGACACTCGAGCGCACACACTTCATGCACCTTGCACGAACGCCAGGCACTCTGGCCCGGATCGAGCACATGCTCGCCACCGGCAAGCCGCTGCGCAACTGAGACGCAACCATGCCCACCTACAAGGCACCTGTGGACGACATGAAGTTCGTCCTGAACGAGGTGATCGACTATTCCCGCCTGACTGCACTCCCGGGCTACGCCGACTTCGATGCCGACACGGCGATGTCGGTGCTGGAGGGCGCGGCGCAGTTCTGCGAGGAAGTGCTGCAGCCGATCAATCAGAGCGGCGACGCGGAAGGCTGTCGCATTGACAATGGTGCCGTGACGACACCATCGGGGTTCAAGCCGGCGTATCACCAGTATGTCGAGTCAGGCTGGCCCGCGCTCTCGGCCGACACCGAGTTCGGCGGCCAAGGGTTTCCGCAGACGCTGCGCTTTGCGGTCGAGGAGATGATCTGCGCCTCGAATCTGAGCTTCGGTATGTTCCCCGGCCTGAGCCACGGCGCCTATCACGCGCTGCTGGTGCACGGCGCCGACGCGCTCAAGACCACCTGGCTGCCGAAGCTGGTGACCGGTGAATGGGCGGGGACGATGTGCCTCACCGAGGCACAGTGCGGCACCGATCTCGGCCTGCTCACCACCAAGGCGGTCCCGCGCGAGGACGGCAGTTATGCGGTGACGGGCAACAAGATCTTCATCTCCGCCGGTGACCACGACCTGACGTCGAACATCGTGCACCTGGTGCTGGCGCGGCTGCCCGATGCGCCGCCCGGCATCAAGGGGATCAGCCTGTTCATCGTGCCGAAGTTCCTGCTCAATGCCGATGGCACCCCGGGGGCGGACAATTCGGTGCGCTGTGTGAGCATCGAGCACAAGATGGGCATCAAGGCCAGCCCGACCTGCGTGATTGCGTTCGACAATTCCGTCGGCTGGCTGGTTGGCGAGACCAACAAGGGCATGCGCGGCTTGTTCACCTTGATGAACGCCGCCCGGCTCGCGGTTGGGATGCAAGGGCTGGGACTGAGCGAAGTGGCATATCAGAACGCGGTCAGTTACGCGAAGGATCGCCTGCAGGGTCGCGCGTTGACCGGCCCCAAGAATCCGGCCGGGCCGGCGGATCCGCTGATCGTGCATCCGGACGTGCGCCGATCGCTGATGACGATGCGCGCCTTCAACGAAGGCGCGCGCGCGCTGTCGCTCTGGGTGGGCACGCACATCGACATGCACGAGAAACATCCCGATCCGGCCGTGGCCAAGGATGCGGATGATTTCGTCGCGCTGATGACGCCGATCGTGAAGGCGTACTTCACCGACATGGGCTTCGAGACCACCAATCTGGCGCTGCAGATCTATGGCGGTCACGGCTACATCCGCGAGTACGGGATGGAGCAGTTCGTGCGCGATGCCCGTATCGCGCAGATCTACGAAGGAGCCAACGGGATCCAGGCACTCGATCTGGTGGGTCGCAAGCTGCCGGCCGAGGGGGGGCGCCTGCTCCGATTCTTCTTCCACCCCTTGTCTGAACGGCTGGAACGGACGACCAAGGATCCCACCCTGAAGGAGTTTGCCGCACCCCTCGCGACCGCCTTCGCGCGACTCCAGCAGGCCACCCAGTACATCGCCCTCTCGTCACTCTCCAACCCGGACGAGGCGGGGGCCGCCAGCTCCGACTACCTCCGGATGTTCGGACTGGTCGCGCTCGGTGACATGTGGCTGAGAATGGCAGAGGTGGCTCTGTCTCGCCTGCCCACCGCCAACGGTGACCGGGCGTTCTACGATGCCAAGGTGAAGACGGCCCGATTCTTCATGACCAAGATGCTCCCCGAGGTGCACGGGCTGTTCGCCCGGATCATGGCGGGGGCCGGTCCGGTGATGGCGCTCGAAGCTGAAGGCTTTTAGGCGCTCAGGGTCCCGGTCTTGCACTGTTGATACGGGACCCGGTCGGCTTCCGACGCGGGGAGCCGATACTCTGAGTGTCGCGCCACATGGCGTGTTGCCGTCCCGCATCACCATCGTCGTTAACACGAGGTGGTGTGGGACCGCCTGGCCGAGCTTCGAACGTGCCCCATTCCGGACGGCACGTCCGTTGTTTGCCTCTCGACGATGGGAGACTCGCGTGCACCCCGAATTGTTCGAACTCAAGGCCCTGGTGGCCGGGCGCCTCGACGCGCATCGGCGCCGCGAGATCGATGATCACCTCGGCTCCTGTGCCGACTGCTCGCGCCACTATGTCGCGATGATGCTCGGCAGTGCCTCGCCCAAGACGGCCGAGGCGGAAGCACGGCAGGGGCTGGTCCCGGCGGGCGCAGGTACCTCGCTGACGATTGGGGGAGTCGCCAATGCGACGGTCTACGGGATCGACGCCCCGCTCGCCCCGTCCGCGCCTCGTCCGCCAGCCCGGTCGCCGCTCAGCAACGCGCCCGCCCTCGAAACCGAGTTTCCGGCCGCGTCGGCCCGGACACAGGTGCCCGTCTCGGCCAGCCTCGTCGATGCAATTGCGAAGCTCCGCGCTGAGGCGGATGCCCCCAAGGCGCGCGTCGCGACGCCCGTCGTCGTTGCCCCGGTGACCGAGAGTGCGCTGATCGAACCATCGATCTTCATGCCCACGCCCGCTGGCGGCGTGTCGGTCGTCGCACCGAGCGCGACGCCTGCAGCGGCCCCCCGATCGGCCGAATTGCCCGGGTTCATGACCCGACCGGTGTCCATGTCTCCCGGCCGCAGCGTCGAGGCACAGCCGGAACTGGTGGTCACCTTCTCGTCCACGCCATCGCGCGTGACGTCGTATCGCTCGCCGACGGGGACCTCAGTCGTGCCGGCCGCACCGTCGAGCTTCGAGTACGTCTCGCACGCGATACCACTCTCGGCTCCGGACGTGCTGGTCAGGGAGACGAAGATCTCGCGCGCACCGAAGCCGATGTTCTACGCCGTCGCTGGCGGCGTCGCGATGTTCGTGATTCTGGCAGTCAGTGGGTACAGGTATTTCAAGGCGTCAGTGTCGCAGGCCGCCGCCGAAGCTGCAGCAGCAACGGCCAAGCAGTTCGAGGCCGCCGCGCGATCGGCGCCGGCCCCGGTGGTTTCGGCGCCGCTGCCGCCAGCACCCGAGAAGACCCGCATCGTCTACGTGCGCGAGCCCGCCCGGCGGTCGACGGAGTCGCGTGGCGCGGCAACCACCCAGTCGAGCGCGCAGGCCGCGCCGGTTGCAGCGGTGCCTGTCGCCCTGCCGGATGTGAATCTGTCCACCGGTGGTGAGAGTGTGCTCCAGACCAATACGCAGCGCAGCGCCACGTCGGAATTGACGCGCAGCGCGCGCGCCACGGCGTCGCGAACGGCCTCCCCTCGCCCCTAGGGATGGTACCCGGCCATCAGGCGCGCCACTGACGCGTCTTCCATACGGCAGTGCAGACGGGCCATGGCAGCGATGCCGTGGCCCGTCGCCGTTTCGGTGTGCACGTCCGGAGGGTCGGGGCATCTCCCAAGGAACCCGACACCTGAGGCACGGCATGACACGACTCGACTCGATCTCGCGCGCCCTGTGGCTTCGTGCGCTTGCTCTCGCTCCGCCCGTCGCGGGCGCGCAGGGATGGATCGAGCCAACGCCACGGCCTGGAATCGTGCGTCCCCCCGACTGGGGTGTGCAACGGATTGCGACGGCTATTCGCGCGACGGTGGAAGGCCGCGTCGCACGCATCGAAGTCGAAGAACAGTTTCGCAATGTCGGCTCCGGCATCGCCGAAGCGACGTATCACTATCCACTGGCCGGTGACGCGGTGTTCCAGTGGCTGTCGCTGTGGATGGGGGCAACCACAGCGTGCAGGTGGACGGCAGCGACGACCGCACGGTGACGGATGCGGCGCGTGGTGATGTGGAGCTGTTCCTGCCGCTGCGCAATGCGCAGGCGGGGCTGAGTGTGGTGACGTATGCGCCGCGCGGCGAGGATGGCTACTTCCTGCTCTACGTCACGCCGCCGGACCTGTCGGAGGCGGCGCGGATGGGCCGTGACCTGACGATGGTGGTGGATGTCTCCGGCCCCATGAGCGGGCCGAAGCTCGAACAGGCGAAGGCGGCGATGCTGCAGATGCTGGGTGCACTCTCCGATCGTGACCGCCTTCGGCTGATCGCGTTCTCGACCGGCGTGCGGACCTTTCGCGACGGGTACAGCCTTGCCGGCGCCGAATCGCTGGAGCGCGCACGTCAGTGGACCGGCGCACTGGTGGCCGCTGGCGGCACGAACATCGAGGGTGCGCTTCGCGAAGCGATGCAGCGTGAGCGCGACGGTCGGACGGTGCGTGTGTCCATGCCGGTGGAGTTCGCGGCACGCGAGGACAATCACGAGTATGTGAGTACGCTGTGGGCGGCACGTCGCATCGGGTCGCTGACACGAACGATGCGGCTGGAAGGAGCGACACCGGACCGGATCGCAGAAATCAAGGCACTCGCCTTGCGACATGGTATCGTCACGGAATACACGGCCGATCTGGTGCAGGAACCAGTGGTGAGTGCGGGCGGCGCCGTTCCCGATCGGGACGGCTGGCGTCGCGGTGGGCCCGAACAGGCTGCATCACCGTCGGCCAAGGCGCAGACCGGTCGCGCGGCGTTCAGCGCGGCGCAGACCAGTGCCGACTATCTCAACGCGGTGTCGCTCAATGGTGCGCGGCAGGGCAGCGAACGTGCGCAGGACCGCGGCGGCACAGCGAGTGCTGCGCAGGCACAGCGCACGGTCGGCAGCCGGCGTTTCGAGCAGCAGGGGGCGCAGTGGATGGATCTCGCGCAGCGTGGGCAGCGAGTGGTGAGCGTCGAGGCCTTCTCGCCGGCATATTTTGTGATGCTGCGGGCGCTGCCGGAACTGCGGGATGCCGCGTTGCGCGGTGACGATGTGCTGGTGGCGGGGCAGCGGGTGAGCATCCGGATCCAACGCGTCGGCCAGGCGACACTGCCGGTCACCGACGTGCAGCAGCTGGTCAAAGACTTCCGCGGCGCCTGAGGGCCGCAACGATCATGGGACTCGATCTCGGCGCGTTGTTCCGGGAGTATCACGAATCGCTGGTGCGCATGCTCACGCGTCGCACCGGCGATCGTGGTCGTGCCGAAGAACTGGCACAGGAGACGTTCGCGCGAGCCGTGGCGGCGCCGCCGACCAACCCGCGGCCATGGCTGTTCGCGGTGGCGCTGAACCTGCTGCGCGAAGAGGGCCGCAATGCCGCGACGCGCGAACGACGATTGGTGCTGGTGAAGGATGAGGATCATGTCGCGCCGTACGAACAGCCTGATGACGCGTATGAACGCGAGGAGACGCGGCTGCGCGTGCGGGCTGCGCTGGCGCAGCTGTCCGAGCGGGATCGCGATGTGCTGCTGCTGCAGGCGGAGGGGTTCGACTACGACGAAATCGCACAGGCGACCGGGCTGTCGCGCGGTGCCATCGGCACGACACTGGCACGCGCCCGCAAGCGCATGCTCGAAGTCTATACGCAGGGTGAGGGAGGTTCGCATGTCGCACGTGGATGAGGGAACGCTGCACGCGCTGGTCGACGACGCGCT
The DNA here is from genome assembly GCA_031374935.1 of Gemmatimonadaceae bacterium. Classification (GTDB taxonomy): domain Bacteria; phylum Gemmatimonadota; class Gemmatimonadetes; order Gemmatimonadales; family Gemmatimonadaceae; genus JACMLX01. Next base: position 90,027 of record JANMHB010000152.1, on the reverse strand, counting down.
CGACGCCAGTGAGCGGAGCGCCGTCGAGGCCCATCTTGCCTCGTGCGGAGACTGCGCGCGGCGATTCGCCGAGGCGACGGCGATGGCGCGGCAGGTGGTCGCGCTGCTTGGCGCACTCGATGCGCCGGCGCCGCGCGTGAAGGTGGCGCCGGCGGTGCTGGCGCCGGCGCCGGATGTGCCGTCGCTCCGGACGGCCACGCGTCGGCACCTGTTCACGCTGCGGCGGGTGGCACTGGCGGCCAGTCTGTTCCTCGTCGCCGGTGTGAGCTACGAGGTGGGGAAGAACCGCGAGCGCCCGTCGCTCGAGGTTGCGACACCGGCCAGCGCACGCATGCCGGCCAGGGCTGCGCCACTGCAGTCGGTGCCAAGCGTGGCCGAGATCGTAGCCGATAGTTTCGTTGCCACACCCGCGCCATCCGTGCGCGCGCAACCACGTGGTGGACCGCGCAGCGATTCGCCGATCATCGTATCGGGCCAGCGTGACAGCATTGTATCGTCACGGGGGGCAGCGCTTGGATTCTCGGTCGCTGTGGCGAGCGACACCGCCGCACCGCGCCGCGATGCCACAGCGCGTGCGACGGGCGAGGCGCTGGAGCGTGTGCAGGCCGATGAGCGGGCGCGCAAGGGGCCGCCGCCACCCTCGGGTGAGCGGCGGATGCAGGTGCCCATGCCACTGGAGGCCGTCACCGTGACTGGGATGCCGTCGTCGGCGAAAGTCGAAGTGGGCAGCGGCGCGGTGGCCGACGTGGCTGTACCGAAGGCCATCGCACTCGCCGGGTACTCCGTGACGGAAGACTCGCTCCGTGCGACCGTCACACGTCGTCGCTACGTCTCGCCGAGTGGCGCCGCGCTCGAACTGTTCATCACACCATCTGCCGCACCGAGAAGGGCATCTGCCACGCAGCGCAACGCCTCCGAGTTTCTCGTCACGACGGCGAATGGTCGCAGTGTGGTGCGCTGGCAGGCCGGCGGCATGGACTACACCCTTGAAGGGGCGCTGGCGCCCGATTCGCTGATGACGCTGGCAACACGATTGAAGCCCTGAGCACCATTTGGGTGTTCAGGGCTTCAATGCCGATCGCGTGACGCCAGACGCATCGCGCGTCAGACGAACGGTGCCGGCTACTCGCGGTAGGGCGAGCCTCCGCCGCTGGTGCGACCACCACCGCTGCGACCACCGCCACGTCTGCCGCCAGGGCGGGCGCTGGATCGTGCCCCCGGGCTGCCATCTGCGGCCGGCCGTGCTCCGCCGCCGTCCGCGGCGGGCCGCGATGCCGCAGAGCCCGGCGATGCAGGGCGTCGGGCCTGCCCTGCCGAACCGCCGGCCCGGGGCGGCGACCCCTGACCGCCGCCGGCTTTGCGCGCCGCCTTTTCTGCCGCGCGCTGCCGGTCGGCCGCCTTTCTGGCGCGGATCTCCTTGATCCGCTCGGCGATCGGCACTTCGAACGCCTGCGCCGTGCGCGCGGTGTAGTCGAAGTCCGGCAGCGTCACCCGCGGCAGGCGGCGACCCACCGCCTGCTCGATCGCGCGCACGTCACCCTCTTCTTCCGGCGCGACGAACGTGAAGGCATCGCCGGTCGCTTCGGCGCGCCCCGTCCGCCCGACCCGATGGATGTAGTCCTCCGGCTGCGCCGGCACGTCGAAGTTCACCACGTGCCCGAGGTCGGCGACATCGATGCCGCGGGCCGCCACATCAGTGGCCACCAGCACACGAATGCTGCCGTTCTTGAAACCATCCAGGGCCGCGACGCGGGCCGCCTGCGACCGGTTGCCGTGAATGCGGGCGGCGGCCACACCATGCTTCTCGAGCAACTCGAACAGCCGGTTCGCGCGATGCTTGGTGCGCGTGAAGACCAGCGCCTCTTTCATGTCACCCCGTTCGAGCAGCTTCACGAACAGGGCCGGCTTCAGGTCCTGCGACACCGGGTACAGCGCCTGCGTGATGCCGCTCGCCGGAGCCGATTTCCGTTCCAGATTGATCTGCGCCGCATCCTTCAGCAGATCGCGCGACAGCTGGATGATCGCGCCCGGCATGGTGGCACTGAACAGCAGCACCTGCTTCTTCGCAGGCAGGTACGACAGGATCCGCTTGATGTCCGGCAGAAAACCCATGTCGAGCATGCGGTCGGCTTCGTCCAGCACCAGATGCTGGACGCCGGCCAGCGAGGCGTAGGATTTGGTCATGTGGTCGAGCAGGCGACCAGGGGTGGCCACCATCAGGTCGACCTTGGTGCGGAAGGCATGTTCCTGCGGTCCCATGCCCACGCCGCCATAGATCGCGGCACTCGTCAGCCCAGTGTGTACCGACAGTGCCTGCGCGGTTTCGAGCACCTGCAAGGCCAACTCGCGGGTGGGGACGACGACCAGCGCGCGCGTGGTACCGCGTTTTCCGGCCAGCATCCGATGCAGGATCGGCAGCATGAACGCGGCGGTCTTGCCGCTGCCGGTCTGGGCGCAGGCGAGCACGTCGCGACCCTCCATCGCCGGCGGGATGGAGTCACTCTGGATCGGTGTCGGGCGCGCGAATCCCAGTTCCTTGACGGCTTGCATGAGGGCCGCGTCAAGCGACAGGGATGCGAACGTGGGTACGGCCACGGGAGGTTGGGACGGGGAAAAGCCCGAAACGTGACGGTATGCCACGGGACCGTGCCAATCTACTCCGAAATCAGGCCGGTTGCGTGGCGCGAAGCCGGCGGGAGGTCCGCAGCGCGTGCTCGACGGCATCCGTGAGTTGCGTCAGCGAATAGGGCTTGTCGAGCACGGTCGTGATCTGCGCCTCGCGCAGGCGTTCGGCGGTCACGAGCCCCGTGAAACCGGTGCTGAGGATGATCGGGAGCAGCGGGCGCAGCGTCCGGGCGTGGTCGGCGAGCGTCAGTCCGGACATGCCCGGCATCGTCTGATCGGTGATCAGGACCGCAATGTCGTCGTAATCATCGAGCAGGTCGAGTGCCGCCGACGCACTGGACGCCGTCACCACGCGCATCCCCGCCGAGATGATCCCTCGCTCGGCCGCGCGCAGAATCGCCGGCTCATCATCCACCAGCAGGATCAACGGCGCGTCACTCGTCACCGCCAGTCGATCGCGCGGCGTGAGGATCGCCGTCGTGCAGGCTGGCGTCGACAGCATCACGCTGGCCCCTTCCTCAGCCGGTGCCTCGCGCGCGAACAGCAATTCGAACAGCGTGCCGACTCCCTCGGCACTCTCCACATGTACCGATCCGTGGTGCGACTGCACGATGCCGTGCAACACCGCCAGCCCCAGCCCGGTACCCTCACCGATCGGCTTGGTGGTGAAGAACGGCTCGAAGATGCGCTGCCGCACATCGTCGCTCATGCCGGCACCGGTATCACGCACCGAGAGGCGCACGTAGGCGCCGGCGGTCAGCTGCGGATGGTGCACGCTGTGCTCCGGATGCGGCATTCGCACGGTGTCGACCGACACGCGGAGCATTCCCCCCTTCGTGCTGCGCATCGCATGCTCGGCGTTGCTGCACAGATTCAGCAGGAGCTGCTGCATCTGCGTCGCATCACCGCTCACCCAGGCGTCCGTAGACCGCACCTCGATCAGCAGCTGGACGGTGGTCGGGATCGTCGCGCGGAGCAGTGTCTGCGCGTCGGTGATCAGCGCGGCGAGATTGATCCGCGCATGGACCGGGACCGACCGACGAGAGAAGAGCAGGATCTGCTTCACGATGTCGCGTGCGCGATCACTGGCCTGCATCACGGCGGTCAGCGATTCCGCCACGCCGTCGGGATCGCGCTCGGCCATCGCGATCTGTGCGATCTCCGCGTTGGCGCGCACCACGGTGAGCAGGTTGTTGAAATCGTGCGCTACGCCGCCGGCGAGTGTTCCGAGGGCCTCCAGTCGCTGGCTGGCGAGCAGCTGATTCTCGAGCTCCCGGCGTTCTGTCTCGAGCCGCCGGGTGTCGCGCAGATCACGCAGCTGATAGTGCACCAGGTCACCAACGTCGAGCGGAATGCGCGTCCGGCGCAACGCGACCGGGATCGCCTCACCCGCCAGGGTGGTGACCACGGTGTCGCAGGACCTGTCCTCGTCGCCTGGCCCGGCGCCGACATCGACCGTGACCTGCGCCGTCTGGCGGCCGATGAGCACATCGCCGCGCCCCTCCGCCAGCAGGGCCAGCGCAGCGGGATTGGCGGCCACGATCGTTGCGCCGTCCGAAAGGAACTGCGGATCGGCGCCCCGGTCGAAGAGTCGCCGGAAGCGTTCGTCAGCGACCGGCATGGTGCTGCCACCCGCATCCAGCGCGAAGGGGCGCGGCATCCGCCGCCGCTCGCGTCGTCGCGTCACCAGCAACGTGATGCTGATCGCCACGACACTCACGGCGGCCGCCAACGCCACCGAGGCCGGCAGTGACAGCTGCCGCGGCGCGGTCGCGCCGCGCGCGCGTACCGCAACCGCTGGCTGGCCCGTGAGTGGCCGAGTGCCCGGGATGCGCACCGTCGGCACCGCGGTCACGTGCCCGAGCACACGTTCGAGTCCACGTTCGAGTCCACGTTCGAGTGCACGCTCATCCTGGGGGCAACACGCCCCACTCCTCATCCGGCGTCTGCCCGTCGGCGCCGACGGCATCCGGTGGACGGACGATGAGGTAGTTGTCCGGCGGCCGCGCGCCCATCAGGTACTGCACGAAGTAGTCCCAGCGCCGACGAATGAAGTACGGTTCGTTGAGCGAGTGCGGACGGTTTGGCGCCATGACCAGATCGAACGAGCGGTTCGCCTTGATCAGGGCATCCACCATCTGGATCGTCATCGCCGGGTGCACGTTGTCGTCCATGTCGCCGTGCATCAGCAGCAGGTGGCCCTTGAGGTTGGCGGCCATCGACGCATTCGCCTCGTCGGCGAAGTTGTCGCTGCGGCGCAGCGAGTCGCGCTTCAGCAACCCCTGATACTTCTCGGCCCAGTAGATGTTGTAGCTGCGATTATCGTGGTTGCCGGCGCCACTCACTGCCACCTTGAAGAAATCGGGATAGCGCAGGATAGCGTCGGTGCTGGCAAATCCGCCGCCGGAGTGGCCGAAGATGCCGACCCGGTCGATGTCGATGAAGCCATGTCGGCTGGCGAGCTGCTTGATCACCGCGATGTGATCCGGCAATCCGTTGTCGCCGAAATTGCCGTAGTAGTTGTCGTGAAATGCCTTGCTGCGCAGTGGTGTGCCAAGGTGGTCGATCTGCACCACCACGAAGCCCAGTTCTGCCAGCGCCGCCGGTTCGCCGGCCGCCTTGTACGCCCATGCCCCCACCGACCCGACCTGCGGACCCGGGTAAATGTTCGAGATGATCGGATAGCGCCGCGCCGTGTCCAGATTCGACGGCAGATACATCACACCGTAGATGTCGGTGATGCCATCACGCGCCTTGGCGGTGAAGACACGCGCGCCCTTGAAGCCGAGTCCGGCCAGCTGTGATGCATCGGCGGTCTCGAGTTTCTTCACCACGCGCCCGGAGAGGGCCTCGCGCAGCACGGTCACCGGCGGCGTCTCGATGCGTGAGTACACATCGACCACCCAGCGACCGTTCGGGCTCACCTGCACGCGATGTTCGGCGTCCTCGGACGTCAGGCGCTGCAGGCCGGTGCCGTCGAAGTTGGCCGAATAGAGCTGGGCGTAGTACAGGAACGCATCGCTCTCGCGACCGCGACCGGTGAACCAGACGCGCTTCAGCTTCTCATCGACGGCAACGATCGTGCCCACCTGCCACGGACCTTCGGTGACCCGGTTGCGCAGCTTGCCGTCAGCGCCATACCGATAGAGGTGGCCCCATCCATCGCGCTCGGACCAGACCAGTGATTCGCCGTCTTCCGTGACATAGGTGGGGGTGGGGTCCACCGGATTCCCCGTCTCGACGAAGGTCTTGGCCGAATCGGCTGCCAGCACGCGCACCGCCCCAGTCGCCGCATCCACTTCCAGCAGCTGCGCCAGCTTGGAGGCGCGCGACATCGTCGTCAGATACACCTTGCTGCCGGTGGCATTCCAGGCCGAGTCGCGCGCCGACAGGTTCCATGAGGCCTGAGCCGGCGCCACATCGAGCTGGACGCGCACGTTCGTTTTCGATTCCCGGTCGAGAATGTGGAAGCCGGGCTTCGGAATCACGCTGTCACCGGGCAACGCATAGGGCTGGGTGAAGGCCCGTGGCCGCTGCGACGTGTAGCTGATGTAGGGCATCGTCGCCACGCCGCGCGTGTCCTGACGGCTCACGATCATGCGGCGCGAATCGGGCGCCCACTTGATCTGCGGGCGACGCGGTGCCAGCTGCGGGCGCAGCAGGTTTTGCGGCGTCGGGTCACCGAGGCCGTAGCTCCAGTTCCGTGCGCCATCGGTCGTCAGTCGCGTCGAATCGCTGGCAACACCACGTGCTCGCACGTACACATCGAAGCCGCGGACGAACGCTTCCCACTTGCGGTCGGGGCTGAGGACGAACGGCACCTCACTGGGCAGCGTGTCGACGGCCAGGCAGCGATACGCCACGATGTCGCAGTTCAGGCGGCGCTTGCCGAAGCGGAAGTCGATCGTGCGCTCATCGTCGCCATCCTTCGCAAACCGGAAGGTGCGGAACGGGAGCTTGGTCGGGTCGATGCTGGTGTCGGCCACTGTGCTGATCGCCGCCGCCAGCCGCGCATTGTCGAACAGCAGTTCGCGTGCGCCACGCATCGGATCGACGATCACGAATTCGGCGCCCTGGCGGACCTTGTTCCGATACCAGAAGCGCGATCCGTCCTTCATCCATTGCGCCTGGACTTCATCGCCAGTCACCAGACGGGTGCTGTTCCATGAGAGCAGTTGTTCGGCGCGATCGTAGCGCACTTCCGGCGCCGTGGCCGCCGCGGTGGACTGTGCGCCGGCGCGCGCCGCAGCAACGACGAGCAGAGCGGCGGTCAGGGTGTACGGACGGAAGAGCATGGAACGTGGCCCCGTAACGGGTGAAACAGGCGATCGGGAATGACCACGACAATAACGCAGTGGCGCTCGGGTCCGCTGGGTCTGGGCAGGCGCCGGCAGTCGGGACACCTTCCGACCTCGCTGCGCGTGCACGCCGTGACGCGGCTGGTGCACGGCATTCACCGCGACCAACGCTGGTGTCCCGCGAGGCGTACCTCGTTCTGGCGGCGCGAGTCTCCGCGAAGCTGACGACCTGTCCGGATGTGCGCGCTCCGCATGATGCACACCGCTTTCTCCGAATTGCCGACTCATGATGCGTTTTGAATTGCAGGCGCGCCGACTGCGCCAGTTCCTGGTCCCGCTGCTGCTGACTGCCGTGGGACCCGCGCTGGCAGCGGCGCAGGTCGGCGCCTCGACCGACATCATCACCGGCATCGTCAGGACGCCAGCGGGAGTGCCGGTGGCGAACGCCCAGGTGGAAGCGCAGTCCACCGAAACCCAGGTCACCCGGCGGCAGCGCACCAATGCGCAGGGCAAATACACGATCCTGTTCCCCGATGGCGGCGGCACCTATCGCCTGACGGTGCGGTTCATCGGTTTTCAGCCCACCACGCTGACCGTCACGCGCAATGGCGACGATGACCGCATCGTACGCAACATCACGCTGGGCCAGAGCACGGCGCAGACGCTGGCGCGGGTGGAAGTCCGCGGGCAGCGCCGCCCGCAGCAGGGCGGTCCGGGTGGCGGCCCACCGGCGCCCGGCGGTTCCGAGCGCGTCGTTGATGGCGGTCAGGCCGCCCGCCTGCCGGTCGACGCGTCCGATCCGACCGCAATTGCAGCGCTCGCGCCTGGTGTGGTGCTGACCGGTGCCGACAGCTCCGGTGGCGGTGGTGCGGCCAACTTCAGCGTCGCCGGTCAGTCGTCGCAGAGCAACAACGTCACCCTCGATGGCCTGTCATTCGCCGCCGGGTTCGTGCCGCAGGACGCCATCCGGGGCACGCGGGTCGTGACCAATACCTATGACGTGGCCCGGGGGCAGTTTTCCGGCGGGCAGGTCTCGCAGACCACACGCAGCGGCACCAACGTGATTCAGGGGTCGCTGTCCTACGTCGGTCGCTACCGCGACTTCACGGTGGAACAGGGCGGGACGACCGGCGCCTTCGGCGGTGCGTTCAATCAGAACCAGTTCGGGGCCGGCATCGGCTTCCCGATCATCAAGGACCGATTGTTCTTCTTCGGCGCCCTGCAGGGGCGTCGGCGCGCCGACCTGTTGCCATCGCTGCTCGCGGCTGACGACGCCACCCGGGAACGGCTCGGTGCCGCCCCCGACTCGGTCAACCGGTTTCTTGGCCTGGTCAGCGGCTTTGGCGTCGGCGCTGCCGGCGGTGTGATCGATGACAACCGGAACGCCGACAACATGACCGTGCTCGGGCGGATGGACTACTCGCTGAGCGACGCCCACACGCTCACCCTGCGTGGCGACTGGCGTCTGGTGGACCAGACGCCGACCCGCGTCGGATCGCTGGCGTTGCCGCAGACCGGTGGCACGACCGAGAACCGCGGCGGTGGCGGCTCACTCGTGCTCTCCTCGCGATTCGGCACCGCCGTCGTGAACGAACTCCGTGCCGGCCTGCAGCTCGACGACCGGAGTGGCACGCCCTTCATCCAGCTGCCCCTCGGTCGGGTGCAGGTGCTCTCGGACCTGAGCGACGGCACCCAGGGGTTCAGCACGCTGCAGTTCGGTGGCAGCACGTCACTGCTCCAGCGCAGCGAAAACTCCGTCTTCGAAGCCACCAACGAGACGTCGATGCTCCTCGATGAGGGCAAGCACCGGGTGAAGATCGGTGGGCTCGTCAACCGGACCGCGTATACGCAGGATCAGGCGTTCAACCGTTTCGGATCGTTCACGTTCAATTCCCTGGCCGACTTCGAGGCCAATCGGCCCGCCAGCTTCAACCGGACGCTGGCGTCGCCCGAGCGCACTGGCAGCACCGTCAATTCCGGCATCTACATCGGCGATACCTGGCGTCCGCGCGATGGGCTGCAGCTCGTGTTCGGTGGGCGGTTCGAGGGCTCGTCCTTCGACGGCGCGCCGGCGCGGAATCCCGCCGTCGATTCGGCCTTCGGCCGCAAGACGGACCTCATTCCGAACGACGCGGCCTTTCTGCCACGGGTGGGCTTCAGCTGGTCGCCGCGGCAGCCGGAAAGTGCCAACGGTGGCAACCCGTTCGGCAATGGCGCCCTCACCATTCGCGGTGGCGTCGGCCGCTTTCGTGACGCACCCAATACCCAGCTCTTCGCCGGCGCACAAACGGCGACCGGCCTCGCCACCGGCGAGCAGGCGATCTTCTGTGTCGGCGCGGGTGTGCCGGTGCCGGATTTCACCGGGTACTTCGCCGTGCCGTCGAGCATCCCCACGCAGTGTGCGCCCGGTGGACCACCAGCGCAGCTCACCACGGCACGCAATGTCACCACCTTCGATGCCAACTATTCCAACCCGCGCGCCTGGCGCGGCTCGATCGGGGCATCCAAGCGCATCTTCGGGCGCTTCAGCCTGAATGTCGATGTCAGCGGCGCGCTCGGCGAGGCCCAGACGGGCTACCGCGACCTGAACCTCAACACCACGCCCAGGTTTGCGCTGACGTCCGAGGGCAATCGTCCGGTGTTCGTGCCGGCCGCCTCGATCATCACCACCACCGGTGCTGTGCCGACACAGCTGTCGCGCATCGATCAGCGGTTCGCCTCCGTGTTCGACGTGAACTCGCTGAACAAGACCGAACAGTGGCAGGCCACGATGTCGTTCGGCGGCTTCACCAGCCGCGGCGCGATCATCAACACCAGCTACACGTATTCCGACGCACGGAGCCAGACCGGCTTCGCCTTCGGTGGTGCGGGTGGCGGCTTCGCATCGGCGACCACCGCCGGCAATCCGAATATGCCTGAGTGGGCCACCAGCGCGTTCAATCGCCGTCACAACGTCATCGCGACCGTCACGCATCCGCTGTCGTCGAGTTTCGAGATCACGGCGATCGGACGCATGACATCCGGCTCGCCGTTCACACCCCTCGTCAGCGCCGACATCAACGGCGACGGCGCCCGCAACGACCGCGCGTTCATCTTCGATCCCGCCACGGCGGGTGATGCGGATCTCGCCGCCGGCATGTCGAAATTGCTCACCTCCTCCGGCAACACCGCGCGGCAGTGTATCCGGGCGCAGCTTGGCACCCTCTCGTCGCGCAACTCCTGCACCGGGCCCTGGCAGCCGAGTTTCGACCTGCAGCTCAACTGGCGCCCCACGGCGTTCAAGCTCGATCGTCGTCTGACCTTCTCGCTGGTGACGGCGAACCTGATCGGCGGCATCGACCAGCTGCTGCACGGCAGCGACAACCTGCGCGGCTGGGGCTCGTTCACGCAGGCCGACAATACGCTGCTCTTCGTGCGCGGATTCGACGCCGCCACCAATCGCTACAAGTACGAAGTCAATGAACGATTCGGCGCCGTGCGCGGCAACCAGACCGGCATCCGTCTGCCGTTCCAGGTTGGCTTCAACATCCGCTACACGCTTGGTCCCGACCAGACGCGCGACCGGCTTCGTGCGGCATTCGGCGGTGTACCCGGCGCCCGGCTGACGGGTGCGGGGATCGCGGCCGGTGTCGGTCGATTCTTCCCCAATGTGCCGCTGCAGATCATCGAAGCGCGTGACTCCGTTGGTCTGACAGACGCGGAAGTGGCCAAGCTCAAGCTGCTCGCGGACTCGATTCAGGTGGAGGTGGATTCGCTCACCGAGCAGGCGCGCAAGGCGGTCGAGAAGGAAGGGGGTAACCCCGATCCGGCCGTCCTCTTCGGCGTCAAGCTGCGTCCATTCTTCGAGAAGGGCGGTCGGCTCCGCACCGCCGGCACCGAGGGGGCGAAGAAGATCCTCACCCCCGAGCAGTGGCTGCGCGTTCCGGCGCGCATCCGGACGCCGCAAGGCTTCGGTGGGCCCGGCGGCGGCGGTGGCGGCGGCGGGCGTCCGCCGTTCTGACGGCGGCCCGACCGCTCTAGCAAACGCGGTGCGATCAAGCTGATCGCACCGCGTTTGTCGCAGAGACACCTCGTCGACAGGCCAGCGTATGCCGCTGAGCGTCACTTCGCTCGCGGCACCGGCGGACGTGGCTGATCAGCGCACCGTGAAGCCTTCATCGAGTGCCGCACGGACGCTGGCGGTGAGCTCCGTCCATGTCCAGGGTTTCGGCAGCACCGGAACACTCGGGTCCAGCGCGACCGTATCGCTCGATATCCGGTCGGTGTAACCGCTGGTGAACAGGAAGGGCATGCGGAACCCTTCGCTGCGCAGCATCGCATAGAGTTCCCGGCCGCCCATCCGTGGCATCACGACGTCACTCACCACCAGGGCGACCTCGCTGCCACGCTCGCGCAACACCGCCATCGCCTCGGCGCCGTCGGCGGCCTGCATCACGCGATAGCCGTGCTTTTCGAGAATGCGACGGCCGGCGCGACGCACCATCTCCTCATCCTCCACCAGCAGGATCGTTTCCGTCGCCCCTTCCCGAATCAGCATGGCCGACCGCGGTGTGGCGTTCGGTACCATGACTTCGGCCAGCGGCAGCCCGATCGTCACGCACGTCCCCTGGCCCGGTGAGCTCCGGACGTCGATCGTGCCTTCGTGCTGCTGTACCAGCCCGTAGATCATCGCCATGCCAAGCCCGGTGCCTTCACCTGGTGCCTTGGTGGTGAAGAACGGTTCGAAGAGATGGGCCAGCACCTCGTCGTCCATGCCGCGTCCGGTATCGTCAACCGCAACGGTCACCATCGGGCCGATGCTGCCGTCGGGCCGTTCGATGTGCGGCTCGAAACCACCACGCATGGTGAGGACGCCGCCCGAGGGCATGGCATCACGCGCGTTCGTGGCCAGGTTGAGCAACATGTGCTGCACCGCACCCGGGTCGGCCAGAATGCCCGGCAGTTCCGCTGCTGCCTCGGTGCGCACGGTGATGTTCGCCGGCAGCAATCGCGTCAGCAGTGCCTGCGTTTCGGCCAGGACGACTTCGAGTGACACGGGGCGACGCTCGAGTGTTTCGCGACGGCTGAACGCGAGCAACTTCTTGACCATCTCCGTGCCGCGTGTGGCCGCCTGAATCATCTGGCCGACTTCGTCGCGCAACTCATCCATGTCCGGCGGCAGTGACTCGAGCACGAGATCCGCGTTGGCCAGCACGACGGTCAGCAGGTTGTTGAAATCGTGCGCCATGCCACCTGTCAGCAAGCCGATCGCCTCCATCTTCTGCGCCTGCCGAAGCTGGGCTTCCATCTGGAGCGATTCGGTGACGTCGCGAATCGTGATCAGATGACGACCGGTGGTGATGTGTGCCGAAGCGGCAACATCCAGCGAGCGCGCCGACGCTCCGACCATGATGCGCCCCTCGCCGCGCCAGTGGCCATCCTGCATGAGGCGCTGCCACGCCTCCGCCGCCGAGACGGCTCGCGACCCCGCGCCGAAAAAGGCCGTGAAGTTCAGCGCGGCAATGCCGGCGTCGTTCCGGCCCAGCAGTCGGCGCGCCGCCGGGTTGCTCGAGAGGATCTGGCCGGTCCCATCGGCGATGAGCATGGCATCGAGAGAGGCGGCATAGATCGACCGGAAGCTCGCTTCCTGCGCGTGCGTGTCGAGACCGGTGGCGTCGCCGACCGTGACCGAGGCGACGTGTACGACGGCTCCTCCGCGGCCGGCGGCAGTGATCCCGGTGGCCCGGAGCACCAGTCGGCGCGCGGGCTCGGTGTCTGGGAAGAACTCGAGTGAGAACGCGTGCTGGGAGCACTCGAGGACGGCGGTGACGCCGCGGAGTGCCGTCGCCTCGTCTTCGGAGCGGCAGGGGGCAATCGCGACCAGTGCCTCGCCGATTGTCTGTCCGGGCGAGCAGCGCGTTGCCGCCGCCCGATTCGCGGCCACGACGACTCCGCCGCGATCCAGGAGCACGGCAGGGCCGACCAGCGCGTCGAGCACCCCGGCGAGCAGGGGCGCGTCAGCAGAAGTATCGCCTGAGAGCATGTCGGAGAACCTAGTGTGGCGCGCTCATCTCGTCCCTCGTACCGGCCGATACTGACAGCGAGACGACGCCAGCCCGCGGGCCCCTCGCCCCTGGACACTCCTCCCCTGTTCTCCGCCACGGCGGCCGACGGCTCAGACCTCGATGACCAACAAGACTCCTCTCGCGACCGCGGCCGTTCCTTCGCCGGCGCTGGTGAACGCAAGACATGCCGGCATGCCGTCGTCAGCGGCAGCGACGGTGTCCGTCACGTCGGCGCCGGTCACCCCGCTGGGCCCGATTCTGACCGAGCCGTCGATCCATGACGAGGTCGAGGCGGGCTACGATGTGCGTCGTTCGTTGCGCACGGCGCTGGAACGGCTTGAGGCGGAGCTGGATCCGATGGAGCGCCGCGGCGACGCTCCGGCATTCTTCGAGCGCATTGCGAAGAGCGGCGAAAAGACGGTGCGTCAGCCACCGGCCGCCGCGCAACGTGCACTTGAACTGCTGCGGCGCGACGTGGCGATCTCGGAGCTGGTGAAGCTGGTCGAGCAGGATCCTGTCCTGGCGCAGTCGCTCCTCCGGTTCGCGAATTCCGCCGCCAACTCGACCGGCGCGCGCAGCACGTCGCTCTCGGAAAGCATTCGTCGCGTCGGGACGCAGGGCCTGCGGAGCGTGATCCTGAGCAGCATGGTCGAGGGCACGCTCTGCCGCACCGGCACCGCCTACGACGGCATGGTTCGGCAGGTGTGGGAGCACATGGTGCGTACCGCACCGATCGCACGGACGCTGGCGTCCGGCTTCGGCGTGGTGCCCGATGAGGCGTTCACGCTGGCGCTGCTCCACGACGTGGGCAAGCTGGTGTTGTTCGACCGGTTGGGAACGATGCGTGCCGAGCTGCGTCGCGACGTGAAGATGAATGTTCAGGTGATGCCACGCCTGCTGAGCCAACTGCACGAGATTCTTGGCGGGGCTGCGGCCTTGCGCTGGGGGCTCGGCAAGGCGGCGGTGGCGGTGGTGTCGACGCATCACCGCAGCGCCAACCCGCTGGAGCCCAATCTTCACTCGGAGTGTGTCTACATCGCGGAACGCCTGGATCTGGCCATTGTGCGCGGGGAACCGGTGAACCTGGTGCGATGGTTCGAGGAAGGGCGCCTGCAGGCGAGCTTCGAAGCCGTCGCACCGCTGGTCGAGCGCGTGCTGTCGCCGGACTCTGGGGGGACGGGGTTCCATTTCTGACCTGCCGCGCCGAATTGCGCTGGTTGCTGTAACGGAAGGTTCGAAAAAATCTATTAAAAATAGAAGTCGTATGAAATTGTTCGCTCATCTCGTGACGGTTAGCATCTGAATCACCGGCAGCCGAACGGTCGTCGGTCGTTCCGTCCCCCGTTGAATGAGCGCCGTCATGTCCAGTGCCAACTTCAGCGCGATACCCGAGCCGCAGCCATCCGCTCGGCTCCGGCGTGATCTCCGTCCACAGGTGAGCGATGGTCGGGTGGCCCGCGAGCGCGACCCGGCTGCGCTGACGATCGCGACCTTGCTCGACGAGTCGCAGTACGCGGCCGGATGTGAGGCGCTGCAGGCGCTCGCTCGCGCCCTTGGCGTGCCGCTCGACTGCGAGAGCATTCCGGTGCAGATCGCCCGCACCGGAGTGGTGGGGCGGATCGGTGTGCCGTCGGAGGCGGGCCGGATAATGGCGCGTCAGCGCACCGTAGTCGGCGCCACCGTCGGCGCCGACCCTCTGGCCCCCGTCTCGCGCCTGTGGCGCGGGCTGCAGCGGCGCGCGGACGTCCTGGTGGACATGCGCCTTTTCCGCACGCTGCCGGGCAGCGACGCCGCGAGCGCCGGGGTCGATCGGGATGTCCTGCTCTTCTCGTACCGCGTGGCTGAGCGGGCGCCAACACGTCGGGAGGTGGCGAGCGACATCGAGACGGCGGACCAGTGGACGCGTGCGCGACAGGTCGCGGAGCTGGCATACCGACAGGCGTCGGCGGAGAACCGACAGCTGTTGCTGGTGCTGCCGGTCGGGCGCGGCACCGATGCGCAACGCCTCTTCACCGATGCGCTCATCCGACAGGCGCGCCTGCAACGGCAGGCGCCGCCGCGAATCATCAAGGCCGGCCTGCTGTCGGCCATCCTGAGCGGTGAACTGGGGAATGAGCGACTGCTTGCGGCGTCGGTCATGTCGATCGACGAACTGACGGCCACCGCGGCGGAAGCGGTGGGCGATTGCGGACCGTGGCCGGTGGTCAGCGTGGGTTCGGGCGTGACCTTCTATGACATGCCGGTCGCGTCGGCTCGCACGACCGAACCGCTGCCATTGCTGCTGGTCCTGGTCACGATGCTGCAGCGCGGTGGGCGCGCGGATCTCGCGCGACAGCTGCGCGAGTCGATCACGCTCACGCTGGCGGCGCTGATCCGGATGCGCGAGGAGTTGGGAACCGAGTTCTCGCCGCCGATCGACGCATTCCTAGGCGGTGTGCTCACCAACTGGGGACGTGCACCGCTCACCGATGCGTCGGCAGCCGCGACGGCGCAGCCACTCGTGCAAGGGCTTCGGCTCCGCCTTGCGACGACGCTGGACCCTGCCGCAGTGCGCGAAGTCCTGAACGCGGCGCTGCAGACGACGGGTGTCGATGTCGGGTCGGTCCGCACACTGCAAGCATCCGCTGCGGATGGCGGTGCGCTGCTCGAAGTGCGCCTGCGCAGTGGACTCGGCGAGCCCGTGATGCCGGATGTCGCTGCGGGGGCCCTGTCCACCGCCTGCTCCTCGTCGATGCGATTCGTGAGCATCGAACCATGGATGACGGGAGTGTCGGGTGAACGGGCGCGGCCACGCGCGACGGCCGCGCATTAGTCGCGCAGTGGTCGAGAGCTGGTGGCGCTCGACCGCACAGTCGGGCTATCCGAACAGCCTGGTCCGTGCCGCTCGTGCGATGGCGGTGACGGCTGGATGCTCAAGCCGGCGCTCGGCGGAAATCGCGTAGAACTGCTGTGTGACCTCGCGCAGGCGTCCCACGACTTCCACCGCGTGCTGCCGCTGGATCTCCGCCTCGAGGACGGTCGGGGCGGCGAAGAGGCCATGGCCGTTCTGGCCGAAGACCTTCATCAGCGCACTGTCCGCGTACTCACCGGTCACGTGCGGTCGTACGTCGTGCTGGTGAAACCAGCTGTCGATGGCGCGGCGAATGGTTGATGCGTGGAGTGACAGCAGGAACGGCGCGCCATGGAGGGACGCGGGAAAATCCGGGCGATAGCGCGCGGCCAGGTCGGGTGTGCCGTAGATGGTGATGCCGCTCTCGCCGAGCAGGTGATTGAACGCCCTAACGTTGCCCGCCGCCGTGACCGGTGCGTCGGTGATCAGCAGGTCGAGCGCGTGCACGCTGAGCGCCGCCACCAGTCGCTCGGGCGTGTCGTCGGTGCACTGGAGCGCGATCCGTTCCGGAATCGCCAGTGCCGGCTCGATCAACCGGTAGGCGATCAATTTCGGCACCACGTCGGCGATGCCGACCACGAACCGGCGCGGCCGATCGCCGGCGCCGCCGGACATCGCCTGCGTGAGTTCGTCTCCGAGCGAGAAGATATCGTCGGCGTAGCGCAGTGCCGTCTGGCCGGCATCGGTGAGTTGCAGGCGCCGGCCGGTGCGCGAAAAGAGCGGCTGTCCGAAGTGTTGTTCGAGCGACTTGATCTGCGTGCTGACGGTGGGTTCCGTGAGTCGCAGCTCGGCCGCCGCCCGGGCCAGCGTGCCAGCCCGCGCGACCGCACGGAACAGGTGCAGATGGTGATAGTTGATTTCGGACATCGTCAGCTCGCCGCACCGGAAGGAGTGTCGACCCGCACCCGCACCAGCGGCCCACCAAAGCGGTGATACAGGCGGACCAGCAGCGTCGCGGCGACTGCCGCCAGGCCGATGACGAGTCCCCACCACAGGCCCGCCGGACCCATGTCGGCGCGGTATGCCAGATACAATCCGATTGGCAGGCCCACCGCCCAGAAGCCAAGGATGTTGGCGACCATTGCTGCCCGCGTATCCGCCGCGCCGCGCAACGCACCACCCGCCACCGCTTGCAGGCCGTCGAACAGCTGGAACACACCCGCCAGCGGAATCAACGTGGCCGCCAGCATGATGACGCCTGATTCGGCCACGTACGCGCTGGCCAGCAGACGTGGCACCGCCAGGAAGATGATGGACGTCAACGCGGAGACGCACAGCCCGGCCGTGATGGCCGCCATGGCCGCCCGGCGCGCGGCACCGGCGTCGCCGCGCCCGATCGCCTGTCCCACCAGCACGGCCGCCGACGCGCCGATCCCGAGCGGCATCATGAAGGTGAAACTGGCCAGATTGATGGCCACCTGATGCGCGGCCAGGGTGCTCGTGGCCTGTGCGCCCATCAACAGTGCGACCCCGTTGAACACCCCCACTTCGAGCAGGTATTGCACCCCCACCGGCACGCCGATCCGCAACATCCGCCGGAGTGGTGCCACGGCAACCAGCAGCGGGTCGCGTTCGCGAAGCAGCGGCCAGAGCACATCGCGCGCCGACCAGAGCAAGAGGACCGGCAACGCCGTGCGACCGATCACGCTGGCGAGAGCCGACCCGTTGACGCCGAGCGCCGGTGCGCCGAGATGTCCATCGATCAGCAGCCAATTAAAGGCCGCGTTGAGCACATTCGCGACCAGCACCGCCAGCAGGATCGGTCGCATTCGCTCCATCGCCTGCAGCGTCTGACGCAACACCACGAATGCCAGCAACCCGGGCAGGCCGAGCATCGAGATGTGGACCACCCGCGTGGCCATTGGCACGATGTCGGGCTGTTGCTTCAGCGCGATGAGCACTGGTGCCGTCGGCCACAGGATCAGTCCGAGTGGCACGCACAGCAGCGCAGCGAGCAACAGCCCGCGCTGCAGCGCGAGTCGGATGGCGCGCTGGTCGTTCGCTCCCACGGCCTGGCTGACCAGCGCATCGAACCCGACCAGCGTCCCCATGCCGATGACGGCGATGGTGTAGTAGTAGATCAGGCCCAGCGACACTGCAGCCAATGCGGTGGCCGAGATATGACCCACGAAGAGTGCATCGACGACGCTCATTCCCATCAAGCCCAGTTCCGCCGCCACGACCGGCAGGGCCAGTGTGATGATCGCGCGCATGTCCGCGCCGGTGGGGCGGACGAGCACTGCAGCGCGCGGTATCGCGCGATCGGAGGACACGTGGCTCGACATGGTGGCTAAACTGTAACGTGTTCAGCCGGAATCTCCCCGTCCCAGTCGTCGGAATGCCGCCACGCGCACCCGCCAACACCGCAACGACCTTGCTCGGCCTCGTGACGGGGCCGGTCAGCGCGCGCCGCTGGTGGTTGCGTGCGCTGGTGCGTGTCACCGGCGGCGGATTGGGGGTGCTGCTGATCGTCGCCGCCGTGATCGCGTATCTCCTCACGCTGCGTCCCGACGTCACCGGAGCGCGTCGGCTGGCACGGAGTGAGTTACAGGGGCTTCTGGAACCAACGGAGCGGGTGCAGTCCGCCGCGTGGGCCCGACGTCGTGAATGGTGGGACGGGTTCCGCGAGACGTACGGGATGCTCGCGCTCACCGATCGACGCCTGCTGTTCGTCGGGATTCCTCCACGCGAATTGCTGACGCCCGAGCGTGGGCCGCAGCAGTTCGTGATCCTGCAACTGGGACGCGACGCATCGATGCGTGTGCAGCGTGCACGGGTGGATCTGGGAACCGCGGCCGGTGTGGCGATCGAGAACGACCGGGAGCGCCTGGCCTTCGCGTCCACCGATCGCGCCGGTGTCGACAGCATTCTGGCCGATGTCAGCCGGGGGCGGCGTTCGGACGCGGCCGTGGTGGAACTCGCCAGCCGGACGCGGGACTATGAACGGCAGGTGGCCGACAAAGCCGTCTGGCATGTGGTGGCCGCCGGTGACGCGCTGGGCTCGATTGCCACGCGCTACGGTACCACCGAGGAACAGTTGACGGAATGGAATCGGCTGACCACGACCACCATACGGATCGGGCAGCGATTGCTGGTCAAATCCGGCCGCTGAGCCCGGCGGGTCGGGGCTGGCCCGTTATCATTGATCTTTCCGACTACCCCGCTGGACCTGTCGCCCGGCGATGACTCAGGAGCTGATGCAGCATTTGTGGATGTGGTCTGCCTTCGCCATCACGGTCGTCGTGATGCTCGCCCTCGACCTCGGCGTCTTTCATCGCAAGGCGCACAGCATGCGTCCGCGCGAGGCCCTGACGTGGAGCATCGTCTGGGTCACACTGGCCGCCTGTTTCGCCGCCGCGCTCTGGATCTTCGATGGGCACCAGACGGCCACCGAGTTCATCGCCGGCTACGTGGTCGAGCAGGCACTCAGCGTCGACAATCTCTTCGTCTTTCTGCTGCTCTTCGGCTACTTCAAGGTGCCCGATGCGCTGCAGCATCGGGTGTTGTTCTGGGGGATCATCGGCGCCCTGGTGATGCGCGCGGCGATGATCGGCGCCGGCGCGCTGCTGTTGAACCGGTTTCACTGGATCATCTATCTCTTCGGCGCATTTCTGGTCATCACCGGCATCAAGATGCTGGTGCAGCAGGACAGCGAGATGGAGCCGGAACGGAATCCCGTGCTGAAGCTGGTTCGACGACTCATTCCAGTTGCGGATCATTACGAAGGCGATCGGTTCTTCACTCAGGCGCCGTGGGGAGCGGATCGGGTGATGCGCACCGTCGCCACGCCACTCTTCGTCGTGCTGGTGCTGGTCGAAACGACGGACCTGGTGTTCGCGGTCGATTCGATTCCCGCGGTGTTCGGCGTGACACGCGATCCGTTCGTGGTGTACACGTCGAACGTCTTCGCCATCCTCGGGCTGCGCTCGCTGTACTTCCTGCTCGCGGCCGTCGTGCACCGGTTCTGGCTGCTCAAGCCGGCGCTGTCGCTGGTGTTGCTGTTCGTCGGCGGCAAGATGCTGGCGAGCGGCTTCTATCACATTCCGACGCTGCTTTCGCTGGTCGTCATTCTCACGATTCTGGTGGGGTCAGTCGTGCTCTCCTTGCGCTTCCCCCGCCAGGTACCGGATCCGGTGGACCCTGTGGTCATGCCACCCTCGCCGGCGGTCCCATCCCAGACGCGGTGACGACGGCCGTTCTCCCGCTGGCCCCTGCGGCATCAGATCGCCGGCCGCTGGACCTGCGGCATGCACCGCTGCCGGCGGTGTCACGGCCCGAGGCAACACTGACGGTGCTCGACACGACCGAGTGGTTTGCACCGACCAGTGGTGGTATTCGCACCTACCTGTTGCAGAAGGAGCAGTACACGGCTACTCGGCCCTGGCTTCGCCACGCGTTGGTGGTGCCGTGGGCCACGGACGGCATCGTCGAGCGGGAGGGCGCGCGATGGTATGAATTCGCTGGGCCCGCGGTCCCGCGCAATGCGCCGTACCGTCTGCTCACCTCGGTCGCGCGTATGCGACGCGTGCTGCAGCACGAGCGCCCGGACATCATCGAGCTCGGAAGTCCCGCGATTGTGCCGTGGGTGCTCTTTCGCGCACTCGGCGCTCGCGATGTGCCGATCGTCAACTTCTTCCACAGCCACTTTCCGGCACTGCTGGCGGGCAGCCGACGCCCCATTCCACCACGCAGGGCACGGCTGCAGCAGGCCGCCTGGTGGTACGCCCATCGCATCGACCGGCATGTCAGTGCGACCATCGCCGCATCGCAGTTCGTGGCCGATGATCTGGCGCAGGCGGGCATTCCGAACGTCGTCCGGATTCCCCTTGGCGTCGATCTCGAACACTTCTCGCCCGAGCGCCGCGCGCATGCCGCGGCAACGCGTGCGGCGTGGCAGCTGCCGTCCAACGGACCGCTGGTCACCTACATCGGACGGTTCGCACACGAGAAAGAGCTCGATGTGCTGATGGAGGCGTGGCCTCGCATTCAGCGCGAGACGGGAGCGGCGCTGGTGATGGCGGGCGACGGACCGGAGCGATTGGCCCTGCAGCAACGGAACCGGGGGGCGCAGGTGTTCTGGCTGCCGTTCATCGCCGATCGTGCACGGCTTGCCGATCTGCAGGCCGCCTCCAGCATCTACATGGCCACCAGCCCTCACGAGACGTTCGGACTGTCCCCGCTGGAAGCGATGGCGTGTGGCACACCGGTACTGGCGGCCGACGGCGGCGGCGTTCGGGAACATGTGCTCGCGTCCGGCGCTGGCCGGACCTTCGTGCCCGGTGACGCGGCTGATCTGGCGGCCCAGGCCATCGAGCTGCTGGGCAGCGACCTTGCCGCACATGGGACACGGGCCCGCGACTTCGCCGCGCGTGAACATTCGTGGACGTCGGTGTTCGATCGCATCTTCGCACTCTACGAACGGCTGCGACGATGAGCGTGCTGCTGTCGATTCACGATGCCACGCCCGCATTCAGGGATCAGGTCGAGACGCTCTGGGCGCTTTGTCGTGAGCGTGGTGCGACGCCAGCACTGCTGGTGGTGCCCAACTGGCATGGCGCCTGGCCGCTGCGGGAGCACCCGCACTACGGGGCGTGGATCCGCGCGCGCGTCGCCGAGGGAGCCGAAGTCTTTCTCCACGGTGAACGGCATGATGAAGTCGGCCTGCCGCGCAGCTGGCGTGATGCGCAGCGCGCCTTCGGCAAGACCAATCGCGAAGGCGAGTTCCTGACGCTCGACCACGATGCGGCCGCAGAACGCATCACGCGTGGCATGGCGCTGTTCTCCGAGCTGGGACTGGCCCCGATCGGGTTCGTGCCACCGGCGTGGCTGTGCCGGCAGGGGACGCACACCGCCTGCGCCGCGCATGGTCTGCACCTGCTCGAGGATGATGCGGCGATCTACCTGACGCAGACCGGGCAGCGCATCCCGAGCCATGTGTTGCGCTGGAGCGGGCGCACCGACTTTCGGGCGCGCGGCTCGGCAGTGCAGGCCTCGTGGCGCTGGCGCACGCAGCAGCAGGAGCCGTACTTTCGTATCGCATTGCATCCAATGGATCTCGAGCACCCGATCACGCGCCAGTCGATGATCGACGAGCTGGATCGCTGGCTGGCCGCACGACCCGCACGCCCCTACGCCGAGCTGCTGCGACCCGCGGTGGCGCCGTGACCGATCCGCTGGTGCGGCTGGACGGGGTGCGGCTGGCGCTCTTCAGCGACACCTTCCCGCCGCAGATGAACGGCGTGTCGCGGACCCTCGAGCACCTCGTCGTCGCCGCACGCGAACGCGGTGCCGCAGTGCGGGTGTTCACCACCACCGATCCGGAGCAGCCGGCCGACGGACCGGACATCGTGCGCTGGACGAGCAGGTCCTTCTGGGCCTATCCGCAGGTGCGCCTGTCGGCCCCGCGCGTGGCGGCGGCGCGCGCGGCGCTTGCGGAATGGTCACCATCACTGGTCCACGTCGCGACCGAATTCGGTGTCGGCCTTGCCGGCCGGCTTGCCGCCACGTCACTGCACCTGCCGTTGGTCACCAGCTACCACACCAGCTTCACGGCCTACGCGCAGTTCTACAAGCTGGGCGCGCTCGAACGGCTGGGATGGCGGTACTTCCGCTGGTTTCATTCGGCCGCAGCGCGCACGTTCACACCTACCGATGCCATCCGGACCGAAGTCGAAGCGCACGGGTTCCGGCATGTCGCGATCTGGGGTCGCGGCGTGGACGGTGAGCGATTCGATCAGTCGTTTCGCTCGCTGGCATGGCGACGCGAGCTTGGCATTGCTGACACTGCCATGGTCGTGCTGTACGTCGGCCGGATCGCGAAGGAGAAGGGCCTCGAGCATGTGCTGCGCGCCATGCTGGCGCTGGCCGCGGACCGCTCCGGCATCCGCTTCGTATTCGTTGGCGACGGGCCCTACGACGACGAACTGCGCGCCGCCGCGCCGCGCGGCACCATCTTCACCGGCCGGTTGAGCGGCGTCGCACTGAGCACCGCGTATGCCTCGAGCGACGTCTTTCTCTTTCCGTCAGTGACGGACACGTTCGGCAACGTCCTGCTGGAAGCGATGGCATCCGGACTGGTGGTGGTCGCCGCCGACGCCGGCAACACCCGCGAGCTGGTGGGCAGTGAGCGCGGGGTGATCGTCGCAGTGGACGCACCCGGCGCGATCGCCCGCGAGCTCAGGCGGCTCGAGCACGACCGCGTGACGCACCACGCCATTCGCTCTGCAGCACAGGCGTGGGCACGATCGCGCACCTGGACGCAGGTGTGGAATGGGCTCTTCGCCGAATACCAGCGTGTGATCAGCGCGCGAGCTTCCAGTTCGTGAAGGAAGACTCATCGGTCACTTCGCGCACGATCCACGGCGCCAGCCACTCCGGTATCGTCGCTACAGTCGTCTCGTCGGGCAGCTCCACCTCGACCAGAAACAGTTCGCGGTCGGTGAACTCGTCCACTTCCCACACCAGTGCGCCGTCGCTGACGGCGTAACGGCGCTTGCTGACGCGCCGGCCCACTGTCAGCGCAAAAAGCGCCTTGCCGAGTGCCGCACTGGTCTCTTCTTCCACCTCGATCCGGCTCAGACCGCGTCCGAGCTTGACGGTGCGAAACCAGCGCGTCGTGCGGCCCGCGCGGACACGGCGAATACGTTCGACGAGCACGTCTCCCGGGAGATAGCCCTGCTCGATGCGCATCGGCGACAGGTCGCGGACGTGCGGTGGCAACGCGGAGAGCAGCCATTTACGCTCGATCTCCGTCGGCAGCCCGGCGCCGCGGCGCCACGACTCGCCCAGGGTGCGCAGGGCGGCGCTGGTCGCCGCCATGGCCGGCGCCGCGCGCCACGCCTCGAGCGACGCGAACGCCCGGGTAATGCGCGCCGTGAGATCACGGTCGCTGGCGGCCAGCGCGGCCTTCAGCACCCGGGATGCGAGGCCGCCGGTGTCGCCCACGCCTAGCGGCGTGTCGCGCAGATGCTGTCGCAGGCTCCAGACATCGTTGATGTTGCCCAGCAGCTCCTGCGCGTCGCGCAGTGAAGCACGGGTGCGGAGGCTGCTCGCGTCGTCGGTGTCGGATGCAAGCGGCGCAGTCAGATAGCGGATCGCCTTGATCGCCAGCCGGGCGGCGTGCATCGCCGCGATGTCATCGGGCCCGGTCACCCGAGCCATGCTGCGCTGCAGGTCGCCGATCGCGCGCTCGAGCGCATCGGCTGCTGCCACCGAAAAAGGCACCGCGCGTTGCTGTGTCGCGAGATGATGGGTGTCGGTCCAGGTTTCGAGGGCCGCGGCCAGACGCATCTCGAAGCGCTGCCATCGCCGCTCGAACGCGGGCGCGTCGAACGCGGACTGGCCGTCCTTGCCGAACGGAGGCAGCTGGTCGAGGACGGCTCGCTGCCGTGCGGTGCGCGCCTCGTGGACCGCCGCCAGCAGCTCCAGATGAACATCGTGAGTGCGTGACACCCCCACTCGGCGCGAAAGCGCGCCCGCCCTTCGCGCCAACTTCGCCGGCTTGCACTCCTCGAGCGGCGTTCGATAGGCGCGAAGAGTGACGCGCAGGCGGCGGAGTGCGACGCGCACATCGTGTCGGGCGTCGATGCCGGGCTGGCCCGGGAGCCCGACATTGCGCGCGGCGGCGGCGGCCTGGCTGCTGTACTCCCGAACTAGGAGGCGGGCGACGAGCGACGCCGGGGCGGCCAGAAGCTGGGACGGCGGTGGTAGCGGCGGGAGGACCTGTTCGTGCATGCGCGGAATATGGAGGGCCCGGGCGCCCAGCCACGGATGGCTCGGAGCGGGGGCCTTGCGAGTCAGGGAGAGCGAATTATACTTCGATATCGAAATAAGCGACATCGAAATAACGGATATCGAAACAATGCCAAGTCACTTCGATGGCACACCGGCCGAGCGCATGGCGCTGGATGCTTACATCAAGCTCATGCGTTCGACGGTGGCGGTAAATGGGCGACTGTTCCCGCCGCTGCACGCTGATTTCGGTGTCACGCCCAGTCAGCTGGGTGTGCTCGAAGCTCTGTCTCATCTGGGGCCGATGCCGCACTGCGCCCTGGCCGCCAAGCTGCTCGTCAGCGCCAGCAACCTGACGACGGTGATCGACAACCTCGAACGCGATGGGCTGGTCCGGCGCGACCGGGACCCGAACGATCGCCGGGTGTCGATCACGTCGCTGACGCCGGCCGGCGAGAGCCGACTGGCGGAGTTTTTCCCGCAGCACGTGGCACGTCTCGTCGGCACCATGAGCGCTCTGGATGCCAGCGAACAGGTCGAGCTGGCTCGACTCTGCCGCAAGCTGGGCCTCGCCGCGGCGCAGAGGGCATCGCACCTGGTCACCACCTGAGTTCACGATCCGCAGTTTCCGTTCATCCTTTCGTTTTTCCCTTCGCCAGATCAGTCGTCATGCCTACCACCGTCAGCGCACCTGCTCTCACCGTCACTGAAGCCGCCGAAGCCCGGCGCTCGATTCGCAAGTACGATCCTGCGCCGGTTCCGCGCGAAGATCTGCTCGAGATTCTTCGCGTGGCGAGCCTCGCGCCGTCACCCTGGAATGTGCAACCGTGGCGCTTTGTGGTCGTGGAAGACACCGCCACGAAGCTGAAGCTTCAGGAAGCCGCATACGGTCAGGCACAGGTCGGGAACGCTCCGGCCGTGATCGTGATGTATTCGGACATGACCGATGCCCTCGCAACGATCGAAGAAACAGTACATCCCGGCATGCGTGGTCCACAGGGTGACACGGCAGCCGAGGACATTCGTGCCACGTTCGCTGCCTACAACGATGCGGATCGCGCGGCCTGGGGCTTCGCGGAAAGCAACATCGCGCTTGGCTTCCTGCTGCTGGCAGCGCAGTCGCATGGCTACAGCACCAGTCCAATGCTCGGCTTCAATCCGGATGCGGTGAAGTCATTGCTGGGATTGCCGCAGGACGCGCGTCTGCCGGCCCTGATCGCGATTGGCATCGGCGCTGAAGCGGGTTTCCCGCATCACCGGCACAGCCTCGAACGGATCGCACGATTTGTCTGAGGCGAGGAGTCGTCAGGTCCGTGTGGCACGCTGGTGTTGCCACGCGGACGTGGCGTGAACCGCGCGACCTGTCGCGCAACCGAGGAACGAGTATGTACGCCACCACCGGACTGCACCATCTCACGGCAATTGCCAGTGATCCGCAGCGGAATCTGGACTTCTACGCCGGCACACTGGGTCTGCGATTCGTCAAGCAGACGGTCAATTTTGATGATCCCGGCACGTATCATCTCTACTACGGCGACGCCACCGGCCGGCCCGGCAGCATCCTGACGTTCTTCCCCTGGCCGAGCGCGCGCCGCGGCCGTGTTGGTGTGGGCCAGGTTGCCGAGACCCAGCTGGCGGTGCCCACCGCCTCACTCGCGTTCTGGATACAACGACTGACGGAACATCAGGTGGCTTTCATCGGACCGGTGCGCCGCTTTGACGGCGAAACGGTACTCATTTTCACCGATCACGACGGGTTGCCACTGGCCCTCGTGGCCAGCGATGCGGCCAGTGCGTTGCCCGGGTGGGAGAGTCCGGTCGGGGTGCCGGCCGCCATGAGTGTGCGCGGCATGCACGCAGTCACGCTCTGGATCCGGAGTCTGGCGACGTCCGCTGCGATGCTCACCGAACGGATGGGCTTCCGGCACGTCGGTACGCACGAAGATCTGGTGCGATTCAGTGTCGATGCCGGTGGCCCGGGCACGATCGTCGATCTGCGGGAGTTGCCGACGGGCGCGGCCGGTACCGGTGGTGCGGGGACGGTGCATCACGTCGCCTTCCGTGCCGCCGACGACGCGACCGAGTTCGGGTTGCGGTCGCAGATCGCGGCGGCGGGCGTCGCGATTACCGACCAGATCGATCGCACGTACTTTCGCTCGATGTACTTCAGGGAACCGGGGCAGGTGCTGTACGAACTGGCGACGGATGCGCCTGGCTTCCTGATCGACGAGGCGGCCGAGCATCTGGGGGAGGCACTTCAGCTACCGCCGCAGCACGCGCACCTGCGCCAACAGCTGGCGTCACAGTTGCCCGTGCTGCAGATCCCCGGCCGCGGAGTCGCCGCGCCATGAGCAGCGCCGCCGCCTTGGGGTTTGCGCATGTGCACGTGCCGCCGACGGACGCTTCCGAAGAGCGCACGGTTCTGCTGCTGCATGGCACTGGAGGCAATGAACATGACCTTCTGGACATCGGTGCTGCCGTCGCGCCGGGTGCCCGCCTGCTCGGCGTCCGTGGACAGGTCCTCGAAAACGGTATGCCGCGTTTCTTTCGGCGACTGGCCGAAGGCGTGTTCGACGAGGCGGATCTGCGGGTGCGGGCGACGGACCTGGCCGCGTTCGTGCCCGCTGCCGCTTCGGTCTACGGCTTCGATGCGGCACGGGTGGTCGCGGTCGGCTACTCCAACGGCGCGAACATCGCCGCTGCCCTGCTGCTGCTGCATCCGGGGGTAGTCTCCGGCGCCGCGCTCTTGCGCAGCATGGTGCCGTTGATTCCTCACCAGACGCAGGCGTTGCATGGAGCGCCGGTCCTGATGGTTGAGGGCGAGCTGGATCCGATCGTTCCGCGCGCGAATGCGGAACGACTGGCGTCGCTGCTGCGTGAGGCCGGCGCGTCGGTCACGCTGGAGTGGCAGGCAACCGGACACGGACTGACGCCGGCTGATCTTCAGGTCGTGCGGCGCTGGATGAGCGAACCGCGCTGAGGCATGCCGGGGACGCGTCCTCACGCGTACGTTTCGGCATGCGATTCTGGATTCCACTTGCTTCGCTCTCGTGCGCGGCGGCGATCCGCATGGGAGCGTCGCACCCGCCGGTGCCCGAGCCGGCGCCGGACGCACGCCGCGGGCTGGCGCTGCTGCAGCACTTCAGCGACAGTCTGCCGCGCCACGCCGGGAATGGCCTGCGCTGCACGAGTTGCCACCTCGACGACGGCAAGCGCGGCACCGCCATGCCGTGGATCGGTGTCACGGCGCGATTCCCGAAGTACCGCGCCCGCCGCGGTGCGCAGGAGTCGATCGAACAGCGTGTGAACGAGTGCATCGCACGCAGTCTGGCGGGGCGGATGCTGCCTGAAGATGATCCCGCCATGCGCGACATGGTCGCGTATCTCGAGTCGCTGCGTCACCTGCCGGCGACGGCGCGTCCCGATACCGTGCGCGAAACCGGTGACGCGACGAAAGGCGCAACTGCGTATGCACCACACTGTGCGCGCTGTCACGGCGCGAATGGCGCAGGTACGGTCAATGCGCCGGCGGTATTCGGCGCGCAGAGTTACTCCATTGGTGCCGGACTTGCACGTCAGAAGGTGTTGGCCACGTTTCTGCAGGCGAACATGCCGTTCGACCAGCCCGGCAGCCTCGATGCGCAGGCCGCTGCCGACATCGCTGCCTGGGTGCTGCAGCAGCCGCGGCAGGATCATCCCGGCAAGGAACGTGATTGGCCCAATGGCGATGTGCCGGTTGACGTGGCCTACGCCACAGATGGTGCGCGACGGCTGCGCGTTCCCCTGCCGCCGCAGCGTCCGGTGCTGCGTCGACGCGTAGCCCCCGCACCGCTTCCAAGCCGATGAGTGTCGCCGCGGATGACGAGGCACCACCCGGCAAGGTGCGCCTCGACAAATGGCTGTGGGCGGCGCGCTTCTTCAAGACGCGTGCGCTGGCTGCCGAGGCGATCGACGGTGGCAAGGTGACGGTCAACGACGAGCGCCCGAAGCGGGCGAAGCTGATTCAGGCCGGCGATGAGGTCCGTGTCCGACTTGGGCCGTATCAGTATGTGGTGCTGGTCCGCGACGTGAGTGGTCGCCGCGGGTCGGCGGCCATTGCGCAAGCGCTGTACGAGGAGACGCCCGCGAGCAGTGCGGCGCGCGCCGTCGCGGCTGAGCAATACCGGAACGCGGCGATGACCTTTGCCTATCAGGAAGGGAAGCCAAGCAAGAAGGAACGCCGCGCCATCGACCGCGTACGGGATCGTCGTTGAATTGGGGCAGCCGCGTAACATCATGCGGCGACAGCAGATGCTCCGTTGTACTGGCCAGCAAACACGACCATTTTGATAGGGATTCACGTTCACCGATCAGCCCGACCATCACATGGCGTTTGTGCTCAGCCGCTCCGTCAACGAATTGATCGCCAGAACGCTCGGCCTCGAGATCGAGCCGCGGCGCTGGGATCCGGGGTTTATCGGGGCCGCACCGGTCATCAACGATGTGAGTGAACTCGCCACGGCCATCGAGTCGGTCGGGAAGCAGGGTGAGCTCAGCTATCTCCGCCGGACACTCGGCCGGGACGAGTTCGCACAGCTGGTGGCTGGTGGGGCCGTGCCGCTGGTCCTGCTCCCCGAACGGGCCGCCGGCGCCTTCGAAGCCGCGGTGGTCATTCGCGCCAACGGCGGCAAGTCGCTGACGATCGTGCCGATCACGCTGAAGGGGGTGGGCGCAGAGTACACGCTGCCGGTCGACGCGGTGTGGACGCGGCTCGCATCGCCGGTGGTCTATGCGCTGGTCCCGGTGCGACTCACGCCTGTCTTGAGCGATCGGGGCGACGGGCTGATACATGACGAGCCACACGAGCACCTGACGCCGTACGAACGGCTCGGCCAGCTGCTCAGGGCCGAGCGGCGCGACATCTGGCTGATCTACCTCTATGCCGTGTTGGTGGGTCTGTTCGGCCTCACCGTCCCGCTCGCCGTGCAGGGAATCACACAGCTGGTGCAAGGCGGCCTGGTGTTGCAGCCGGTAGTGCTGCTGATCGCGTTCGCGATCGTTGGTACGCTGGTAACCGGTGTGGTGGGGCTGCTGCAGGAGTCGGTGGTGGAGACCATTCAGCAACGGATTTTTGCCCGGCTGGCGTTCGAGTTTGCGTATCTCGTGCCACGGATCCGATTCGAGGCGGCGCAGTCATCGAACCTGCCGCTGCAGATGAACCGGTTCTTCGAGACCGTGCTGATTCAGAAGGCGCTCGCCAAGCTGCTGCTCGACGTGCCGACGGCCACGCTGCAGGTGCTCTTCGGCGTCGGGCTGCTGTCGTTCTACAATCCCAGCTTCATCATCTTCGCGCTGGTGCTGATCGTCGGCGTGTATGTGATTTTCCGGATCACGTTTCCACGGGGCCTGGAAACGTCGATCATGGAGTCGAAGTACAAGTACAACGTGCTGGAGTGGCTGCAGGCGATGGCGCGTTCGATTGCGGCATTCAAGTTCTCGACCCGTTCGACGCTCCCGCTGGAGATGATGGATGGCCACGTGGCCAACTATCTCAAGTACCGCCGGAAGCACTTCAAGGTGCTCGTCACGCAGTCGATGAGCATGATCATTTTCAAGACGCTACTGACTGGCGCGCTGCTCATCCTCGGCACCACGCTGGTGGTGGATCGGTCGCTGACCCTCGGTCAGTTCGTCGCGGCCGAACTGGTGATCGTGACGGTCCTGGCGGGCGTGGAGAAGTTGATCCGCTCGCTGGCGACCATCTACGATGTGCTGACGTCGGTGGACAAGATCGGCCGTGTCATGGACCTGCCACTCGAGGAAATCCGCGGGTTGCAGCTGAATGAATCGGAACAGGGACTGGCGATCCTCGCGCGCGGGCTGTCGTTCACCTATCCCGACCAGTCGTCGCCGGCGCTGTCCGACATCGATCTCGACATCCGGCCTGGCGATCGGATCGCGATCACCGGCGTCGACGGCAGCGGCCAGACCACGTTGCTGCGTGTCCTCGGCGCACTGCACGATGGTTTCGAGGGTACGCTCACGTACGATGGTGTGACGCTGCGCAGCATGAACCGTGCTGCATTGCGCGAGCAGATCGGGCAGGTGCTCTCGACCACCGATCTGTTCGATGGCACGATTGAAGACAACATCAGTGTCGGCCGTCGATTCGTGGACCGGGCTGCGGTGCTGAAGGCGCTGCGCGATGTGGACGTGGATGATGTGGTGCAGGCGATGCCGCAGGGCATCCAGACCACCATCATCAACGGCGGTGCGAATCTCTCGGCGGCGGTCGCCAGCAAGCTGCTGGTGGCGCAGGGCATCGTGGGCAAGCCGCGCCTGCTGCTGCTCGATGACTTCTTCCAGAACCTCGATGACAACTACCGCACCCGCCTCATTCGCCTGCTGATGGATCGTGCCGAGCGTCACACCGTGGTCGCTGTCTCGCACGATCCGGAATTCCTCGCTGCCTGCGACCTGATCATCGTGATGGAAGCCGGTCGCATCCGCACGCAGGGAACGTACGCCGAGCTGGCCGACACACTCGGCCGCGCCTCGGTGCATGGCCTCACGGTCCCGGTGCGCTGATCATGGCCTCCACGCCTCTCTCGGACCGTGATGTGCTGGCCGACTACGAGCATCTCGAATCGGCCAAGCTGCTGGTCACACCGCAGTCGCATCGACTGTTCTTCCGGATCGTGCTCGGTTCGCTGATCTTCACCGTGCTGGCGATGCTGCTGCCCTGGCAGCAGTTCATCGAGGGCAAGGGTGAGGTGACGGCGTTTGCGCCGAGGGATCGCCCGCAGCAGGTGCCGACGACGATCAGTGGCCGGATCGTCGAGTGGTTCGTGCAGGAAGGGCAGGCCGTCAGGAAGGGGGATCCGATCCTGCGGATCGCCGAGGTCAAGGACGACTACCTCGATCCGCGGACCATCGATCGCTACAACGAGCAGCTCACCGGCAAGTCGTCGGCGGTGTCGTCGAAGCGCGAGAAGGTGAAGCAGCTGGGCATGCAGATCGGATTGCTGCAGCAGAATCTGCGCCTCAGTGAGCAGAAGGCGCGCACCAAGGTGGCCCAGTACGAGGCGGAGGTTCAAGCGACGGTCGTCGATTCCGCCACGGGGCTGATCCAGCTCCAGCGGCAGCAGACCTTGCTCGATCAGGAGCTGACGCGACTGACCGACGTCGAGAACGCGCGTGTGCGATTCCAGAACACCATCGCCAAGCTGCAGGAGAAGCGACAGACGCTGCAGGCAGCGCAGATCGAGCTGAACTCGGTGGCGGTGGAGTATGGCGAGAAGATCGCCAAGGCGCGGTCCGATCAGGCCGCGACGATGGCGGAAGTCGGCGAGGGATCGGCGGATGTCGCGAAGCTGCGGCAGAATGTGCAGAATCTCGAGATTCGCAATGGCTTCTATGTCATTCGTGCGCCGCAGGACGGGACCATCGTCCGGGCGGCGCGAGCCGGGATCGGGGAGCAGCTGAAGGAAGGCGAATCGGTGGTGACGATCATGCCCGCTGATGCGCAGCAGGCCGTGGCACTGCTGGTGAAGCCGATGGACGTGCCGCTGCTGAGCGTCGGCCGCAAGGTGCGGCTGCAGTTCGATGGCTGGCCGGCGTTGCAGTTCGCCGGCTGGCCGAGCGTCAGCGTCGGCACGTTCGGCGGTACCGTGGCGGTGATCGATCGTGTGCCGGGCAGTTCCGGCGACTTCCGCGTTCTCGTGACGCCTGATTCTGCGCAAGAGAAGTGGCCCCGCCAGCTGCGCCTGGGCTCCGGCGTCCTCGGTTGGGCGATGCTGGATGAGGTGCGCGTCGGCTTCGAAATCTGGCGACGGCTGAACGGCTTCCCGCCATCGCTGCGTCAGGCGAGCGACGAAGGATTCGGCGGTGATCCGAAGGCGGTCAAGAAGTGAGGCGAAGCGGGTGGCGCGGGCTGTGGCTCACGCTCTGGCTCGCGCTGGTGACGGGTGCACCACTGTGGGCTCAGACGCCGGAGCCGCGGCGTGGGCTGCCGGTGGTGAGCGACAGCGTGCGCATGTTGCCCGGCGTCCCGCTGACATTTGACGCCTTCTTCGACATCGTCAGCCGGAACCATCCCGTGGTGCGGCAGGCCCGCCTGATCGAGGAGGGCGCCGAGGGTGATGTGACGGCGGCGTTCGGCAACTTCGAGCCGAAGCTCGAGGCGTCGTGGGAAACGAAGCGCTTCGAAAGCTCGACGCCAGGCGTGCAGTCGTTGTATTTCAACTACGCTGACGTCGCCGTGAAGATCCCCACGCCGTTTGGTCCCGATTTCAAGATCGGCTACGAACGTGCCTCCGGCCGATTCATCAACCCGCAGTTCACCACGCCGAACAATGGCCTGTTCACCGCCGGCTTCTCGCTGCCGATCGGCCAGCGCATTCTGACCGACGAGCGGCGGACGGCGCTGCGCACCGCGCGGGCGCTGCGTGACGTGGCACAGGGCGAACGCGCCGCGATGACGAACAAGCTGTTGTTCTCTGCATCGAAATCATACGCCTCCTGGTTTGAAAGTGCGCTGCAGCTGCAAGTCATTCGCGACGGTGTACGACTGGCGGATGTGCGCTACCTCGCGATCACGGGGCGCGTGCGGGCTGGTGACGCGGCGGGTATCGACAGCATCGAAGCGGCCGCAGAATTGAATCGGCGTCGCGCGCAGCTGGCGGGCGCGGAGCAGTCGTACTTCGCGGCGTCGATGGATCTGACGTCATACCTGTGGGACCGCCGCGGCCAGCCGACGGACCTCCGCC
Source organism: Gemmatimonadaceae bacterium (assembly GCA_031374935.1). Lineage (GTDB taxonomy): Bacteria > Gemmatimonadota > Gemmatimonadetes > Gemmatimonadales > Gemmatimonadaceae > JACMLX01. The sequence continues at coordinate 56,693 of JANMHB010000152.1, read as the reverse complement.
CGGGATCGGTGCCGAGTGACTCCGGTCTCGGGCGCGTGACGCTCGACTCGGCGTCGGTGCCTGCGCTGCTGGCACGGGTGATCCGACTCCACCCGGATGTGCTGAAGGCGCAAGGGAAGGTGGAGCAGACCGGCGCCGAGCGCGCACTGGCGCGACAAGCGGTGATTCCGTTGGTCAGTGCCGAGCTGGCTGCACTGCGCACGGTGGGCGGCGCCGGGTTCAATGTCGGCGATGCGCTCGGTCGCGATGGCAACTACAAGGGCGCGATCAACGTGTCGTCGCCGTTGCTGTTCTTCAAGGAGCGCGGAAAATTCACGAGCACGGATGCCAAGTTCGACCGCGCCGACATCGAAGCGCGGGAGACGCGACGTGATGTGGTGCTGCTGGTCCGGACTGCAATCAACGATCTGTCGCAGTTCGAGGCACAGCTGGCGCTGCAGCGCGATGCAGTGCGGTTGTTCCGGATTCTCAGCGCGGGCGAACGCGCCAAGTTCGACGCCGGCGAGAGTAACCTGTTCCTGGTGAACACCCGCGAGCGCCAGGTGCTGGATGAGGAGATCAAGTTCGTCGCGCTGCAGGCCAAGTACCTCGCTGCACGCGCCGCGCTGGCGGTGGCGGCGGGCTCACCGGGGCGGCTGGCGGAACTGCGCTGACAGGCCACCGCGGGTGGTGAAACATGGGTACCCCCTGCGGCGTATCCATGTCAGTCGCGCGACCGGAGCCTGCTCCGTCGCTTTCACCGTGAGGCACACGCATGTTGTCGCTTCCCATACGTCGCCGGCTGGCGGCGATGTCGCTCGCCCTCCTTGGCACAGCCGGAGCGGTCGGCGCGCAGTCGACCGAGTCTCAGCCGTTTTCCATGCAGCCGATCGGGTTCGGTGTCCGCGCGATCAACGCCCAGCCCCTCGGCGAGTTCAAGAACTACGTCAGCAGCGGATGGGGCGGCGGAGGGGATTTCCGCTGGTTTCCCGGTGGCCAGAACATCGCGTCGCTCCGCGCCGATGCCGCGTTCCTGATCTACGGGCGCACCACCACCCGTGAGTGTTTCGGGAGCGGGTGCCGCATCACCGTCGACATCACGACGTCGAACAACATCTTCTCTGGCCTTGCCGGTCCCGAACTGCAGTTTCCGGCTGGCCCGATTCGCCCGTACGTGAATGCCATGGCTGGCTGGACCGTGTTCTGGACGCAGTCCTCCGCCGACGGCGAGGACGGTGGAGCGGATGTCTTCGAGACCACCAATCAGCGCGACAATCTCTTCACGTCGGCCGTCAGCGGCGGGATCAGAATTCCCGTCGGTCGGCTGGTGAGCATCGACCTGAATGCACGCCGAAACTTCAATGGGCGGGCGCGCTACCTCACTCGCGACAGTTTCGGCAACGGCACGAACCCGACTCCGCTGGTGCGCGACAGCGAAGTGAACATGTGGACGTACGCGATCGGTATGTCGTTCGGTCGGTAGCGATCGGTGCCGCGTCACTCGTCGCGGGTGACGCGCTTCCGTTGCTGCTTCACAGTGCTGCGCAGTGACTTGCTCTCGAGGCGCTTCGTCTTCGATGCCCGGGTCGGCTTGGTCGCGCGTCGCACTTTCGGCACCACCAGCCCACTCCTGATCATGGCCACCAGCCGCGCCTCTGCCGCCTCACGGTTCTGCAGCTGACTGCGATGTTCGCTGGCGGTCACCCGCAGCCAGCCGTCGCCGTCGAGTTTCGTCGCCAGCGCGAGCAGCAGCCGCTCGCGCTGCGCGTCGTTCAACGCCACCGACGCGCCAGGTTGCCAGCGCAACTCGATCTTCGTCGAGCTGGTATTCACGTGCTGCCCGCCGGGTCCGCCACTGCGCGTCGCGCGGACGTCCAGTTCCGTTCGCGGAATGCGCACGTGGGCATTCACCACCAGCACGTCCCGCGGCCCATCGGCGGCGTCACGAACCACGTTCGGCCACCGAATCACACTGGCGGGCGGCCGGCGTGATCTTCGCCACATCGACGACTGACGGAGCCGTGAAGATCGCGACATAGCCATCGACACCGAGGTCGTGGAAGCTCTGTTGCTCATAACCCACCGCTTCCATCTCGCACCTGAGCAGGGACGGCGGGGTTCCATGCTGATCCGTGCGCCGGTTCATGTCCAGAATCGCAATGCGTGCGCCGGGCCGCAACGACGGCACCAGATTCGCCAGCAGCCCGAACGGCTGCTCGATCTCGTGGTACATGTGGATCATCGTGACCAGATCGAGCGACGCGATTGGCAGGCGCGGGTCATGCGGATCGCCAAGCGCCAGCCGGACGTTCGTCAGCTCGTCCCGATCGACGCGCTCGCGCAGGTAGCGGAGATACCGAGGCATGATGTCCTGGCCATAGACCACGCCGGTCCCGCCAACCCGGCGTGCCATGCGCGCCACGTAGTAGCCGCTGCCGGCACCGATGTCGGCGACCGTCATGCCGGGACGCAGCCCCAGCAGCGCCATCACCGTGTCCGCTTCGTGCGCGGCATCGCGGGTCGCTTCATCGCTCCATTGCGGCGAGACGATACTCGAGACCGGCCGTCGCGGGGCGGGGAAGTCACGTGCCGGCCGTCCGGGAGGGGCGAGTGGTACGACGACGCCGGTATCGCGCGGCCATCGCGCCACCGTCGAGACGCGGGCTGCATTCGTATCCGAGATTGCCGCGGCGCTGGCGTTGCGGATGGTGTCGTCGCGAGCGCAGCCGGCAATGGCTCCGATGGCGGTCAGGATGAGCGGTCGCAGGCGCAGGCGCATACAGAAATAGCGGAGGTGCCCGGCCCAGAGGAATCGCGACCGACGCTCGACTGCGAGTTTCGCCGTCATCTCAACGGCCCGGAACCGGGACGCGATTCACCCGCACCGCCGCCACCCGACGCCCATCCATCGCAACCACTTCCAATTCGGAGCCAGGGATCGTCACGCGATCGCCAACGCGAGGCAACCGGCCAAGCGCGTTGAACACGTACCCGCCCAGCGTCGTCCAGTCGCCCTCGGGCACGAGCACCTTGTAGTCGGAGCGGACGTCGATCAGCGAGAGCGAGCCGGTCAGCTCGAGCACCCCATCGGTCTCGAGCGCTTCACGCGCCGCCGCGTCGTACTCGTCGGCGATGTCGCCCACCACTTCCTCGACCAGGTCTTCCATGGTGATGATGCCGGCCGTGCCGCCATACTCATCGAGCACCACCGCCATGTGCGCCCGCGTCTTCCGCAGATCGTCGAGCACACGCTCGGCGGAGCGCGAATCGGGAATGAACAATGGCTGCCGAAGGAACTGCTTCACGGTGAAAGGCCCCTGATGGAGCCAGAGATCCTTGGCCAGGAAGACGCCGATGATATCGTCCAGCGACTGGCCGGTGACAGGATAGCGCGAGTAGCGTTCCGATCGCAGGATCGCCCACACCTCCTCCTCTGACGAATCGAGCGGAATGGCTGCGACCTCGGTCCGCGGGCGCATCACATCGCGCGCCTTCTTCTCGTGAAAATCGAAGACGCCGGCGAGCATCATGCTGTCGGTCTCGTTCAACGTCCCCTGCGCCCGGGCCTGCATCACCAGCAGCCGCAGCTCGTCGGCGCTGTGGACGCTGTGGTGCGCGCCGCCGGCCGGGTCCACCCCGACCAGGCGCAAGAGCGCATTCGCCACGTTGTTCAGCACCGTGATGAAGGGGCTCATCACGCGCGAGAAGAACATCAGTGGGCGTGCCAGGTACATGCTCACCCGTTCCGGTGCGACCAGCGCGATGGACTTCGGAGCCAGCTCGCCGAGCACGATGTGCAGGAACGTGATCACCAGAAACGCCGTCGCGATACCCGCGGTGCTGTGGGCGACGCCAGCGGCGGCGTGAATCCCGACGACCTCGAGGCCGGCGTCGACCAGCGTTGCCAGGGCCGGTTCGCCGATCCAGCCAAGGGCGAGCGACGCCAGCGTGATGCCAAGCTGCGTCCCGGAGATGTACCGGTCGAGATTCTTCAGTGCCTCCTGGACCGCCTTCGCGCCGCTCTCACCATCCTCCGCCAGCTGGTCGATCTTGCTGCGCCGCGACCCGACGAGCGCAAACTCGGCCGCGACGAAGAACGCGTTCATGAGCACGAGGATGAAGACGCCGAGCAGCCGGACGCCAACGCCCGCCTCTGGCAGGTTCACGATGCCACTCCCCGCGCCGGTGATGCCGGTGTCACATTGTCCGCACTCATGGCGAAACCACACCGCTCCACGGCACAGGCGCTGACGCCCATCGCGCGCTTACGCGCCATCCTCGATCCGCGCCGTGCGCTGTTGTGGGTGTACGCCGTGCGCACCGTGCTGGCGGTGGCGCTGATCGTCGTCCTGCCACAGCTCGCCGTGGGCCAGACGGTCACCGCGGTCCGGCTGGTCCAGGCCGCAGCCATCATGGCATTCGCTGTCACGGGAGTGTCGCTCATTGCGGTTGAAATGTACCGCGCTCCCGCGAGTCGCGGATTCCTGCTCTGGCAGGCGGTCACCGATATCGCGCTCATCACGGCGCTGGTCCACGTGACAAACGGCAGCGAATCGCAGTTTGCCGCGCTCTATATCCTGGTGATCGCGTATTCGGCGCTGCTGATTCCCCGCAGCGGTGGCCTGATCGCCGCGCTCCTGGTCTGTGCATTCTACTTCACCGATATCGTGGTCACCCGCGACTTCGTGCTCGACTCGACCGCCTGGCTGCAGATGGGTAACTTCGCCACCGTGGCCGTCGGGACCGGGTATGTGAGCGCCCGACTGCGCGAGGTCGGCTCCGGCTCGGAGCTGCTGGCCGAAACGCTTCGCCGCGAACGGCTCCAGGCCTCGGATGTGCTCGACAACATCCGCAGCGGCGTGCTGACGCTCGACGCCGCGGGTGTGCTGCAGTACGCCAATCAGGCGGCGAGCGCCCTGCTCGGCGTGGATCTGGCGCCGCTGGTCGGCCACCCCGTGCGCGCCGAACTCGACCGTTCCGCGCCCGGGTTGCTGCTCGCACTCGAGCGCGCGATCCGGACGCGGACCCGAACGTCCCGTGCCGAGGCGCTGGTACGGCTCGACGAGCGCGAGCTGCAGCTCGGGATCACGGTGACCTATCTCCGCAGCGAAGAACCGCAGGACGCGGGCAGCGCCACGGCGATCTTCTCCGATATCTCGGACCAGAAGCGTCTCGAGGACCTGCACGTTCGGGCGGGGCAGCTGGAAGCGATCTCCGAGCTGGCGGCCAGTCTCGCGCACGAGATCAAGAACCCCCTGGCATCGATCCGCAGTGCGGTGGAGCAACTCGGGCGCATGCCGTCGGCGGACGAGGACACCGGCTCGCTGACGCGGCTGGTGGTGCGAGAGAGCGACCGCCTCGCCCGATTGCTGACGGAGTTTCTCGATTTCGCACGCGTTCGGGTGACGCGGGTGGCCCGGTTGGACTTTGCCGGACTGGTGCGCGACTCCGTGAACCTCGTTGGCGCCCACCCCGACCGGAGTGACGCGACCACGCTCACGTTTGACGCCGATCCGGTCGTCCAGCATGTCGATGGCGATGCCGACCTGTTGCACCGGGCGGTCTTCAATCTGGTGTTGAATGCCGCGCAGGCGCTGGGCGACAGCGGAGGAGAGGTCCGGATCACGGTCCGTGCAGCGACACCGGAGATGATGCCCGGTGGGGTGCTGCCAGAGGTCGGCGCGGTGCGGCTGGTGATCGAGGACAACGGGCCGGGCATGCCGGCGGACGTCCGTGACCGGATCTTCACGCCGTTCTTTACGACGAAGCCGCGCGGAAGCGGACTGGGCCTTCCGGTCGTGCACCGCGCCATCGATGCGCACCGTGGCGTCGTGATGGTTGATTCGTCCCCGGGCAGTGGTACCCGCTTCACGATCATCCTGCCCCGCACACAGTCAGAGAACGGAGTTCCTGCGTGACCCAGCGAACGTCGCCAACGGTCCTCGTCATCGACGACGAGGCTGGCATACTCGAGACGCTGCGAATCCTGCTCAAGAACGAAGGATTCACACCGATCACCGCCCTTGGCGGCAAGGCGGGGCTGGACGCACTCGAGACGTCGAACCCCGACATCGTGCTCAGTGACATCCGGATGCCGACGGTGTCCGGCATCGAGGTGCTGGCGGCGGTGAAGGCCCGCGATCCGCAGTTGCCGGTGGTGCTGATGACGGCGCAGGCCTCGATGCAAAGCGCCATTCAGGCCGTGAATGAAGGCGCGTACTACTACATCCAGAAACCGTTCCGCAACGACGAACTGGTTGCGATTCTTCGGCGTGCGGCCGAGCATCGGCAGCTGAAGATCGAAAACGTCACGCTGAAGCAGGAGATCCAGCGTCGCGATCGCAGCAGTCCAGGCGCCAAGCCGACGGGGAACAGTCGCTCCTGGCTGAAAGTGCTGGAGATGGTGGAAACGGTCGCGCCGACCGATTCGACGGTGCTGATCACCGGCGAGTCGGGCACCGGCAAGGAAGTCATCGCGCGCTACCTGCACGATCTCTCGCCACGATCCGACAACAGCTTCCTCTCGATCAACTGCGGTGCCCTGCCGGAATCGCTGCTGGAGAGTGAACTCTTCGGACACGTGAAGGGATCCTTCACCGGCGCCGTGAAGGACCGCGCCGGCTTGTTCACCGCCGCCAACAAGGGGACGTTCTTCCTCGACGAAATCGGCGAGACGACGCCGGCAACCCAGGTGAAGCTGCTCCGTGTCTTGCAGCAGCGCGAAGTGATTCCGGTTGGCGGCACCGAATCGCAGCCGATCGATGTGCGCATGATCGCCGCCACCAATCGCGACCTGGAAGACGAGATCAAGCGCGGCAGCTTTCGCGGCGACCTGTTCTATCGCCTGAACGTGATCGCGATTCACCTGCCGCCACTGCGTGATCGTCGCGATGACATCGGCGTGCTGGCGACGAAGTTCCTGGCACGGGTCGGTGGCACGCGGCACGAACATCCGCTGACACTCACCAGCGATGCATTGGATGCGATGCAGGCCTACGACTGGCCCGGCAATGTCCGCGAGCTCGAGAACGCGATGGAGCGGGCGGTGATCCTCACCACCGGCGACGCCATCGACGTCGATGCATTGCCGGAGCGTGTCACGGCGCGTCGCGTGGAACCGCTGGTGGCCGAGCGGACGATCGTGAACCCCACGCTCGATGCGATCGAGCGCGCCTACATCATGTGGGTACTGCAGAGCGAGGGCGGCAACAAGAGCCGCGCCGCGTCGACGCTGGGCATCGACGCCAGCACCCTGTATCGCAAACTGGCGCGCTACGAGACTGACGCCTGACGATCACCCTGGGTGTACTGATCGCCGCCGTCCGTGCCGCCTCGCGTGCACGGACGTTTGCGTTGCGCCGGTGGGAATGCCCGGCCCCTCGCGCGCCGCGCGAACCCCCACATCCGTCGCCGCTCTGACAACCCGCGCGGCACGACGCAGTGCACGAGTGCGATGATACGCGCGGGTCTCTGGTTATGTGGGTCGATGACGGCGGTGTGACTCTGTGTGCGGGCGCCAGCATTCCGCAACGGCGTCAGTCACCCGATCCAGAGGACGCCATGCACACGCCACGTCGCCAATCACGATCGCACCGCGGGTTCACATTGATCGAACTGCTCATCGTCGTCGTCATCATCGGGATTCTGGCGGCGATCGCCATCCCGAAGTTCAACAACACCAAGCGTCGGGCAAATCGCTCCGCCGGTATCGCCGACCTGCGCAACCTGGCCACGGCCCAGGAGGGCTTCTATGCCGACAGCGACCGGTATGGCGGACTGGCCGACACCGCGGTGATGCGCTTCTCGCTCAGTCGCGGCAATACCGGGCTGGGCATCGCACTCGCCGGTGCGCCTCCCGGCGCCGCGGGGTGGAATGCCGTCGTGGCGGTTCCGGGGGGCAGCTCGTGCGGCATCTTCGTCGGCGCCGCTCCGGCGCCGGGCGGCATGCCCGCGGCGACCCCGGATGGCGTGCCGGTCTGCTGGCCGTAAACGCCCGGCGCCAGTCCGACCGCGCCGGATCCAGGGGGTTGCAGAACGCCATGCCAGTGGCGAAAAGCAGTGGTCAATGGCAGAGCCTGCCTAGGTGTATCTCCCGTAAGTCATTGCCACAAAACAGTTTGCAGTTTGCGAATGCAGCGGCAGTAGCCTTGCCATAGAGGAGATCGAGCCGATTGGCAGCGGGCCAGGCGGTGACCGGTCTCCCACTATGGAGTTGTACCAATGCGAAGCAGCATGAAGAAGGGTTTCACCCTGATCGAACTCCTGATCGTCGTCGTGATCATCGGCATCCTGGCCGCGGTCGCAATCCCGAAGTTCTCGAACACCAAGCAGCGCGCCTCGCGCTCGGCTGGTATCGCCGACATGCGCAACCTGGCGACGGCCCAGGAAGGTTTCTTCGCCGACAGTAGCCGCTATGCCGCGATTGGCGACACGGGCACTGGCCCGGGCCGGATGAACTTCACGCCGTCGAATGGCAACACGGGACTGACGCTGGTTGCCACGGCGACGGGCTGGAGCGGGCTGGTGACGATTCCTGGCGGCCAGGCCTGCGGTATCTTCAGTGGCACGGCGGCGCGCCCGGCGGGCATGCCGGCCACGAACCCGGACGGCGTGCCGGTCTGCTGGTAATGGCAACTCTCAGCTGACTTCGGTCGGCTGACCTCTGGCCCGGCGTGCTTCGGCACGCTGGGCCAGTCGCGTTTGCGGCGCCACGTCGGCCGACGCCCCCGTATCAGTCGGATTCGCGGGGTGCGAATTCATGCTGTGCGCTGTCACGAGGGCAACCGCTCTCGATGAGACACAGATCGCCGGCGCTTCCGAGTACGACACGGGCAGTGAATGGAATTGTGCCGCGCCAATTGCCGTCGCCAGTTGATACTATCGCTCGTCTCACCACGTCCGCCGGATCCACGCACCGGCATGCGCCGGAAATGACTCAAGTCGAGCCAATGCCACGAGTTGCATCAATGTGCTGCGAGGTGCTCCCGCGGCGCGACGGAGCCCCGCGAAATGCCGTACCTGTCGTAAGATGCAACGCTTTCGTCACGTTGCCGCCAGCGGCTGCTCAGCGGTAAAGTGTTGTGCTTCATGATGTTAGGAGGAGGTAATGGTTGTGGCTGCCAGCTTGCCTTGAGAGAGACCGACGCAAGCACGCTGTTCGCGCAAAGGGCGCCGAACACCAGCATGTTGACCCGAACCGACTCCTCCCATGCAGCGCACTCTCAAGAAGGGCTTCACCCTGATCGAACTCCTGATCGTCGTCGTGATCATCGGGATCCTCGCTGCAGTTGCAATCCCGAAGTTCTCGAACACGAAGCAGCGTGCGAGTCGGTCGGCCGGCATTGCCGACATGCGCAACCTCGCAACCTCGCAGGAAGGCTTTTACGCCGACAGCAACCGCTACGCCGCGATCGCCGACACCGGCAGTGCTCCTGGCAGGATGAACTTCACGCCGTCCCAGGGAAACACGGCGCTGACGATGGTCGCCACTGCCACCGGATGGAGCGCGCGGATCACGATTCCGGCAGGCGAGGCCTGCGGCATCTATCATGGAAGCGCAGCCGCGCCAGCGGGTATGCCGGCTTCAACGCCCACGGGTGTGCCGGTCTGCTGGTAACCGCCCCACGGCAGGCCTGACGTCGAGCATGGTCCGTCCACTCCCCTGGCCGGACCGTGACGCTTTTCGGCGTCGACCGTCGCCTGTCTGCCTGCCGCACGCGGTGATGCGACAGCTTCCGCGAATCCCAGCATCCATGTCATCCCACGTCGCTGCACGTCAGCATTGGCCGGATCGGTCCGCCGTCGGCACGGCGCGTCGAGGTTTCACCCTCATCGAACTGCTGATCGTGATTGTCGTGATCGGCATTCTGGCGGCGCTTGCGCTGCCAAAGTACGCCAACACCAAACAGCGCGCCTCGCGCACCGCAGGGCTGGCCGACATCCACAACCTCGCCACCCAGCAGGAGCAGTTCTATGCCGCCAACGCGAGGTACGCCGCCCTCGCCGACTCGGCGGCACTTCGCTTCGCGCCGAGTCCGGGGAATGCCTCGCTGGTGATCACGGTCGCGGGCACTCCGCCGGGAACGTCTGGGTGGAACGCGGCCATCAGTATCCCGGGTGGGCAATCCTGCGGTGTGTTTGTTGGCACCGCACCGAGGCCGTCCGGGATGCCGTCGAGTGTTCCCGACGGTACCGCTGCCTGCTGGTAGGCACGTCGTCGCGCCAGGTCTCCACGTTGGCGGTACGCCGGCGAACGGGTGATCGACCTCCACATCGGGGTCACGCCAGGCGACTCGGCACGTCGAAATCCGTCGCACGACTTGCGCCGCGCGCCGGGCCGAACACGTTTCCGCGCGTGACTCCTCCCATGACTCCGCGCATCGACCGCGCCGCCCGAACTCCGCCGGAACGGCGAGCGCTTCAGGATGCGCTTGCATGGCCGATCGCGGCAACACTGCTGGTTGGCGCGGGACTGATCTTCGTACTTCCTCGCGTGGTGCCGCCGCGATTTCTGGCGCTGTCGGTCGGAGGAGTGTTTGCGCTCACCACCGTGGCACTGGTCGCCATTCTCGCGCGGGTGGTCGAGCGATGGCTGCGTCGGCATGCGGCGGCGGTCGCGCTGGACGCTGAGCGACAGGTGCAGACGATTGGTGTCGCCGGGCTGCCAACCGCGCAGGGTGATGGCGCGTTGATCCCGCTCGCATCCGCCTACGCCGATGCCGGGGCGCGGGCAGCACTCCGCACGGCGGAGCGGGACACCAACGATTTCCTCGCCCAGCTCGGATCAGATTCGTCGGCCGCCTATGACGGCGCGGCGAGTCGCCTTCGAGCGGCACTCTCGCTGGCCCCGCCGTCGTCGGCGGTGGCCGACGCGCTTGGCACGCTGGTCGGGGCGTCCGAGGCATTGCGCCAGGTCACTGCAGCCGTGCCGACCGCGACCCAGGCCATCGACGTCGTGGCGGAACTGCGCCGGCTGGTGGCGGATCTCGAATCGACGGTGCCCGGACCGGCGATCAATACCATCTTCGATATCGAGCGCTGCGCCGTGCTCGTTGACGGTGGCCGGCTGCGTGCGGATCTGTGCGCCATGATCTCGCTGGCCCGCAGCGCCTCGCCCGCCGAGAGTGCCGTGACCCTGCACGTCTCACGCGTCTTCAGGGCGAACATCGAGGAAACCCCCGTCAGGCGCACGGGAGATTCACGCCTCACGATCGTGCCACGTGCCGCGGGCGATGCGCTCAGAACCTGGGTGCTGCGCGCACAGCCGCCGGCGGAGGTGCTGTCGATCGTGATCACCGATGCAGGGCCCACGCCGACCAGCGCCGATCTCGATCGCGCCTTCGAACCCTTTGCCTGCCCACGTGCCGGCGATCAGTTCGGCGTGACGCTGGCGACGGTGCGGCGCTCCGTCGGTGTCTTCAAGGGGACGGTGTGGGTTGATGGCGCGCGCGAAGGTGGCATGGCCATCCATCTCCTGCTGCCCGTCACCGCCGGCTGAATTCGGCGATCGCGCGCGCTTCCGCTTCGGCGCGCGCGGATCGGGTTACCGCGGTACGAACCACAGGCAGCATCGTCGGCGCACCCATACCGGAGCGCCCGATGCCCACCACCCGATTCGGCACCTCGTTGTGCGAAGTTCTGCTCGCACTGGTGCTGCTGTCTGCAACCGCCAGCTGGGCGCTGGCTGCCACCGCCGCGGCGGAGCGCGCGCTTGGCACCGCCCGTGCGCAGCGGGCGGCATTACATCGCGCTGAGCGCGGGCTGGCCGACCTCAACGCGCTGCCGTGCGACAGCATCAACATCGCCCGCGTCGTCCGCGAGCCGCGGTGGCAGCTTGGCGTGTCCCGTGACCACGATGGCCTCGCCTATCGGGACGAGATCACGCTGCACTCCGTGCGCGGTGACTCGATTCGCCTCGCGCGTGGCGGGTGGTGCGACTGATGCGCACCTCCACCGCGCGCGACGGTTTGACCCTGATCGAGATGATCGTCAGCCTGCTGCTCGTGCTCGTGTTGCTCAGTGTCGGTTCGCTCATCGCGCGACGCAGCATCAGGACCGTGGCGACCGTGTCCACCACCGAACTGCGCAGCGGCGCACTCAGTGACGGTCTGCGCACGCTGGTCCGACATGCGAGCAACGTGGACCCGTTGGCGAACGATCTGCGCGTCGCGAGGGACTCCGTGCTCGATCTGGTGCACATGATCGGCATGGCGACCCTCTGCACCGTTGATCGTGACACGGTCGTCCTCAGTGCCGCCAATGACACGCTCCCGTGGGGCACCGTGCTGCCACGCGGTGTCACCACCGACGATGCGCTCAGAATCTGGAGCGACGTCGATCAGCGATGGATCGATCGCGGCGTTCGCGCGGTCGGTGCGGCAGCCGGTGGCTGTGGCGACAGCACGACCGTCTGGCCGGGTCGCGCCGGTCAGCGGCTGATCATCGATGTTTCACTCACCGGCATCAGGCCAGGAGCGCTGGTGCGCGTGCTCCAGCGCGAACGCTGGTCGATGGTGCGGGGCGGTGATGGCCAGTGGTCATTGTCACTCGCGACCTGGGACGCCGGCAGTCGAAGCTTCTCGACACCGCAGCCGCTGGTCACGCCGCTCGCGGCTCCCACTGCGCCGTCCGGACCAGGGCTCACCATCCGCGCAGTCGACGCGGCCGGGCGGCGGCTCGCCGACAGTGCACTCGCGCAGACGCGCGCCATCGAGGTGCGGTTGATCGGCGCGAACCACCCGCGTACAGGTTCGCTCACCGATTCAGTGAGGATCAATGTCGGAGCACACTGAGAAACCGACTCGGCGCGGCATCGCGCTGCTGGTGGCGGTTACCGTCAGCGCAATCGCAGGTGTCTGTGTGCTCGCGCTCTGGCGCGCGGCCGCCGGTGCCGATCGTGTGGCCGCACTCGAGCGCGCAACCGCGGCCGTCGAATCGCAGGCGGATTCCGCGCGCGCAGCGGCGTTCGCGCTGCTCGATACCGGAGTGTGGCGACGTGTGGCGCAACCGGGTGACACGCTGACGCTGGCGTCCGGCGTTGGTCAACGAGGCGCCTGGCACACCACGCTGGCGCGAGTGGGGTGGCACACGCTGCTCGTCCGCGGCATCGCGTCGCGCCGGTCCGGCGTGCCTTCGGTGGTGGCACACACCGATCGGCGGACAGTGATCCCGCTCCAGCCGCCGTTCCGGTTTCCGGCCGCCGCCCTCACCGGCGCAAACGGATGGATCGTCGATCCTGCCGCCACGGTGGAGGTGCCGACGGCGATCGGGTCGGAGCTGCGCTGCCGGGATCCCCGCGTGCCGGTGGCCAGTGATCGGGCACCGTTTCCTGCCGGCTTCGATCCGCTGCGCTATCCCGCCGTGGACCCCGACACCGTGCGGGACTCGCTGGTCGGCGTCTTCCGTTTGACGCGCCGTCAACTGACGCGTCCTCTGACTGTCGAAGGAATGCTCGTGCTCGATTCAGAACTCCTGCTGGGGGCCGACCTTCGACTCACGGGAGTGCTCGTCGCACGTGGCTCCATTCTGAACGCCGGCGGTCGCCTTGCAGTGACCGGCGCGGTGATCGCTGGAGACACGGGCGGAGGGCATTCCGGACTTGGTGCGGGTGACCGGGTCCGGTACGACGCGTGCGCGATCCGGCGCGCGGTGGAGCGAGTGACGCGCCTGGGACCATCCTCAACCTGGACGCACCTGAGCCTCTTCTGAGGCCAGACGCCTGTGCCGCCGACGTTACCTATTCGCGCGCCATTCGTTCCCTGTGTGCAATTCGACCCACCTGTCGAAGGCATTTCGGGACGGCCAGCGGTCGCTCCGATGCCCTGCTCACCGCCCACCCCGGTGACCCTGTACGGGTCTCGTCACACCTGGCCCCACATCCGATGGCGTTCTTCAAGCGACGTAAGGTCACGATCGGTCTCGATATCGGGTCCGGCCTCGTCAAGATTGCCGTGATCGAGCATGGCAAAGGCGTGCCGGAACTGCAGCGAGTGGTCGTCGAACCAGTCCCCGCCGACGCAATCGTCGAAGGCGAAGTGATGGATCACGCGCTCGTGATTCTGGCCGTCCAGAACGCCCTTGCCGCGGCGTCGGCGGAAACGAAGGGCGCGCACATCGTCGCCGCGGTCGGCGGCGGCAACGTCATCGTCCGCAAGGTCGTGATCGACCGCAACAAGATGAGCGAACTGCGCGAGGCCATGCAGTGGGAGGCCGAGCAGATCGTTCCCTTCGATACGAGCTCGATTTCGCTCGACTATCAGGTGCTCGATCCCGATGGGGAATCGTCCGAGATGTCGGTGCTGATGGCCGTCGCCAAGCGGGATCTGATCGATGCGCGGGTGCAACTGCTGCGGGACGCCGGCGTCGATGCCAAGGTGATCGACGTCGAGGCGTTCGCGCTGCACAACGCGTTCGAGTTCAATCATCCCGACGCGATGCGCGGCACGGTGGCACTGGTGAACATCGGCAACGATGTCTGCAACGTCAGCGTGCTCGATGACGGCATCCCGATCCTGACCCGCGACAACACCGTCGGCGTGCGCCGGCTGCGCGAAGACCTGCAGCGCGATGCGCGCATGACCGCCGACGACGCCGACTCGGCCCTCGTCGCGGCCACCACCACGCCAGCGCTCGACAACGTCGTGCATCGGCGCGGCGAGGAACTGGCGAAGGAAATCGAGCGCACCGGCACCGTGGCGCAGTCGCTGTCGCGCACCGTCCGTCCGATTCGCGAGGTCTACATCGCCGGCGGTGGGGCGCGCGTGACCGGGCTGGCGGAACGCCTCGCCGGCCTGCTGCGCATCCCGGTCCGGCCGGTGAATCCGTTGCTCAACCTGGCAGTGGCCGATGGCGCACTCGCCGACGTGAATGCCGATGAAGTGGCGTCGCTGCTGGTGTTGCCGGTTGGCCTCGCTCTCCGCCAAGTGGCCTGAGGAGCAGACATCATGATTGAAATCAATCTTCTCAGCCCGGGCGAAGGCTCCGGCAAGAAAAAGTCGGGCGGCCTCGCCTTCCTCGCGCGGTTCCAGCGCAACAAGGACTCGGCGAACATTGCCCTCGATGACAGCGCACCAGCGCCGGCGCGGCCGATGATTTCGGCCGCGGCCGGTATCGCCGTGGCGCTGGCGGTGTTTGGCGTCGGCGGCGGCTTCTGGTACCAGGATCGCCAGCTGGCCACCCTCGATGAACGCCTGCAGCAGGAGCTGGCCGACTCGGCGCGCTTCTCGTCGGTCATCGGTGAGCGAAAGGCGGTGATCGCGCGCCGCGACTCCCTGATCACGCAGCTGGGCATCATTCAGCAGATCGACGACAGCCGCTACGTCTGGCCGCACATCCTGGATGAGATCAGCCGCGCGCTCCCGCCCTACACCTGGATCACCACGATCACGCAGGTGAGCCAGAAGGCGGTCTTGCCGCAGCGCGATACCACGACCAAGGCGGCTGGCGATTCCGTGAAGAAGTCCAAGCCCGTCGTCGAACCGCAGGTCGTTTTCCAGGTCGTCGGCAACACCGTCGACATCCAGGCGCTGACCCGCTTCATGCGCATCCTCGAAAGCTCGCCCTTCGTCCAGAACGTCACGCTCAACAAGTCGAACGTGATGCTGGTGGACAACCGCGAAGTCACCGAATTCACGCTCGACGTGCAATACCAGAAGCCGGACCCGGCGGCCGTCACGACGGTCCCGATCACCTTGTCGGTACGCTGACATGCTGAACTCATTCACCAAGCGCGAACAGTCCCTGCTGGCCGTCATCATCTTCGCCATCGGCCTCAGCGTCCTGTTCTACATGTACGTCTTCACGCCGAAGGCCGAAACGATCACCGAGCAGAACTCCCACGTGGAGACGCTGACGTCCGCCAACCAGAAGGCGGCCAACGAACTGAAGGCCGGCAACCTGCGGCAGCTGAAGGAAGATGCAGCGAAGTACGCGGAGAACCTCGCCGTCATGCGTCAGCTCGTGCCGACCGTCAATGAAGTGCCGGGCCTGCTGGAGCAGGTGTCGAACTCGGCCCGCCGGGTCGGCCTCGACATCGCCAGCGTCACGCCGCAGCCGGTGGCCAGTGGCGGCGAGAACTACGATGCCCATCGCTACCGCCTGATCGTGAAGGGCGGCTACAACAACATGACCGAATTCCTCACCAACGTCGGCAGCCTGCCGCGCATCGTGAACCCGATGGTGCTGAAGATGAAGATGGCCGACGGCGCGAACAACACGCCGCAGTTCGGCACGGGGCCCATGCGTCGCCGGATGCCGGCGTCGGAGGCACCCATCCAGACGGAGTTCGATATCGAGACGTATGTCGCGCGCGGCGGAGAGCCGGTGTCGACGACGCGTCGTGGAGGAACCACCCCGTGAGCCACATGCCTGTCCGCGTGCTCGCCGTCGCCACGCTGCTGACGGCGTTCGCCACGCCGCTGCACGCACAGCAGACGATCGCACGTGCCGAGCCGGCCAGCAGTCGCTCGACCGTTGCGACCAGCGCCGCCAAGCGCGATTCGCTCGCTCGTCGTGAGCAGCTGGCGTACCGCCGCGAGACGTTCGCCTACGATGCCGGCGGCCGCCGCGATCCGTTCGTCTCGCTGGCGACGACCGGGGTGCTGCGCCCGACCATCGCCGATCTGTCGCTGGTGGGCATTGCCTACGCCACCCGGAACGGGTCTGGTGGCGCACAATCGATCGCGATCTTCCGCGATCGGACCACGAAGGAGCAGTACCGCGTACGCGTCGGGCAGCCGCTCGGACGCATGCGCGTGGCCAGTATCGAACCGCGTCGGGTCGTGTTTGCGATCGACGAGTTCGGGATCAGCCGGCAGGAGAGTATCGAAATGGGTGATTCGACCAGGACCATCACGCCGACGAGGGCACCATGATGAACCGGATGCACGTTTTGACGCCGCTGCGCGGTTGGTATCGCGTGGCCGCAGCCGGGGTCGCGGTGTTTGCCGCGATGTCGGCTGCTCCCACTCCCGCCGCCGCGCAGGCCCTCGTTCAGGGGGTGCGCGTTGAATCGAATGCGTCAGGCACGGTGGTCGCCGTCTCGCTCACCGACTCGGTGGCGCGATCGGCCTTCACGCTGGCCGGACCCAATCGCATCGTCCTCGACCTGCCGGGCACGACGCTCGGTGCACTCGGCGGCCGTTCGTATGACGGTCAGCCGCGAGGCCCGGTGCAGAACATCCGGATGGCCCAGTACCGGCCCGACATCGTCCGCGTCGTGATCGACGTTGACGGCGCCGCGCGCTACACACTCTCGGGTGGCAACGAAGTGCGCATCGCCATGGCGGGCGGCACCGACATCGCCGCCTGGAGCACGGGCGAAACGATGCCGGGTCGTCGCACCGAGGCGGTCGCGGCACGCGAAGTGACGGCAACGGCCGTGATGGATTCGACGGTCTCCAGTGCCCGGGCTGCCGCCGGTGACAACCGGTCACAGGTGGCCTATCAGACGCCTGAAGCGCCGATGGTGGGATCGCCGTCCGCCAGCCGCGGCAAGCCGCCCAAGCCGCGCATCACCGTCAGCTATCAGGAAGCCGATATCCGCGACGTGATCGCGGCCTTCGCCAGCTTTGCGAACCGCACCATCATCGTCGGCCGCGACGTCACCGGCAGCATCACCGCCGATGTGAAGGACAAGCCGTGGGACGAGGCGCTGGCCGCCATCCTCAGCGCGCAGGGCCTGGCCGCCAGTGAAGAGCCGAACGGCATCATCATCGTCGACTCGTACAAGAACATGCTCGACAAGCAGTCGCTCGAGCCGCTCATGACGCAGGTGGTGAGTGTCAACTACGCCAACGCCACGTCGCTGGCGACCACGGTCCGCGGGCTGCTGACGCGCGATTGTGTGCCGGGTGCCGGTGGCCCGTCGGCGGGTGCCAGCGCGGCCACGACGCCGGGCGCGGTGCCGAATGGCTGTGTCGTCCGGGGCAGCGTGCAGGCCGACAGCGCCACCAACTCACTGCTGATCCGCGAAGTGCAGAGCCGCATGGATGACGTGATCAGCTACGTCCGCTCCATCGACCGCCGCACACCACAGGTTGCGATCAAGGCGAAGATCATCTTCGTCAACCGGAGCAGCCTGCAGGAACTGGGCATCACCTACGACATCGGGACGGCGCGTCAGTTCTTCAACACCGTCATTCCGCGTCAGGAAGTGGTGCAGCAGATCCCGATCGACCGCAACGGCGACGGTGTGCCCGACGCGTTCCGCGAAGTGCTGCAGCCGGTGATCGGCGATCGCGTCGATCTCGGTGGCAACACCATCTCGGCCATCGCCAACGCCAACTCGAGCATCTCGAGCCCGGCGCTCAACCTGATCTTCAGCGCGGCGATCGGCAAATACTCGCTCACCCCGTTCATCCAGGCGCTGCAGGAATCGTCGCTCGCCGACGTGCAGGCCGAGCCGACCGTCGTGACGCTCGACAACCGCAAGGCGGAAATCCTGGTGGGTCAGGAAATCCCGATCCGTGTGCTTGACGCCGGTGCCGGTGCCGGTGCCGGCGGTGCGCAAGGCCAGATCAACATTCCGCGCGCCACGGTGCAGCTGAAGGAAGTGGGTATCTCCCTCTCGGTGACGCCACGCATCACGAACAACCGGCAGATCATGATGACGATCCATGCCGAGAACAGCTCAGCGTCGCTGGCCAGTTCCGATGTCGGGTTCATCTTCGACAAGCAGCGCGCCGACAACACGCTGATGGTGCCGGATGGTGAGACCGCCGTGATCGGCGGCCTCACGATCACGCAGGTGACCAAGTCCCGCCGTGGCGTGCCGTTCCTGATGGATCTGCCCTACCTCGGTCGCCTGTTCTCGACCACCCGGAAGAACGAGCAGAAGCGCGATCTCGTGATCCTGGTGTCCCCGCACATCCTGGACGACGGCGAGGCTCGTACGCCGGCCCCCAACCCCGGTCGATAATCACTCATGCGCACAGAACCGACGATGGTTTCGCGCGCGCTGCGCTGGCTTCCGCTGGTGCTCGCCACTTCCCTCACCGCGTGCGGTGACGGAGATCCGACAGTCGACAACAACACGCTGGATCGCACGGCACCAAGTGTCTCCGTGATCCGCGCGACCAGCCCGGACTCGATCTTCGCCTTCAGCGTGCAGGCAAACGACAACCTTGGCGTGAAGTTCGTGAATGTGGAACTGGCCGGTGCGCTCTCGCGCGTCGTGGCAGACACGGTGCGGGCTGCCGTGACTGCGTACACCAAGGAGTTCACCGTCCGTGTGCCAGGCAATGTGGTGCCCGGCTCACAGGTCACGCTCATCACGCAGGCCGAGGACGGCAACGGCAACAAGTCGAAGCCGGACACGACCGTCATGGCCGTCGGCAGCCGGCAGCCCGGCTTCGTCACCATCACCAGCCCGCAGAACAACACGCAGGCGGTTCGCGGTCGATCGGTGGTCGTCGGCTTCGCTGCCCGCACGCTGCGCAAGGTGCGATTCGTCGGCTTCAACGTCACGCCGCCCGCGGGTGGCACAGCACTGCCGGGCGACTCGGCAACGTTCAGCAGTCCGCTGCAGGACAGCCTGTCGACGACGCTCAACTTCGTGATTCCGGCCACCGCGGTCGCCGGGTTCTACAACCTCGTGCCGTATGTGGTGGACTCCATCGGACAGCGGACCGCCGGAGCGCCGGTGCCGGTGGAAGTGCTGGCCGCAGGCAATGGCCAGACGATCCCGAAGATCGCGCGCTTCGGTACCACCGAGCGTGTCGAATCGACCGACACGGTGTTCGTCGAAGCACAGGACCCGGTGGGTATCGGCTACGTCGGGTATGACATCCGGACGGTCGCTGGTGGCGCGGTCCGTCGTGACTCGCAGGTGGTGCCGAACGGTCCAACCTCCGTGCCGGTCACGCTGCGCATGTCCCTGCCGGCGCCAGCCTCCGGCGCGGCCACGCGGCTCATCCTGCGCCCGTTCGCCCGCAATACCGAGGGGCGTCTGAACGACTCGCTGACGACGGCGCGTGACACGATCACGCTGGTCGCCGGTACGACGCGCAACCTGCCCAATGGCGGCCGGGTCGCTGACGGCTACTTCCATGATCCGACAGGCAAGCTCTATCTCACGAACATCGAGCGGAACCAGCTCGAGATCTTCAACTTCGACTCACTCAAGTTCCTCGGTGTGCCGATCCCGGTCGGATCGCGGCCATGGGGCATTACGGTGTTCCCCGCCGGTCGCGGCAGTCCGCTTGGCCCGGTGCAGAATCGTCTGATCGTCGCGAACTCCGGTGGTACGAACCTGAGCTTCGTGAACCTGAATTCGGATGGAAGCGGCCAGGAAACCGAGCGGTATCTGCTGCCGAACCTGGTGGCATACAAGGTCTCGGTGGCTGGCGGCAACATCACCCGCTCAGTGGTCGACTTCTCCGATCGTCCGCAGTACGTCGGCGCCGTCTGCAACACCGGCTGCACCGAAACGACCGTGGTCTTCTCGACCACTCCAACCGGCGGTCAGTCGGGTGGTTTCGCGGACAAGGGTACGATCCGTTGGGAGAACATCACCCGTCGCTCGTCGCACCTGTTCTTCGAGCACGCGACGTTCCTGCGTGACAACAAGGGCGACACACTGGAAGTGGTCCGCTTCCGTTCTGGTACGTACGGGTCGGACTCCACCCTGGTGCCGTTCCCGATCCGGATGGATGCCGCAGGCTTCCCGACACGCGATGCCGGCATGCTGGTCACGATGGCGGACATCGGCTTCCGCGACACGACCTTCGTCCGCAACTCGGCCAACTTCAAGCGATCGATCTTCGGTGAAGGTGGCGTCGCCAAGGGCAGCCGGACGCTGACGCATGACATCGACGCCGGCCTGCGCCGCTACGGGCAGCAGGTGGTCACCGACACCACCACCGGGCAGATCACCACCTACACGTCGCAGCTCTCGTTCATCGACGCCGGAGTCTCGCCGCCGAGTGACGTGTCCGACCTGATCGCCAACGCCTTCTCGCCGGTGCGGGGTGTGGCGGTGAGTGCCGACGGCGAACTGTTCGCGATCCGTGCCGACTCGACCTATCTCTTCAACAACACCCTGCGCCTCTACGGGCTGCTGCAGACCCAGGGTGGCAACGCCGGCTTCGACTTCCATCCGCTGAACGCGCCAGGCCCGAATCTCTCCGGTGGAACCCTCGCCACGCGACTCTCCTTCGCTGCGTCGCGCGAACCGGTGCTCGAAGTGTTCGACACCCGCTGCTTCCAGCGTGTGGGGGTGATCGCGATCAAGGACCCGATCATCGGTCCGCTCAAGACGGCAATCCGCGGGTCACGGATCGTGGCGGTCGGTGCCACGGCGCGCGGCGTGGTGGTGCTCGATCTCAATCCGGCGGACTACGCGGCAACGTGTAACTGATCGACCGCTGCGGCACGACACCGACGGCCCGTTCGCGCACCTGCGAGCGGGCCGTCGGTGTCGTGTGAGGGTATGGTGCGGGCCCAGGCGACGTAGATTGAACGCATCATGCTCCGTCTCCTCCGCCTTACCACGGCCGGCGAATCGCACGGCCCAGCCCTCGTCTGCACCCTCGAGGGCCTGCCGGCTGGCCTGCCGCTGCGCGCCGACGACATCAACGCTGACCTCTTCCGCCGGCAGCAGGGGTATGGGCGCGGGCGCCGCATGCAGATCGAACGCGACGAAATCGAGTTCCTGAGCGGGGTACGGGCGGGTGAGACGCTCGGCTCGCCGATCGCAATGCTGATCCGCAACCGGGACTGGAAGAACTGGGTCGAGATCATGGATCCGGCGCCGCGCGAGACGGACACCGACGGACCCCGGCATCGCTCGGTGACACGTCCGCGGCCCGGCCACGCCGACCTCACGGGCATCCTCAAGTACGACCGCGACGATGCCCGTGACATCCTCGAGCGCGCGTCGGCCCGCGAGACCACTGCGCGTGTGGCCGGTGCCGCGATTGCGCGCATGCTCCTGAAAGCCTTCGGCGTCACGATCGGCAGCCATCTCGTGCACCTCGGCGGCGTGGATGCGGGGGTCGTGGCACTGCCGGAGGATATCAACGCGGTCGCTGACCTGAGCCCAGTGCGGACGCTCGATCCCGATGCCGAGGCGCGGATCATTGCACGCATCGACTCCGCCAAGGCCGACGGCAACACCCTCGGCGGCATCTGTGAAGTGGTGGCGCGCGGACTACCCGTCGGGCTGGGCTCGCATGTCAGCTGGGATCGCAAGCTCGATGGCCGGATCGGTCAGGCGATGCTGTCGATTCCGGCGGTCAAGGGCGTCGAGATCGGGATCGGTTTTGACGCAGCACGACTGACGGGTGCCGACGTGCACGATGCAATCGTGATGGAGGCGGGCCGTGCGCTCGCCGGCAACGTGCGGCGGACGACCAATCGCGCCGGTGGGCTCGATGGCGGGATGACCAACGGCGAGCCGGTGGTAGTCCGCGTGGCCATGAAGCCGATTGCCACCCTCATGAAGCCACTGCAGACCATCGACACCACGACGTCGGCGGCGGCCGAGGCGGTGGTGGAGCGGAGCGATGTGACCGCCGTGCCGGCGATGGGGGTGATTGCTGAAGCGATGCTGGCGCTGGTGCTCGCCGATGCGATGCTGGAGAAGTTTGGCGGTGACTCGCTGGCCGAAGTGCGTCGGAACTACGACGCGTACGTGACTCAGGTCGCGCAGCGACTGGGGTGAGCGACGCCGCGGTGGGCTTTCCGGCGCACCTGATCCTGATCGGCCTGCCGGGCGCTGGAAAAACGACCCACGGTCGCCGTGCAGCGCGACGCTTGCGGTGGCCTTTCGTCGACCTCGATCGGCGTATTGTCGAGCTCGCGGGCCGGCCGATACCCGAGATCTTTGCGCAGGATGGCGAGGCGGCGTTCCGGGCGCTGGAGCGTACTGCCACCGCCACGCTCGCCAGTGAACCGGCGAGTATCGTGGCCCCAGGTGGCGGGTGGATGATGGACCCGGAGAACGTCGCCCTCGTCAAGCCGGGCGCGACCATCATCTGGCTGAAGGTCAGCCCGCCGGCCGCGGTGGCGCGCATGGGCCCCCGGATCCGGCTGCGCCCGCTGCTGGCGTCCGGCGATCCCGTCGCCACTCTGGCCAGAATCCTGTCGTCCCGTCGGGATCGCTACGCGACGGCGGACGCCGTCATCGACACGGAAGTCCTTGGCTGGCAAGGAGTTGTCAGCGCCATCGTGGCGCTTGCCGCGCCGGAGCCGCAGGGCTAGGTTCGCCCTCCCCCGAAGTGTGGGGTACGTGAAGTGTTGCGGGCATCGGAAAACGTCGGGGCGTGTCACGGTCCCGCGACGTTATAGTATGCCGCAGTGCACGCGTCCCACTCGGGGGCGCCGACACTGGTGTGGCACGTCGGCTCGGAGGGGGGACACATGGGATTCCGGGTCTTGGGTCCGCATGAGCGTGGCCGGTTCTCCACTGAGGCGTGGGGGCATCTCCTGTCGCTGGCAGGAGCCGGCTTCCTCAGCCCGGCCGAACTGGAGCAGGTGATCGATCGCGCCTTGGCGCACATCGACGGGCGGATCGCGCTGGACGATGTCCGCTCGCTGCTGGAAGGTGCTGGACTGGAGGATCATGGTTCCGGTCCGGAGCCGATGACCATCCACTGACGGTTCGTGCGAGCGTCAGGTCGCCGCTCGCCAATTTCCTGTTACACGCACAGACACTGATGGCTGGTTCCACTGGGAAGACCCCCGCCCGCAAGACGGCGGCGAAGAAAGCGACGGCCCGGCCCTCCACGGCCCAAAAGACCGTCACTCGGCGTGCGCCTTCGGGCCGCAGCGCGGGGGCGGGTGATTCGAGCGGCCGCACGCTGGTCATCGTGGAGTCGCCGACGAAGGCCCGGACGATCAGCCGCTTTCTGCCGTCCGGCTACAAGGTTCTGGCGTCGGTAGGGCATGTACGCGACTTGCCGCAGAACGCCAGCGAGATCCCGGAGAAGTACAAGAAGGATGCGTGGGCCCGAATCGGCGTGGACGTCGACAATGACTTCGCACCGCTCTACGTGGTGCCGAGTGGTTCGCGGAAAGTGCTGACGGAGATCCGGGCGGCGCTGAGGGACGTCGATCGCCTCTATCTCGCCACCGACGAAGACCGCGAAGGGGAGAGTATTTCCTGGCACCTGCTGCAGGAACTGAAGCCGAAGGTGCCGGTGCGGCGCATGGTGTTCCACGAGATCACGCAGCGCGCCATCCTCGAGGCGCTCGAAGACACCCGCGAGGTGGACGAGAATCTCGTGAAGGCGCAGGAAGCGCGTCGCATCATCGATCGGCTCACCGGCTACACCGTGTCGCCGCTACTCTGGACCACCGTCGCGCCGCGACTCTCGGCCGGGCGCGTGCAGAGTGTCGCGGTGAAGCTGGTGGTGGCGCGAGAGAAGGAACGACGCGCCTTTCGCAGCGGAACGTGGTGGGACCTGGTGGCGCAGCTCGTGCATCGCGAGGCCCAGTTCGAGGCGAAGCTGGTCACCGTGGGCGGCAAGCGCATCGCCACGGGGCGCGATTTCGACAAGACCACCGGTCGCCTCACGGGGGCCGAGGGAGCAGGCGTGAAGGACCTCGTGCTGCTCGACGAAGCCGCCGGCACCGCACTCGTCACGCGCCTCGAGGGTGCTCAGTGGAAGGTGACCGACCGCACCGAGGAACCGTTCACCTCGCGTCCGTCGCCGCCGTTCACCACGTCCACGCTGCAGCAGGAAGCCAACCGGAAGCTGGGGCTCGGTGCGCGTGAGGCGATGCGCGTGGCGCAGGATCTGTACGAGCGCGGCTTCATCACGTATATGCGCACGGATTCCGTGACGCTGTCGAGAGACGGGATCGAAGCCGCGAGGAAGCAGGCCAGGACGTACGGCGATGCCTTCGTGCCGGAATCACCACGCTATTACACCAACAAATCGGAGCTGGCGCAGGAAGCGCACGAAGCCATTCGTCCAGCAATCGACGCCAAGGAGATTCGTTTCCGCACGCCCGAGGAGACGGGGCTCAGCGGTCGCGAATTGCGCCTGTATGAGCTGATCTGGAAGCGCACCGTCGCGAGCCAGATGCCCGACTCGCGCCAGACGCGCATGGTGGTCACCATCACGGCCGAAAACGCGGAGTTTCGTGCGAGCGGCAAGCGGATCGACTTTGCCGGTTTCATTCGGGCCTATGTCGAAGGGTCGGACGATCCCGAGGCCGCACTGGATGACAAGGAAGTGGTGCTGCCGGCGCTGGTCGTGGGCGACACGCCGGACTGTCGCGCGCTCGAGGCCGTGAAGCACGACACCCAGCCTCCCGCCCGCTATACTGAAGCGTCGCTGGTGAAGATGCTCGAGGAACTCGGTATCGGTCGCCCCAGCACCTACGCCTCGATCATGGACACCATCCAGAATCGCGGCTATGTGCGTCAGGATGGCAAGGCGCTGGTGCCGACGTTCACGGCGTTCGCCGTGACGGCGCTGCTCGAGGATCGCATCACCTCGCTGGTCGACACGCAGTTCACCGCCAAGATGGAGTCGCAGCTCGACGATATCGCCAATGGTGAGCTGGATCAGCTGGCCTACCTGAAACAGTTCTTCTTTGGCGACAAGGCGCATCCGGGCCTGAAGCCGATGGTGGATCAGAGTGCGCTTGCCTTGAAGAAGGAAGCCGGTGGTGCGCGACTGGTGAAGCTCGAAGGCGTGAACGCCGACATCCGCATCGGGCGCTATGGCCCGTACGTGGAAGTGGTGGAGGATGGCACGCCGCTGCGTGCGTCCTTGCCAAGCGACATGGCACCCGGCGACCTGACCGATGACCTCGTGCAGGAGTTGCTGCGCACGCGTCAGGAAGGCCCACCGGTGATCGGCATCGATCCCGGGTCGGGTCTGCCGATCTACAAGATGCGCGGTGAGTACGGCCCCTACGTGCAGCTCGGTGATGTCGAGGAAGGCAGCAAGACCAAGCCGAAGCGCACCTCGCTGCCGAAGGGCGTGACGCTGGATAACATCACGCTCGAAATCGCGACGGGACTCATCTCGCTGCCGCGCACGCTGGGCACACATCCAGAGACCGGGCACGCCATTCGCGCGAGCCTTGGCCGGTTCGGTCCGTTCATCGTGCACGTCAAGGGCGGCGACGCCGGCAAGGATGATTTCCGCAGTATTCCAGCCGGTGATGATGTCCTGACCATCGGCCTGCCGCGCGCGCTCGAGCTGCTCAGTCAGCCGAAGGGACGCCGCGGTGCAAGCAGCAGTGTCGTGACACCATTGCGTGAGCTTGGCCCGCATCCCGAGGACGGTCGGACGGTGCTGGTGTTCGACGGCCGCTATGGCCCGTATGTGCAGCTCGGCCCGAACACCAGTGATCGGAAGGCCAAGCCGATTCGTGCCACGTTGCCGAATGACGTGAAGCCCGATGCCGTGACCATGGCGCAGGCGGTGCAGCTGCTCGAAGCCAAGGCGGGCAAGCCGATCGTGAAGAAGAAGCCGGCGCGAAAGAAGACGGCGCGCGCCAAGGCCTGACGATGACGGCAATCGAGATCGTGGGTGGTGGACTGGCCGGCAGCGAGGCGGCGTTCCAGCTGGCGGAGCGTGGGCATCGGGTCGTGCTGCATGAGATGCGTCCAGTGCGCGGGACGGCGGCCCACAAGACCGATCGACTCGGTGAACTGGTCTGCTCGAACACGTTCAAGAGCACCGAGACTGCCAACGCACACGGCCTGCTGAAGGCCGAGATGCGCGCGCTGGGCAGTGTGGTGCTGTGGGCCGCCGATCAGGCGCGAGTACCTGGTGGCTCCGCGCTGGCGGTCGATCGCGAAGTCTTCGCCGCCACCCTCGATGCGCGGGTGCGGGGTCACGCGAACATCACCGTCGTGTGTGACGAGGTGTCGGCGCTGCCGGAGATTGGCATCATCGCGACCGGTCCGCTCACCTCCGACGCGCTGGCTGAGGTGATTCGCGCCCGGCTTGGCATCGAGTCGCTGGCGTTCTACGACTCCATTGCGCCAGTGGTGAGCTATGAATCCCTCGATCAGTCGCTGCTGTTTCGCGCCAGTCGCTGGAACAAGGAGACGATGGACGGCGCCGCCGAGGAAGGGGCGTACCTGAACGCGCCGTTCAACAAGGAGGAGTACGAGGCGTTCATCGACGCTCTCGCTGCGGGCGATCAGTTCACCGCGCACGAGTTCGACGCCGTGCCGTACTTCGAAGGGTGCATGCCGGCCGAAGAGATGGTGAAGCGGGGGCGCGAGACGCTGCGGTTCGGCCCGATGAAGCCGATCGGGCTGCGCGACCCGCGCACCGGCAAGCGGCCATGGGCCGTGTTGCAGCTGCGGCAGGAAGATCGCGCGGGGCGGATGTGGAATCTGGTGGGGTTCCAGACGCGACTGCGCATCGGCGAGCAGCAGCGCGTGTTTCGCATGATTCCGGGGCTGGCCGATGCCGAGTTCCTGCGCTACGGCAGCATCCATCGCAACTCCTATCTCAACGCGCCGGCCACACTGACACCGCATCTGTCACTGCGGGATGCGCCGCTCACGATGTTCGCCGGCCAGCTGACCGGGGTCGAGGGCTACACCGAGAGTAGCGCCACCGGCCTGCTGGCGGGCATCAACCTCTCACGGATGCTGCAGGGCGAGGAGCCGGTGATTCCGCCGCCGACCACGATGCTCGGCGCACTCTACCGATACCTGCGCGAGGCGGATCCGAAGCACTTCCAGCCGATGAACGCGAACTACGGATTGGTGGATGATCTGCCGAATCCGCCGCGCGACAAGATGGAACGCAAGCAGGCGATGGCTGATCGCGCGCTGCGTGAGCAGGCGGCGTGGATCGTGTCGCTGTCGCTGGCTGGCCTCACGGTCTGATGGCGCGGAAGGTCGCGGTGAAGGCGGTCGCTGCGGAGAGTCCCGGGCCCCGTGAGGTCGTCGCACCACCACCGTTGGTTGCCGAATGGTTGCTGCATCTGCAGAAGGAGCGACAGATGTCGGCGCACACGGTGACGGCCTATACCTCCGATCTCGCGCGCTTCACCACCTTCCTGGGCGCGAAGGCGCAGGGCGCGACCTGGGATTGGGGCACGGTGGATCGCAACACGATTCGCAGCTTCCTCGGGTTTCTGTCGCGGCAGGGGCTCGAACGGCGGTCGATCGCGCGGACGCTGAGTGCAGTGCGCGGCTTCTACCGCTACCTGCATCGCGACGAACATGTGTCGGCCAACCCCGCGCGCAGCGTGCGGACACCGAAGATCGGGCGGCACCTGCCGGCCCATCTCGACAGCGGCACCATGCAGACGCTGATCGACGCGGCCACCACCCGGGCGCATGGCGGTGCGTGGAACGATGTGCGCAACCTGGCGATGCTCGAGCTGTTCTACGCCACGGGGATGCGCCTCTCGGAACTGCATGGGCTCGATCGTGCTGACGTCGATCTGGTGTCCCTGCGCGCGAAGGTGCGCGGCAAGGGGCGCAAGGAGCGCATCATTCCGTTCGGCGGCCCGGCTCGGCTGGCCAATATCAACTACGAGGTGCGCCGTGACGAGCTCATTCGCAGTATCGGCGCCAAGGCCGATCGGGCGGCGTGGTTTCTCAACCCGCGTGGGCGACGGTTGTCGCGCCGCGGCATTCAGCTGGCCATGACCGGGTTGCTGGCACTCGTCGATGCGCCCGACGGCGCCAGCGTGCATGCGCTGCGGCATACCTTTGCGACGCACCTGCTGGATGCCGGCGCGGAACTGCGCGCGGTGCAGGAACTGCTGGGGCACGCCAGTGTCAGCACGACCCAGATCTACACCCATACCAGCGTCGAACGGCTCAAGGCCGCGTACGCGAAGGCCCATCCGCGCGCCTGACCGTTGGGGACGGAGTTCGTGAGCTCATGGGGACGGAGTTGGTGAGCTCAAGAACTCCGTCCCCACGGATCGCCCTTTGTCGTCGGCGGCCCAGAGCTGATATTCCGGCATGTCAGACACGATGCCGGTATTCCACGCCACGACCATTCTCGCCGTCCGCCGCAATGGGCTGATTGCCATCGGCGGCGATGGACAGGTGTCGATGGGTCAGACCATCGCCAAGGCGACCGCGAAGAAGGTCCGTCGGCTCGGCAATGGCAAACTCGTGGCCGGATTCGCCGGTGCCGCCGCCGATGCCTTCACGCTCTTCGAGAAGTTCGAGGAGAAACTGGAACGCTACGGCGAGAACCTGCCGAAGGCCGTCGTCGAGCTGGCGAAGGACTGGCGCAGTGATCGCGTGCTGCGGCGACTGGAAGCATTGCTGATCGTCGGCGACAAAGACACGCTGTTCACGATCAGCGGCAATGGTGACGTCATCGAGTCGGATGACGGCATCATGGCCATTGGCTCCGGCGGCATCTACGCGCTGTCGGCGGCACGAGCGTTGATGCGGCACACGCAGATGAGCGCCCGCGAAATCGTGGAACATGGCATGCAGATCGCGGGCGAGATCTGCGTCTACACCAATACGAACATCACCGTTCTCGAACCCACTGCCTGACCAATGCCGTCGCCGCGCACTGCCCGGGCGCTCGCGCGCCTCGTCGATCTCACGCCGCGACGGATCGTCGCGGAGCTCGACCGCTACATCATCGGCCAGTCGAGCGCCAAGAAGGCGGTCGCGATCGCGCTGCGGAACCGGTGGCGCCGGCAGCATGCACCCGACACGATCCGTCGGGAAATCTCGCCGAACAACATCATCCTCATCGGGCCGACCGGGTGCGGCAAGACGGAGATCGCGCGGCGCCTCTCGACGCTGGCTGCCGCACCTTTTGTGAAGGTGGAGGCATCGAAGTTCACCGAAGTCGGGTATGTGGGGCGTGATGTCGAATCGATGGTGCGCGACCTGATCGAAGCCGCGATGGACCTGGTGCGCAGCGAGCGCGAGGCGGAGATCACCAGCGAAGCCTCGGAGCGTGTGGAAGAGCGGCTGCTGGACGCGCTGCTGCCGGCACCGGCGCCGGCTGTTGCACCGAAGCCGGCCGACCCGGCAACCACCGCTGACGCGCCTTCGGCGTCGCCGAACATCTTTCTCGTCGGCGCCTCCGGTGCCGCCACCACGGCGCCCATCAGCGACGCCGAAACGGACCGGCATCAGCGCACACGTGACAAGTTGCGCACGCTGCTCCGCGACGGGCAGCTCGAACAGCGGACGATCGATCTGGACATGCCCGTGTCGGCTCCGCCGATGATGGGGATGGTCAATCAGCCGGGCGCGCAGGAAGGAATGGAGCAGTTCACGCAGATGCTGCAGGACATGCTGCCGAAGCGAACACGCAAGCGCACCATGACCGTCGCCGAAGCACGCCGCGTGCTGCTGAGCCAGGAATTCGACCGGATGCTCGACCGCGATGACGTGATTGCCGAAGCGATCGAACGAACCGAGCAAACCGGGATCATCTTCCTCGACGAGATCGACAAGATCGCGGGGCAGCGCGGCGGGCAGGCGGGGCCGGATGTGTCGCGCGAAGGGGTGCAGCGCGATCTGCTGCCGATCGTCGAGGGATCGGCGGTGCAGACGAAGTACGGCACGGTGAAGACCGATCATGTGCTGTTCATCGCCGCCGGCGCGTTCCACGTCTCCAAGCCAAGCGACCTGATACCGGAGCTGCAGGGCCGGTTTCCGATCCGGGTGGAATTGCTGCCGCTCACCGAAGCAGACTTCGTGCGCATCATGACCGAGCCGGAACACGCGCTGACGAAGCAGTACGCGGCGCTGGTGGCGTCCGAAGGGTCGTCGCTGACATTCGCTGCCGACGGCATTGCCGAACTGGCGCGGGTGGCGACGGTCTGCAACGCGCGCATGGAGAACATCGGTGCGAGACGGCTCCATACGGTGATGACGACGCTGCTCGAGGAGTTGCTCTACGGCCTGCCGGAGTCCGGTGCCGAAGGGCTGGTGGTGGATGCGCCGATGGTGCGGGCGCGACTCGAGGATGTCTCGCAGGACGAGGATCTCCGGCGCTACATCCTCTGAGGTGCCGGCGTCGTTGACGCCACCGGCATTGGCGCTAGGTTGACTCGCTTTCCGGTCCGTGCCGGGTTGTCCGTCCGTTCCCTCGCTCCTGCCGCCATGTCCGTCGAGCGCCACCACCGCGACTTCCTCGCGATTCCGGATTTCGATCGCTACGAGCTGGATGCGCTGCTGCGTCTTGCTGACCGCATGCGGCGCGGCGACTACGACCGGCGCCCATTGCGTGGCAAGACGCTGGCGATGCTGTTCATGAAGGCGTCCACGCGCACGCGCGTGTCGTTCGAAGTCGGCACCTTCCAGCTTGGCGGGCACGCGCTGTTCCTGTCCGATCGCGATGTGCAGCTGGGCCGTGGTGAGCCACTCTCCGATACGGCGCAGGTGCTGACGCGCTACGTCGATGGCATCATGATTCGCACCTTCGCGCACGATGATGTGCTCAACCTCGCGAAGCATGCGCAGGTGCCCGTGATCAACGGGTTGACGGACCTGCAGCACCCCTGTCAGGTGCTCGCCGATGTGCTCACCGTCCGCCAGCATCTCAACGATGAACGGAAGCAGGTGGTGGCGTGGATCGGTGATGGCAACAACATGGCCAACTCGTGGATCGATGCGGCGGCGGCCTTCGGCTTTCCGCTGCGGCTGGCCTGCCCGGAAGGATATGATCCTGATCCGGTGTTGCTGGCGCGGGCGCAGAAGCAGACCGACGTGCGTCTGCTGCGCGATCCGGCCGAAGCCGCCGATGGTGCGACCGTGGTGACGACGGATGTGTGGGCGTCGATGGGTCAGGAAGCAGAGCGAGAACAGCGCGTGCACGCGTTCCAGGGCTACATCGTCAACGACCATGTGATGCAGCGTGCGACCAAGGGCGCAATCTTCCTGCACTGCCTGCCGGCACATCGTGGGGAGGAAGTGACGGCCGCCGTGATCGACGGACCGCAGAGCCGCGTGTTCGACGAGGCGGAGAACCGGCTCCACGTGCAGAAGGCCGTGATGGCCGTGCTGCTGGGTGGCGAGACGTTGCATACCGGGCAGGTGCGGGCGTAGTCATTCGTCATCTTCTGCGCACCGCAGCCTCAGGCGCCGCAGTCACACCCATCTCAGCCCACGACACCCATGCCTGCCATCGGAAAAGCCGCACCGGCCTTCACGCTCGACACCGACACCGGCGAGACGCTTTCGTTGAAGGACCTCAAGGGAAAGACCGTCGTGCTCTACTTCTATCCCAAGGACGACACCTCCGGCTGCACCACCGAAGCCTGCGAGTTCCGTGACCTGATTCCGCGCTTCACCAAGGGCAGCGCCGTCATCCTCGGCGTGAGCCCCGACAGCGTGAAGAGCCACCAGAAGTTCAAGGCCAAGTACGACCTGCCGTTCACGCTCCTGGCCGACACCGAACATGCCGTCGCCGAGAAGTACGGGGTCTGGAAGGAGAAGAGCATGTATGGGCGGAAGTACATGGGTGTCGAGCGCACGACTTTCCTGATCGATGCCAAGGGCATCCTGCGCCAGGTCTTCGAGAAGGTGAAACCGGCCGGACACGCCGACGAGGTTGCCGCGGCACTGGCTGCACTGTAGGCCGTTGGCGGGACGAAGGCCGCGTCCTGACGGCGGGCAGACACGGGTGTAGTTTTCCCGTCTGCCAGTTCGGCACTTCCTCCTGCCTTCCCGCCATGTCCGCTCCTCACACGCTCCAGCGCACGGCGCTCTACGACACCCACGTCGCGCTGGGCGCCAAGATCGTTCCTTTCGCCGGCTTCGAGATGCCCGTGCAGTACCCGGGTGGCATCACGGCCGAGCATCACGCGGTGCGGAAGGCCTGCGGCCTGTTCGACGTCAGCCACATGGGCGAGTTCCTCGTGACGGGGCCCGGGGCGATTGCGTTCGTGAATCACGTCACTACCAACGATGTATCGAAGCTTGCCATCGGGCAGGCGCACTACTCGACGTTCTGCAACGACCGCGGAACGATCGAGGACGATTGCCTGGTCTACCGGTTCGAGGACCGGCTGATGCTGGTGGTCAACGCGTCGAACATCGCCAAGGACTGGGCGCACATCTCGCCCCATCTGTCGCAGTTCGATGCGCAGCTCGTCGATGTCAGCGCGGCGACCGCGTTGTTGGCGCTGCAGGGACCGAACGCGCCGACGATTCTGTCGCGACACACCACGGTCGATCTGGGCGCAATCAAGTACTATCACTTTGCCGTCGGCACGGTGGCGGGTATCGACCACGTGATCGTCAGTCGCACCGGCTACACCGGCGAGGACGGCTTCGAGCTGTACTTCCCCGATGCGCAGGCGCCGGCGATGTGGGCAGCCCTGATGTCCGGCGGCGACGTGACGCCGGCCGGTCTCGGCGCCCGCGACACGCTGCGCCTCGAGATGGGCATGGCGCTCTACGGCAACGATATCGACGAGACGGTCACGCCCTGGGAAGCCAACCTGGCGTGGCTGGTGAAGCTCACGGCCAAGGAGCGCTTCGTCGGCCGCGAGGCCCTCGTCGCGCAGAAGATGGCCGGCGTACCGCGCAAGCTGGTGGGCTTCACCATGCCAGTGCGCACGGTGCCGCGTCACGGGATGCCGGTATCCATTGATGGCGAGGCGTGTGGTGTCGTCTGCAGCGGCACGGTGGGGCCGAGCGTCGGGATCCCGATCGGGACCTGCTATCTCCCTGCCGATCACGCGAGCATCGGGACGACGTTTCAGGTGGAGGTGCGCGGCACACCGGTCACCGCCACCGTCGCGGCGCTGCCGTTCTGGCCCAACGGCTCGGCGAAGAAGTAGCGTCAGGTGAAGGTTCTCATCACGCTCACCGACGTGGAGCCTGCGGTGCGGCTCAACGCGTTGCTCGAGGCTGCCGGCACCACCACTGAGCTGGTCTCGCCGTTGGATGATGTGCGGGGAACGCTCGAGCGTTTCGAACCCGATGTGGTCGTGATCACCGGTGCGTTGTTCGACACCGGCAACGTGCAGGTGGTGCGCGAGGAGCTGTGGGCCGGCGTGCCGGTGGTTGGCCTGGCTGACGTCGACGAACCCGGCATGCGCGATCGGCTGCGCACGATCGGATACGCCGATGTGCTGACGAAGCCGGTGGCGGCCGAGGATGTGGCGCCGGTGGTGCGTCGCCTGCTCGAGCGGCGCCGGCTGAGTCAGGAGACCGGGCTCAGTGGCGACACGGAAGCGCTGCGCGAAGTGCTGGTCAAGATCGAGCAGATTGCCCCCGTCAGCAGCACGGTCCTGATCGAAGGGGAGAGTGGCACCGGCAAGGAGTTGGTCGCCCGTGGTATCCATCGGCTCGGCCCCCGCCGGAACAAGCCGTTCATCGGCGTGAACGTGGGCGCGCTGGCTGAGACGCTGCTCGAGAGTGAGTTGTTCGGGCATGAGAAGGGCGCCTTCACCGGTGCGGCGGAACGTCGGCTGGGCCGGTTCGAGCTGGCCGATGGCGGCACGTTGTTCCTCGATGAGATCGGCGACATCCCGCCATCGACGCAGGTGAAGCTGCTGCGCGTGCTCGAGGAGCGCGAAGTGACGCGCGTGGGCGGGGTGCAGAGCATTCCGGTGAACGTGCGTGTGATCGCCGCGACGAATCGGCCGCTGCGGGAGTTGGTGGAAGAGGGGGCCTTCCGGTCGGACCTGTATTACCGGCTGAATGTCCTCAGCATGTATCTGCCGCCGTTGCGCGAGCGGAAGGCCGACATCCCGGTCCTGGTGCGTCGCTTCATCGCGGAGTTCTCGCGGCGGCACGACAAGGCCTTCCACGGCATCTCGGCCGAGGCGATGGAGCTGCTGTCGCGCTATTCGTGGCCTGGAAATGTGCGTGAGTTGCGGAACCTGGTCGAGAGCATGGTGGTGCTGTCGCCGGGGCACGAGATCGGTGTGGCGGGGATTCCGCCGCAGATCCGGGACGGGCTGACGCGGCTGCTGCCGGTGCGGTTGCCGGCGTTGCCAGGCTCGCGGACGTCGGGCGATCCGAATCAGGTGATGGGGGCAGCCGAGCTCGAGTTCATTCTGCGCAATCTGGTGGAGCTCAAGGTGCAGGTGGAGGAGCTGCGGCGTCGGCTGGATCAGGCTCCGGCTGCAGCGCCCGCCGAGTCGCTTGTGACGGGCGGGGCTGTGGAACCACCGAGCGTCCGGCTGCCGAATTCGGTTGAAGTTGTGCCCGGGATGACGATGGCACAGATCGAGCGGGCGGTGATCGAGGCGACGTTGCGCGAGACGCGCGGCAATCGTCGTCGTGCAGCTGAGCTCCTTGGAATCGGGGAGCGTACGTTATACCGGAAGATTCGGGAGATCGGAGGCGACGCTCCAGTAGAGGACGCCGTCTCTTGATTTATGTTTACCTGCGGTCCAGCTTGCACCGCAATGAACGGCCGGGGCTGATTCGCAGCATCTGCCGGAGCTTGTGTTCGCTCTTTTGCACTTCCACCCGCGAAAGAACGTGACCGTGTCAGTCTTTCAATCTGCGTCAGGCGGCGGCCCCACACGTCCGACGGCGATTCACATCGCGCGTGCCGAGGAGTTGCTCGGGACGCTGCCTGGTGTCGTGAGCGTGCGTATCGAGGCCTCACCGAGTGGCGATGTGGATGCGATCCATGTCCTCACGTCGGTGGAAATCGGTCCGAAGCAAACGGTGCGCAACATCGAGAGCGCGTTGCTGGCGCATCTCGGGATGCGGGTTGACCATCGGAAGATCAGCGTGGCGACGACGGTGGATGCGCCGCGGATCCGGTTGACGCCATCGGCAGTGGATGCGATTGCCGGACCGCCGCCATCGATTGGGGTGCCGCCCGTGAGTGCCACGGTGCCGTTGCCAGCGGTCGATACTGAGAGCGCTGGCACCCGCCGCTATGTGTTCGACGACGTGGAGGTGAAGCGCAGTCGCAGCGGACTTGGATGTCGCGTGACGTTGCGTCGGGGTGACGAGTCCTTCGAGGGTGAGGCAGAGGGGCTGGAGACGGAGGCCGCGCGGCTGGAGTTGGCTGCGCGGGCCACGGTGCTGGCGATTGCCTTTGCCGAGGGGAAGGCGGGGAGCCTGGCGCTGGCGGGTGCGCAGCGGGTGGACGCCTTCGGGACGGAGTTCGTGTTTGTTGGCGTGACGGCGCGCCAGGGCCGGGAATCGGTGTTGCTGAGCGGGAGTTGTGCGATCCGCGACAGTGCCGAGGTGGCCGGCGCGCTGGCCGTGCTGGATGCGACGAATCGATGGTTGGAGGCGGTCCGGTAAGGAGTCGGGCAGTCTCGCAGGGTGACCGGCGGCGTTGCGTGTGGTGGTGACGAAGTCACTGCGGGCGGCGGGGAAGGGAGAGCTGTCGGTCACTGGCACGAAAGGCGCGTGTGCAAGTGGAAAGCAGAATGAGTAATCCCCCCGTCCTCGGCAGAGCGGAGTTGAGCGGGTACGGCCAGTAGTACGAGCGGAGCCCACCGTAAGAAGCAGTCCGACGCGCGAGCGAAGGGCTGACGACTGAAGGGAGGTGACGCAAGATGGGTTTCTGGGCCGCATTCGCAGGATTGATTGCCGCAGCTTTTACCGGTGGTCAGACGTGGCAGTGAAGTACTAAGAAGACGACCGAGGCGGGGGGATCTGCTTGAGAAAGGCTACAACAGCTGTCGTCACAATTACGTCTATCGTCGGGGCAGCGAGTTTCGCGACTCTCTATGCTCTTGATCCGAGCGTAGACTCAAGAGAGCTGAACGCCGCAATCGCCTTTGCGGTTTTTTCTGTCTTTGGTGCACTGATGCCGTACTCGCTGTCTGAGCGAGTCGCAGCGTCGGCTACGTTCGTGACATTTCTTGCGAGCGTCGTATTGGTCCCGTCTTGGCTGTCGGTGCTCTCGGCGGCGGGCGTCATACTTCTTGCTCAGACTGTTCAAAGAACAGGTAGAGCGAAGACGATCTTTAACGTCGCGCAGCATGCCGTAGCGCTTTCGTGCAGTGTCTTTGCCTACAAGGCGATTGGTGCACGCGGGGCGGTCTACGGGGGGGACACATCTCCTTTCGCGCTGATTGCGGTCTTTATGGCGTTCTTCCTCGCCAACTCCGCTGCGGTCGCGGCCGTCGTGAGCGCAGAGACACGGGTGCCTTTCCTCGGGCTGTGGAAAGAGAACACCCTGCGTGGGTTCGGGCTCGATCTAGTTGCGATCCCATTTGTGTACGTGTTCGTAAAGGTCTATGTCGAGTTTGGCGTGCTCGCGACCTCCGCAGCAGCTGCCTTGATTCTCGTAGTACGCCAGCTCAATAGCACGAATGAAGAGCTACACAGATCCAACAAAGAGTTGCTCGAGTTAACTGTCACGACATTGGAAGCTCGAGATCCCTATACTTCAGGTCACTCCCGAAGGGTCTCGCAGTACTCGCGAATGATGGGGCAGGCGCTCTCGCTTTCGACCAAGCAGATTGAGCGCCTGACGGTGGCCGCATTACTCCATGACGTCGGTAAGATTCACGAAGTCTTCGCTCCCATTCTTTCGAAGCCGGGTAAGCTCACAGCTGAAGAGCGCGCAATTATGGAGTCCCATCCGATCAAGGGGGCAGAGCTCGTAAGGATATCGTCGCACCTGCGAGATACGGTAGATCCGATCCGACACCATCACGAGGCTTGGGATGGCTCCGGCTATCCAGATGCGCTTGCTGGCGAGGCGATTCCGGTCTTTGCACGAATCATTGCGATTGCTGACACGATCGATGCAATGGCGAGTGATCGCCCCTATCGTCGCGGCCTGTCTGCCGAAAAGATTCGGACAGAGGTTGTCCGAATGAGCGGAATTCAGTTTGATCCCAAGATGCTTGATGCGCTGATCACGGCTGGTACCATAGACACGGTTCTGCGCTTGGCTTGCGCCTCGCACGAGAATGATTTCGCCGCAGAGCCAGCACTTTCTCTCATCGCCAACGGCTAGGAATAAGGCCAGGCTCCTCGTTGCGGATCACAGCGCCTTAGAGCGTCCTGAACTAGACTGCGCAACTGGCGCTTAGCACAGCTAAAGCAGTGATGCAAGGAATGGCCAGACTGCAGGGCCGTTCTTCTGAATTCTATCGAGCTGACTCCGCGCGAAATCATAGATGTCCTCTTCGCTCTCTGTAGAGCGTGCAAATACGACAAGCGCCGCTAGGTAGTACTGCTCACATGAGGCGTGGGCCTTGTTCCCAATGATTGACTTTAAGTCGCGAAAGCCTCTTTTTGATTCGGCTGTTGCACGGCCACAATAGGATACTAGGTCAGCGCATACTACGGAGTGACGAGCGGTCCCGTCTCTAAACTCACGAAGCATTCGGCGTAACTCGCGCGCCGACTTCGCGGCGCGCTTATTGTCATTCGAGAGAATGGCTTCCCAGCAAAGGAAGTACAACAGGTCGGCACGCGCTGTTTTGGCTGTCAGCCCGTGACGAACGATCGCTTCGGCCGCGCTCGCCAAGTATGCGCGCGCGCTCTCTGTGTCCATTGAGAGAATTGAGAGGTCGGCGAGACGTAGATCAGCCGCGACCGTCTGCGCGGGATAGTGAAGTTGAGCGGCCAATGACCGCGATTCATGCAAGAGTTCTTGCGCTTCGTCCGGGTGTCCGAAGGAAGTCAATGCTTGTGCCGCATTCCGCAGCCCCCTGCAGGACTGCTCAATGTCGTCAACTTTGCGTGCTTCCATCGCAAGTTCTCGGGAGCACGCAAGTGCCTTCGAGCGCTCTGAGACTGATGAGTAGTAGATGACGTCCGCTCGACACAGTTCGAATCGGCTAATGCCCGGTGAGAATCTTACGGAGTTCACCGCACCGAAGGCTGATTCTAGTGCAAGGCGGTCATCTAGATTCGCCGCCGTCGCGAGCGCGAGCGTTGCGTTCGTCAATCGCTCCGCCGCGCTAGTGTCAGGGTTTCGCGCGGCTGCTCTGGTTCGTTCGAGAAGCCGCTGTGATGAATATGAGTGCTGGAGCTCGATCGCCCCGTCGAGCATGTGAGGAAGACTTGAGGGAGCAGCACGACGCGAACTCATATCCGGCTTTGGCAGCTTGAACTGCACACCACCGAGAACTTGTGCAATTGCAGCATCGAGCATTCCGCTCAGTTGTTCGGTCTTCGCTCCGGCCCGAAGCCGGGACAATTCGTACACGATCTGAGTCGCCGTTTCTCTCCTAACAAGGCTGCCAGCGCCGCTATCAAGTACCTCTGCCGCACGCTGCTCATGCTGGGCACTGATTAACAGCGCGATGCAAGTATAGAGGTCCTGCGCTCGCTTTCCAATCGCCCAATGCCTTTCTATCACTCTGGCCGCGGCCAACGAGTCCATCCGAACGATTCCTGCGGAGAGTCCCCCTGCTGCCCGCTGAGCAAGCAGACTGTGCGCACGCAGGGCGCCACCTACGCAGTCTAGAATTCCCGATGACTCCAACGAGTGAATCGCGCCGAGTAGTTCCGTCTCGTCGATCGCCAACGACTCTGCGACGACTTCCTGCCGTGACGACGACTTGAGCTGCGCGCAGAGAGTGACGACCCGCCGCTCCAACTCACTCATCTCCCCCACTACCTTCTCCACCGCCACCTGCACCCGCCACGGAATCACATCCGGCGACCCAGCATCCAGAATCAACCCCAGCATTTCGATCCCATACATCGGATTGCCTTCCGCAAACACCGCCGCACACGCAATCTGATCCGCTGTCGCCCGTGGCAATTCGGCCGCCGCGTACGCCGACACGATCGCCCGCACCTCGCTCAGACTCATCGGACGCAAGGCCAGTCGCTCCATTCCCGACAGCGCCACCGGCGACTCGCTCGGCGTCTTCAGCGTCGACGACGTCAGCACCATCAGGTGGTGCCGCAACACCCCGCGCCGGTAGACCCGGTCCAGGCGCCCCAGCGATTCCGCATCCATCCGCTCGGCATGCTCCACCAGCACCAGCATCGGCGTGTCCTCCGAGACGGCCGCCAACAGGTCCTCGATCTCGGCCAGCGGACAATCGTCCGGCGCACTCTCCCCACTTGTGAGCCAGGCCCGGATTGTACCCAGCGCCTCCGGCGCAATACCGAGTGCGCCCGGCTGCACCAGCAACCGCTGTGTCATCGCGCGCAGCGTCGAGAACGGGGCGGGACTCGGTGTGCTCTCGCATGGCAACTCCACGATCAGCATCCCCTGCAATACAGCCGACTTCTTCACCTCGTGCAGCAGACGGCTCTTGCCCGTGCCGTCACTGCCATGCACGAGGATCGCGGCGCCTCGCCCCGCACGCGCATCGAACAGGCCGGCGATCAGACGCTTCGCTTCGCGGGCACGCCCGACCAGGGTCCCGTGATGCCGCGATCCGTTGTTGTACGACACCGCCGGCAGCTTCTCCGCGATCCGACGGCGCAACAGCAGCGAGGGAAGCGCCGCATCCTTCCCCGAGCCCAGCCGACCGATCTCCTGCAGGTAGGCGTCCAGCAGCTTGAGCGCATCAACCTTCGCGCCCTGCATCGCCAGCAGTTCGGCACGTGTCAGCGTCGCCTCTTCATTCAACTCGTCGATCTGCAGCAGCTGCGCCGCATAGTGATCGGCGTGCACCAGTTCACCCGCCGATCGCGCGGTCTGCAGCGACCGGATCAGGCGCGGGCGAATCATCGCGTGCACACCGATACGCTGCGACCCGATCCACGAGCGCAGGTCCTCCGAGAACTCCGGCTCGTATTCCGGCAGCCACTCGCCGGGCACATCGCCAACCGGATCTTCCCAATC
Source organism: Gemmatimonadaceae bacterium (assembly GCA_031374935.1). Classification (GTDB taxonomy): domain Bacteria; phylum Gemmatimonadota; class Gemmatimonadetes; order Gemmatimonadales; family Gemmatimonadaceae; genus JACMLX01. Next base: position 16,098 of record JANMHB010000152.1, on the reverse strand, counting down.
ACACGACCAATGCCGCGGGTCGAGCCGCAATCCGTCCTCGCCCGACTCGATCACGAGGCCAAGCTCGCGCGCCTTGTAGACCGTCTGACGAAGATTGTGGCGCGCATTGGCCTCATCCGAGCCGGGCCAGAGCGTGTCCATCATCGTCTGCCGCGACGTCATGCGGCCCAACGGCACACTCAGACGCACGATCATCGCGAACAGGCGTTCTGACTCGGGCGTCAGGCAGGTGCTGCCGATCTCGACGCGTTGTGCCCCAAGGAACCGCACCCGCGCGATGCTCTTCGACCGGTCTGTCATGGGCCGTTCCGGATGGTGCCGCTGGTTGCCAGAACTCCGAAGTGCCTTGCAGCGCTGGCCGCGTCGCCAGCCCTCGTACGGAATCTGCACCACGCGGTCACGGCAGCGTCATCCCGGGCCAGTACATCCGCACGCAATCGCCGGCGACAGGCGCGCACGCGTGGCCACCCGGGCGGCCGCCGTGTCGGCAACGGAAGTCATTGTCTGCGTTTGATTTATGCCGCGGCAGGGGCCGAATCTCCGCCATCAGGGGTTGGTCCGTTCTGTGCCTGGCCCCCCTCGGCAGCGCACCGGCGTAGCTTTGCCCCATGGTCTCTCTCCTCGACATCATTGGCCCCGTCATGGTCGGGCCCTCGTCCAGCCATACCGCCGGCGCCTGCCGACTCGGCCTGCTGGCCCGCGGACTTGTCGGCGGCACCCCGCAGACCGCCCGCATCGAACTCCACGGCTCCTTCGCCCGCACCGGCGAAGGCCACGGCACCGACAAGGCGATCGTGGGCGGCCTGATGGGCTTCAAGCCCGACGACGAACGCCTCCGCACCGCCCTCGACATCATGGAACGCGAAGGCCTCGACTACACCTTCGAGAAGACGACGCTCGGCGAAGACAACGAAGTCCACCCGAACACCGTCCGCATCAGTGTCACGCGCAACGAGCGGACGGCCGTCATGCAGGGATCGTCGCTCGGCGCGGGCCGCGTGCTCGTCACGCAGATCGACGGCTATCCGGTCGAAGTGACCGGCAACCTGCACACGATCGTGCTGGTGGCGGAGGATGTGAAGGGCAGCGTGGCGCGCATCGCGACGCTGCTGGCCGACGCGGAACTGAACATCGCCACCCTTCGCCTGACGCGGAAACAGCGCGGCGGCGATGCGTTCATGGTGATCGAAATCGACGAGCAACCCGGCGAGGACGTGCGCGACACGATTCGTGCACTGCCCTGGGTGCGCTGGGCGTTCCGTCTCGACAAAGTGGGAGCCGCCTGAGATGTACAAGAGCCTTGCCGAAGCCATTCGCGACGCCGAAGCGCGCGGTGTGTCGCTGTCCACCGTCGCCCTCGAAGCGGAATCATCGGATGGTGGTCGCACCATCGCCGACATCCGGCACGCCCTCTCGCGCGCGCTGGACATCATGCGCGGCGCGATCACGCAGGGGCAGGATCCCGATCTCCGATCGAGCTCCGGCCTGGTGGGCGGCGATGCCGCAAAACTGATCAGTGGACCCGAGGGTCCCTTGGCTGGCACGCTCTTCCGCGATGTGCTGATGCGCGCACTGGCGGTGCAGGAAGTGAACGCGGCAATGGGCGTGATCGTCGCCGCGCCGACCGCGGGCGGCGCGGGTGTGTTGCCGGCGGTGCTCACCGGATTGGCGAAGGCGAAGAACATCCCGGATGAAAAGGTGATCGACGCGCTCGCGACGGCCGGACTGATCGGTGCCGTGGTCGCCGAGCGCGCATCACTCAGTGGTGCCGAGGGCGGTTGTCAGGCCGAGACGGGTGCGGCGGCGGGGATGGCGGCCGGCGCGGCGGTTGAGATGCTCGGTGGCACACCGTCCCAATCGGGGCATGCCACCGCGTTGGCGCAGCAAGGCACCCTCGGCCTGGTCTGCGACCCGCTCGGCGGGCTGGTCGAGTTGCCCTGCGTCTTTCGGAATGCCACCGGCGCGGCGATCGCGCTGGCGGCGATCGAGATGGCGATGGCCGGCATCACTTTCGCCATTCCCGCCGATGAAGTGATCGACACGATGGGCGAAATCGGGAAGGCGATGGATGTGCGCTACCGCGAAACCGCCGGCGGCGGGCTGGCGGCGACACCGACCGGTCGGCGGCTGGCGAAAGAGCGGTTGGTGCAGATCAAGCGGGCGGACGGGTAGCACGCCGCGCAACGCCCGTCGTTGCGCCACCGACGGCGATGGGCCGTCACATCGTCTGCCGCTGCACCACCCGCTGCAGGCGCCCGATCCAGCGCCGCAACTCTTCAGCATCAACCTGCACCGAATTCAACCGATCCGCGCCGCGATCCGAGTGACGCACGAAGCCAGACTCGAACTCCATCGTTTCCCTTGGCGCGTAGGCGCTGAGAATCCGCGCCCACGGTTCGACCACGACGTCTGACGCATGCTGCTGCGAGACGGCGCCGTTCCCTGAGACGACACCGACCCACAGCAGCGCCACCAGGTCACGCGCGAACCCGACGAACACCAGCTCGCGCCCACGACCGGCGGTGCCCGTCTTGCCGGCCAGCGCATAGTCATCGCTCAGCACACTGGCCGCGCGCCACGCCGTACCCTGTCGTGCGACACCCTGCAGCAGCGAGTACGTCTCATCGGCCGACATCGGCGACATCAGTGGTGCCGCCAACCCGCTGGCATCGTACCCGCTGAATCGCGGGAGCAGCGCACGATCTCGGGTGCGCAATGCCGCGTAGGCGGTCAGCAGGTCGAGCGGTGCGACGGTCTGAATGCCAAGGCCGTCGGCGGGATTGGTGTTCACGCTCTTCAGGATTCCGGCCGTCACCAGGCGCTGCCTGGCCTGCACGCTCAATCCAGCCATCAGGCAGGCGCCGAGCAGGTTGTCACTGCGAAACATCGCCTCGGCAATCGTGCGCTCCGGTGCATCTGCGCCACTCAGCGTCGCGAGATACTCGTGCACCTTCGGGTCCGGGCAATGACTGCCCATCAGTTCACCGAGTGTTTCATCGGTGTACATGTTGCCATCATCCAGCGCAGCCGCCAGGAGCAGCGGCTTGATTGCGCTGGCGGGCTGGATCCGTCCGATGCGAAGCAGGTCAGCACCGGCGGCGGTACGGCCGTGGCGACCGGTGTAACTCACGATCTCGCCGGTCGACACGCGCATCGCGACGAAGATGCCGGCGATCTCGCGTTTCGGCGTGCTGTCGTTTGCACGCCGCGGACGGTCCGGTCCCTGCAGTCGGCGTACCAGTGACGTCAGCTGCTTTTCGGCGGCACGCTGCAGGCCTGCATCGAGAAAGGTCCGCACACTCGACGGACAGTTCACCGACGGCTCGCAGGTGGCGAAGCCGTCGCGCACCCGGGAGACGTAGCCGCGGTACATCGGCGGCGCAGTGGCGGCCAGCCGGGCCGGCGACGGCGTGAGCCGCCGTTTCGTGACCGCGAAGCTGGTGTCGAGGCGCCGCATTCTCTGGAACACGTTCGTGATGATCGTGCGGCGTGCGCCGGGATCACGCAGCGCCGGATCACGATCCCGCGGATTGGCGACCAGATACGCCAGCTCCGCTGCATCGGCGGGGGAGAGGGCGGTCGCCGACTTGCCGTAGTAGGAGCGCGCCGCTGCGTCGATGCCCTTGCGATTGCGGCCGAGGTAGACGCTGTTGAGATACAGCTCGACCACCGCCTTCTTGCCGAAGCGTGCGGTGAGCCAGGTGCCAAGTCCCGCTTCGGCGAGCTTGCCGCTCCAGCTGTGATCCATGGGCATGCGATCCGCACACAAGGCGCGCGCCAGCTGCATCGGGATGGTGCTGGCGCCGCGACGCGCATTGTCGCCGGGCTTCAGGTTGCCGACGGCTGCGGCGACGGTGCCGAGCGGATCGACGCCGCGGTGATACCAGGCATTCAGGCGACGATCCTCGACGGCCGTGAATGCCAGCGGCACGTGCTTCGGGAGCGACGAGATTGGCACGTAGCGATCGCGCGTCGGATCCAGGTATCCCAGCCGCTTCCCATTCGCGTCGAGCAACTCGGTGCCATTCTTCAGTGCCAGCACACGTGCGCCGACGCGACACGGTGCGTGCCCGTAGAAGGGATAGAAGAGGATCAGCGGCAAGACTGTCGTCAGGCCGAGCAGCACCAGGGCACGTCGCTTCGTGATGCGCATGGCAGTGCGGTGTGCGGGACGCCATCGGGTCCGGAGGCCGAACGCCACCGGGGAGTCTGAGGCCGCGCCGTCGCGCCTCGCGCCTCCCTACGTGACGGGCGGCTCAGTTGTGTCGCCCGCCGGGTGCGAAAGGTTGCCTGTCGGTCGGAGACGCCGCGTCAGCCTGTCGCCGGTACAGGCTGCCGGGTGCGCATCGCGGCGCGCAGACCGGCGTACAGCAACAACCCCGCCGGCCCGAACATGAAGGTCAGGAACAGACACGGCACCACCAGCAGATGCTTGATGCCACGGTCTGCCGCGTCCATCACCATCCAGCAGCCGATGAAGAAATCGAACGCGAGGTAGTGCACCCAACCGGCGAGGATCGCGCGGTCCTGGGTGAAGAGTGCCTTCACCTGCGCCAGCGAGCCGAAGCCGCCGTCGGGATTGGGCGGCGCGGTGGAGAGCGCCCAGATGTAGAGCACCGCCATGAGCAGGGGAACGACAAACCGGAGGATCGGCGCGGTGCGCTTCGGCTGAAACACCAGCACGATCCAGCTGAGCAACGCGGTGGTGTTGGCGTACTGGAACAGCTGTGCATCGGACATGATCAACGCGTCGGGAGTGGAACCACTGGATGACCTGCGAGCGCCTGCGCCAATGCCGCGAGGAATAGTGTTGCGCAGGCGGTCGACGCGAAGACTATCGCCGTGCGCTCCATGCTATCGGCAGTGGGCTGACGCAGACGTCGGATGCCGAGCAGGAGTAGTGGCAGCAGCTGCCAGGCGTGCATGCCAACGAAGTGCGGGATGCGCAGATCACCATGCGTGCGGCTCCACTTCGTGAGCGGCAGGCCGGGCCCGCCGTCGGGTGCACCTACCGTATGTGATCCGGCCAGATAGGGCCGCTCGCCGCGCTTCATGGCGGCGAACTGTTCGGCGCGCGGCTGTGTCATGGTCCAGCCCACGCCGGCGCCGGCGATGTTGAGTGCGAGGCCGATGCGCAGCGCCCGTGCCATGCTGCGATCAGCGGCGGGCGCACGCACATGGAGCCAGAGCAGAATCGCCGACATGATCCAGACGGTGGCGATGCCAACCCCCATCGCACTGTAGATCGCGGCGTCGACCGGTGTATCGATGTTGAAGTGACTGGTCGTGCCGCGCATCGCCTGCAGGGAAATCACCGCGGTTTCGAGCGCCAGGATCCATCCGGTCAGCATCGTTGCGATACGCAGCAGGCGCGACTTCGGCAGGTCCTTCACCATCCACGCCATCGTGACGAGATAGATGGCGCCAGACGCGCCGAACTTGGCGGGTTTGAGCCAGGCGGGGGCCCCGGCGATGACGCGATCATCGATCAGCAGGCCGATCAGCGCGAGGACCAGCAGCCCGGTGCTGACCGCGGCCATTCGGATCATGACGGGCGACCAGCGAGCGACGGTCGCGTATTGTTCGCGAAGAGAGGTCACGTTCGTGGGTGAGGCAGAGGCGGGGCGGCCGCGGGCTGGCGCAGCCGAAGATACGAACCCGGACGGCGGATGTTTCGCGCGGGGAAGCGCTGCCGGTGCTGCGCCGCCGATGGTTGCCCATGACGCACAGAGCGGAGCCGGTGCCGCGGGCGACCCGTCACCCGGCAGCATGCACCCGGGGGCCGGGCAGCCCGCGTGGTTCGGCATGACCCACCTTGGCAGCGGCGGCTCGGTTGCCGTCCCTCGCGCTCCGGGCGTAGCTTCGCGTGTCGTACCGAAACATGCCGCGCCGCCCTGCGTAGGGCGACGAGGTCCCCAACCCGAGGCACCACATGGTCAATCGCGAAGATCTGGAGAGCTTTCTCGTCCGACTGGGCGCAGAAGGTGCCAGCTATTCTGAAGTCGAGCCCGGCATGTTCGTCGTCCGGCCGGGCGGTACACCCGATGCACAGGTGGTGGTGCATCTCACCCCGCCCGTCCTGCTGATGCGCATGAACGTCATGCCGGTGCCGGCCGACACCGAAACCTCAGCCAAGCTGGCGCGTCGCCTGCTGGAGTTGAACGCGACCGATCTGGTGCACGGGGCGTACGGCATCAGCGGCGATGACATCATCCTGACCGAGGCGCTGGAGTTGAACAATCTCGATTTCTCCGAATTCCTCGCTGCCTACGAGAGCATGACGCTCGCCCTCGCGTCACACGTCCGCGAGCTCGCCCCGTACCGCGAGGTGCACTGATTCTATGGGACTCTTCGACCGACTGTCTTCGCTGATCAAGGCGAACCTGAACGATCTGATCTCGAAGGCCGAGGAGCCGGAAAAACTGCTGGAGCAGTCGATTCTCGACATGCGCTCGCAGCTGGCCAAGGCCAAGCAGCAGGTGGCGGCCGCGATCGCCGACGAAAAGCGGTTGCGCGATCAGGCTGACTCGGAGTTCAAGCAGGCAGGGGAATGGGAGCAGCGCGCGATGCTGGCCATCCAGCAGAACCGCGATGATCTGGCGCGTCAGGCGCTGATGCGGCAGAGCGAGCACGCCGAGCATGCCACGTCGCTGCAGCGCACCTGGGAAACGCATCAGGCGGAAACGGAGAAGCTCAAGTCGCTGCTCCGCGATCTGAATGACAAGATCGAAGAGGCGAAGCGCAAGAAGAATCTGCTGCTCGCCCGCGCCCGTCGCGCGCAGGCGCAGGAGCAGATCCAGCGGACGATGTCGGGGCTGAGCGAGAAGAGTGCGTTCGAAGCCTTTGCCCGCATGGAAGAGAAGATCGACCAGAACGAACGTCGCCTGACGGCCAGCGCCGAGATCGAGGAGGAGTTCAGCGGCGATCGCCTGCAGTCGGACTTCAAGAAGCTGGAGAAGCAGGCGGGCGGATTGAGTGCCGAAGCACGCCTGCTGGAGTTGAAGCAGAAGATGGGTGTGCTGCCCGCCAGCACCACACCGGCGGCGAAGCAATTGCCGAAGGGTGCGTCGGGTGGGTCCGACATCACAGAAGCGGACTTCGAGCACCTCGACGACGCCTCACCGGCGTCGTGACGGTGCGGACGTGAGGAGCAAGTGGACGTGAGTGGATCCAAGGCGGTACCTCGGCTGCGCTTTGCGCCGCTGCTGTTCGGCACGATCGTGACCGGGGTGCTGCTGTGGCTGGTGGTGAAGGCGTCCAACGTCTTCCTGTTGCTCTTCATTGCGGTGCTGATGTCGCTGTTCCTGCGAGCGGTGGCCGACGTCCTCGAAGCACGCCTTCGACTGCCGGCCCCGCTCGCGCTGCTTGGTGCGGTGGTCATCTCACTTGGTGCAGTGGCGGGACTGGTGACGCTGCTGGTGCCGCCGTTCGCTGAACAGACACGCGCGCTGGCGCTGGAGTTGCCGCGCTACATCACCGGCCTCGAAACGCAGATCCAGAGGCTCGGTGAACGGATCCCGCCGCTCAAGGCGTATCTGGCGACGGATGATCACAAGGCGCTGACGGTGCTGTACGAACAGGCCAGTCAGCAGCTGGAAGGGTTGCTGCCGAAGGTGTTCGGTCTGTTGCACCTGGCAATCGACGGATTCGCGCTGATGGTGATGTCGCTCTATCTCGCGCGTCGTCCGGCCGACTATCGGGAATGGCTGATTGCACTCTTCCCGCCCACGCAGCGCGAGCTGGTGCGCGACGTGCTGCTCGAGATCGCGCGCGACCTGCGCTCGTGGATCACGGGACAGCTGCTGGGCATGGTGATCCTGGCTGTGCTGACGGCGATCGGCCTGGCGGCATTGCAGGTGCCGTACTGGCTCACGTTCGGCATCTTCACCGGTGCCGTCGCGATCGTGCCGTTCTTCGGCACGCTGGTCAGCACCGTATTGCCGGCGTTGTTCGTCCTTGCCAGCGACGGCGATCCGATTCGCGTGATCGGCGTGATCGTTCTGGGGACGGTCATTCACCTGATCGAAAGCAATCTCGTGTTGCCGCTCATCACGCAGAATCAGGTGAAGCTGCCGCCTGTGCTCAGCATCATGTCGGTGCTGATCTTCGGCCAGCTGCTTGGGCCCGTGGGACTGATCGTGGCCGTGCCGATTCTGGTGGTGCTGACGGTGATCGTGCGGCGGGTGCTGGTGAACCGCATCTATCAGGGCGCGGCCGAACGCCCGCTGCCGGTGGATCGCACGATGGTCCTTCGTGTGCCGGCGCCGGAAGGCGGCGTGACCGTTCCGGCTGGCACGATGCCGGACCTGATCGCCATGGCGGAGCGCGTCGCGCTGGGCTGAGGGCTGGCGGTTGACCGGCATCCTTATGTTCAGGGCATGTCGATCATTCCCCGCTATCTGATCCTCGCTGACGGTGCCTTCGGTGTGCACTCGTCCAAGACCGCCGTTGGCTGCATCCGCTTCACTCCCGAGCAGGTGGTGGCGGTGCTGGACACCGTCACGGCCGGCCGGACGGTGCAGGACGTGCTTGGCTTCGGCGGTGCAATCCCGGTGGTCGCATCGGTGGCAGCAGGCATGGCGTTGCAGCCGAACATCCTGCTGATCGGCATCGCGCCAAGCGGTGGCCAGCTGCCGGAGGCGTGGCGCCCGGTGCTGCGTGCGGCGCTCGAGGCGGGCCTGCACATCTGGAGCGGACTGCACGTCTTCATCGGTGACGACCCGGAATTCCGCGAACTGGCGCAGCGCCGCGGTGTGGAGATTCGTGATGTGCGCAAGCCGCCGGCCGACCTGCCGGTGTCGGCGGGCCGCGTGCGTGATGTCGTCGATTCGACGGTGATCCTGACCGTGGGCAGCGATTGCAACATCGGCAAGATGACCACGCAGCTCGCGGTGCGTGAGGCGATCAAGGCCAGAGGCTTTGCGGTGGGGTTCGTGGGCACCGGGCAGACGGGCATCTTCATCGACGGCAAAGGCACGTCGGTGGATGCCGTGGTCGCGGACTTCATTGGTGGTGCGGCGGAGCAGATGGTGCTCGAGGCGGCGCAGACGTCGGATATCGTGCTGGTGGAGGGCCAGGGCTCCCTGCTGCACCCCGGCTTTTCAGGCGTGACGCTGGGCCTGATGCATGGGTCGCTGCCGCATGCGCTGGTCATGTGCACACAGCCGTCGCGCACCGCCATCCGCAACAACGAGTGGGTGAAGATTCCGTCGCTGACCGATCTGATTGCGCTGCATGATGCGGTGACGAAACCGCTGCGTCATGCACCGACGATCGCGATCGCGATGAATACGTTCGATCTGGATGACGAGGCGGCGCGCGACGCGATCGAGCGCGGCATGGCGGAGACGCGTCTGCCGACGACGGATCCGGTGCGGTTCGATCCGGGGCCGATTGCGGATGCGATTTGTGCCGCGCATGTGCGACGGATGGAGCGCGTCTAGCCCGAGTGAGCCGCGGTGGCGCGGAGCGGGGACTGCGTTGGAAACGCACCGGCGGCGTGATTCCGGTGCGCCGTCGTTGCGTCACGATCGCATAGTGGTGGAGTCATCAGCCACTGGAGCCTTCGATGTCGCACACGGTCGTGGTCCCGCAGCTTGTTCTCAGGAACGTCAGGAAGGTGATCACCGCAGGTGCCGGGAACTGCCGAGTGCGGGTGACGGTGCTCGGGGGCGTCTCGTTGCAGCTGTTGCCGGGTGAGGCGCTGGCGATCACGGGGGCGTTGCCGCTGGCGCGATCGATGTTATGCGCGATTGCGGCGGGTGTGGCGCGTGTGGATTCGGGGAGCGTGCGCTGGGGGCCGCGCGGGCTGACCGGTGTGCGCTATGCGCCGGCGGGTGATGCGCCGCGGGCGCTGTTGCGTCGCGATGGTGCGCCGGCGGGCCTGGTGATTCTCGATGCGGCGCTGGTGGAGCGAGCGCCGTCGCCCGATGTGCGCGCGGTGGTGCAACTGCTGGAGCCGTGGCTGCGAGCGGGTGGTGCGGCGCTGGTGGCCGCTCCCGTGACCGCCGCCGACTGGCCCTGGGCGATTCTGGAGTTGGCCGGTGGACAGTTGCGACCGTTGCATGCGGGTCTGGCCCGCGCGACGCCGTCGTGGACCGCGCCGGCGCGGATGGTGTCGGAGGGTGTGGTGCGCCACGCGTTCGATCGGATGGCAGGGGGTGCCCCGGATCAGTAGCTTGTGGTGGCGTTGTTCGATGGTGGCAATGGGTGTCCGGTCGGCAGCATCGCGCCCCGGTTCGGGTCGCAGCGCGCAACTCAGTGAGTCGATGAGCGAGTTTTCCCTGTACAACACGTTGTCCCGCGAAGTCGAGCCGTTCGCGCCTGCCGACGGTGAGCGGGTGCGCATGTACACCTGCGGCCCGACGGTCTACAACCCGGCGCATCTGGGCAACTTCCGCACCTTCCTGTTCGAGGACCTGTTGCGGCGTTCGCTGGCGTTGCGGGGGTGGGGTGTGGAGCAGGTGATGAACCTGACCGACGTCGACGACAAGATCATCAAGCGCGCCAACGAGCGCGGGCTGACGATCCGTCAGGTGACGGACCCGGTGGTCGAGATCTTTCATGCGCATCGCGACTATCTGCGTATCCAGCCGGCGGAGCACTATCCCCGTGCGACGGACTACATCCCGCAGATGATTGCGCTGGTGGAGCGGCTGATTGCGAAGGGCGTGGCGTATCAGGCCGAGGATGGCTCGGTGTACTTCGCGATTGACAAGTTTGCCGGGTATGGGCGGTTGTCGCGGCTGGACACGCGCGAGATCAAGAGTGGCGCGCGGGTGAGCCAGGACGAGTACACGAAGGAAAACGCGCAGGATTTTGCGTTGTGGAAGGCCGCCAAGGAGGAGGACGAGCGGGTCGAGGCGGCGTGGGATTCACCGTGGGGGCGTGGGCGTCCCGGGTGGCATCTCGAGTGTTCTGCGATGGCGATGGACATCCTGGGGGAGACGATCGATCTGCATGCGGGTGGCGTGGATCTGATCTTTCCGCATCATGAGGATGAGATCGCGCAGAGCGAGGCGGCTACGGGCAAGGTGTTTGCGCGGACGTGGTGTCATGGCGAGTTCCTGCTGGTCGACAGCGCCAAGATGGCCAAGCGGGTCGGCAATGTGTGGGGGGTGACGGAGTTGCGGGAGGAGGGGCTGGATGGCGCGGCAGCGCGTCATTTCATGTTCAGCACGCACTATCGGCAGCAGTTGAATCTGAGTTCGGAGGCGTTGGAGGGCGCGCGTCGCGCGGTGCGTCGGATTGGTGATCTGGCGGAGCGATTGGCCGCGGCGAGTGGTGCGCCCTCGGATCTGGCGATGGCGGCGGCGGAAGCCGAGGCGGATTTTCGTCGACATCTGGCGCGTGATCTGAATGCGCCGCAGGCGTTGGGTGCGTTGCACACGTTCGTGAACCGGGCCAATGCGTTGCTGGATCAGGGTGGCACGGATGTGGCCGCGCTGGAGCGTGGTCGGGCGGCGTTTGCGGTGATGAACGGGGTGCTCGACCTCATTCCGTCGCCGGTGGCGACGGACGCGGCGTTGGCGGCGCGTGTCGGGGCGGCAATCGAGGCGAGGGCGGCGGCGCGGGCCACTCGCGATTTTGCGGCCTCGGACCGGATCCGGGCGGAGTTGCTGGCCGAGGGGATCGTGCTGGAGGATGGTCCCGGGGGGACGATCTGGAAGCGGGTTGGCGGGTGATTCGGCGGTCGGCTGGTTTGGCGTCGAGACCGGTTGATGTGGCTGGCTGGGTGGGGTAGGTTGTGAGGCTCTCGGCAGCGGTTGTGGCAAGGGGCCTGAGGATCAGGCTGACGTAGCTCAATTGGCAGAGCACCTGATTTGTAATCAGGCGGTTGCGAGTTCGATTCTCGCCGTCAGCTCTTTGTGGTTGCTGCTTGGCGAGGCGGCTGAGGGGTGTGTTGGAACAGCGGGTGGAGTAGCCAAGCGGTCAACGGCAACAGACTGTAAATCTGTCGACTCCGGTCTTCGAAGGTTCGAATCCTTCCTCCACCATACGTGATGGCCCCGCAGCGACTTCGGTCGTTGCGGGGCCTTTGGTTTCCGGTCGGTCGAGACCGCTGTTGGGTTTGCTGCGGGGCAGGAGTCTTTCAGTACGCTCAGCGATACGCCGTGATCGCGCCACCGTGAAGGGCACAATGGCGGCGCTGGGCGACCAGCCAGTCCAGACACGGGGGGGGTCGGCTTCGGCCGGAATCGCGCGGCGTCGTTTGCACGGAAATGCGTGTAGCGGGTGAAATCGGTGATGCGTGCGCGGTGCTCAGCTGTCACCGTTGGGTCGTGATGTGAGTGGCGCAGGCAGCATCGACGACGGAGGCGGGACGAGTGAGCCCAGTGAGCCCGATGCGAGGGGCGGTTCCGGCGGTATACGCAGGTCGAGCGCGCGGGCTGATCGGGCCGACACGATCGGCGCCGACGCGATTGCTCGGCGTGGTGCGTGAGAGCCTCCGGCTGCGGCGCTACAGTGAGCGGACGAGCGAGACGTACGTGGCCTGGATCAGGCGCTACGTACGGTTCTGTGACTATCGCCATCCGCAGGCGTGCGGTGTTGAGGAGGTTCGAGCGTTCCTGCGCATGCTCACGACCTCGGCGCGCGTCAGCGCATCGACGCAGAACCAAGCACTGGCCGCGCTCAGGTTCCTGTACGCGGTGGTCCTGCAGGCGCCCTTGGAGCTGGCCGGCGACTTGCCGCGCGCGCGGCAGCCGGAGCGACTGCCGTCCGTGTTGTCGCGTGACGAGGTGCGGGCGGTGCTGGCGCAGATGCGTGGGGCGCCGCGGCTCGTGGCGGCGCTGCTGTACGGTGGTGGACTGCGGCTGATGGAGGCGTGTACGCTGCGCGTGAAGGATGTGGACTTCTCGCGCGGGCAAATCACTGTGCGTCGGGGTAAGGGCGGGAAGGATCGTGTGACCATGTTGCCGGCGAGCGTGGCGGTGGTGTTGCGGTCGCACCTGTCGCGTGTCCGATCGCTACATGTGCGCGATCTGGCGGCGGGGCGTGGTGCGGTGGAGCTGCCGGACGCGCTGGCAAGGCGGAGTCCGGCCGAGGCGGAGGTGTTCGGGTGGCAATGGGTATTTCCGGCGCGTCGGTGCTACCGCGTTGCGGGTGAGAGCCAGTGGCGCCGGCATCACATCCATCCAACAGCGGTGCAGCGGGCGGTGACGGATGCGGTGCGTCGGTCGGGCATCACGCGACGGGCGACGTGTCACACGTTGCGGCATTCCTTTGCGACGGCGCTGCTGGAGGCCGGGTACGACATCCGGACGATCCAGGAGTTGCTGGGGCATTCGGATGTGGCGACGACGATGCGGTACACGCATGTGCTGCAGCGGGGCGGGTTGGGTGTGGTGAGTCCGGCGGATGTGGGGGGTGGGGTGTTGGGGTGAGTGCACCGGCGCGCGGTCGGCGATAGGCTGTGCAGTGTCGGTGCGAGCGACGGGGCGTGTTATGTTGCACTGTGGGACGAAGGCGGCGCGGCCGCGCAGGGTTTGGTGATGGGTCGGGGTGGGAGCCGAGCAGCGCACGCTGCTGTCATGCATGGAGTTGTATGGGGCAGTGCCGGCCTGAGTCGCGGCGTTCGGCGGCAGAGGAGGGGCGGGTTTCGGTTAGTGCGGGTCGTGGTGATTTGGGGTAGAATGAGTGTTATGCCGCTTTGCGAATCACCAATGCCAACATCGGAGCGATGTTGTCTGCTATTCCGATTTCTTTTCGACGCGCGACTGACGGCGACCATGAGATCATCGTCGCCGTCGTGGATGGTGCGCTGCGCGAGTACGGCTTGCGCGTGCTCCTTGACTCGTCAGATATCGACCTCACGGATCTGCCGCAGCATTACGAGGGGCGCGGCGGTCGGTTCGAGCTGATCGAGGGCGCAGGCGGCGAAGCGCTCGGTGTACTCGGGTGGCGCGTTGCCGAGGCGGGCATCGTGGAGCTCAAGAAGCTCTATTTATCCCCGCGAGCGCGCGGCCACGGCATCGGGCGCCGCGCGGTCGACCGTGTAGTGGCATTCGCGCGCGAGGCCGGTGCGCGCGCGGTGGTGCTGGAGACGGCGGACGTCCTCGCGGCGGCTAACCGACTCTACACGACGTATGGCTTTGTGCCCGTGCGCGGCAAGGCGGCCGCCAGCTTCGCGGTGCTCGGCGTACAGTGTGATCTGGCGTATCGCTATGAATTGGCCGTCACGCCGTGACGGGAACCGCGCCTGCAGGTGCGCGCGGCCAGCAGCGCCATAACAAGGACATGAGACTGGCAGAGTGCCAGAAGTTTGGGCGTGATTTAGAATGCTCCGAGCGGGCACTCTGCAGTCTATGCCTGGTGTTAGGCGGCGGCGCGTCGCTTCGGTGTTTGAATCGCTTTTGCGACATCGTTCGGTGTGGCGCCCAATCCCACGAGTGCGCGCAGCAGCAGGTCGAGCGAGACCGACGCATCACCGGCTTCCATCTTCGCGACCCGAGACTGACTGGAGCCGAGGCGCTCGGCAACCGCCTCCTGTGAGAGGCGGAGTTTCGTGCGTCGTGCGCGCAGCGCATCGCTGAGTCGAAGCTTCAGTTCGACCACCGCCGCCTCTTCTGGCGTGAGGTCGAGAAAGTCGGCTACCGATCCAACGCGCCAGCCGTTCGCTTCCAAGACCTGCTGTTTTGCCTTTCGCATAGTTACTTGCCTCCGTGTGCGTGAAGATCGTAGAGCTTGAGGCGGGCCGTGCAGGTCTCAAGGATGGATTTTGGCGTCGCCTGCGTTTTCTTCGCGAAGACCGCGACGATGACGACCGCGTCCGCATCAAGGCGATACATGATGCGCCACGTCGCGTCCGCATCCCGGATGCGGAGTTCCCCGCAGCGCGGCCCGAGCACTGGCATCGGGCGCGCATGCGGGAGCCCAAGCTTGTCACCGCGCTGGAGGCGCCGTAAGAATAGGCCAGCCTCGGTGCGCGCCTCCGCTGAGAACGGCGGTGTTTTGACGGCGCCGTGGAGCCAGACGAGGGGCCGATCAGTGGCAGGCATGCCGGAATGCTATGTCGGTGTTGGCATATGTCAATACCGGTATAGTCCGGAGCAGTCGCCTAACTAGGATATGAGGCTGGCAGAGTGCCAGAAGTCTTGGCGCGTGCTAGAATCATCCAGCGGGCACTCTGCAGCCTATGCCTGGTGTTATGTGCGCTGCGTCCGCTGGTGATGACGACGGGCATTTGCTGGTATCGTGCCGGCCCGCCGGCTCGTGCAGGCTTGACACTGAGGGTATCGGATGACAGTCTTACGGGTAAGCCCAAACGGAGCCCCGCATGGCCACATCCGCCACCACGACAATGTCCAGCAAAGGACAAGTCGTCATTCCTGAAGAGATCCGCGAGCAGTTGGGCTTGGCGCCCGGCACGCAGTTCATTGTCGTCGCGGAGCGCGACGTCGTCGTGCTGAAGACGTTGACGCCGCCGCCGATGTCAGAGTTCACGGCGCTGCTCACGCGCGCTCGTGCGGTGGCGAAAGCGACGCACCTGAAGCGCGCTGACATTCAGAAGGCCATCACCAAGGTGCGACGTCGTCCGTGAGGGTGGTGCTCGACACGAATGTCGTGATGTCCGGTCTCTTCTTCGGAGGCCTGCCGGGCCGGATCTTGGAGGCATGGCATCGCGGAGGTTTTGAATTGGTGGTCTCGGTCGCAGTTCTGACGGAGTACCGTCGGGTCGGGCTCGAGCTCGGCGCGCGGTACTCCGCACGGCGCGCCGTAGTGGACGAGTTTCTTGCGGCGGTCGAGGCGCGCGCGACCATCGTCGTCGCGGCCCCCCTGCGCGAGCCGGTGTCATCGGATTCAGATGATGACATGCTGTTTGCCCTCGCGCTGGCGGCGCGTGCGCGCGCGATCGTCTCGGGCGATCACCACGTGCGCGCGCACGACGGCTGGCGGCGAATCGCCGTCCACACGCCGCGCAGTTTCGTCGACACGTTTGGTCGTCGCGTGGGCACATAACGAGGCTGTAGGAAAAGTCCCGTTTGACGCAACGCGCTGCATCACATGTGATGCGGCGCGTTCGTTTTGGGCGTACGCTGCGCCGATTCGACGCGTTGGCGCGCACGGCGGGGGCGAAGCGCCCGTCTGCTCAGGTCG
>JANMHB010000141.1:0-80179 GCA_031374935.1 Gemmatimonadaceae bacterium | reverse complement strand
CTGGTCTCGACCTGCAATCGCACCGAGTTGTATGCCTGGACGGAATCGAGCGGGCAGGCGGCCCTCGAAACCGCCGTGGAGCATCTGAGCGGTGTCTGGATGCCCGACGTCACGGAGCGTCAGGCGCTGCTGAAGGCGATCAGCATTCGCATTGGAGATGACGTCGGCCGGCATCTGTTACGGCTGGCGGCAGGACTCGAGAGCCAGATTCTTGGCGATGGACAGATTCTCGGGCAGGTCCGTTCGTCGTATCGGACGGCGTGTGAAATGAACACTGTTGGCCCGATGCTTCACCGGCTGTTCGAAATCGCGTTGCGGACGGGCCGACGCGTGCAGAGCGACACCAGTCTTTCCACCGGCCGGAACTCGATCGGTGCCGAGGCGGCGTCGGTCGCGTTGCAGCGCTTCGGCTCCTTGACGCATGCGCGCTGCCTGATCATCGGCTGCGGCAAGACGGGGACCAGGGCGGCCCGGCAGCTGGCAAAGCTCGGCGCCGTCGATCTGGTGCTGATGAACCGCACGATCGAACGGGCCGAGGAACTGGCGGAAAGTCTGCGTGGCCGTGTCGCACCGATGGAAGCGATGCACGTCGAGGCAGCCTTTGCCGACGTGGTGATCATTGCCACGGGTGCGGCGACGCACACGCTGATCGCCGATCAACTGCAGCGGGCGCGCGTGAATGTGGGCTATGACACGGCACCGTTGCTGCTGCTGGATCTGGCGATGCCCCGGAACGTCGATCCGCGGGTCACGGCCCTACCCGGGATCACGCTGGTCGATCTCGACTCGCTGCATCAGCCGATTGTCGCGGCCGAAGCCGCCCGACTGTCGGCCGTGCCCGACGCCGAGCGGATCGTGGATCACGAGATGCGCTGGCTCCGGCATTGGCTGGCCACCGGTGCGGCGCGCCTTGCCATTCGATCATTGCATGATGCGCTGGTCGATCTGTGTCGTCGCGAAGTCGCCTTTGTCGCAGGAGACAACGTGGCGGAGCGCACCGCAGAACGAATCGTGGCCAAGCTGCTCGCCCGCCCGATGAACGTGTTCAGCGACGCCATTGCACGCGGCGAGAACGTTGACGATCTGGCCGTTCATCTCGACCAGCTGTTTGCGAGCACGCCGCGCCGCGGGGTGCCCTCCGACTTCTCAACCATGCCGATGTCGCAGCACTCAGCGGCCGCATTCGGTCCACCGAACTCCTGACCTTCGCCATGTCGAGCAAGCCGTCCCCTGCCCTCGCCACTGACCCATCATCCGCCACGCCGCGACGCAGCGACCTCTTCCTCCGTGCCTGCCGGCGTGAAATCGTCGAGCGCCCACCGGTCTGGATGATGCGCCAGGCGGGGCGCTATCTGCCCGAGTACCGCGCGGTCCGCGCCAAGTCGGGCGGGTTCCTCGAAATGTGCCGCAATCCGGAGCTGGCGACCGAAGTCACGCTGCAGCCGGTGGACATCATGGGCGTCGATGCCGCCATCATCTTCAGCGATATCCTCGTGGTGCCGCAGGCGATGGGAATGGATCTGACGGTGGACGAAGGCGTGGGTCCGGTGTTCTCGTCCCCGCTGCGCAATGGCGATGCGATCGCCCGCCTGCATCACGTGGTGCCGGAAGAGGGGCTGGGTTATATGCTCGATGCCGTGCGCATGACGCGTCACGAGCTGGACGGGCGCGTGCCGCTGATTGGGTTTGCCGGCGGACCCTGGACGCTGGCGGCGTACATGGTCGAAGGGCGCGGCACCAAGCAGTTTGCCGTGGCCAAGCGGATGCTGTACGAAGCCCCGCAGGATGCCCACGCGCTGCTCAACAAGCTGGCGACCGCTGTCGGCAATTTTCTCGTGGCGCAGGCCGCCGCCGGTGCGCAAGCGCTGCAGATCTTTGAAAGCTGGGCCGGTGCGCTGGCTCCGCACGAGTTCCGGCAGTTCGCGCTGCCGTATCTTGCGCGCGTGGCGTCCATTGCGCGCACCGCAGGCGTGCCCTTGATCGTGTTTGCACCCGGTGCCGGGTGGGCGATGGAAGAGCTGGCCCAGGCGACGATGGCAGACGTCATCGGCGTCGACTGGCAGATTGGTGCGGCCGAAGCCCGGAAGCGGATGGAGCATCTGCCGGTGGCACTGCAAGGGAATCTCGACCCCTGTCTCCTCTACGCACCACCGAGCACCATTCGGGCACGCACGCTGCGCATGCTCGAGGAGTTCGGCGGCCGCGGGCACATCGCGAATCTCGGACACGGGATCCTGCCGGACATCCCGGTGCAGAACGCCAAGGCCTTCATCGATACCGTGCGTGAATGGCGAGCGCCGCATGCGGCCGTCCCTGCGCCGCGAGTGAAGGAACGTCTGGCGTCATGACCGCCCCCGCATCCCCGAGTCTCGCCTCGTCCGAATCCGCGATGACGCCCGGTGATGCGCGACGCGCGCGGGCCATTGCGTGGATCGCCGATGTGCATGACGACATCACCGCACTGTTCACCAGGCTGGACGCCGGCAGCGAGTTCAGGGAAGATCGATGGGTCCGCGCGGAAGGCGGCGGCGGCCACTCGCGGGTCATGATCGACGGCGCCACGTTCGAGAAGGGCGGCGTGAATCGGAGCGTGGTGTACGGTCGCCTGCCTGCAGCGGCCGCGGCGAAACTCGGCGGCCGTGGTGTGTCCGATGGTGAGTCGCAGTTCTTCGCGACCGGCGTCAGTCTGGTGTTCCATCCCCGCAGCCCGATGATCCCCACGGTGCACCTCAACGTGCGCTACTTCGAGCTCAGCGATGACGACGGGAATCTCCGTGACGCCTGGTACGGCGGTGGCACCGACATCACGCCGATGTATCCATTCGCCGAGGATGTACAGCACTTCCATCGCACACTGGCCGCCATCTGCAACCGCTTTCATCCCTCGCTGCACCAGCGCTTCAAGCCGTGGTGCGACGAATACTTCCGCAATACGCACCGCGAGAACGAAACGCGCGGCTGCGGCGGCGTATTTTTCGACCATCTCCGTCCTGGCGAAGATGAGAGTGGCATGGATGCGGAGACCACGCTGGCCTTTGTCGATGCGATCGGCCGCAGCCTGGTCGAGGCCTATGGACCAATCGTCGAGCGCCGCCGGCATGCGGACTACGGCGACCGGGAACGCGCATTCCAGCTGGTGCGGCGCGGACGATACGTGGAGTTCAATCTGGTGCATGATCGCGGCACACATTTCGGGCTGCACACCGCCGCGCGCATCGAAAGCGTGCTGATGAGCATGCCGCCGCTCGCAGCCTGGCCGTACGCCCCGACCTGGCCCGACGACAGCTTTGAATCGGCGCTGCTGCGCATGCTCGCGCCGCGCGACTGGCTCGCCGACTGATCGACATGTCGGCGGCGCCCCACGTCATCGTCTGCGGAGCCGGGGTGACCGGGCTCACGACGGCGTGGCACCTGCGCCAGGCCGGGGCGGACGTGACGCTGGTCGAGGCCACCGATGATGTCGGCGGGGTGATGCAGACCAGTCGCCGCGACGGGTACCTCGTCGAGCATGGGCCCAACTCCTGTATGCTCACCAGCGAGTTGTCCGCGCTGATCGACGCCATCGGCCTGACGGCAGCCGTGCGCCCCGCGGCCCCTCAGGCGCAACGCCGGTTCATCGTGCGCGATGGCCACCCGCTTGCCGTGCCGATGTCACCGCTCGCCATGCTGCGCTCCCCGCTCTTCAGTTTCGGAGCGAAGCTTCGCGTCCTGCGCGAGCCGTTCATCAGCCCGAGGACGGACGCGGCCGATGAATCCGTGGCAGCGTTCGTGCAACGCCGGCTCGGTGTCGAGCCGCTCGCGTATGCCGTGGATCCCTTCGTTTCAGGGGTGTATGCAGGTGACCCGGCACGGCTCAGTGTCGCGCATGCGTTTCCGCGCCTGGCCGCGCTCGAACGCACGCATGGCTCGCTCGTGCGAGGCATGATCGCAGGCGCACGACTGGCACGTCGCGGGCGCCGCAGGGCCGGCGGCGCTCCGGCACGACCATCGATCATCTCCTTCCTCGACGGCATGGGGACGTTGCCCTTGACGCTGGCTGCGTCGCTCGGGAGTGGCAACATCCTGCGACGTGCGCGCGTGACGGCCATCGAATCCGGCAACGGCGGCACGAGTCTGGTCACCGTCGAGCGTGATGCCGAGAGATTCACTTTGCCGGCCGACGTCGTGGTCTCGACACTGCCGATGCATACCTTGGCGGCAGTGCGTCTGCCCGGCGAGACCGCAGCGGCGATCGCTCAGCTGACATCACTGCCCTATCCCCCGGTGATTTCGCTGGCGCTCGGCTTCAGGCGTGCAGACGTCGCGCATGCGCTGGACGGTTTCGGCTGCCTGATTCCAAGCGTCGAGCAACGGACGACACTCGGCGTGCTGTTTTCGAGTACCCTGTTCGCGAATCGTGCGCCGGAGGGGCATGTGCTGCTCACCTGTTTTCTCGGCGGTACACGCCGTCCGGAACTCGCGAGCGCGAGCACAGAGTCGCTGCTTGGCATCGTCCTGCCCGAGCTGGCGGCGTTGCTCGGTGTGCATGGTGTGCCGACGCTCGTGCAACGCACCACCTGGCCGCACGCGATTCCACAATACAATCTCGGCCACGACGCGCATGGGCGCGCCGCCGACGCCATCGAAGCGATCGTGCCAGGGCTGATCGTCGACGGGCAGTTCCGGCGGGGCGTCAGCGTCGGTGACTGCGTGGCCGCAGGCGAGCGGATCGCACGACGGGCGCTGTCGCTGGCCCAGCGTCGCCAGGCGCAACACCGCGGTCCCGCCGCGCCACTCGATGCAGAGTCATTGGAGCGCGACGTTCCGGCCGCTGTGGACTGACCGTTCGGCAGCACCGCTCTGCATCCGGTTAGCTTCCAAGGTATGACCGATGCACTCGATGTCCTCGCCATCATGGCGCATCCGGACGACGTGGAACTCGCATGCGGCGGGACGCTGCTGGCGAGCGTCGCCCGCGGCCGGCGCGTCGGGATCGTCGACCTGACGGCGGGCGAGACCGGCAGCCGTGGCACCGTGGAAATCCGCGCCGCGGAAGCGCAGGAGGCGGCGCGCATTCTTGGGGTCTCGGTGCGCGAGAACCTGCAGTTGCCAGACGCCCATCTCGTCAATTCATCTGCGACGCGCGATGCCGTCATCGGTGCAATCCGGCGCCATCGCCCCGCGATCGTGATCACCCACGCGCGTGAGGGTCGACACCCCGACCACATCGCTGCCGCGCAACTGGTACGCGACGCCTGTTTTCTGTCGGGCCTCAGGAATCGGCTGCCCGAGCTGCCGGCATTCCGGCCACGCAAAGTGGTGCACTGCCTCTCGTACCGCGAGGATGCGATCACACCGTCCTTCATCGTCGACATCAGCGACGTCTTCGAGCAGAAGCTGGCAGCCATCCGCTGCTATCGCTCGCAGTTCGATGGAGCCACGCAGGCGGGTGAAGTGTATCCGAATGGCGAACCGCTGCTTGACGTGATCCGTCATCAGGCCGCGCATTACGGCACGATGATCCGTGCTCGCTACGGTGAACCGTTCCACACCAGCGAAACCGTCCGCGTCGAGGACATTGCGTCGCTCGATGTCTCCACGTTCTGACGCGGCACCGCCGTGACGCGCTACGACATCAGCGTGCCGTACGCCGCCGCGACGCCGCCGTGGCCGGGCGATACGCCGTACTCTTGCGGCTGGGCGTGGGACATGAGCACCGGCGCCAGCGTGAACGTCGGCCGGGTGGTGACCAGCTGGCACGTCGGGACGCATGCGGATGCGCCGCTGCACGTTGCTTCCTCGGGCGCGGCCAGCGAGCACCTGCCGTTGGCGTCGTTCCACGGGCCCGCCACCGTCGTTGACGCACGGCACGCGGTTCCCGGGGCCACGATCAGCGTCCAGTGGCTCATCGCGGCGCTCAGGGGCCATCCGATTCCGCAGCGGCTGCTGCTGCATACCGGCTGCAGCGTGGCGGCGGGGGTGTTCCCGGACGCCTGGCCCACCCTCACCGCCGAAGCGGCGGCGTGGCTGACCAATGCCGGGCTCCGTCTGTTTGGCACGGACGCGCCCAGTGTGGACGCGCGGACCGCGACCGACCTCGTGGTGCACCACGCGCTCTTCGGCGGCGGGGCGTACGTCCTCGAGAATCTGTCGCTCGACGCGGTCCCGGTCGGCGACTACGTGCTGAGCGCCTACCCGGTGCTGGTCAGCGGTGCCGACGCCGCGCCAGTCCGGGCGGTGCTGGAGACGGCTCAACCGTAGGCACTTCGGGCGCCTCGGTCCTATCTTGCACCAACATGGCACCACCCATCTACCTCGATCACGCTGCCACGACTCCGGTTCGCCCGGAGGTGCTGGCGGCCATGACGCCGTTCTTCGGCGCGCGGTTCGGCAATCCGTCCAGTGTGCACCGCTTTGGGCGCGATGCCCGCACCGCGCTCGACGAGGCCCGCTCGCGGGTGGCCGCCTGCCTGCACGCGCAACCGGACGAGGTCGTCTTCACCTCGGGCGGTACCGAGGGTGACAACCTGGCGATCATCGGTCCCTGGCGGATGCGACGCGCGCTGGGCCGCAACGCGGTGGTCACCAGCCCCACCGAACACAAGGCGGTGCTCGAGGTCGTGCACCAGATCGCGCGCGAGGGGGGCGAGGAGCGGCTGCTGCCGGTCACCGCCGACGGTGTCGTCGCCATCAGCGCGCTCGACGCCATCGTGGATGAACAGGTCGCGGTCTGCTCCGTGATGTGGATCAACAACGAGATCGGCGTCATCCAGGACATTCCGGCGATCGGCGCCCGCGCCCGCAACGTGGGTGCGCTGATGCACACCGATGCCGTCCAGGCCTTTGGCAAGATTCCGATCGATGTGACACAGCTGCCCATCGACCTGCTCTGCCTGAGCGGCCACAAGATCGGCGCGCCGAAGGGTATCGGCGCCATGTTCATCCGTCGCGGCACACCATTCGAACCGCTCTTTCATGGCGGCTCGCAGGACCGTGGCCGACGGCCCGGCACGGAAAACGTGGCCTTCGCCGTCGGATTGGCGGTGGCTGCCGAACTGCAGCTGGCGGAGCGCGAGACGGAATGCGCCCGCCTCGGTGCGATGCGCGACGCACTGCAGGCGGCGATTCTGGCACGGGTGCCTGACGCCGTGGTGCATGGGGCGTCGGTTGATCGTGCGCCGCACATCCTGAATCTGAGTGTGCCGGGTACCGACAGCGAAAGCCTGTTGATGGCGCTCGACCTGGCCGGCATCGCTGCCAGCGGCGGGTCGGCGTGTCAGAGCGGCAGTGTGTCGCCCAGCCACGTACTGAGCGCGATGGGCGTATCGCGCGGGCTGGCGGGCGCCGCAGTGCGCCTGTCGGTCGGCATGCTGAGCACCGATGCGGACATCGCCCGCGTCAGCGACGTGTTTCCGGCGCTGGTCGAGAAGGCCCGCCGCCTCGCAGGCGCGGCGTAGTCCGATGGCTGGGCGTCGGGTGCTGGTGGCGATGAGCGGTGGCGTCGACAGTTCGGTCGCGGCGGCGCTGCTGCACGAGCAGGGATACGACGTCATCGGTGCCACGATGAAGCTGTTCTGCCATGGTGAGGACCTGCCCGATCGCCCGTGCTGTTCACTCGATAGCGTGAATGATGCACGTCGCGTGTGCCAGCAGCTCGGTGTGCCGCATTACGTGCTCAATCTCGAGAGTGCGTTCGGGCGCGACGTGGTGCAGGATTTCGTCGACGAGTACAGTCGTGGACGGACCCCGATTCCGTGTGTCCGGTGCAACACGTTCACCAAGTTCCGCGATCTGGTGCGCAAGGCCGAGGCGCTCGACTGCGACTGGATTGCCACCGGCCACTACGCCCGCGCCGAGCACGGCGACATGTACCGCGGCCTCGATCATGCGAAGGACCAGACTTACTTCCTGTGGGGCGTCGAGCGCCACGTCGTCGAGCGACTGCTGCTGCCGGTGGGGCACCAGACGAAGGCGGAGACTCGCGCCATCGCGCATCGGTTGGGGCTCGAAGTGATTGCCGAAAAGACCGAGAGCCAGGACATCTGCTTTGTCCCTGATGGCGACCATCTGAAGATCATCCGGCGCGAGCTGGGTGACGATGCGCCGGCGCTGCAGCGCGGACCGTTCGTATTGCAGGATGGCACACCGGCCGGAGAACATGACGGCTACGCCCGATTCACGATCGGGCAGCGCAAGGGCGTGCCAGGTGGCTTTGCGTCACCGATGTTCGTGGTCGCGATCGATCCCGACACGCGCGCCGTGGTACTCGGCCCGCGCGACGCGCTGCTCGGACGCGGGCTGGTGGCCAGGGGGATGCGCTGGATGTGCCCCACGCCGTTGGGTGTCGGCGACAGTGTCTCGGTGCAGCATCGCCACCGGGCGTCGCCGGTGGAGGCCGAGATCGTGCGCATTGACGGTGATGAGATCGAGCTCGCACTCGACGCGCCGCTGAGCGCGATCACGCCGGGCCAGTCGATGGTGCTCTACGACGGTGAGCGGCTGCTCGGCGGCGGGTTCATCGAGGCCGGCTCCGCCGCCCCGCGCCGCCTGAGCCTGCCGGTGCTGGCATAACTGGCGGCCTGCGGTACCACGCGGTAAGCTCACACTCCAATCGCTTCCGAGGCCCGTACATGCCCAGCGTCAAGGATTTACTCGTCAGGAAAGGAACCGCCGTCATCGCGGTCGCGCCTGAGAACACCGTGCTCGACGCCGCGCACATCATGAACGAGAAGGGGATCGGTGGTGTCGTCGTGATGCGGGACGCGACGCTGGTCGGGATCTTCACGGAGCGGGACATCATGCGGCGGGTGGTGGCGGCGGGACGCGATCCGAAGACCACCCTGGTGAGCGATGTGATGACGACCGAGTGCCTCACCATCACGGCAGACGTGAAGATCCCGGTGTGCCGTGCCATGATGACGACGCGTCGCATACGCCATCTGCCGGTGATGCACGATGGCGGACTGGTTGGCGTTGTGACCTCCGGCGACATCCTCGCCTTCGAGGTGGCTGAGGCCGAAGCACAGATCGAACAACTCCAGAAGTACGTGTTCGACGTGCGCTAGCACCACGGACGCGCAGTTCGGCGCGCGTCCCGTCAGATTTCGCCGCGAAGCTGCTCGAGGTAGCCGCGCATGTATTCCGTGCGCCGCGCGCCCTCGCGGCGCCCAGCGTCGGTCTGCATCGTACCGGCAAGCGTGAGCAGCTTGGTGTAGAAGTGGTCGAGGCTCGACACGCGATCATCCGCTGCGCGCTGTTCGGCAAACGGGTCGGCAGGGTCGTAGAGCACCCTCCCCAGTTGCCCGCCGAGCATCAGGCAGCGCGCAATGCCGACCGCGCCGAGCGCGTCGAGTCGATCGGCATCCTGCACCACCCGTGCTTCGACCGTGCGCGGTGCAATGCGCGCGCTGAAGCTGTGGGCCGCAATGGCATGATGAATGTCGTCGCGCAGTGCGCGCGGGTATCCGATGCGTTCGAGCAGACCGACAGCGGTATCGGCCGCCATCACCGACGCGCGCGGACGGTCCGGCGACGTGACCGGCACGTGCACGCAGTCATGCAGCCAGGCCGCCGGCAGGACGATGTCGATCGACGCCGATTCCTCCGCCGCCAGGCGAGTGGCCATCGCGACCACGCGTGACAGATGCGACAGATCATGCGCGGCGTCGGCACGGACACCGGTGTCGTGCGCGAACGCCGTGATCACCGCGCCATGTGTACGCCAGGCGCTGGCCGTTCCATCGGCCGCGGGCCCGGCCGTCAGAACTTCATGCCTCCCGCCTCAGCGAACTCGCGCATCAGCTTTTCCTGCGCTTCACTGAGCGTCTCGGGCACGGTGATCTGCACGTCCACCAGCAGGTCGCCCCGCTTGCCATCCTTCTCGATGCCCTGGCCACGCACGCGGAATCGCTTGCCGCTGGGCGTCCCGCTCGGAATGCGCAGCGCGACCCGAGTGCCGTCGAGTGTCTTGAGCTGAATCTTCGACCCCAGCGTGGCCTGCGCGATGTTGATCGGCACACCAAGAATCAGGTCCAGACCATCGCGGGTATAGGCGCGATCGGCCAGTACCTGAAAGGTGATGATGAGATCTCCCGTCGGCCCGCCATTCTCTCCCCGCGAGCCCTGTTCCTTGAGGCGCACGCGCGTGCCGCTCTCGGCGCCGCTCGGCACCGTGATGTTGACTCGACGACGGGAACGGACCTGGCCCGCCCCGTTGCAGGCGCCGCACTTCTCGCTTGGAATGGTGCCGCGGCCGAGGCACGCCGGGCAGGGCCGGTTGACCGCGAAGCCACCCTGTCCGAAGCTGATCGTGCCGCGACCACTGCACTCGCCACAGGTCTGGATCTTGGCGCCAGGCGCCGCGCCGTTGCCCTTGCAGACCGGACACTCCTCTACCAGATCGAGCTCCACGGGCACCTTGCCGCCGGTCGCCGCCGTGCGGAAGGGAATTTCGACGGTCAGCTCGACATCCTGTCCCCGCTCCGCGGCCCGCGCACCCTTGGCGCGGCCACCGAACACGCTGCCGAACAGGTCCCCCAGTCCGCCCAGACCGCCGATATCGAAATCATCGAATCGTGCATTGCCCGCCCCCGGTCCACCGGGCGTGCTGCCTGGCGGCTGTGACGCCGGCCGACGCGCGCTGGCCTGCGCATTCCGCCACGCGTCGCCAAAGCCACCCACCGCGCCGTACTTGCGCATGTCGTCGTATTGCTTGCGCTTCGTGTCATCGCCGAGCACGGTGTACGCCTCGGAGATTTCCTTGAAACGTTCCGCCGCCTTCGGGTCCGATTTGTTAGAATCGGGGTGATACTTTTTCGCCAGGCGGCGATACTGCTTCTTGAGCTCGTCCCCGGTCGCCGTGGACGAGACACCGAGCACCGCGTAGAAGTCAGCGTTCGAGGGAGCCATGGGTGCGCGTCAGCGCGAGCTGTCGGTCAACCGTTCCACTGCCGCACGACGACGCGCGCCGGGCGGAGGAGCATACCGTTGTACATGTAGCCCACCTGGTAGACCGCACCGACCGTGTGGTCCTGTTCCACCGATGCCGCCGGCTGTGTCGTGACGGCTTCATGCATGGCCGGATCGAACTGCTGGTCCGCGGGATCGATCACCGTCAAGCCGCCGGCATTCAGTTCCTTGAACACCTTGCGGGCCACCAGCGCCGCGCCTTCGACCATCATCGGCACACTCGCGCTGGCGACATCCACGTTCGCAAAGCGGGTCAGGTCGTCGAGCGGATCCATCAGCAGCTTCACCAGGTCGGCCTGCGCCCGACCGCGTTCATCCTGGCGCTCCTTCATCGTCCGCTTGCGGAAGTTGTCGTATTCGGCGGCGAGGCGCAGATACTTGTCATTCGCCGCGTCCACCAGGGCGCGCAGGGTCTCGAGCTCAGCCGACACCGCAGCCATCGGATCTGCGACGGTGGCGTCGACGATCTCGTCAACCGTGGGCTGGGGATCGGAAGAGGCAGTGTTCATGTCCATCCGGTGACTCCTAGAGGTCAGGCGCGCGTTGGCGACGCAGGCAGGCTCGTGCAGCAAATGACGAATGACGTTCCCATCGCAACCAGCGTTCCGCTGTGGGCTGCCGCTCTGGCAGGCAGGCCGTTGCCTCGGTCGCCCGATCTGCCAAATGTACGCCAGCAGACCAGAATTGTGTCACGCAGGGGTCAGCAGCGCGCGCCGGATGAGGTCCATCGCGACCTGCGTAGCCCGGTGCCGGATCTCGGCGCGATCGCCAATGTAGATGGCACGCACCGCCTGCGTCTCCCCTCGTACATCGAGGGCTATCCACACGGTGCCGACCGGCTTCTCGGGGGTGCCGCCATCCGGCCCCGCAACGCCGGTGATTCCGACACCAATCGAGGCACCGGTCATGCCGCGAACGCCGCGGGCCATCTGCACTGCAACCGTTTCGCTCACCGCGCCATACGCCTCGATATCTTCGGCGGCGACGCCCAGCTCCTGTTCCTTCACCGAATTGGCGTACGCGATCACACCGCCGATCACCACCCGGCTCGAGCCAGGAACGTCGGTGAGCCGTGCCGCGAGGAGGCCTCCGGTGCAGCTCTCAGCCACCGCGATCGTATCGCCGCTGGCGACGCACAGATCGAGCACGACTGACGCCATTGACACGCCGTCGGTGGCGTAGGCATGAATGCCTACCGCTTCGCGGAGCTGTGCGACGGCCGCATCCAGACGAGCCGCGGCCTCGTCGGCGGCCAGCCCTCGTGCGGTGACACGCAGATCGACACCATCATGTCCGGGCAGATAGGCGAGCGGCAATCCGGCAACCTCACGCTTCATCGGTCCGAGCTTCTCGGCCAGTGCACTCTCGGCGATGCTGGTGGTTCGTACCGAACGGGATCGGAGTACTGTGCCGCCGCCTCGTGCGGAGAGCCATGGCACGATGTGCGCGGTGGTCATGTGCCGCAGCTCCCGCGGCACGCCGGGCAGCATGATCACCCAGCGTCCTTGTGCGTCGGTGAGCCGCAGTCCAGGTGCCGTGCCCTGCGCATTGGCCAGCACTTCCGCGCCTTCCGGCACCAGCGCCTGCTGCAGGTTGGACGGAGGCAGCGCACCACCACGCCCGCGCGTGGCCCAGAGTGCGTGCAGCGCCGCCACGATCGCGGGGTCCTCTCGCAACTCGCGGCCGAAGAGTCGGGCGAGCACCGGGCGTGTGAGATCGTCTGCCGTCGGCCCGAGGCCTCCCGTGGTGATCACGCCACCAGTGCGTTCGAGGGCCTGCCGCACCGCATCGGCAATCTCGTCGGGATCATCGGCGACGGTGGCGCGCCGGGCGATCGGAACACCGATTTCGCCGAGCGCACGCGCCAGATACACCGCGTTGGTATCGACGGTCGTGCCAAGCAGGAGTTCGTCACCGATCGTGACGATCTCAACCGATTCAGTCATGTGAAGGTCCCAGAGGGATCAGCCCGCGTGGCTGCGGGCCGGGGCAGCGATCACGCTGCCGTAGCGCTGGACGTACAGGCCAAGCGACCAGAGCGTCAGCGCGACGGCGCTCACCATGCTCACCGCCACGACGGCGCCGTTGAACTGGGCGAACGCCGACCACCAGGTGCCGTGCCAGCCCTGTTCACGCGCGAGCGTGGCGGCAAAGAACCAGCAGTAGGCGGCACCGATCCAGATGCTCTGGAAGGTCGTCTTCCACTTCGCCGGACCAATGGAGGAGATCACGACGCCGCGTCGTTTGGCCAGTTCGCGAAATCCCGTCATGAACGCTTCACGGCCGAGGACGACGAGCACGACCCAGAGCGGCAGCGACAGCCACATTGACGCCAGCAGCGTCGGGAAGCGGCCGTTCGGCGGCACCGTCTGCATCGCCTGCTGCAGCACCGGAGCGCCCGCGCCACGCATCAAGTAGTACATTGGCACGAACGTGCCGAGCAGCAGCAGCTTGTCGGCCAGTGGATCGAGCCACTTGCCGAGATCGGTGATCAGGTTTTCGCGCCGCGCGAGATAGCCATCGACGTAGTCGGTGACCGCCGCGATGATGAAGAGGAGGAATGCGATCGCCCGAACCGTCGATCCGTTGACGAACGGCAACACCGCCACCAGGGGCGTGATGGCGATCCGACCAACAGTGAGGGCGTTCGGGAGATTCACGGTACCGCCGGGGGTCAGCTCGAGGACGCGAGACTCTTGAGGACCAGCTTGCTGATCGCCTTCAACGTATCGAAGACGCCGTCACCCGCCACTGCCACCGCCTCGACGCTCGAGACCCGCTCGACCCATTCCCCCGTCGGCAACTGTTCGACCAGCAGTCGGCCGGGATTGTTCGGGTCTTCCATCTGCCGCTGCCTGGCAGGATCCACCACCTCGAAGCCCGGGTTGAGCACCGCGTCGAGATCCTCGATGGGTGAGGCATTCGGCAGGTCGCGCTTGTTGTACTGGATCACGAACGGCATCCGGGTGATGTCGTACCCGTACTCGGCCATGTTGTCGTACAGGTTCTGCATCGCCTCGATGTTCGCTTCCTGCCGATCGACTTGCGAGTCAGCCACGAACACGACGCCGTCGACACCCTTCAGGATGAGCTTTCGGCTGGCGTTGTAGTAGACCTGCCCTGGCACCGTGTAGAGATGGAAGCGTGTCTTGAACCCGCGAATCGTGCCGAGATCCACTGGCAGGAAGTCGAAGAACAGCGTCCGCTCATTTTCGGTGGCCAGCGAGATCAGCTTGCCGCGGGTGTCCGGTGCAACCCGGGCGTACACATGCTCGAGATTCGTCGTCTTGCCGCCGAGACCTGGACCGTAGTACACGATCTTGCAGTTGATTTCTCGCGACGCGTAGTTGATGACCGACATGTCGTGGGGGTCGGATTAGCTGAAGAGCCGATCGATGTCGTCTTCGGCACCTGCAAGCAGGTGAGAGGCGCCGAAGTCGGCGGGCTGGGTTTCCTGCGGCCGGGTAAAGACCTGATTGAGGTCGTTGACGGCAGCCTTGAGGCGCAGACGCACCAGCCCGAGCGTGGTCCGCTGGTCGAACAACACCACCAGAATCAGCCGCCGTGCCACATCGGCCACGTACATCGAATCGCGTTCGCCCTGATGAAACAGCGTCGTGAAATCGGTCTCGCCGATCAGTCGCGCGAGCTGGTCGTTGGCGCTGAAATCAGCCGCCGCCAGCGTGGCAAAGGCGGTGGCGTCGAACTGCGGTTGTTCCCCGACGGTGGTCACGAGCTGGCCGGCGCGATCGACGAGCAGCGCGCTCCGGCTGTTCGTTTCCTGAAGAAAACCCTGCAGGATGCGCGTGATGGAATCCGCGTCGTCCTGCGTGAAGGACCAATGTGATGCGCGAGACATATTGGCGATCACGACTCGAGAGCAAGAAGAAGTCGAGCCAGCGCACGCTCGGCGCGCCGGCGAAGCGTCGGACGACGCTCCCAACGAATGTAGTCGCGCAGGAGTCGCGCGTTTTCGACCGACGGCGTGCGCGCCAGCCAGCCGATGGCGGCGACGCGCTGCACGGCCGACGCGGCAAAGAGCTGATCATGTGCCACCGCCTGCTGCCGGCGCCAAACGAGTGCACCCACCACGACGCCACCGGCAAAGCCGGCCAGCGCCCACGGCAGCGCGCCACGTGATGACGGCGTCCGCACCACGCGGGTCACGCCATCTCCCGTCGTGCGGAGAGCGCCTGCGCAATCGTGACACCATCCGCATACTCGAGGTCGCCGCCAACGGGCAACCCGCGTGCGATGCGCGTGATGCGCACGCCCGTCGGCAGCAGCTGACGCTGCAGATGAATCGCGGTGGCTTCGCCTTCCATCGAGGGGTTGGTCGCGAGAATGACTTCCGAAACAGTACCGTGACGCACCCGGTCCACGAGTGCGCCGATCGTCAGGTCGCCGGGACCCACGCCATCGAGTGGTGAGATTCGACCTCCGAGGACATGGTACACCCCCCGGAACTCGGCCGCTCGCTCGATCGCGCCGATATCGGCTGCCTCTTCGACTGCGCAGATGGTGTTTCCGTCACGCCGGGGGTCGGCGCAGATTGCGCAGCGGGGCGCTTCGGTGAGGTTGAAGCAGACTTCGCACTGGCGCACCCGCTCCGTCAGACCGACCAACGCCTCGGCCAGCCGACGGCACTGGGCTGCCGGCTGCTTGAGCAGGTGATACGTCAGCCGGAGTGCTGTCTTGCGACCGATCCCGGGGAGCCGGGCGAGTTCGGTCGCCAGCTCGTCAATCGCCGACACGGATCACATGAACGGGAGCTTGAGCCCGGGAATGCCGAGGCCGCCGGCAAGCCGAGCCATTTCGTCCTGGCCAAGCGCCGCCGCCTTCTGCTGGGCGTCACCAATGGCGACCGCCACCAGATCCTCGAGCAGCTCGACATCGCCACCGGCGATCAGCGACGGATCGATCTTGACGCGCTTGACGGTGCCTTTGCCATCAGCCTCGACTGAGACCATGCCGCCGCCTGAGGCGCCGATGACGGTGCGCTTTGCGAGTTCATCCTGCAGCTCGGCCAGCTTGCTCTGCATCTGCTGGGCTTGCTGCATCATCTTCATGATATCCATCGTCGGGTGGGGCGAGGGAAATAATCAGTAGAAGCTACCGGGAGTATCGTCGCTACTCCAGCAGCTCGAGGTCGAGCGCCTCGACGGCGGCGCCCAGCACGGGGTCCTGCTTCGACAGCGCCGCGACCCGCTCCTGCTTGACCCCTTCCGTGGTCAACCGGGCCCGGGGCGCCTCGGGGACGCCATCGGCCGGCGGCTTCACCTGCACACGCGTGATCGCCGGCATCACGTCGCGCAGGGCGTCGGTCACCGGGCCCAATCCATCGGTCACGACCGGGAAATCACCGGGGTCGTCACACTCGAGCGTGAGCAGGCCACCGGCCGTCACGGCGGTTGGTTGCACGCGGTCGAGGAGCGCCGCCAGCATGCCACGGCCCTGCGCCTTGAGGGCCGCGATCACCGAGTCCCACTCGTCGATGATGCGATGCAGCTCCGGAATCGGCGTGGCCGGCGTGCTCGTCGCCGGCTCTGGTGGGGTCTCCGATCGCGATCTGGCGCGCGATGCCGGCGCGGCCACAGGCGGCGTGGTCCCCACGTCAGGTGTTGCTTCCGTTGCCGCGACCACGCTGCGATCGGGGGGCGGTGTCCGCTCGTCGGAGGCTGGCGCACTCCGGCCGGCCGGCGGCGCCCATTTGTCGGCGGCGGGCGCGGCGCGACCGGCGGGAGGCGCCCACGTGTCAGCCGCGGCGGCGGCGCGAGGCGCATCGGCACTCGCCGCCCGCGCGGCAACGGGCGGCGCGGCGCGGGGCGTGGCCACCGCGCGGGGGGCAACATCACCAAGCCCGGCGAGAACCTCTTCCAGTGCCAGGGTCCGATCCAGCAGTGCAAGGCGCACGAGCAGCGTTTCGAACACCAGCTGGGGCTGGCTGCTCTTGCGGAGACGCGCCTCGACGTCGGCGGTGGCTTGCAGCACGCGCAGCAGGTCGCCGGCTCGCCAGCTCGGCGCCATCGCGGTCAGTCGTTCGCGCACCGCCGTCGACACCGCGCCCGGATCGCCGCCGAGCACGATCGCGAGTTGCGCGCGCACCAGGTCTGCGAGCCCGGTCAGCAGCAGCACGAGGTCGACGCCGAGATTCGTCAGCCGCTCGACGGCGCCGAAGACATCGGCGGCGCGCCGTTCTCCGATGATCGCCAGCAGCGCCAGCAACTCGTCCTCCGGCACCAGGCCCAGCGCATCACGGACTCGCGCCGAGGTGAGCCGGGAATCGTCGCCGAATGCAAGAACCTGATCGGTCAGCGACAGCGCGTCGCGCAAGCCGCCGTCCGCCGCCCGGGCCAGCATCTGCAGCGCATCGGGTTCGTACGTCACCCCTTCATCGTCGAGCACCGACGCCAGACGATCGCGAATCTCGGCCGGGTTGATGCGCCGCAGGTCGAAGCGCTGCAGGCGACTCAGGACCGGCGCGGCGGTCTGCGCAATCTTCTGCGGTTCGGTGGTGGCAAAGACGAACACCACGCGCGGCGGTGGCTCCTCGAGGATCTTGAGCAGCGCATTCCACGCCTCACGTGTGAGCATGTGCGCTTCGTCGACGATGTAGACCTTGTACCCATCACTGGTCGATGGCGCGTACATCGCCCGTTCGCGGAGTTCGCGCGCATCATCCACTCCACGATTGGACGCCGCGTCGATCTCGACCACGTCGAGCGAGGCACTCCCGCTCCAGATGCGGGTGCACGCCGCGCAGCTGCCGCAGGGTTCGCCGTCGTCGCGCGTCTTGCGATGCTCGCAATTGAGGGCCATCGCCAGTACGCGGGCCAACGTGGTCTTGCCGGTACCGCGCGGTCCGCACAGCAGGTAGCCGTGTGCCACGCGATCGCGCGCAATCGCCCCTTTCAGCGTGTTCGACACGTGCGTCTGCACGGCGACCTGCGCGAAGTTTTTCGGCCGGTACTTTCGGGCGAGCGCAATCACGGGCTGGGAATCCTCCCGGGGGGCGCAAAGGTCAGTCGACGCGGCGCGGTCGATCCGACGGCGCACGGCGCGCCCGACGACAGTCCACACCTGCAATGTGCACGAACGCAATGGCAGAAACGGCTCGCGCGGCGTCGCCGTCCGATACCGGACGATCGAACAGCCGCGCGATACTCCAGGCCTGACGGAGCAACGCAAGACACCACACGGCGCTGCTACCTTTCGATCCTGACGCGGTTAGCGGGCCTACGCCCTCCGGGACCTGGAGCAAGAATTAATCTAGCGCGCGCGAGCGCGCGCGTCGAGTGGACCCGCGCGCGCAAGCACGGGCAGAGGCGCACGACGCTCACTGCGCCAGCGCCGATGCCACGATCTGAGCGGCGCGGGTGGTTTCCTCGGCCGAAACATCGAGATGGAAAACCGCGCGGATGCGGGTTGCCGACCAGGCCGACACCGCGACCCCCTGCGCCCTGGCCGCCGCTACGACCGAGTCGGCCTGCTGTCCCGAACGAAGGTCGATCATGACGATGTTGGTGTCTGGTGTGACGGGCTTCGCGCCACCGGCACCGTTGACGACGGCAGCAAAAGCTGTGGCATTCGCATGGTCCACGTGCAATCGCGCCAGCTGGTGCTGCAGCCCATAGTGCGCTCCAGCTGCAAGGATTCCCGACTGTCGCATGCCGCCACCGAAACGCTTGCGCACTCGCCACGCCTCATCGATCAGCGACCGTGGCCCCGCCAGCGCGGCGCCGACCGGCGCGCCGAGCCCCTTGGAAAAGCTCACCATCACGGTATCGACGGGCCGGGCGATGTCGGCCAGGGCCACCCCGGTGGCAACATGCGCGTTCCAGAGCCGCGCCCCGTCCATGTGCACTGCGAGCCCGGCACCGCGGCCGACGTCAGCCAGTGCAACCAGTTCATGCAGCGGCGTGATCACACCGCCGGCACCGTTGTGGGTGTTCTCGAGCCAGAGGAGCGATGCGCGCGGCGCGTAGCGGGACGGACGGCGAAAGCCTTGCACCACGTCGGCGGCGCGCAGTGTCGGACCGCGCGGTGTCACGGGCCGCAACTGTGCGCCACGCAGCGCCGCGGCACCCGCCTCTTCCCAGTCGTAAAGGTGCGACCGGGCGTCGCAGAGCACCTCGGTTCCCGACTGCGCCTGCAGCCAGAGCGCCGTCTGGTTCGCCATGGTCCCACTGGGGAAGAAGAGCGCGGCCTCCTTGCCGAGCAGTGCCGCGACGGCAGTCTCCAGCGCGATGGTGGTCGGATCGCCATCCAGCACATCGTCGCCCACATCGGCATTGGCCATGGCCAACCGCATGGCTGGCGTGGGCCGCGTGACGGTATCGCTTCGGAGGTCGATCATTTCTTGGGCTGTATGTTCGGATGACGTCGGAGCTCCACCACTTGCGCCACCTCGGCGCCGATGATGAAGATCAGCGAGGCGTAATAGGTCCAGAGCGTGACCACCACCAGCGTCGCGATCGCGCCGGTGTAGAGCGAACTGGGGGCGAAGGCCTTCACGTACTGACCGAAACCGATCCGCGCCAGTTCGAAGAGCAGGCTGGTGGTGATCGAGCCGACCCACGCCGTGCGGGAGGGAATCGGTCGGTTGGGCACCAGCCGGTAGGCGGCGAAACAGAGGATCACCACCAGCAGAAAGGCGATTGCGCGACCCAAGGTGTATTCGAGCGGTCCCATCACCCCTTCACGCACGCCGAGATGCGTCAGCAGCGCCACACCGCGGGTGGTGGCGGCGAGCAAGTAGGCGCTGAGCGATCCGTAGACGGTGATCCCGATGGCAGCGAGGAGCGAACAGGCGACGTCGAACAGCTTGCCGTGCAGGATGCCTCGTTCATTCGGGACATCGAAGGTGCGCTGGAAGACGCTGCGCATCGAACTGAACACCCGCGTCGAGAACCAGAGAAAGCCGATCGCCGAATAAAGTGTGACGGCAGGGCTGACACGGGCGATCTCGCGCATGGTCTCACGCACATGATCGCCTTCACTCCAGTTTTTCGAGGGCAGGAGCCGATCGAGGAATCGGAGCGCCACGTCAGCGGCCGCGTCGGGGGTACTGCCAAGGAAGACTGTCGACACCGACGCCAGCAGCAACACGAACGGCACGACCGCCAACAGCAGGTTGAACGAGACGCCGGACGCGAGAAACATGACGTCGTCATCTCCGAGGCTCTTCCAGACCTGGGCGGAGAAACTCCGTACGATGGAAAGCGGCGATGCCGGGTGTTTCGTGATGAGCTGCGCGATGCCATCGCGTTGCGGTCGGACTGGCGTGCCGGCGGGCTTGCGCGGCGGCTTGTGTCGGCTGCGACTCACGTCGACCCGTGTTGCAGCGCTGTTCGGCTCGGTGTGGGCATTGGGCGTGATCGGGGGGCGGAAGGCATGGGTGCAGCGCGACGCAGGGACTGACCGCTGCGCGACATGGCTGTGCGCAGCGGCTGGGTCCAAGGTGTCGGAGCCATCTCCAATGTCTCCAGATCCTGGCCGTCGAGTGCTCGACAGCCGCTCCTGATACAATTTACGGCAGGTGGTATCTCACACGAAACAGATTCGGGGCCGGATTGATGGATCGTGGTCAAGGAGTGGCGTGGCAAACATTGGCCTGAATCTCACCGCTGCCGGCTTCATCGTGACGGGTGTACTGCACTTTGCGATGCCGTCGTTCTTTGTTGCCATCATGCCGCGCTGGCTGCCGAGCCCGCTACTGCTGGTGTATGTGAGTGGTGCCTTTGAAGTGCTGGGCGGCCTTGGGCTGCTGGTGCCCGCGACCCGGGTGGCGGCAGCGATCGGACTCATTCTGCTTCTGGCGGCCGTGCTGCCAGCCAACGTCGAGATGCTTCGCCTGGCGCGGGTGCGCGGAGCCAGTCCGTTCTTTCAGGCGGCCTGCTGGCTTCGACTCCCGCTGCAGCCGCTGCTGATGTTCTGGGTGTGGCGCGTGTCGCAGTCCGGGCACGATCTTTCCCGCTAGGCGCACACCTTTCCTTCAAGCCCCGCTGCGATGCTCGTCACGGCCCTCCTCGCCACCCTCGCGACCTGTCACCCAGCAGCGCGTCCGCTCCCGGCTGCGTTGCCGCGCATACCGATCGGCGCGGTCAGCGACAGCGTGCTGCGGACCCTGTTCGATCGCGGACAGACGTTCGGCGAGTTCGTCGAGAAGGCGAGCGCCCGGCGCGACGGGTGGCTGCGACTGCAGCGGGAGGCCGAGATCACTCCTGCCTTGCTGACTCGTGCGCGGGCGGTCGGCGGCATCTGGCAGCTGCTGGTGGTGGCGATCGACCGCTGTGGGGATTCGATGAATTCGGTGCCGTATGCCGCCCGCCTCGCCGATTCGGTGCCCGGCTTGTCGCTCCGGATCGTGTTGCCAACCGAAGGCAAGGTGGTGCAGGAGTCGCATCGCTCGCTGGACGGCCGCACGGCCACACCGACACTGGTGTTGCTCGATGAGACCGGCCGTGACGTCGGATGCCTGGTGGAGCTGCCGGCGCCGTTGCGACAGTGGAACCATGCCAATCGCACCATCGTGAGCGCTGACTCGTTGCACGCGTATCGCAACAGGTTCTACGCGCAGGACCGAGGTGTCAGCGTCACGACGGAGTTGGTGGAGATGCTCGAAGCGGCGAAGCGTGGGGCACCGCGCTGCGACATGGAGGCGACACGATAGTCGCGAGACCGTTGCTTCCCGTTCGACCTTCCCGCACCGGACGTACACATGACACAGACGGACGCTGAGATCATCATCACGATCGCCGCGCAGGCGGCCGTGGCCGATGGCACGCGGAGTGCTGCGGAACTCGGCCAGATCGCGGCCGCGGCGACGCGTCTCGGGCTTGCCAATGCCGAGGCGATCGTGCAGCGCGCGGCGACGTCATCGGATGACGTGAGGGCGCTGGCTGCGTCGTTGTCGAGCAACGATGCGCGCCGTGCCGCGTACGAGATTGCGGTGGCCGTCTGTAACGCCGACGGCGTGGCCGGCGCGAAGGAAGTGGATTTCCTGCAGCGACTGTCATCGACGATCGACGCGGCGGTGACGACGGGCGAGATCTCGGCGATTGCGTCGGTGGCGGTGCTCACCGGCAGCATCCAGCATCCGCCGGTACCATCGACGGCGGTCGCGCAGCCGCCGGCGCCGGGGGAACTGGATGCCTTGATTCTCGATCAGGCCATATTGACGGCGGCGATGGAGCTGCTCCCGGATCGCCTGTCGAACATGGCGATCCTGCCGCTGCAACTGCGCATGGTCTACACCATCGGCCAGCGGCATGGCCAGCAGCTCGATGCGTCACAGGTGAAGGATCTGGCCGCCACCTTCGGGCTTGGCGCCGCGGCGCAGCTGATGGAGAGTCTGGTGCGCAAGACGTTCGGTCGTCTGGCCGGCGGAGTGCTGGGCAGCATGCTTGGCGGCGCCACCGGCATGGCCGCGGGAGCCGCCGTGAGCTTCACGGCGACGTATGCCCTCGGGCACGCGGCGGCGCAGTATTATGCGCAGGGTCGGGCGCTCTCGACCGCCGACATGAAGGCGCTGTTCACCCGTTTTCAGCAGGAAGCCGAAACGCTGTTCCCGAAAGTGCAGGACCGCGTGCAGAGTGTTGCGCGAGGGACCAATCTGCAGTCGGTACTCGGTACACTGCGCGGCCGCTGAGCGCCTGTTCTTCCCCAGCTCCCCGACATGCTCAAGAGTCTGCGCGTCCCCGAGCGACTGTTTTCGATCGCGATGTGGGCAGTGTCACTGGTGTTCGCTGGCTTCCTGATCGGCCTCGGTGGGAAGATCGTCGGCGAATTGCCGGGCGTTGATCAGTCGCTGTCCGCCGATCAGTTCATGGATCAGGAGAAGCTGATCCCGTTGCGCGTCCGAACCAGCGCGCTCCGCGATGAGGTGAAGTCGGTGGACAACCGACGCAGTACCGCCGCACTGATCGTCGATTCGAGTGGCACGACGATCGACAACCGGAAACAGGCTTACGAAAACTGGCGCGCCACGCGTACCGCAACCAGCAATCCGGCCCAGGACCCGGAGGGCATCGCCAAGACCCGCGAACTCGAGGGCCTGCTGGCGCAGCAGGCGGCAGCACAGAAGATGGTGGAGGTGCAGGACGCCCGACGCCTGGTGATCATGCAGGCGCTCGACAGTCTGCAAGCGGCGGAAGCGGTGCTGCGCAGCGACGCGGTGCCTCGCTACAACCGGGCGCTGTTTCAGCGCGAATTGAAGGTGTTCGGCGTCC
The DNA here is from genome assembly GCA_031374935.1 of Gemmatimonadaceae bacterium. Taxonomy (GTDB): domain Bacteria; phylum Gemmatimonadota; class Gemmatimonadetes; order Gemmatimonadales; family Gemmatimonadaceae; genus JACMLX01. The sequence goes on along the minus strand of JANMHB010000141.1, from coordinate 57,002 downwards.
GGCTGGCGCTCACCCTGCCGCTGCTGCTGATCGGCATCTGGCTGCTGGCGAAGAAGCGCAAGAGCCAGTACTGGCCGCTGGCGCGCGGGTTCGTGGGGTTCGCTGCGTTCGCGTTCTTCGTCGAACTGGTGCCGTACCTTCCGAGTTATGGCGGCTACGTGCGCTACATCGTGGGCATCGTGCTGACGCTGATCGCTGGCCACTACGTGATCCGGGCGATGCAGCAGTACGTGGCGAAACGCCAGGTCGTCGAGCAACAGACCGAGACCGAGCGCCGCCAGTCACTCGGCTACGAGGACGCGCTCCGGAAGATGAGCGCCGGCATGTGTCCGGGGTGTGAGCGGGCCATTGCGGGCGGCCCGAACGCCTCGACGAATTTTTGTGTCCATTGCGGCATGAAGCTGTACGACACGTGCGGCGCCTGCGACACGCGAAAGAATGCGTTCTTCCAGTATTGCCCGTCGTGCGGCGTCACGGCGGGCCGCGGCGACGGCGCTGCAACGGCGCGCGCAGCGCCCGCCTGACCCTACGCCGCGCCGTTGTCCTGCTCGCGGGTGCGGGAGGCGTCGGCAGTCCGTTGCTCGGCCATGCGGCGCTCGAGTTCGTCCCGGGCGGCCTTCGCTGCCTCGCGACCCGCATCGACCGCACGCGAGACCTGCACCTTCTTGAGGTCGAGGGAGGATTTCGCCGTGTCGATGCGCGACTCCAGATCGGCCTTCGCCTGCGTCAGTGCATCGCTCACCTTCTCGCCGGCCCGCCGGGTCGCTTCGCCGGCCTTCTTCGCCCCACGCCGGATGGACTGGCGCGTCTCCGCCCCGGTCTGTGGCGCGAAGATCAGCGCAAGTCCGGCGCCGATGGCCGCGCCGAGCAGAAAGGTTGCGATTCCAGAGGAGTCGCTCTCTTCGATGACAATGATCTGCTCGTCGTCGTCCAGATCTCGGCGCGGCATTCGGCGGATGAGTGAATGGATACGGCCAGCGCCCGCCAGAACCTCAGCGTCCGGGGGCAGCCTTGCCGTCATCGGAACGTACGAGGCGGACGGCAGCGCGGTCACTGCCCTCCCCCCCGTCGGCCAGTGCATCTCCTGACGGATCGGGCAGGGACAGCATCGCCAGGAGCTCGTCGCGAAGTTGCGTTTCCTGCAGGCCGAGCATGGCCGCGGCCTTCGGGACGTCGCCACCGAGCTGGGCAAAGGTGCGCAGTGCGAGCTGCCGGCGGGCGTCGGCCACCGAGGACCCGAACGACAGCGTGACCGGCCCCAGGCTCTCGGCCGTGCCGCGGAGGTGTCGCGGCAGCAGATCGCTGGCGCTCACTTCGCTGGTGCGGGCCAGAATCACGGCGCGCTCGATGGCGTTCTTGAGCTCGCGCACGTTGCCCGGCCATGGATACATGGCCATCCATTCGCGGGCGCCATCGCCGAATCCGGTCAGCCGCTTGCCGTTCTGCTTCGAGAAGCGCTGCAGGAACGCCTCGGCGAGGATGAGGATATCCGTGCCGCGCTCGCGGAGCGGCGGCAGCACGAACTCCACCACGGCAAGCCGGTAGTAGAGGTCCTCGCGAAGTTCGTTGCCGGCGATCGCCTTCTGGATGTCCTTGTTGGTGGCCGCCACGATGCGGATGTCGACCGGAATCTCCTTCTTGCCACCGAGCCGTCGAATGGACCGCGTCTCGAGTGCGCGCAACAGCTTGACCTGAATGTCGACCGGCATTTCTGCCAACTCATCGAGAAACAGGGTACCGCCGCTGGCATTTTCGAATGCGCCGGTCTTTTCGTTCACGGAACCCGTGAACGCCCCTTTTTCATGTCCGAAGAGCTCATTCTCGAGGATCTCCTTGGGCAGCGCCGCACAATTCAGCGCATAAAACGGCCCCTTGGCCCGATCGCTCTTCTGGTGCAGCGCACGTGCCACCAGCTCCTTGCCGGTGCCGCTTTCGCCCAGCACGAGCACACTCGCGTTCGTCGGCGCGACGGCTTCGATCAGGCCATAGACTTCGCGCATCGGTTCCGACTGCCCGATGAGTTCACCAAAACTGGTGAGCCCCTCGATGCGCGACGAGAGTTCGCGATTCTTGCGCCGGGTCGCTTCCTTTTCGATCGCCTTTGGAATCAGCGCCTTCAGGCGCGTCAGCTTCTGCTTGGTGAGTGGCTTTTCGATGTAGTCGTAGGCCCCGTGCCGCATGGCCTCGACGGCGGTGTCCACCGACGCCTCACCGGTTATGATGATGCATTCCACCAGCAGGTCGCGCGTGCGCACCGCCTCGAGGAGTGCCATCCCGTCGAGGCCCGGCATCTTGAGGTCGGTCAGGACGAGCGCGATGTCGTCCTGTTCGAGCCGCGCCAGCGCCGCGTTGCCGTCGCTGACGACCACCACGGTGTAGCCGTCGGCCGACAGCACCGCTTCGAGGGGGGTGGTGACGGCAGGTTCATCGTCGGCGATGAGGATCGTGGCGTTGGCCATGGGTGTTGTCATTAGTCAGCTGATCGGCGGGAAGTGCAGGTGCAGCCCGTCGGGTGTGGGGTCGAGTCGACCACCCACGGCATGGAACTGCACAACCCATTCCAGCGCCATATCGGGAACCAAGGGAGCCCCGGTGTTCACGACCAGGGTGGCGCCGGCGGCCTCCGTGGTCACGCGGAATTCCGGCGCCGCAGGTTGCGCCAGCGCCAGCACCAGTACCTCGAGCGCCACGGCGCGCACCAGCAGCGCATCGAGGCCGACCACGGCGACCAGTGGCGTCGACACCATCACCGGTCGCAGTGGCACGAGTGCCGCCGCTTCGGCGATGATCACCGAGAGATCCGACGACGTGCGCCCGCGGGCGAACGCGATCAGCGCATTGAGCATTTCGGCCAGCTTCTCGATGTGATCGGCGGCGACCGTGGCGTGCCCTTCGATCTTGGTCAGCTCGGTGACGGGCGAGAGCACCCGGACGGCGATCGCCTCGACCTGCATCGAGACGACGCCGAGGGAGTTGCGCAGGTCATGCGCCAGCGCCGCGATGACTCGCGCGACCGCCGCGTCGAGCAGCTGCCGGAAGGCCCCGGACGACGCAGCGGTCGCATCCTCGCGGGAGGGTGCGACCGCTGCTGACGCGCCCAGGCGCGATTCAGCCACGCTCAGTCACTGAGATCGGCATCATCGGGTGCCGCCACCACGCCAGGTGCGCCGAAGACCTTGTGCAGCCGCGGGGCCTTCACGAACTGCTTCACGTCGGCCTTGGTCCCGTTGACCTTCAGCTGGGTGAACAGGAAGGTGAACTTCGCATCGTAGGCCGCCGCCAGCTTCGCCTTGATGTCGGCCGGCAGGCCCCACATCTGCTTCTTGAACGGACCGATCGCCTTCTTCCGCGTCTTGTAGAAGAATTGCTCGTCGGTATCGGTCGCCTTGCGCTCGTCCTTGGCGTTGACCAGCAGCCAGTCATAGATCTCCCGGCGGAGCGCGTCCGGCAGGTGATCGAACATCATGTTCTGGAAATTCGTCGCCAGATGAATTTCCGCCGTTTCCGATGCCGGGAAGAGATTGAACTTGCTGTCCGGCAGCGTGCTGGCACCGTGCTGCACCGCGCCGGACATGCCGTACGAGTCGCGGGCGATCTCGCCCAGAATGCGCAAGGTGTCGATGTCGAGCGCGACATCGGCGATACTGCCGTCGGGGAGCACCGTACCGCCGTGACTGGTGCCGCTTTGCACGCTGATCTTCGACAGCCCTGCCATGCCGGGCGCCTGCTCGGCCAGCACCCGCTGGAAGCCCTGCATGAAGGCGTGCAATTCCGCCGGCGTGGAGTTTTCGGTGCCCACTTCGCCGATTTCCCCACCCAGGGAGATCGTCACACCGGCCGGTTCACTGGCGCGCACGAAGCGGCAGATGTCCACCGCCGTCATGTAGTTCGGCACCTGCTGCTCGTCGTGCGTCGGCTTGGACAGATCGACCAGCGTGGATGTGTCCACATCGATGTTGTAGAAGCCAGCTGCGACGGCCTCGGTGACGAGCTGCTTGACGGAGTTGACTTCGAGAACCGGATCGACAGCGAACTTCTTGTGGTTCACCTGGAAATGATCGCCCTGCACGAAGAGCGGACCGCGGAAGCCTTCGCGCAGTGCGGCGGCGAGAATCACGGCGACGTACTCGCTGGGGCGCTGATCGGTGTAGGCGATCTCGGAGCGTGCGATCTCGAGAATGAAGGCGCCGGCGTCGAGTGTGTTGGCGGTACGGAAGATCGCGCGCATCGTGTCGTACGACGCCGCGCGGATGTTCATGGCCGGCACGGTGTAGCCGCGGGTCTTGCCGGCACCACGCGCCAAGTAGAGGTCGTGAATCGACGCCGGACGAACGCCGACGTGCTGCCCGACTTCCCAGAGCAACCAGCGCGCGTATTCCTTCTCGTCATCGCTGCCGAAGACGGCAGCATCGACCACCGCGTCCATGCGCTCGGTGGCGAGCAGCTCAGCGTGCGTGACGGTCACGGTCGAACCGGCGACGGTGACGCAGTCGGAGAGCAGTGCCGACGAAATGGCGGGAGCGGACATCACAGCCTCGAAAGGAAGAGAGGAGAGAACAGCGATCTCGAGCACACGGCCACTGGTCAGACCTGAAAGCTCCCTAGGGCTGGGGCACGGCACAAGTGAGTCGCGACGGCCGAGCGTTCGCCACAGGGGTGAGAGTCGGCGAAACCGTCGGGTACGTGTCCTCGTGACAGGTGCTTCGAACCCACGGGTCAGAGCCCTTGCGAGAGGTCCTTCTGCAGGAAGTACCGGGTGTGTCCCGGCGGGTGGTCTTCGAGTGTGCCGAAGAGGCGCCAGCCGAGCGATTCGTAGAACGGGCGCGCCTGAAAACTGATGGTGTCGAGGTGGGCTCTGGTGCAGCCACGCCGCCGCGCCTCATCCTCCGCCGCCGCCAGCAATGCCGTTCCGACCCCCACACCGCGATGTCCATCGCTCACCCACAACACATCGACGTACAACCAGTGCCACCGGGTCTCGCAGAGGCAACCGCCAACGATCACGCCATTTTCATCACGCGCCACGACATTGAACGGCGACGGATCGCTGCGGGTCGTGTGCTGCAGGTTGAAGCGGCGAAGTCCCTCGGTGACGGCTGCGGAGGTGGAGTCGACCGCCGGCACCTCGACCTCGATGCGCGGCACTGGCTACTCCACGCGCACGGTGAGCCCATCGAAGGCGGGCGAAATCCCCTTCGGCAGTTCAGCTTCGAGATCGGCGTGGAAGTTGTCGTGCGTGAGGTGCGTCAGGTACGTCCGCTCGGCCCCGATCTCACGCGCGACAGCAATCGCCTCGGGGATGCTGAGGTGCGTGGGATGCGACGTGCGGAACAGCGCATTCAGCACCAGCACCCTGACGCCCTGCAGCAGCAGGATGGCCTCCGGCGGCAGCATCTTGGCATCGGTGACATACCCGAGTGCACCGATGCGGTAGGCCGTCACCGTACAGCGACCGTGCGGCACCGCAAACGGCTGCACCACGGTGTCGCCGACGGTGACCGGCGTGCCGGGCACCACGACGAAGGTCTGGCCTTCGGGCTTGAGCGTGCCTGGCACGGGCCGCATGTTCTCGTCGAAGACGTAGCGGAACTTGTCCTGCAGGCTGCGCATCGTCTCGGCCGAACCGTACATCGGCAGCGGCCCGTCGCGCCGCGCGGAGATCGCCCGGATGTCATCGAGTCCGTGCGTATGATCAGCGTGATCGTGCGTGAACAACACGGCGTCGACGCGATCGATACCATTCGCGATCAGCTGCACGCGCAACTCGGGCGGCGTATCGAGCAACAGTCGCGTGCCGCCGGCCGACTCCACCACCGCCCCGACCCGGGTGCGCTTGTCACGTGGATCGGGGGAACGACAGACAGCACAATGACACCCAACCTGCGGCACCCCGAAACTGGTTCCGGTGCCGAGGAAGGTCAGTCTCACACCGTCTCCACACGCATGAAGTTGGTGGTGCCCGGCGTATCGAATGGCACGCCGGCGGTGACGACGATGTGATCACCCGGATCAGCGAGGTTCAGGCGACGCACAGCCGCGAGCCCTTCGATCACCAGCTCTTCGTAGTTGTCCTTGCGCGGCACCAGCTCGGGAACGACGCCCCAGACCAGCGCCAGCTGCCGATAGGTCTTCTCGAGATCGGTGCAGGCCACCACGGTCACGGCCGGCCGCATGCTGGAGACCACACGCGCCGTGGAGCCGCTCTTGGTGAAGCAGACGATGGCCGGCGCATGCAGCATCTTCACGGCCGCCGAGACCGCCGATGCGATGGCCTCGGCCACCTCGTGCTTGTGCTCCGCAACGCGACGCTTGTCCTTGTTGGCCGCATCGAGCTTCGAGCGCTGCTCGATCTCGACGATGATCCGCTGCATGGCTTCGACCGCCAGGCGCGGATAGGCGCCGGCGGCCGTCTCGGCCGACAGCATGACGGCGTCGGTGCCGTCGAGAATGGCGTTCGCCACGTCGCTGGCTTCGGCGCGCGTCGGGCGGGGATGCGTGATCATCGACTCGAGCATCTGCGTGGCCGTGATCACCGGACGACCCATGCGATTGCAGAGGGCGATGATCTGCTTCTGCGCCACCGGCACGCGTTCGAACGGCAACTCGACGCCCAGATCACCGCGGGCGACCATGATCGCATCCGAGGCGGCAACGATCGTCTCGATGTTGTTGAGCGCCACGTCCTTCTCGACCTTGGCCACGATCATCATGCTGCTGGGCACCAGACCGCGCAGCTGCCAGAGATCCTCGGCGCGACGGACGAAGCTGAGCGCGATGTAGTCGAGGTCCTGTTCGACGGCGAAGGCGACGTCGGCGCGATCCTTCTCGGTGATCGACGGCGCCGAGACGGCGATGCCGGGAAGATTGATGCCCTTGTTGCTCTTCAGTTCACCGCCGAAGACCACTTCGCAGCGCACGCGCTTGCCGAGCACCTGCAGCACCTTCAGTTCGAGCAGGCCGTCGTTGATCAGGATACGGTTGCCCGCGCTGACGTCGTGGGAGAGCTGGGTGTAGGTGACGGGGATGTCGCCGGCTTCTTCTTCTCCCTCGTGCGCGAGGATGACTTCGCGGCCGGGTACCAGCTGGAGTGGCTGCGAGAGCACGCCGATGCGGATGCGCGGGCCCTGCAGGTCACCGAGAATCGCGACGGGACGCTGCTGTTCCCGGGCGAGCTGTCGCACGAGCGCGATGGTCTGCGCGTGCTGGTCGTGCGTCCCGTGGGAGAAGTTGATCCGGGCCACGTTGAGGCCGGCTTCGATCAGGCTGCCGATGCTTTCGCGTGTTGCAGAAGCGGGGCCGAGGGTGCAGACGATCTTGGTTTTCGGAGCAATGACGGACACGGGATCGGCGTCGAGTGGAAACGGCGCCGGGCGCGGCCGGGCCGGTTGGGCATCTCCGTCACGACCACGTGCCGGCTCCCGAACCCCAAGATAGCGGAACTAACCGGCCAATGCGGTCCCTGCCTCGGTCTTTCCGGCAGATTCCGGGCGTAATCCGGCACCGAGACTTGCCGCCAGACCAGCCAGCAGTGCGGGGAGCACGGTGATCACCGCGAACAATTGGCCCGGCTTGACCTTCATGCTGATCGCCAGCTGCTGCATGAACGGACCGAGGTTGCCGTGGGTGGCGTTCCAGGCGAAGAGGATGCCCCAGGCGACGAGGGCCGCAGCGGCGACGGTGGTGCCAATGGCCTTCCGGCGGGCACCAACCAGTCCGAGGATGAGGCCAACGACCGGCAGGGCCCACCAGCCGATGAGGAACTCGGCAGCGATGAAGAGGACGATGGCAACGGCGAAGAACATGGGATTTGTCGGCGATGGTTGGCCAGCTGCGCGGGGCGCGGTTCCGGGAACCGGAGCGCCGGCAGCAGAGCGGCTGGGAGGCTACGGACGAAGTTGGAGTGCCGAGAGGATCCTCTCCTTGGCAAACGTCGCCTCGGACTCAGGCACCACCAGCGAATCGAGCTGCCCCGTGCGCCACTTCTCGAGCCGGTCGTCGTAGCGCCCGCTGGCAGGATTGCCACTCTGGCCCCCCGGATAGATCGCCCATGCGGTGCGCCGGTCGCGGGTCAGCTCGACGATCATGCGCCAGCTGGCGCCATGACTGCCGGTGGCACCGGACGCCGGCGCGATGGTGCCATACCCGGAGGTGACCGCAAGGTGATCGCGGTTGAATCCGGGCAGGTTCACGAGATGATGCACGTTGATGCCGCCGGTACGGCTCCACTCCCAGGTGGGGCTGGCGGGACCGAGCGTCCGCGTGAGCGAATCGAAGGCGCTCTGCAGCGCGTCGGCCAGCAGCGCATCGCGCGTTTCCGCCGTCCCCGCCGTGCGACGGTCATCCCACCAGCTACTGGTGGAGTCACGCAGCAATTCGAGGAAGACAACGCCGGCCGGCACTGCGACTGCAGGCTTTCCTGCCTCGGGGCTCAATTCATCCCAGGTGTTGCGCACGGCGCGCTTCATCGCCGCTTCGAAGAGCACCGGAGCCTGGGCCGTGAGTGTGTAGCGGTAGTCCCAGTCACGCAGCATCTTCGCCGCGAGGCCGAGCGTTGGGTTTCCGCTGCGCTCGGCCGCGCGAACGAAGTAGGGCGCGATCATCCGCGCGCGCACATTGAGCGGGTCCATGTGCATCCGACGCACCCGATCGGGTGTCACCCTGTCGTCGGCACGCAGCAGCTCATTGATGCGCAGTGCACGCCACGGGTCGGGCCAGTTGGCGCCGATGTACCGCGGCACCGCGGCCGGATCGAAGGGTTGCTGGTTGGCGCTGACGATGAACCCCTGTGCCGGGTTGGTAACCTGCGGCATGTCGCCGATCGGCAGGAGGCCCGTCCAGTCACTGGCACGCGTGCGACCATCGCGAACGTAGGCGCCCGCCGCGCCGTCCGGACGGACGGGATACTCACCGTACGAGCGGAGTGCGATCGTCCCGCTGCGATCGGCGACGAGCATGTTCTGCGTTGGCGACTTGTACGGCAACATCGCCGCTTGCCACTGCTGCACACTCGAGGCGCGCGTGGCCGCCACAAACCCATCCAGTTCATTCGACGGATCATGCGCCGTCCAGCGGAAGCTGAGGAAGCGGCCGTTCTCGCGCGCCATCGGCCCGCGGTGTGTGTAGAAGACGGTGTCGGTGGCGATCGTCGTGCCGGCGGCATTGCGGAACGTCTCGACGCGCGGCGTGAGTTTCTGCCACTGACCATCGAGCCGGTACTGCGTCGGCGCGGCCGGAGTGTCGACTTCCTCGAGGAAGTAGTCCGCGACGTCGCCACCCGTGTTCGTGAACGTCCAGGCCACGTTCTGGTTGAAACCGATCACGATCGTCGGCGCGCCGGGAAAGGTGACGCCGTAGACATCGAGCGAATCCTTCACGACCAGATGCGCTTCGTACCAGATCGATGGCAGGGAGAGATCGAGATGCGGATCGCCGGAGAGGAGTGCACCGCCGCTGGCGGTGCGTTGCGGCGCGATCGCCCAGTTGTTGCTGCCAAGCGCATCGCCCGTTTGGTCGGCGCCCGGCATGGCGAGTGCCGTGTGCTCGAGCAGACTGGCGGCTTTCGCCGGGACGAGCAGCGACGTATCCGGTGCGCCGGGCGCCGGCAGCGGTGTCCATGCCTCCCGCGGCCCGGTGCGACCGGCCACTGGCTGAATGGGTTCCTGCAGCGGGTTGTTTCGCGGAAAGAGGGCATCAGCGGCCTCGCGGCCGATCAGGGCCGCCGCGCGGGTGCGACGCAGATCGTCCGGATCGTAGGCGAGCGTCAGCGCCATGCGCATCAGCAGGTACACGGAGTACTGCGGTTCCCAGCGCGCCATCGGCTGCGCGCCGAGGAGTTTGTACTCGATCGGTGTACTGGCTGGTGTCAGCGTGGCGCGATAGGCGTTGACACCTTCTGCAAAGGCCAGCATGGCATGTCGCCCTTCGCTGGCGCTGTCGATCGCGGCCCACTTGCGTTCAGCGGCCCATCCGAGTCCGAGCGTGCGCGCTTCCTTGTCGAGCGGCAGGGCTCGCGCGCCGGCCAGCTCGGTCAGCGTGCCGGCCGCCGCGCGATAGGTGAGTTCCATCTGGAACAGGCGATCGCGTGCGACGGCAAAACCCAGCGCGCGATAGGCGTCGCGCGTGTTTCCCGCGTAGACATGCGGCACACCGCGCGTATCGAACAAAACGCGGGTATCCGCGGCCAGGCCTGGGATGCGTTGTGACTCGGTCGCGGGGAAGTCAGCGAAACGCACCGCCGCCGCGGCACCCTGCACCGGATCGAGCAGCGGTCCGATCGGGGGAATGCCGGCGCTGCTGATGCCGCGCGCGCAAATGAAGAGGGTGGCGGCCGTCGCGACTGCACTGCCAATGGTACCGACCAGGTGTCGAGCCATGCCATTCCAGAGCTGAAAGCGCTGGAGGCTGTCCGCACCCGCAGACAGCCTCCGAACCGCGTTGAAGAAACGAACAGCTGCACCACCTGAGACGTTGGGGCCATTCGCAGCAGGCGCACGAGACGGCCTGCGGCAGCGCGGTGATTCGGCGCCTCACCACTCGCGCTGTGCCCGCAGCCCGTGCCTGGTGCGCTACACCGCTTCGACCGGCTCCCGGCCGAGTGCGCGCAGTTTCGTCTCGAGGCCGGCAAGCAACGTGTCGAACGACTTCTGGAAACTGGCCAGCCCTTCGAGCAGCAGCTTGTCGGTCACGGTCTGCATGCTGATGCCTTCGCTGGCGAGCGCCTGGAGCAGCTCGCGGGCCGCGTCGACGTCACGGTCGACGGTGCGGGCCGCCTCGCCGTGGTGCTGGAAGGCGGTGATCGTCGCCGGCGGCATGGTATTGACCGTATCGGGGCCGATCAGCTGCTCGACATACATCACATCGCGGTAGGCCGGGTTCTTGACACTGGTGCTCGCCCACAGTGGACGCTGCACCCGCGCCGACTTCGCACGGAGCCGTTCCCACCGCTCGCCCGAGAAGTGCTTCTGGAAGAGTGCATACGCGAGCTTGGCGTTGGCAATCGCAGCCCGGCCCTTGAGGGCGCCGAGGCGCGAGCGCGACGCATCATCCGCATCGGCAATCAGCGCGTCGAGCCGTGCGTCCACTTCATTGTCCACGCGGCTGATGAAGAAGCTGGCCACGCTGCCGACGCGATGCAGATCACCACCCGATTTCGCGCGATCCTCGAGGCCCGAGAGATACGCTTCGATGACACGACGATAGGCATCGACGGCAAACAGCAGGGTGACGTTGACGTTCAGTCCATCCGCAATCAGGCGCCGGAGGGCCTTCGAGCCCTCCTCGGTGCCGGGCACCTTGATCATCACGTTCGGCCGGTTGACGAGCTTCCAGAGGCGATGGGCCTCCTCGACCGTGGCGTCGGCGTCGTGCGCCACGTTCGGCGAGACTTCGATCGAGACAAAGCCGTCGGTACCGCCGGACTGCTCATACACGGCGCGGAACTGATCGCAGGCGGTGCGCACATCGTCGCTTTCGACGAGTTCGAACAGCTGCCAGGGGGTCAGGCCCTCAGGCGCGGACGCCAGCTGGGCGTCGTAGGCGGTACCGGTAGCCAGCGCCTTTTCAAAGATGGTCGGGTTGGACGTCATGCCGGTGAGGGCATCGGCGTCGATCTGACGGGTGAGGGCGCCGTCCGCCAGGATCGTGCGATCGATATAGTCGAGCCAGACGCTCTGGCCGGCAGCGTGCAGCGTGTGCAGTCGGGAATGCGGCATGAACGGAAAGGTGCAGCGGGAAGGCAGGAACCCTCGACGAGGTGGAAAAGATAGCCGCTGGAGGTGCCGCGTGGGCACTCAATGGCGGCGACGGAAAAGACGAAAGGCCGGGAGCACAGCGTCGCTGTGCTCCCGGCCTTCGTCAGCGCCGCGCTTACGGCACGATGGTAATCGGCGCCGTGAACTCGGTCTTGCCCCAGGACATGCGCAGCAGCGCCGTGGCGGGGCCGGTGGTGCCGGTGCCCGGTTCAATGGCGATGACGAAGGCGTCGCGGGCGTCATTCAGAGTGCGGGCGGTCATGGCAACGCGACCCAGATCCATATCCTGCTTGTACTCGGTGCCCCACTGTCCCGTCTGCTTGTTGACGATCAGCTGCATGCCGGCCGCCGGGCTCCAGAGCGAATAGAGGGAGTAGGTGCCCTTCGGGACCGCCAGCGACCCGATCTGCAGGTTCACTTCCGTCGTGAACGTGGTCGAGGCGTTGGCACCGGTGCGCCAGACCTGCCCGTTCGGGATCAGGCCACCTTCGACAGCGCGACCGCGGGCAAAGGGCTGGCCGTAATCAACGGACACCTTGAGGGGGGCCGCACCGCGGACGCCCGTGCTGATGCTGAGGACCGTGGTGGCGCGCGGCGAGGCCGCCGGGGTGAGGCGGCCAGCCGGGGGCTGCGCCATGGTCATCTGAGCGGCGGCAGGCGCGGCGAAGGCAAGAACAGCGGCAGAAAGCGTGAGGAGACGACGCATGTGCGGAGGCGATTGGAGTGAGTTTGCCACTCGACACGAAGCAGGTGCCGGTGGAGCCACAAAGGTATGCCGGCGGGGCAATGGATGTTCCCCCTGCCAATCGCCGCCGGGATGAACGACATTCGATGGGTGACCCTCGCTTCTGCCGCGTTCGCTGTGCTGGTTGTCCTTCAGGGGCTCGCGACCCTGCTCCTGATCGTGCGCCTGCTCCCGGGCCGCACCCGTCGGCCGCCGATACCGCCGCTCGTGGGCGACGCCCATGCCGGCCGGGTGACGGTGGTGGTGACCAGCCTCGATGAAGTGCGACGCATCGGCCCCTGCCTCGATGGCCTGCGCCGGCAGGGTCCGGCGATGCTCGAAGCGCTGATCGTCGACAGTCGATCGAAGGACGGCACCTGGGAGCTGATCCAGCAGGCGGCGCTGTCGGACTCCCGCATCGTGCCGATGCACGACGATCCGCTGCCGCCGGAGTGGGTGGGTAAGGTCTGGGCGCTCGAACATGGGCTGCGCCACGCCAAGGGTGAGTGGGTGCTCGGCATCGATGCGGACACCACCCCGCAGCCCGGCATGGTGGCCGCCGCCGTCAATGCCGCCGACGCGCTGGGCTACGACGCCGTGAGTTTTGCCCCGCGCTTCAACGAGATGACGGTGGCTGAGCAGTGGCTGCAGCCGGCGATGCTGACGACGCTCGTGTATCGCTTCGGTGCCGCGGGCGAAAAGTCACCGGCCCCCGATCGGGTGATGGCCAACGGGCAGTGTTTTCTGGCGAAGCGCAGCGTGCTGCTGGCCAACGGCGGCTACAGCAGTGCGCGACGCAGCTGGTGCGATGATGTGACGCTGGCGAGACACATGGCCCGCAATGGCGCGCGCGTCGGGTTTCTGGACGGCGCACGCATCATCGGCGTGCGTGCCTACAGCGGCATCGGACAGATGTGGCGCGAGTGGGGCCGCTCGATCGACCTGAAGGACGGCACCACGCCCTGGACGCAGTGCGTCGATGTCTGCTTCGTGCTGCTGATGCAGTTCGTTCCGCTGCCGGCGGTGCTCCTGGCGTGGCTCGCCGGCATTCCATCGTGGCAGACCGGCGGGATTGCGGCAGTGTGGTTCTGGATGAACGTCGGGCTGCTGGCGGTACGAGTGCTGCTGCAATTCGGGCTGGCGGGATCGTATGCACACCGCCACTGGACGTTCTGGCTGTCGTTCACCGCCGATCCGGTGGCCGCGATCCGCATCGTGCTGTCGTCGCTGAAACGTCCGCGCCAGTGGCGCACGCGGCAGTACGAGCAGGACACGGTGGTAGCCGCGTGATGCCGGGATGGAATGCGGTGCTGGCCGTCGCGGGCGGCAGCGCGGTTGGGGGCGTGCTGCGGATGCTGCTGGTGTCATTCACTGACACGCGCATCACCTCGTCGTTTCCGGCGGGGGTACTGGCGGTGAATGTGATCGGCAGCTTCGTCTTCGGCGTGGCGGTGCGCTACGGTCTGAACGGCGGCATGAGTGACATGACGCGGCTGCTGATCACGACCGGCCTGTGCGGGGGCTTCACGACCTTCTCGGCCTTTTCGATGGACATCATCGATGGCCTCGAGCGCGGTCGCTCGGCGATGGTGACCACCTATGTCATGGCGAGCCTGCTGCTTGGCGTAGGCGCGATGCTGGCGGGATTGGCGGTTGGGCGGGCGTTGGGGAAATAGCTGAGAGATGCCCGCGTCGCACTGTGGTGCGCGATCAGCCGGCGCGCAGCGCGACGGCACGCAACCGTGCGCACCACAGCATCGACGACAGACTCGCGAACAGCACGGTACCGGCGAGCACGGCATGTTGAGCTTGCAGCAGGAAGACGACCGCCGCTGACGCGATCGTCGCCAGCCGGGCGAACTCGATCGGGAACACCCAGCGTCGCCCTTCGAACAGCCCGCCGACGTTGGCGAGGCCGAGTGTGACGAAGAACAGCATCGCCGCCACTTCGTGTGCTGCCAGGGCAGCGGCGTTCACCAGGGTGAGATACGCCGCCACCAGGATCGTGACGAACTGCGCGGCCGCATATCGCTGCTGTGCGCGCGGCACCACCGGATCGAACTGCGGCGCGTGCATCGGCCATGCCATCTTCGGCGTCGCGCCTGACGTCGCGAGGTCGGCAGGGATGAAACCGGGATGCCCGAACACGACGCGCCACTTGTCCGACAGGCGCCGCGTGTTCCACGCGTTGCGCACGATGCTGGCGAAGACATGCACGTTTGCCCAGACCGGATTCCAGCTCGCGAGCGGCGTGGTGATGCCGTAGACGACCGGCTCGACCTCGGGCTCGAATGTGCCGAACATCCGGTCCCAGATGATCAGGGCACCGGCGTAATTCCTGTCCTGATACTGCGGATTCACGCCATGATGCACGCGGTGGTGTGACGGCGTATTGAGCCACCACTCGAGGCCGAGCGGGAGCTTGTCGATCTCGCGGGTGTGAATCCAGAACTGGTAGACCAGGTTCAGCGCGTAGCAGGCCGCGAACAACACCCAGGGCAGTCCGATGATCGCCAGCGGCACGAAGAACACCCAGCTGAACAAGCCGTGGAGTGCGCTTTGCCGGAGTGCAACAGTGAGGTTGTACTCCTCACTCGAATGATGCACCACGTGGCCAGCCCACAGCACGTGGATGGTGTGCGAGTAGCGGTGCAGGAAGTAGTAGGCGAGATCGACCAGCAGGAACGCCAGCAGCCACACGCTCCACGCGGCCCAGTCGATGCCCCAGAGCCCGGGCACGGCGCTTTCGCCGAACGGCACCCGATCGATCCAGATCGGCACCAGGCCAAGCTGCTGGAGTGAGAGATGGTTGACGCACCAGGCGTACACACCGAGCACGATCAGCTTGGTGAAAATGCCGAGCAGCTGGCTGAGAATGCCGCACGACAGGTCGCTGATCGAATCGTTGAGCCGATAGACCGACTCCTGGCGCCGATGGGCGACCACGAGCTCCACGAGGATCAGCAGGAAGAAGAGCGGGATCGAGGCTTCGATGATGGCCATGGACTGAAGATTAGCTATGTTGGGGTATGTCTGAGTCGATCAACCGTCGAGCGTTCCTGATCCAGGCGGCAGCCGTCGCCGTCGCCGGCGCCGTCACCGCGGCCAGCGCATCCGCTGCCGCCCTGCCGCCAGCCACGCGCATCACCGTCTACAAAGACCCGAACTGCGGCTGTTGCACGGCGTGGAACGACGCCATGCGGAAGGCGGGCTTCCAGATCGACGTGCGCGACACGGCGAACCTGACGGCGGTGAAGGGATCACTCGGCGTACCGGCTGCGCTCGCGTCGTGCCATACCGGTGTCGTGGCGGGGTATCTCTTCGAAGGGCATGTGCCGCCCGATCTGGTCCAGAAGGTGCTGCGCGAGCGGCCGGCGCTGGTGGGTCTCTTCGTGCCGGGAATGCCCGCCGGATCACCCGGCATGGAGATGCCGAACCCGGAGCGATACGACGTGATCGCGCTGGGTCGTGATCAGCGGCAGTCGGTGTACGCCACGCGCATGGGCCGCGCGCAGGCCTGACTGCTGCCCGATCAGCGATACAGCTGATCGACGCGGGTCTGGTCGGCAAATCTTCTCGCGGCCAACTGCCACGCGTTGTGCACGGAGATCATCCGATCCAGCGAGTTCGCCTCGAGTGCGAGCCGCACCCCCGCATCGCCGGCCAGCTGATCCATGAATTGGTTCCGCAGCACCAGCTCTGCGGGGTGCCGCCGCTTGATGACCGAGAGCAACACCAGCCCGACGCGCACCGGATCGACCGCGTTGCGATCGGTGACGGTGAGGCGGATCATCGGGATGGTGAGGCCCGCGTGCTTCTGTCCTGCCGCAACCGTGCGCGTGACGGCGTCGATCCGAACGCCGGTCATCGCTGGATGTGCGGAGAGCGCGCGTGCGATGGCAGCGGCATCGGTGAGCCAGGGTGCCCCCACCAGCTGGAACGGGGCGTCGGTGCCACGGCCTTCGCTCATGTTGGTGCCTTCGACGAAGACCGTGCCGGTGTACAGCAGCGCCGCATCGAGTGTGCGCAGGTTGGGTGATGGCACGATCCATGGTAGGCCCGTCTCGTCGTACCACATCGCGCGCCGCCACCCCTGCATCGGCACGACGGTCACGTTGGCCGTCACCTGCCGAGTGCGCACCAGATGCCTGAGCAACTCACCGGCCGTGAGTCCATACCGGAGCGCGACGGGATACTGGCCCACGAAGGATCGAAAGGCGGTGTCGAGGACGGAGCCCTGCACCACATCACCTCGTACCGGAACCGGTCGGTCGCAGACGATGAACGGGATGCCCGCCTTGCCGGCCGCGTTTGCCGACAGCGCCATCGTCCAGGCGTAGGTGTAGGTGCGTGAACCCACATCCTGAATGTCGTACACCAGCACGTCGATCCGGCCGAGCATCTCGGGCGTCGGGACCCGGGTACTTCCGTAGAGCGAGTAGATCGGGACGCCAGTGGCGCTGTCTACCGACGAGGCCACATGTTCGCCGGCTTGCGCCAGACCACGAAGGCCATGTTCCGGGCCGAAGAGTGCGACCAGTCGCACGCCGGGCGCCCTCGCGAGGAGATCGATGCTGCTGATTCCGGCGGCGTCACGGCCGGTGTGGTTCGTGATCAGGCCGACGCGCTTTCCCGCCAGCAGATGCAACGAGTCGCGAACCAGGATGGTGATGCCTGGCACGACTGCGGCCGGCGCTGGCAGTCGCGCGCCGGGCGGTGAGGCGGCAGCGACCGGCGCGCTGCGGCCCTCCTGCGCGTGCGCGCTGAGTTGTGCGACGGCGCCGAAGACGAGGCCGACGACGAGACGACGTGACAGTGGAGGCATCATGGGCGGGGACGGTGTGGCACTCCGTCGCGCTGCGCAAGGGTGCTCGGACCTCGCGTCTCGAGTCGGCTGCAGCTCCAGCGACGGACGCTGCTCGAGACTGGGCCGACTTGGCAAAGCAGATCTCCGCACAAAGATTCCCGGCGAGTGGTCACATCCTGCGCCCTGACGGCGGGGCGAACCTCCGCGGGAGAAAGCCCGTAACTTTCTGAACATCAATCACTTACCACCTGAAACGCCTCGCGGTTTTTCGGCGCACTGCGCCGAGCCGGCTGCGTCGCGGCGCCGTGCCCCATTGCACGATGGTGGTACACAGTGGAGAATCTTGCTCCAACTCAACCCACAAACCCTGATGTGGCCACTCGACGAGCTGAATGACGAGAGTACCGACGTTCGCCTGACCTTCGGTCGGCGCTACGGCTGGCACCTGCGCGAGGCGTCGGACACACTATTCCCAGGCCCGGGTGATCACGGTCGTCTGGCGGCGCTGTGGGTGCAGCAGATGCTGCACCGGGGCGAGCTCTATCAGGACTGCGATTCGGATCGCGTGCTGCTGCGCCTGACGATCGGGCCATGGACCTTCGATTTCGACATCTATTGGGATCGCGCGGGCGGCGCGCTGCCCGTACGCGCCGGGCTTCCGGATTCGCTGTTTCGCGATTGTTTCGCGATCACTGCCAGCGAGTTTGCCGAGGAAGAGCTGGCCGTGCTGCGGGCCGCCGTGGCAGCGTCGGGAGCAGGAATGCTCGATGCGCTGATGCCACAACTGGTGCGCCTCCAGCCGTTCGACGACTGAGCGCGGTCCCCCGCACCGTCGGCGGGGGACTCATCGCGACGCCCTGCGGCGCGGCTCAGGCCCCGACGATGCCGAGCGTCGCTTCGTCCCTGGCGAGGTAGCGCGTCACGTAGTCATGCACGGCATCCTCGAGCGGCGTGAATTTCACCGGACAGCCGGCCGCGGTGAGTTGTGCCATCGATGCCTGCGTGAAGTACTGATATCGATCCCGGATCGCTTCGGGCATTGGCACGTAGCGGATGTCCGGCGTGCGTTTCATTGCCGCGAAGACGGCGTTTGCGAGTGCGTTCCAGCTGCGGGCCTTGCCGGTGCCGAGATTGAACAGGCCGTGTACCTGCGGTGCCGCCACCAGCCAGGCGATGACCGCCGCGGCGTCCTTCACGTAGACGAAGTCACGCTGCTGCTCCCCGTGGGCGACATCCGGGCGGTGTGACTGGAACAACTCCAGTGTCCCGGTCCGTTCGATCTGCCGATGCGCCTTGCAGACGACGCTCATCATGTCGCCCTTATGGTACTCGTTGGGGCCGAACACATTGAAGAACTTGAGGCCGACGATGTGCTCGAGCAGCCCGGTACGTTCGGCATGCAGGTCGAAGAGATGCTTCGAGAATCCGTACATGTTGAGCGGCACGAGCGATTCCAGCCGAGTCGGATCGTCATCGAAGCCGCCGGCCGCGTCACCGTAGGTGGCCGCGCTGCTGGCATAGATGAAGCTCGCATGGCGCTCCAGTGACCACTCGCAGAGCTCACTGGTGTAATGGGTATTGTTTCGCAACAAATAGTCGGCGTCGCGCTCGGTCGTCGCCGAACAGGCGCCGAAGTGGATGACGGTGTCGGCCTGATAGGCGCCGGAGTTGCGACGCAGGGTGGCGAGGAAGTCGTCCTTGTGGAGTGCATCGGTGATGCGCAGACCCACCAGATTCTTCCACTTGTCGCCCGAGCGCAGGGCGTCGACGACGAGGATGTCATCGTATCCCAGCTTGTTGAGTTGCCAGATGGTGGCGCTGCCGATGAAGCCAGCTCCACCGGTAACAATCAGGCGATGACGGGACACGAGGCGTGGGGCAGAGGAAACCTTCTGGTCGTGGGAGGAATCTAAGGCTGCGGTGTAGACGTGCGGCAGATGAATCGGGCCGCTCGACCAGTGCCCATCCCACTCACTGAGACCGACTGCATGTCAGCTCCTCGTATCCTCGGGCACGCGCTGGCAGGTGCGATGCTGGCGCTCTGCGCCGGTGCCCCACTCGCCGCCCAGACGCCGGTGCCGGCCCCCGCGGTATCGCCATCGGGGGCGGATGCGATCAAGGTGTTCCTTGAATGTCGAGGCGACACGAATCAGGGGTGCGCGACGGACTTTTTCGTGCTCGAGCTGCCGTACGTGAGCTGGACCCGCGACCGGTTGTTCGCGGATGTGCAGCTGCTGGTGACGACGATCCAGACCGGCAGCGGCGCCTTCCAGTACACGGCGACGGCGCTGGGACGCGGGCGGTTTGCCGGCCGGGCGGATACGTCGGTGGTCAACACCCTGCCGAACGAGGCGGAGGATGGGATCCGGCGGAAGCTGGCCCGCGGCTTCACGCTGCTGCTGGTGCCGTATGTGCGCACCACGTCGGCCGCGGAGCTGCTGCGGGTGGTGTACGACGCGCCCAAGGGGGCGGCACAGGCGTCGCCGCAATCGGTGAAGGACAAGTGGAATTTCTTCGTGCTGCAGTTGGAGGCGAACGGCTTCATGAATACGGAGAGCCGCCAGACCTCAGCGAATCTCTTCAATGATTTCCGGATCCGCCGCGTGACCGAGCAGCACGCACTCCGGTTTGGCGTCTTCCAGAGCACGCGGTACAGCAAGTTCGAGATCGACGACTCGACCACCGTCTCCAACACCATCCGGCAGGGCGTGTTCTTCGTGCGCGGGGTGAAGGCGTTGTCCTCGCGACTATCGATCGGAGCACTGACGAACATCGGGTACAGCGAGTTCACCAATACGCGGCTGGTGTGGCGCGCGGCGCCCGTGATCGAGTACAACATATTTCCCTGGAAGCAGGCCACCAGTCAGCAGATCGCGATCTCGTACGGTGTCGGGCCGCGATACTTTCGCTGGAAAGAGCGGACGATCTTCGGCCGATCCACGGAGTGGCGCGCGCAGCAGGAACTCGTGGTGGGCACGGACCTCAGGAAGAGCTGGGGCAGCGTGAACGTCACCACCCGGTACGCGAGCTATCTGCCGGAAGTGAACAAGTGGAACCTGAGCCTGAATGGCAACACGAGCCTCAACCTGGTCAGGGGCCTGCAGTTCAACATCGGCGGCGGCGCGTCGTTGATCCGGGACCAGATCTTCCTGTCGGCGCGTGGGCAGACACCGGAGCAGATCCTGACGCAGCAACGCGCACTGGCCAGCAACTACAACATCTTCGTCTTCACCGGACTGTCCTACAGCTTCGGTTCGATTTACAACAGCGTCGTGAACCCGCGGCTCGATTTCTTCAACCTCGGTGGGAACCAGTGACGCACGCGGTGCACGATGCGATGCGATGCGATGTGGTGCCGCGCGAACCGCTGCTGAGCCGAGGCGCTCCGACTAGCCGCGCAGCAGTGCGGCCAGGTTGTGCACCCACGCCGCCTCCAGATCCGCCATCCGCGCCCCTTTCCCCCGGTTCGGCGCGGAGGTCAGCAATCCCTGCGCACTCGGATGCGGCAGCGCGTGCACGGTGAGCCCGGTGTCGAGCAACGTCACGACACTGGCCGCCACCCTGCCCAGGCAGCAGATGCGATCCGCGCCACGACTGACGGCAAGCGCGATGTCGCCACGCAATCGCGCGATGTTCGCCGCACTTTCGCGCTCCGCCTTCGTGGGCGCGCGGAACTTCGTGCCGTCATCGGTCGGACAGCGATCGAACGCATTGGTCAGCAGCACCTGCGATACGACCGGGCGCACGCCGGCGCGGATCAATCGCGCGCCATCCCACGGCACACTTGCCGGATCACCAACCCACCTGAGCACACCGGCGTCGAACATTGCGGCGTAGAGCGGCCTGCCGGCGCGATCACCAAAGAACGGGATCCCGGATTGATCCGCGCCGCGCGGACCTGGCGCTTCGCCGACCACCACGGCGCGAATCGGCGCCGCGGGGTCGGGCGGCAGCAGCGGTGGCACCGGGGCGCCTGAAATGCGCCCCGGTGTCGACACCGGCACACGTCGCGGTGCCGTCGGCAATCAGATCCCGTTTCGCTTCAGGGCGACGTTGCCGTTGGTGGAGCGGACGATGATCGACCGGCCTCCCTGCCCCAGTGTGCCGCGAATGGAGTTGCGTGCATTGCGGCCACTGACGGTCACCGGGAAATCGGTCTCGAGGCCGCCATTGGTGGTCGACATCTCGAGGTCGGCATTCAAGGTCGGCGGCGCGAAGACGGTGACCGACCCGTTGGTGGTGGTGAATCGCATCGGTTGATCACCGGTGAGGCTGCCAAGCGAGGCCGTCACGCTGCCGTTGGTGGTGGTGGCGTTGACCAACCCACCGCTGGTGCGAACGTTGACGTTGCCGTTGGTGGTGGACGCATCGACGTCCGAGGTCATCCCCTGAATGTCGACGTTGCCATTGGTGCTGCGCGCGAGCGTCTTCACGCCATCAGGCACCAGCACCCGCATGGTGACGCTGATCTCCACGTCTCGACGCCAGCTGTTCGAGTTGTAGCTGCCGCGCGTGCCGTCGTCGGTGCACTCCTGATCGTTGCCCCAGAGTGCACAGATCACCACATCGCCGTCGGGGCGCATCCGAACATCGAACCTCACGGTCTTCGGATCGCCACGCTCCACCTTCCGGTCGGCCACCACCTCGACTTGCCGGCCGGTGCCGCGTTCGATGCGGATGTTGCCATTCATGTTGTGCAGCCGGATGAAATGCCCCGAGCGGACGGGCCCTGACCAGCGGAAGGTGGTGCCATCGTCGGTCTGCGCATGCAGCGGCGCGACGAGGAGTGCCGTGGCGAGGGCGGTGGTGGCGCAGAGGGCGCGCGTCAGATGCATGGGAAGGCTCACAGTCAAAGAAGGTGACGAGTACGCGACGGCGCGCGGTGCAGTTTCGACAACGAGGGGCCGCCGGAGTGCTCCAGAGTGCCGCTGTCAATGCCGGAAACCGGCGTGAACGCCGGGTGACGCCCGGACCGATCGCACGTCCCTCCAGCATGAAGAAGACACTCGCCGTGGTCGGAAGCGTTGCCGTCAGTTCCCTGCTGGGGTGGCTGGGCTCGCAGTACGGTCTGATGACCGGCTTCATGCTCGGCATGGTCGGCACCGGGCTGGGCATGTATGCCGGGTATCGGCTGGCGGCCTATCTGGGCGCCTGAGCAGAGCCGGTCAGCGCCAGTCGACGCGGACGACCCTGCCCTTCGGGCCAACCAACCAGGCAGCGCCTGTACTCGCGAACCCGACGCTCCAGTACGGTGACGCGTCGAGCAGCGTCCATGAGTCGCCGTCATTCAGCGAATACGCCGCGCCGCCGGGACCGACCGCGATGAGCACCGGCGTTCCGCCGACTGACCCGTAGGCCGCGCCATAGGCGGCACCGGTGAATGCGGGATCGGGAATTACCGTCCACGTGGCCCCACCATCACTCGTCCGCGCTGCGCGAGGACCAGTGGCCTTGCCCGAGATGACGCCACCGACGGCGACGCCATGCAGGCGATCCCGGAATGCGAGCCCCGTGATGCCGGCACCACTGCCGCCAACCAGCGGCACTCGGGCCTCGGCCCAGGTTCTGCCGCGGTCAGCACTGCGACGGACGCGCGGGTACTCGCCAGCACCGGTTCCGATCCAGGCGTCGCCGGAGGCCGTGGCCAGCGCGCAGGTGCCACTGGCAGCGAAGCCACCTTCCCCGTCGAGTGCCGGCATGGTGGTGACGGTCCAGTCGCGACCGTTCTCAGTGCGCGCGATCGGCGTCCTGGCGCTGACGGCGTCACTGAACGCAAAGCCGGTCTGGTCATCCCAGAAGGCCATGCAGTCGTAAAAGGCTGCCGTATCACGGTTGATGAACACCGGTGTCCAGCGGGCGCCACCGTCGACAGTCTGGAAGATGCCGGACTTCTCACCGTTGCCGGCGGCCATCAGCCACGCGCGAGCGGTATCGATCGCGTGCAGGTCGCGGAACTGCAGGCTGTCGCGCCCGGTCATGGTGTGCGACTGCCAGGTGCGACCGCCGTCGATGGTGCGGGCCCAGGTGGCGGCGTGTCCGCTGATCCAGACGACGTCAGGATTCGTGGCGCTGATGCTCAC
Source organism: Gemmatimonadaceae bacterium (assembly GCA_031374935.1). Lineage (GTDB taxonomy): Bacteria > Gemmatimonadota > Gemmatimonadetes > Gemmatimonadales > Gemmatimonadaceae > JACMLX01. Next base: position 33,641 of record JANMHB010000141.1, on the reverse strand, counting down.
CGCCTGGAACAGCGCGGTGGTGCCGGATTGCTGGACTGTGAGCGTGGGCTGCTGCGCGACGAGTGATCCGGCGCAGATGGCGCTGGCGATACCAAGGTGGACGCGGAAAGGCATTGACGCTCCAGACAGTGACGGGCGAGCACGGATCAAGCGAACGGCGAACATCGTGAATCGTCCTGCGCGCGGCCCAATGACATTCCGTTGCCCCAGCGGCACCTGGCGCGGCAACACGATATCGATCGGACTGGCCGGCTCAAATCGTCCAGACCTCGCGCTCCTGCTCATCACGAATCCGGTTCGCCAGCGTGCGGATGGTGGCCGACCCGAAGACTGACGTTGCACGCAGCGACACATCGAACGACTTCTCGATTTCGGCCAGCAAGCGAAACACCTTCAGCGAATGGCCGCCCAGCGCAAAGAAATCGTCGTCCGGCTGAATGGTGTGCAGGGCGAGGGTGCGTCGCCAGATCCCGAGCAGACCACGTTCGATCGGATCGACGAACGATTCGTCAACCGAGCTGTCGTCGACGGCTTCGGCCGGATCAGGCAACGCGCGCAGATCGAGCTTGCCGTTGATCGTCAGCGGCAGGCGCTCGAGTGGCACAAACATTCCCGGCACCATCCAGGCGGGCAAGCTGCGCGCGAGCGACTCCCGAAGCTCCGCCGTGCGACATGCGGTGCCAGCCGAGGGCACGATGTAGGCGACGAGTTGGGTGTCTCCGTCGCGATCGACGCGAGGCACGACCGCCGCCTGCGCAATCGAGCCGGTGTGCAGCAACGCCTGTTCGACCTCGCCGAGTTCGATTCGGTAGCCGCGCACCTTGACCTGCGCATCCGCCCGACCGACGTACACCAGGTTCCCGTCGCTGAGATACCGCGCACGATCACCGGTACGATAGAGTCGTTCGCCGGCCCGGAACGGATCGGCCACGAACCGTCGTGCCGTCAATTCCGGGTGATTCAGGTAGCCGCGTGCGACGCCGACGCCACCGACGCAGAGCTCGCCAATCCAACCTGTCGGCAGCGGTTCGAGCCTGTCATCGAGCACGTGACACACGGCGTTGGCGATCGGCTTGCCGATCGGAATCGGACCAGCGTCAGGCAGTTCATCGCCACCGACGAAACTGGTGGCGTCGATGGTCGCCTCGCTCGGACCATAGAAGTTGCCGATCCGTACGGCGGGCAGCACGGCGCGGACGGCGTGGCAGAGTCGCGCCTCCAGCGCCTCGCCGCCGCAGATCAGGAAACGCAGGTCGGCACAGCGTGCGAATTCCGGGCTGGTCACAGCCACGCGGAGGGCGGACGGGACGAGCGTCATGACGGTGACACGTTCACGTCGCGCGATCCGCGGAATCTCGTTCAGCTCGTGGTGGGCATCGGGATGTGCGAGCACCACCGTCGCACCAGCGAGCAGCGGCGGAAAGATCTCCGCCATTGCCGCATCGAAGCTGATGGACGCGTGCAGCAACACACGATCGGCGGCGGACAGGCCGACCGTGGCAGCCAGCCACTGTGCGTGATTGCAGAGGGCCCGGTCCGTGAGCAAGACCCCTTTTGGCTGCCCGGTGGAACCCGAGGTATAGATGACGTAGGCCAGACTCTCAGGCGCACGCCGTGAGCGAAGCCGCTCGACGGAGGCGAGGGCACGATCATCGGGTGGCTCATCGGGTATCTCATCGACGCGCAGGCGCGACACCGATGGCCCCACCTCGGCCATGCGGACCTCAGTGTCAGTATCGACAAGCACCAGCGACATTCCGGTATCGCGCAGGATGAAGGCAATGCGTGGCGCAGGGAGTTCAGGATCGAGTGGTACGAAGGCGCCGCCCGCCTTCAGAATGGCCAGCATCGCGACCAGCAGGTTCAGCGAGCGCGTGACAGAGAGGCCGACCATCGATTCGGCGCCAACACCGCGGGCGACCAGCACCTGCGCCAGTCGCTCGGCGCGGCGATCCAGTTCCCGATAGGTGAGCGTCTCCTGGTCGGAACTCGCGGCGACCGCCGACGGGGATCGTGTGACCTGCGCCTCGAAGCGTTCGTGCACGAGTTGCGGCTCCAGCCGTGTGACGCCCGTCTGGTTCCGGTCATGGATGGCATGGTCACGCTCCGCCGACGTCAGCAACGGGATCTGCGACATGGGCACCATCGGTGCCGCCAGTGCACCAGCCAGCAGGCGCCCGTAGCGTAGCGCGAGCGACTCGATCGTGTCGCGCACAAACAGCGCGCCATCGTATGCCATCTCGATCACGACGGCATCGGCATCGTGGTCGACCGCGACCGTGGCGACGAGCTGACTGGCCTCGCAGCCGCTCGGCAGGTCGCCTTGCGGTCCAGGCGACCGCCAGTCGAGCACGATCGGCAGCGGTGGCAGCAACGCGTCGACCGCTGCCGATCCGGCGACTTCGGTCAACGCTGCGGTGATCGAGGCTTCGAGGTCGCGGCAGGTGGCAGACCGCTCGACGGTCACCGACAGCGCGTGCACACGCGATTGCTCCGACGCCAGCGGCCGGTGCAGCAGAACATCGAGCGCGCGGGAGGAGAGGCCGATGGTGACGGTCGACTCCGATGTCATGCGGCTCACGAGCGAAAGCAGCGTCGCCACCAGCGGGTGAGCGACGCTGAGCCCTCGTGATGCCGCGTCGCGTACCAGGCCCGCGATCGACAGCGGGAGGGTCGTGCCGACCCCGGACCATCCGATCGTGTCACCGCCGCGGTGATCGACCGGCAGCGCCGAAACGTTCCGGGTCATGAAATCCGACACGGCCTCACGCCGGTGCACTCCGCGCCATGGCAGGCGTCTCCCTGACCTTGAAGAGTGAAGCGAAGATCAACATCACGCCAAGCGCGCCCATTGCCGGCACAAACCAGATCTTCGTCCAGTCATGGCTCACTGCACCACCGGGGACGGTCGCGGCAATCTGATTGGCATCGACGACGAGCCCCGACAACTTCGAGCCGATCAACTGGCCGGCGCCAAGTGTGACGAGCGCAATGAAACCCTGCGCCGCCGCCCGGATCCGGATGTCGGCCTGCTGGTCCACGTAGATCTGGCCCGTGACGAAGAAGAAGTCGTAGCAGACACCGTGCACGAGCAACGCGAGGTACAGCATCCACATGCCACTGCCGGCGTTTCCGTAGGCAAACAGCAGGTAGCGGAACGTCCAGGTCGCCATGCCGATCAACAGCAGCTTCTTGATTCCGAGTCGGGCGAAGAAGAAGGGCATCAGCAACATGAAGCCGATCTCCGACATCTGCCCCAGTGTCATCTTGGCCGCGGCGTTCTGCACACCGATTTCGTTCAGGAACGGGTTCGCGAACGCATAGTAGAACTGCAGCGGGATACAGAGGAGGAACGAGCCGAGCACGAACACGGCGAAGGACCGGTCCTTCATCAGTGCCAGCGCGTCGAGGCCGAGGACGTCGCGCACCGAGAGCGTCTTGCCGGCATTGTGCGGCGGCGTGTGCGGCAACGTGAGGCAGAACAACCCCATCACCAGCGAGGCGCCGGCGCCAAGCAGCAGCGGCAGCGCGGTCTTCTCCGCGGTGACCATCGCGGCCTCGCCGGCCACCGACTGGTCAGGCAGGAATCCGATCGCCCAGCCAGCAGCGATGAACCCGATGGTGCCGAGGACACGGATACGCGGGAACTCGGTGGCCGGATCCGACATGTGATCGAAGGCCAGTGCGTTGGTCAGCGCCAGCGTCGGCATGTAGCAGAGCACATAGATCAGGAACAACGGCCAGAACCCGGCGAAGGTGGCTTGCGTTGCCGCAAAATAGAGCACCGCCGCCCCCGCGACGTGAAGGAACGCGAGCACCTTCTCGGTGGAGAAGAATCGATCGGCGATCATGCCCACCAGGAACGGCGACACGATCGCAGCGATTGCCGGGAGCGAATACGCCGTACCGATGTCGCTGCCGTTCGCCTTCAGCGCACTGCCGAGGAAGGTGCCGAGCGTGACCAGCCATGATCCGTAGATGAAGTACTGAATGAACATCATCAAGGAGAGGCGGTAACGAACCGAGCCTGCGCCTGCGCCTGCGGTGGTGGCGGTCATGGCAATTCCCGGATACGCATCGCACGGATGCTGAGCTTCCCAGAGTGATCACCCTGGATGGAAAGGAAGCCACGCTTGGCGAGGCCGTAGTTGGGATACTCGACGAACTTGCTGGCCTTCACCCGCGTGGTCCAATCGGCGCTGGCGAGCTGGTACTGCACCACCTGCTGGCCGTTCAACCAATGCTCGACGAAGTTGCCGGCGACCACAATCCGCGCCGTGTTCCATTCGCCGGCAGGCTTCACCACACCGGCCGGCGGACCGTACACCGCGTAGGCCGCGCCAGCAGCGAGCAACAGGTTCTTGTCGTCCGGATCGAGTGCATCATCACGCAACTGGTACTCCGGCGCACTCCAGTATGGTTTGTCGTATTCCTCGGTGGTCCGGTAGAACACGCCCGCGTTCCCAAGCTTGCTGACCTGCCAGTCGAACTCGAGTTCGAAATTCGCGTACATCGTGCGCGATTCGAGATCACCAATCGGCCCGTCCTTGGACAGTACGTCGCCCGCCACCGTCCATCCGCTCGGTAGCGTATCGCTCTTCCATCCGCGCCACTGACTCAGGCCGGCGTCGATCAATGGCGTCCAGACGACCGTGTTCGAGAGCGGCATATCGCCTTTCACCGGTTGCGGTTTCGCGGCGGCAGCCCGCGTCGCAGCCGACGAATCAGCGTCCGCCTGCGGCGCCTCTCCACCACAGCCGGCGAGGACGACGAGTAATGCGACCACTGGAGCACCGCGCGGTCGGAATCGACGCGTCATCGCTGCCACTGGTAGCGCGACACCGCTGACGTGTAGGTCTCGAGGTTCTCCCCCGGGTAGTCGATGGTGCGGCCCTGCTCCGCACTCTGATAGGCCGTCATCAGCAGCTTCACGACATCGAGTCCATCGGCGAAGGTGAGTCGGGGTTCTTCGAGGCCCAGGAACACGCGGGCGAAGTGCCGATCCTCGGTTTCGTAACCGTACGCGAACTGTTCCGCCGGCACCACCGGCATGCCGCCCGTTTCGGCCTGCTGCTTCTCCACCAGATCTTCTCCGACTGCCCCCTTGACCTCGCGGGAGAAAAAGAGCTTCAGGCCTGGATCGAGCGAGTTCCACTGCATCGAGTATTCCGGGCCGAGAAGTTCAGCGGAGAGCCGCAGGCCCGGTCCGACGAAACTCCATGACGTGGTGGCCTCACCGAGCACCGTGTAGCCATCGTCCGTGAGGAACTCCACGTGCAGGCTGGCGAAGTCTTCCGACGGCGTCTTCGTGTAGTCGATCGGCACCTTCATCTCCGTGCGGAGAATCTTCGCATAGTGCGGCCGCGACCATTTCAGGCTGGCGATGTGTGCCGTGACCTTCACCGGCCGCACCGTGGCCAGTGAAGCACCCGGCTTGGTCAGCAGATGACGCACGAGCAGCGCCGAGTGGCACATCATGTCGAGCAGCGTGCCGCCACCCTGCAGTTCGCCGGTCCAGAACCACGGCGCATGCGGACCGCTGTGTTCCTCGGCGGCGCGCGCCAGATATGGCCGACCGGTCGTGGCGGCGCCGCGCGCCCAGAGCAGCTTGTGGCCGGTCTCGACGTGCGGTGAGAACAGCTGGTTCTCGAGATACCCGGTCTTGAGCCCAACGCTGTCGACGAGTTCACACACGCGCATCGCTTCGGCGACGTTGCGCGCCAGCGGCTTTTCGCAGGCCAGGCCGAGCAGCGTGCCCTTGCCGTCGCGGAGAGCGGCGACGATCTCTTCGACATTCTCGATGCGGGCCTGATTCGGACCGCTCAACCAGATGGCATCGATGTCGGGGTCGGCGACCATGTCGGTGATCGACGCGTACGCCTTGCAGTCACCGACATCGAGATCGCGGGCCAGCGCCGCCGCGCTCTCGGCACGATCGCGGTTGGGGCTCCAGACGCCGCGCACATCCGCATCACGGATGGCACGGAACGCCTGGATGTGAAACCGCGTATTGAAGCCGCTGCCAACGAACCCAACCCCGAGACGGGTGCGAACAGGATGCGCGCCCAAGAGTTACAGGCTCCAGCCGGCGCGGTACTCGCGCGTGAGATAGGCATTGGCTTCGGGCACGTTCGTGACACGCATCGCATCACCGTCGTAGTAGAGCTTCTTGCCCGATCCGGCACGCAGCGCCACGAGGCCGAGCAGCATCACTTCCGTCAGCGGCGCGGCGTACTCGAAGGGTGAGCTGGCCGTGCCCTTTCCCTTGCAGGCGTCGAACCAGTTCTGCTCATGCGAGGTGGTGATCCGCGTGATTGTCTGCGGAACGCGCTCGGCCTCGGCCACCATTGGCGCCGGGAAGAGGCGCGGGTTGGTGCCGTAGGTGTCATACAGCAGGATGCCCTTCGTGCCGACGAAGATGCCACCACCGTCGCCATTCAGCGTGACGTCATCGGGCAGCATCGCGGGGCGCGGCGGCAGCAGACCACCATCGTACCAGTACATCCGCACCTCCGGCCGGTCGCTCCGCGCGGCGAACTCGTACTGCACCGTGGTCGCCAACGGATAGGACGCTGGTGCCTTGCGATCGCCACCCCACAGCGATGACGATGCCGTGATGCTGGTCGGGAGCCCGAGTTCGAGCGCCCAGAACGGCTGATCGATCAGATGTGCGCCCATGTCGCCGATCGCGCTGACGCCGTAGTCCACCCAGCCGCGCCAGGAGAACGGGTGATAGGTGGGATCGTACTGCACCGCAGGCGCGACGCCGAGGAAGAGATCCCAGCTCAGCTTGTCCGGGATCGATGGCGCGACGGCCGGTTTCGGGCGATCGACGCCCTGCGGCCACCAGCCACGCGGCCGATCGGTCCAGACATGCACGTCGCTGATCGGGCCGAGGACACCGCTGGCGATGATCTCCTTGATGCGACGGGTGCCATCGGACGAATGGCCCTGATTCCCCATCTGCGTCACGACCTTCGCATCGCGCGCCGCCTTGGCCATCGCACGCGCTTCGAGCACCGAGTACGTGAGCGGCTTCTGGACGTACAGGTGCTTCTTGAGCTGCATGGCACGCAACGAGATCATCGCGTGCATGTGATCGGGCGTCGCCACCACGACGGCATCGATGTCCTTCTGCTGGTCGAACATCTCGCGGTAGTCCGCATACTTGGCAGCACGGGTGTAGTGCTGCTGCAGCTTCTGCGCGTTGGCGTAGTTCTGTTGTGCGGTCGCGGTGCGCTTGGCGACCCACTCCGTGGCGTCGGTGGCGCTGAGATTGGAGGGGGCGGTGAAGGGGGCGGGCGCCTTGAGCCGCCCGGTGAGCGACTTCTCGAGATAGCCGAAGTCGACATCGCAGACCGCGACCGTGTTCTCGCTCAACATCTGGAGCCAGTTCTGCATGCCCATGCCGCCGGCACCGACGTACGCGATGTTGAGCGTATCGCTCGGGGCCTGATAGCCGCGACCGAGGACATGGCGCGGCACGATCATGGGCGGCGCGATCAGTGCGCCAAGCGCGAGGGTCGAGGTGCCGGCAACGAAATCGCGACGGGTGACTGCTTTCGGGTCCATGCGGGGGCGTGGTGGAGAGCCGATCGAGGAAGGGCGCGGAAGGGCGCACCTCGGACGGCAGTAATCTTTCAGGGGGACCACGATTCCGGCAGCGGCCGCCGCGCGGGAATGGCTGGCGACCACCCGCGCTCCCGCGTTCGGGCGCCGCGCGCGGGCGGTCCGCTGCGAAATCCGGGGTCGGTGGATAGGATGCGCGGGTTCGGGAGTGCCGGAGTCGTGTCCGGCCCGCCGAAACCGCAGCGCGCACGCCCGCCCCTTCCTCCGCCGCACCGCGGCGCTTCGTGGAGCCCCCGTGGATCTTGTCCCGGTCACGCACCTGACGGCGATCGACTACGCCGTGATGGCCGTGTACTTCGTCTTCGTCCTTGGCATCGGATTCGCCTTGCGACGGACCACGAAATCGAGTTCCGACTTCTTCCAGTCGGGCCGTTCGCTGCCCCCGTGGGTCACCGGGCTGGCCTTCCTCTCGGCCAATCTTGGCGCGCAGGAAGTGATCGGCATGGGCGCCTCCGGGGCGAAGTACGGCATCGCCACCGCGCACTTCTACTGGATTGGCGCCATCCCGGCGATGGTGTTCGTGGCGCTGTTCATGATGCCGTTCTACTACGGCTCGCGCGCGCGCAGTGTGCCGGAATACCTCAAGCTGCGCTTCGACGAAAAGACGCGCACCCTGAACGCCATCAGCTTTGCAGTGATGACGGTGTTCTCGTCGGGCATCTCGATGTACGCGATGGGTAAGCTCTTCAACCTGCTGCTGGGCTGGAGCTTCGACGTCAGCGTGCTGGTCTCGGCGGTGATCGTGCTGGCCTACGTGTTCGCGGGCGGGCTCACCAGCGCGATCTACAACGAGGTGTTGCAGTTCTTCATGATCGCCTTCGGGTTTGCGCCGCTGGTGTTCCTCGGCCTGGAGAACGTGGGGGGCTGGGCCGGCCTGACGGCCAGGCTCACGGAAGCGGCAGCCACGAAGGGGCTCGCGCCCGGCGCGTACACCCATGCGTGGCAAGGCATGGCCAGCGCCAGTACCAACCCCTTGGGCGTCGAGTGGTTCGGGCTCGTGATGGGCCTCGGCTTCGTGCTGTCGTTCGGCTACTGGTGCACCGACTTCCTGGTGGTGCAGCGGGCGATGGCCGCGGACAGCATGATTGCCGCGCGCCGGACTCCGTTGATCGCCGCGGTGCCGAAGATGCTGTTTCCGTTTCTCGTGATTCTTCCGGGCATGATCGCGCTGGCGCTGACCGGGGCGGATGGCGGGATCATTCCGGCGAAGCTGGCAGCCAGCGGCGCGCCGATGCTGGATGCGGCAGGCAACGTCGTCATGGACTTCGATCTCGCGACGCCGATGCTGCTGATCAAGCTGTTCCCCGAAGGCATGCTCGGCCTCGGCCTGACCGCGCTGCTGGCCAGTTTCATGTCCGGGATGGCAGGCAACGTGACGGCGTTCAACACCGTCTGGACGTACGACATCTACCAGAGCCACATCCGCAAGAATGCGTCGGATGCGCACTATCTCTGGATGGGCCGCGCCGCGACGGTGGGTGGCATCGCCTTGTCGATTGCCGCCGCGTATGTCGCCGGCGCATTCAACAACATCATGGAAGTGCTCCAGCTGGTCTTCGCCTTCGTGAACGCACCACTGTTCGCGACGTTCGCACTCGGCATGTTCTGGAAGCGCACCACCGGCCATGGTGCGTTCTGGGGACTCGCGAGCGGCATGAGCGGAGCGATGTTGCACCACGGCCTCACCCTGCCGAACGGTTCGGCGCCTGGAATCAAGGGCGGCTTCTTCGGCCTGCTGCACACCTATCCGAGCGAAATGGCGCAGACCTTCTGGACCGCGATCGTGGCGTTCGGTACCTGCGTCGTGGTGAGCCTCGTGATCAGCCTGATGACAGCGCCGCGCCCGGATGCCGAGTTGAAGGGGCTGGTCTACTCGCTGACCGAGAAGCCGCAGGATCAGGACATTCCGTTCCTGAAGCGCCCGACGACCTTCGCGGCAGGCGTGATCGCCGCGATGATCGCGCTCAATCTCATCTTCCTCTGAGTCCGGAGTACACCCATGAGTGGAGAAGCGTCACTCGACCTGCGCCTGCCGATCGGCGGGCTGTTCGTGACCCTGGGCATCATGCTGGCCGGGTATGGTCTGGTCACCAGCGGCAACACGGCGATGTATGCGAAGTCGGCCGGCATGAACATCAACCTGATCTGGGGCGTGGTGATGCTGATCACCGGGGGCATTTTTCTGGTGCTCGCGAGGCGCAGCGCAGCGAAGGGCTGAACCGTCTGCCGCGGGTTGCTGAACGCTGGAAACACGGACGCGGCCCGCGCTCGCCGGCGCGGGCCGCGTTGGACTGACGATTATCGGACGATGGTTCCGACGTCGAGCAGGGTCACGGCACCCAGCTTGAGTGCCTCGATGCCGGCGCGGATCTTCGCCAGATCACCGACGACGACGATCGTGGCACGATCGGCCGGGAGGTACTTCCGCGCCACACGCTGCACGTCGCCCGCTGTGACGGCGTTGACCTTGGTGATCATCTCGCTCACCGATGACAGCGGCAGCCCGAACGAGTCCAGCTCCACCAGCTGCCCGGCAATCTGCCCGTTGGTTTCGAAGTTGCCGGGGATCGCCAGCGCCACGTAGGACTTGCCGCGTGCGAGCTCGACGGCGTCGACCGGCGTGTCCCTGATCGCGCGCACCTCGCGGAAGATCTCGATCAGGCTCGAGTCGGTGACATCGGTGCGAACCGACGTGGCGATCCGGAACGCGCCCGGCACCGGCGTCCAGCCGAAGCGCGACGAGATGCCGTAGGTGTAGCCCTTCGTCTCGCGCAGGTTGGCGTTGAGGCGCGACGAGAACGATTCGCCGAGCAGTGTGTTCATGACAACAAGCGCCGCATAGGCGGGGCTCGCGCGCCCCACGCCGGGACCACCGATGGCGATCACCGATTGCGCTGCTCCGGGCTTGTCGATGAGAAACACCTTCGGCGCCGTGTTCGCCACCGCGCTCACGGTCACCGCCGGCATGCGGCGCGCGACACCCGAGGACGACCAGCCACCGAACGCTGCACCAATGGCGGTTTCAGCTTCCGCTGTCGCGATGTCACCGACCACGATCACCTTGGCCTGCGACGGGAGGAACGCCCGCGTGTAGAAGTTGCGCACCGCCGCCGAGTCGAGCCGCGCCGTCGCAGCCGAATCACCGTCCGCTGGCCGGTGATACGGGTGACTCGCGGGGAAGATCAGGCTGTTGAACGCCAGTCCGGCCAGCGCGGTGGGCTGATCGCGGCGCTGCAGAATGGATGCTGCCCGCAGGTCGCGCTGGCGGCGGACATCCGCCGCCGTGAACGAGGGCCGCTGCACGACATCTGCCATGAGCGCCAGCGCGGCCCCGAGCGAGCGGCGTGGCACGTTGAGCGAGACGACGAACGTGTCCCAGGTCGCGGACGACGACAGCGTGGCACCGAGATAGGCCAGCTCGCTCTGAATCGCATTCACATCCTTGCCGCCGGCGCTCTCGGTCAGCATGCGCGACGTGAACGACGCGATGCCAGGCTCCATGCCGTCGAGTCGCGAGCCGCCGGCGATGGTGAGCGTGACTTGCACCAGTGGCACCTCACGCTGCGACACGACGCGCAATGCCAGCCCGTTGACGAGCCGTGACGACGTCACGACCGGCAGCACGAGGCGTGGTGCAGGCGGCAACACGGGCGGCTTGCTGCGATCGAAGGCGGCTGCCTGCGCACCGATCGTAACAGGAACCAGGAGGCTGAACAACAGGACTCGGCGCATCATTGGGTCACCTTCTTCCTGGTGGCGGCAAGCTCCGGCTTGCCCTGGGGCACGACCGAGATCATCACGCGCGGCCCCTGGAGATACTTCCGCACGACGCGCTGGACATCTGCGGCGGTGACAGCGCGCAGATGGTCGAGCTCATCCTGGAATCCGTCCGGGTTTCCCGTCTGGTAGTAATACTCGTTCAGCTGATCGGCCTTGCCGCTGACGGTCTGCACACCTCGAAGGAACGACGCCTCGATGGCGTTGCGCGCCTGATCGAGTTCGCGCGCCGTGGGGCCATCGGCGGCAAGGCGCTGCAGCTGCTGATCGATCACCGTTTGCAGCGTATCGAGTGCCTTGCCCGGTCGCGCGGTGGCCACGATCGAGAAATCGCCGTCGAGACGCTTGGCGTCGTCGTAGGCCTGTACCGTGGTTCCAATCTCGCCGCCGTAGACGAGCGCCTGCGTCAACCGACTCGTGCGCGCTCCTGCCAGCACATACGCCGCCACCTGCAGGGCCGGCGTATCGGCATGGGTGCTCTTCACCGTGTGCCAGTTGAGATAGACGCGCGGCAGCTGCACGCGATCCTCGAGCGTGACGGCCGTGTCGCGCACGGCGAATGAAGCTGGCGTGGGGCGCTCGATGGCGGGACCGCGCGGAATGGCGCTGAAGTACTGGCGCACCAGCGCCCGCACCTCGTCCACCTTCACGTCACCCGCCACCACGATCGTGGCGTTGTTGGGCGCGTAGTAGCGTCGGAAGAAATCCTTCACGTCGTCCACGGCCGCTGCCGAGAGATCGGCCATCGAGCCGATGACGGTCCACGAGTACGGATGGCCAGCCGGATACATCAGCGGCGGCGCGATATCGCCGACCAGGCCGTAGGGCTGATTCTCATAGCTCTGACGGCGTTCGTTCTTCACCACGTCGCGCTGCAGGTCCACCTTCGGCTTGTCCATCGTGGACAGCAGCCACCCCATCCGGTCGGCTTCGAGCCAGAGCATGAGCGGCAGGGACGACGACGGGCCGAATTCGTAGTAGTTGGTGCGATCCTCGGTCGTCGAGCCGTTGTTGCTCGCGCCAGCGCCTTCCAGCAGCCGATCGAACTGCGGATAGGGCGCATTCTCCGACCCCATGAACATCAGGTGCTCGAAGAGATGTGCGAAGCCGGTGCGGCCGACCTTCTCGTCGCCGGAACCGACGTGAAACCAGACGTTGGTGGTCACGATCGGCACCGAGTGATCCTCATGCACGATCAGCGTCAGTCCGTTCGGCAGAGTGTCGAGCGTGAACGGCACTGTCAGCCGGGTGGCCTGCGCCTCACCGGCAGCGGGCGAGAGCGCGAGGGTACCAAGCGCAATCAAATGGCGAAGTTTCATGAGCGAAAGCTAGTGACGCCTCAGTTGGAGCGATGGGGGCATTCGTCGGTGCCGGTGGCGTGCCCGGCGGCGTTCTTCTGACACCGCACAGCGGTGAAAGGTGTCCGGGGCACAGCCATGCCGGACCGCCGCCGCCTACCCGAAGGTCACGCCCCACTGCGCCACGTGAGTCGAGCCGAGCGAGAGCCGCCGCAGCCCCCACTCCGGATGGTTGAGTGCATCGGTGGCCGATGTCATCGGTTCGATCGCGATGCTGCCGCGCGCCACGCCAGCCGGCAGCGCATCGCCGGTGTAGACCACGACGTAGTCGAAGCTTTCATCCATCCATACCGCGAATGCGCGCAGGCCGTAGTTCAACCGCACCCGGACGAGACCGTCCGTTCCGCGCGTCGGCGTCGCGAAACAGTGATTGAACTTGGTGGCGCCGATCACGCGACCGCCGCGGAAGTCCATCCCAACCTCCTCCACCGGCATCACCCGACCGGTCGGAATCAAACGCTCGAACTCCAGCACCTCGCTGAACGGCAACGTCAGCGTGTCGGTGTCCACCTGCGCCGAGCCAACGGTGAAGTAGGGATGAAAGCCCATCGCCACCGGTGCATCGTGCGAGCCGGTGTTGGTCATGGCACAATCGACCTGCAGCCCGTTCTCGTCGAGGCTGTATTCGAGTCGCAGCGTGAGTGGGAACGGGTAGCCCTGTGCACCGGAGAATCGCAGCATGAACGCCGCCGAGGCCAACGTGCGCGACTCGAGCTGCCAGGCAACCGTCCGCACGAATCCGTGGATGGCATTCGGGCCATCCTTGTCATTCAGCGCCAGCTGATAGTCGAGCCCATCCCACCGGTAGCGTCCCGCTGCGACGCGACCTGGAAACGGGATCAGGACATCCCCCTGCCCGCCCTGCTTGTTCGCCGTACCGCGGTAGCCTGCCACCACCGGCTGCCCCAGATAGCCGAGCGCCCGCAGGCTCGCCCCGTAGGAAGAGACCACCGCCGTCCAGTTGCCCGAGACCAGCTCGAATTCCGTGTCGTCTGTCATGATCCGCAGTGTAAATCGGCCGGGCAGATTCCGCCGCTCTCTCGCCCCCCGGACGTCGCCGGTAGCGGAACGGCGGAGCATCGACCACCATTTCCCCCACCCGAACACTGTCCGTGCTGCCACGGCAGCTGGCGCACCGCACTCGACCCGACCCGACCCAATGACTTTTCCTCGAGCCGCTGGCGTTCTGCTTCACCCGACTTCGCTCCCGGAAAGCGGGGGGATCGGTGACCTTGGCCCCGATGCCCATCGGTTCCTGGACTTCATGGTGCAGGCGGGCCTCAAGATCTGGCAGATGCTGCCACTCGGCCCCACCGGCTACGGCGACTCCCCGTACCAGTGCTTCTCGGCCTTCGCCGGCAACCCGCTGCTGATCCACCTGCCGGGGCAGGACGACGCCTCGTTCCCACCGCACGCGGTGGATTTCGAACACGTCATTCCGCACAAGCGTGCACGGTTGCTCCACCATCTGGCCGCCTACACGCCGGATGATCGGTACTTCACCTTCGTGCGCGCGAACACGGAGTGGCTGCCCGACTACGCCCTGTTCATGGCGCTCAAGGAAGAACATGGCGGCATCGAGTGGACGCGATGGGAGAAAGGCGTGGCGATGCGAGAACCGGCCGCGCTGGCCATGGCACGGGCGCGCCTTGCAACGAGCATCACACGCTATCAGGTCGAACAGTATTTCTTCTTCACGCAATTTCATGCACTCAAGAAGGCGGCCCACGAGCGCGGCATCGAACTGATGGGCGATCTCCCGATCTATGTCGCCGCCGACAGTGCTGATGTCTGGGCCAACCGCGAATGCTTCATGCTCGACGACGACGGACACAAGCTGGTGCAGGCCGGTGTGCCGCCGGACTATTTCTCGGCCACCGGACAATGCTGGGGCAATCCGATCTACAACTGGCCGGCGCTGCAGCGCACCGGGTTCGCCTGGTGGATCAAGCGCATGCGATCGGCGTTCCAACTGTTCGACAGCGTGCGGCTCGATCACTTCCGCGGGTTCGAGGCGTACTGGGAGGTACCGGGAAGCGCGGTGACGGCCGAGAAGGGACGATGGGTGAAGGGTCCCGGCGCCGAGCTGTTCGCAGCCATCGAGCAGGCGCTGGGCAAGCTGCCGATCGTCGCCGAGAATCTGGGGTTGATCACGCCGGACGTCGAAGCGCTCCGCGCTCAGTTCGACTATCCGGGGATGAGCATTCTGCAGTTCGCCTTTGGCGGTGACGGGCAGGCACACGAATTCAAGCCGCACAACTTCCCGCGCGAACGGGTCGTGTACACCGGCACACACGACAACGACACCACCATCGGCTGGTGGAGTTCGACCGGCGCCGGTGACTCCACGCGCAGTTCCGACGAAGTCACGCGCGAACGGGAGTACGCCCTGCGCTACCTCGGCACCGATGGCAGCGAGATGAACTGGACGCTGATTCGTGTGGCGCTGGCATCGGTGGCCAATACGGTCCTGATTCCCATGCAGGACATTCTTGGCACTGGCGCCGAGACACGCATGAACACGCCCGGCAAGCAGTCGGGCAACTGGGCCTTCCGCTTCAGCTGGGATCAGCTGACGCCTGCGACTACCGCGCGACTCCGTTCGTTGGTGGACACTTATGACCGCTGAGATGATGCGACCGTTTTCCTCTGGTGTTCGTGCGATGCTGCGCACCTTCGCAGCCCTGTGCATGTCCGGTACCGTCCTCGGGGCACAAGCCCCGGTGATCGAGAAGGTGGATCCGCCGAACTGGTGGGGCAGCCACACGATCAACCCCGTGCGAGTGCTCATTCGCGGCAAGCACCTGGGCGGCGCACAGCTGGTCTGCCCGCGGCTGACATGTGCGCGAGTGACGGTGAACGCCGCCGGCACCTACGCGTTCGTGGACGTCACCATTCCTCCAACCGCACGGCCCGGCACCTACCCGCTGACGCTGCGCACTGCAGGCGGCACGGCACCGGTTCCGTTCATGGTGTCAGCTCCGCTGGCGCGCGCGGGACGTTTCCAGGGCTTCGACCAGAACGACGTGATGTACCTGGTGATGCCGGACCGATTCGCGAATGGCGACACGACCAACGATTCACCTTCCGTGTCACCGGGCCTTCACGACCGCACCAAGGGCCGCTACTACCATGGCGGCGATCTGGAGGGGCTGCGCCGCAAGCTGCCGTACCTCAAGCAGCTGGGCGTGACGGCCATCTGGCTCAACCCGCTGTATGACAACAACAACGCACTGAACCGGAAGGAAGTGTACGACGGTCAGCCGATCACCGACTATCACGGCTATGGCGCCACCGACATGTACGCAGTCGATGAGCACTTCGGCGACATGACGCTGTTCAAGACCGTCACCGACGAAGCGCACGGCATGGGGATGAAGATCATCCTCGACATGGTGGCCAATCACACCGGCCCATACCACCCGTGGGCCACCGACACGCCGACCGCCACCTGGTTTCACGGCACAACCGAGAACCATCCGAACAACACCTGGCAGACGTGGACGCTGCACGATCCGTATTCGCCACCCGGCATGCGTCAGGCCACGCTCGACGGCTGGTTCATCGACATCCTGCCGGACTTCAATCAGGACGATCCCGAAGTCGCGCGCTACATCATCCAGAACACCCTCTGGTGGGTGGGCATGAGCGGGATGGATGGCATTCGGCAGGATACCTGGCCCTATGTCCCACGCGCATTCTGGCGCGACTGGATGAACGCCATCAAGAAGGAGTACCCGACACTCAAGGTGGTCGGCGAAGTGCTGGACGGAGACCCCACGTTCGTGAGCTTCTTTCAGGGTGGCAAGACGCAGTACGATGGCATCGATGACAAGGTCGACGCGCTGTTCGACTTCCCCATTCACTTCGTGCTGCGCAACGTGTTTGCACGAGGGAACTCGATCCGCGAAGTGCCGCAGATGCTGGCCCGCGACTACCTCTATCCGAATCCGAACGCGCTGGTCACACTACTCGGCCTGCACGACGTGAACCGGTTCATGAATGAACCTGCGGCGACCACTGCCGGATTGAAGCTCGCCTACACCGTCCTCGCGACCGCGCGCGGCACGCCGCTGATCTACTACGGCGACGAGATCGCGCTGCCCGGTGGCAACGATCCCGACAACCGCCGCGACTTTCCGGGCGGCTGGCGCGAAGATCCGCGCAACGCCTTCGAGGCATCGGGACGATCGGCGGTGGAGCAAGGTGTGTGGTCGCATCTGCAGACGCTGCTGACGCTCCGGGCGGCGCGGCCGGACCTGCGCCGCGGTCGCATGGAGAACCTGCACGTGGGTGAACAGGCGTGGGTCTACCGTCGCGGCGGCACCATCGTGGCAATCAACAACGGGTCCACACCGGCCGAGGTGACGGTGCCCGCGATATCACTGGGTGCCGACGTCCTGAAAACGTGCGCCGCGCCTCGTCGCGATGGCGCGACCATTGTGATGACCATTCCGGCGCGGTCGAGCTGCGTATTTTAGCAAGACTGGTGTACGGATCACTCACGCATCGGCGGGAGCCACCGAGCGTGAGTGGTGCAAGCGCAAACAAACACATGGTTGGGAGCCGCAGAGCCGCAGCGGACAGCAGATGGGTTGAGATCGAAGTCTCTGGACTGTGTTTTCGTTGAACAGATGGTGCTCCGAGAAGCACGCTCCACTCACCAACACTCCAACCGCACTTCTCTGCGGCTCTGCGCCTCTGCGGCTCCCAACAACGTAGTTTGTTTGCAGCTTTTTGTAGTTGGTTCGCAGCTGGTTCGAAGTTGATTCGCCGTTCGTTCGCAGTTCGTTCGTTTTTAGGCTTCGACCGCCTGACACGTTGCGGACTCGTGCCGCGGTCACGCCATCGACGCGCGATCCTTCAGCGCGCCGAATCGCTCTCGGCGAATCGGCGCGTGAAGGCCGCCACGCGCAAACCGTGCGCCTTCCCTTCCTTGATGTCGTTCAGGTAGTGAATGCCACCGTAGAGCCGTGACATACCGGCTTCGTCGGCCATCGCGGTGAATTGCGACGCAGCCGACGGGAAGAGGGAGCCGAGCACGTCGGCGGCGGCAGCCGAGAAGGTCGAGTGTCCGGACGGATACGCCGGAAAGTTCGGCAGGCCGATGTCGGTGCGGATGCTCGGGTCGAGCTGCGACGGCCGGGGATTGAAGTACGTGTACTTCGCCTCCCAGCAGGCCACCGACGCGTCGTGCATCGCCATGTTCAACAGCGCGAAGGCACGTGCCGCACGCACTTCGCTGAAGCGGGCATCGCGGATGTATTCAGCGGCGATGTCGTTCCAGTGCCCGGGCGGTGTGTACGTGCCAGCGCCATCGTTCCACTTTTCTGCGATGGCACGCTGCGCGCGCGTCAGGCCGTTCACCGTGCGCTTGACTTCGGCGACTTCCGTCAACATTTGTGCCGAGGCGGTGGGAAACGGTGCCGGCGGACGGATGGCCACGACATCGGTCGCGGTCAGGTTCCAGCTCTGCACGCGGCCGAAGTTGGGCAGCATCGGCGGGCGGACGGGGGTCTCCAGACTGCGCCACGGTGTCTCGCCGCGAGCGCGGGCACTGTCGGCCAGTGCGGCCCAGAGCGCGGGCGTCCCGATCGCAGCACCGGTGCCATCGGCGCTGGCACGCGCCAGCACCAGCGTCGCCACCGCGCGGCCGAGGGCCAGCCCCGCCGCCACATCGCTGCTGCTTGCCTTGCCGGCAAGGAGGGCCGCCTCGCGCTGATCGGCCCCACGTCGCGTGATCTCCTCCACCGCCGCCGGAAAGAGCGCCTGAAGCATCGCCACCGTCACACCCGAGATCACCGCATCCTCGGACGGATACGATGGCAGATCCGAAATCGGCATCAGCCGCCGGATGCCCGTGTCACTCCGCGCGGGCGCGGGGCGATTGTACTGGTACTTGTACGCCCACGCCGCCTTCAGCGCTTCGTACTGCGCCACCGCGACGTAGCTGTAAGCGCGGGCGGCGTACGGTGGATTGGCAAACGGGAACGCCGGATCACCGAACGGATTGTTCACATCCGGAAAGACATAGCTGCCATCAGCGCGTGGCGCGGGCGGCAGATTGTAGCGCGCCACCAGTCCGCGCAGGATCTGATTCCATCGCAGCACACCACCGCCGCTCCAGTACGCCACGCGCTCACGCTGCACGGGTGTGATCGTCTCCTGTGCCGCCTTGATTGCGGCCAGCTCGGCCACGTACGCAGGGCTCGTGATCGCGGACGGCGCGGGCACCGGCACCTGTGTGGGCGACGTCAGCACGATCATCCGCCAACGGCCCGCACTCGCGTCGGTGCTCACGGCTTCCAGCGGCGTCAGCGTCTCAGTTTGCGTAATGCTCTTGTCGCAGCTGAGTGACAGCGCAGCCATCAGAGTCAGGCTGGCAGCGCGCGCGCCGAGCATCACACGTGGCAAGATCGAAGCACGGCGCATCAGAGCTTCCCAGCCAGCAGCAGGCCACCCATCACGGTGGTCGACTGCCCGACATTGCGACCGCGGAGAACGTGAGACGCACCGACATGCACCGTCACGGCCTTGAGCTTCGGGATCACGTACTGCACCCGCCCGTCGACGCGGGTGAAGTTCATGCGATTCGACACGAACGGCATGTCCTGCCGACGGATGTCAGCACCACCGCGCGTCGTCTGCCGAGTGAACACGATCGGGACCACCAGGCCGGTGCGCTGATAGCCCAGCGTGAGCGCATAGTCGCTCACATCGGGCATCTGTACTTCGTTGGTCAGGAACAATTGATTGTTGGTGAAGTAGGCGACCCGGTCGAGCGTGACGTTGCCGCGCCGCGTGTATGACGCGGAGCCGTTCACGTAGACGCCGTTGCGCCCCTGGAAGGAGAGCAGTCCGCGCGCGGTGGCGCGTCGGCTGGCCGACCCGATCGAGAGCGGGAAGAAGTCCACCGTATAGTCGCTCGTTGGCGCGGTGGCGCTGAGCACCGCGATCCCGTGCAGCGTGCCATGGGTGGTGAGCGGCGTGCTGAACGCACGCACCTTGATGCCGAGGCTCAGGTCCTGCGCACCCTGCTGTCCGGCGAGCACGCCTTGACTCGCCTTCGTCCAGACGTACGGCAGCGACGCGAGGATGTTGATCCGATCCGTCACGCCATACGCCCCCATCCAGCTCGCCTGCGTGGTGGTGAGCGTTCCGATGTTGCCGTTGTCCCGCTTGAGGGTGCCCTCCCAGTAGTCGGACCACTGCTCCCGGGTGTAGAACAACCCTGCGCACAGCACACGCCTGTCCATGAAGATCGCGTCGTCCATGCTCTGGGCATGGACCCGAGGGGCAGCAGCCGTCAGCAACAGCACCAGCCCCGCCACACGTACCAGCACCCGCGACCAGCCCGTACCACGGCGACCACCTGGCCGCGTCACACCACACACACGCATCAGGCAACACTCCTCAGAAAGAACCGCGCGCGGCCGAGTGCCGCGACACCACGATCAATGGCTGGCCGCCGCGGCCAGCGACGATCCCGGCGCCTTGCGCTGGCCAGCCGACACTGGTGCCTCCTCGGCTCCCACGTCATCCACAAACCGCACACAGACCGCCGCAATCACCATGCAGAGCCCGCCGATCATCACCACATACAGCGGAGAATTCGGATTGTTCGCGCCGAACAACGTCCGAGTGATCGGACCGAACGTCAACGCAGCCGCGATCTCCGGCAACACGATGAAAAAGTTGAACACGCCCATGTAGACTCCGATCCGATGTGCAGGCAACGCGCTCGACAACATCGCATACGGCATGGACAGGATCGACGCCCACGCTATTCCAACGCCGACCATGCTCAGGAGCAGCAGGTACTGGTTGTGAATCACGTACACCGAGAGCAGCCCGGCCGCTCCGCAGAGCAACGCTACCGTGTGCACCGTCTTCCGGCTGGTGGCAGCCGCCATCCGCGCCAGGCCCAGTGCCACGATGAAACAGGTGATCGAGTAGAAGGCAAACGCAAATCCGCCCCATTCCGCGCCCCTGGCGTACAACTCGGACTGCGGATCGGTGGCGCCGAACACATGACGGGCCGTCGCCGGCACGAAGAACAGCCACATGCAGAACAGGCCCAGCCAGGTGAACACCTGCACCACCGCCAGCTGCTTCATCGTCGCCGGCATTTCACGGATCGCTTCCGCGACTTCAGTGATCAAGGCCCCGACACCGAGTCCTTCCTTCTTCATCTTCTGGAACGCTGCCATGTCCTCCGGCGGATACTCGTCGGTGGTGAACACCGTCCACAACACCGCCAGCAGGAACACCACCGCGCCGAACTGAAAGGAGTACTTCACCGTCAGCGGAATGCCGCTCACCGTATTGCCGGCAATGCCGAACTTGCCGAGCACGAACGGCATTGCATTCGCGAAGCTGGCGCCGACGCCGATCATCAGTGACTGCATCAGGAAGCCCGCCGTGCGCTGCGACGCGGCCAGCTTGTCGGCCACGAAGGCGCGGAACGGCTCCATCGAAATGTTGATCGAGCCGTCCAGAATCCAGAGCAGGCTGGCCGCCTTCCAGAGCGAGCTCGAGGTCGGCTTGAAGAAGAGCGCGATCGAGGCGAGAATCGCGCCGGTCAGGAAATACGGGCGGCGGCGACCGAGGCGATTCCAGGTCCGATCGCTCAACGCGCCGATGACTGGCTGCACGAGAAGCCCGGTCACCGGGGCGGCCAGCCAGAGAATCGGCACATCGTCGGGGCGGGCGCCGAGCCGTTCATACACCGCCGACATGTTCGCCAGCTGCAGCCCCCAGCCGAACTGAATGCCCAGGAATCCAAAGCTCATGTTGAAGAGCTGCGGAAATGCGAGGTGCTTTCGCTCCATTCCGGGACGCCTGTGCAGAGGGGAGGTGATCGGGCCCCGGCCGTGCCAATAACCGGGAATCCGGGCGTTCCCGCCGCGGATGTCAGTCTGTGAATATGCCGACGACGCCTCAGCCGGTGAAGCCGTGGCCGCTGAGTTTACCTCGGCGCGGGGCGCCCTCCGTGGTTATTTTGCCTGCCATGCCTCCTCTTTCCCCGTACCGATCCCTGCCGGTCGAGCGCCGCGTCGCGCTGGTGACCTACGAACTCAAGACCCAGAAGGAGGCGCGCGGCATCTTCATCCAGCGCCTCGTGAGCCGGGGGGGCGGGTTCCGTCCCGCCTCGTTCCAGAACTGGCCGGCCGAACGGCTGGCGCAGGAAGTGGTGAAGCTGAAGGTGGAGTCCGCCCAGGATGAGCTTGGCCTGATGCAGACGTTGTACGTGGACCTCGAGCCGGCCATCCAGACCACCTTTCTCGACGCGGCTGGGGTCAAGCATACTGCCGGCCGGATCGACGAGGAGTCGGAGCCGCCGTTCTGCAGCGACGCGGCGGTGGCCAAGGCGTCTGCGGCCACGATCGCTGCCCACGGTGACGAGGGGGTGCGCTACCTCCGCACGATCCATCGGTACGCCTCGGAGTCGTGGCCCGGGCTGGACCAGGTGATCGACGGGCTGGAGCCAGCGCCAGCGGCGTGACGCCAACGGATGACGCCCGCGCAGTCACACGCGCTGCCGCCCTGTGTCACCGCAATGGTCGATACCGACACAGGTCCGTCACACATCATCGGCGTGGCGTTCAACTCGACCTCGTCGTTCCGTTGCTTCAGCGGCACGGTGACACGCATCTCATCGCAGACGATGTCCGCGCACGCTGCGATGGTCGGGATGTGATCGGCGGCGGGCGCGTCAGTACTTCGTCGTACCCGGCTGAAAGGTCCGCCAGCTGTGCCAGAACTCCTGGCTGGCATTGATCGCGGGCAGCGTGCCGGCCGCTCCGCGACCGTTGAGCGCGTAGGTGCCGGCGCTGGTCAACAGGGAGTCGCCCCGCACGCTGAACTGCGTCGCCGAATCGGGACGCTGGAAGGCGAAGAAGCTTACGCGGTCGGGCCCGAGTGCGAGCACGATCGGTACACCGCCAACCGCATCGTTGATCACCCGCTCGCGGCGCAGGCGCTTCCAGTCGTAGGCCTTGGCCGCTCCGTTGAGTGCCACGCCGATCACCCACGCCTTGTCGCTCCACGAGACCGTGTCGGTGCCCGTCAGTCCGCCGCGCTTGGTGCCGCGTTCGAACGCATAGTCCTTCCCATACTCTTCCGTGAACGCCGGATCGGCCTGCATCACCAGCGTGTGCGGATGCAGCTTCATCCACTGCTGCAGCGAGACTTGCACCGTCGGCAGCTCCGGCATCGCCACGCCCTTGAGCGGACCGATCACCGCCTGCCCGTTGGCCTGCCGCCACCAGCTGCGCGTCCGGCGATCCTCGAACATCGCATTGAACTGGTCCATGCCGACGAGGCGGAACGTCTCGAGCGTGTCGTTGACCGTGGGGCGAAAGACGCGCCCCGTGCGACAGACCGTGCAGTAGCTGACGAGGATCGGTTCGCCGCCGATCGTGTCACGCACCTGATGGTGATAGCCGATGTACTGCAGCGGGTAGGCACGCGCCTGCCCGTTCAGTTCAATCCCAACCACCAGACGATCACCAGCCACCGTGTTGGTCGCTGCGGGGGCCATTGTGAGCGTCGTGGGCTGCAGGAACATGTGATCGGCAGCCATCTGGAAGTTGAACGCATACGCGATGCCGGCCAGCGCCAGCAGCGCCGTTGGCATCAGCCACTTCGCGCGGCCACCACTGCGCCAGGCCGGTACCGTACCGGCCAGTACCATCGCACCGAACAGCGCCCGCCCCGCCCATCGCCACGAGTACAGCAGGTATGCCAGCTCGAGGCTGCGCATCCGCTGGCTGCCTGGCATCGGCATGATGAAGTACACTAGCGCGACTTCCAGCAGCGCCAGGCCGATCACACCACACCAGAAGAGCACCTTCACCGCACCGCTCCCAGCGCGGCCAGTGCCAGTGCCACGCCATTCGTCCAGCCGAAGCCATCCTGCGTGGGATATTCGCCGCCACCCGCAGGCCTCGTGAGATCGAGCACGTCATACTTCTCGGTCATCTTGCCGACGGCAGCGTAGGTCTTGCGGTTGAGCGTCAGCCAGCGTTCCCGGGCCGTATCCGCCAGATCCCCGCGCCCATAGCGGCGCACCCCCTCCATCGACATCCACTGCAGCGGCGGCCAGCCATTCGGTGCATCCCACTGCTGCCCGGAGCGGATCATCGTCGTCACGAAACCACCGGCACGCAGGAAATCACGCTCCAGCGTGGCTGCGACTGCGCGGCCCTGCTCCGCCGTCGCCAGGCCGAAGTACAGCGGCGCGGCGGCCGCCAGTGTCGGTCGATCGGTGACACGCTCGCCGTTGCGCCACCGCACATCGTAGAAGAATCCGGTGCGGGCATCCCACGCGGCGGCGAGCAGCGCTGCACGACGCGACGTGGCCGCGAGATCGAACTGCGCCGCGACCGCCGAGTCGCCAGCCGCATTCCGGAACCGGCGCAGGGCCGCGATCGTCCGTTCGGCGTGATACAACAGGCTGTTGAGATCGACCGGTACGAGATCGGTGGTCTCGAGCGTACGCAAGTCCGCGGTATCGCGCATCCAGCGGCTCGAGAAATCCCACCCACTCTCAGCTGCGGCGCGAATGTTGGTGTAGAACGCTTCCCGCTTTGCAGCTGGAAGCGGCTCGCCGAGCTCGAAATCCTCGCGGTACGACTCCGGCCGCGGCGCGGGACGATCATCGAAGTAGCGATTGAGCACCGCCCCATCGCGCATCTTCACGACGCGACGATGTGCCGTACCGGGCTTGAGCGCCGCCGCACCATCCATCCAGAATGCGTGCTCCTTTTCCATGGCCGCCAGATACCGCATCGCCGTGCCGGTATCGGTCGCCGTGGCATAGAGGCCCACCATCGCTGCGAAGAACGGTGGCTGGCTGCGGCTCAGGTAGTACGTCCGATTGCCGTTCGGAATGTGGCCGACCGTGGTGATCAGGTGTGCGAAGTTGTCGAGCATGTTCGCGACCAGGTCGGTGCGCTTGCTTTCGATCAGGCCGAGCATCGTGAAGTACGAATCCCAGTAGTAGACCTCGCGAAAACGTCCACCCGGCACCACGTAGGGTTTCGGCAGCGGCAACAGCGATGAGCGCGCACTGGCTGTGTCGGCCGCGCGGGTCAGCTGCGGCCACAGATCCCGGATGTGCTGCTCCATGCTGGTGGACGCCGCGCTACCGGCGCCAGCGGCAATTGCACCGGGCGCAGTGAACCAGCGTGCGACGAATGCCTTCAACGAAAAACCGGCGGCCGTCTTCTCGGTGAGGTATCGCGCACCGAGCGCCGCTGGTGCTTCGAGTGGCCGTGCATCCACGAACGTCTTCGAATCCTCGAAGAGCCGGGCCATCTGCACATCGTGGAACAGCGGACCAAGGTCCCGTGACGGATCGTAGCCGATCACCGGGACCGGACTCGGCACCACCTCGAACGACGTCTGCGTGACGGTCTTGCAGGCCGGGATCAGCATCAAGCCGGCGACTCCAATCGTCATCGCGCGAAGATGTGTCATCAATGTGCGGCCCCCACCGGGACGCGGACTTCAGCCGACGACTGCCGCGGCGCCATCGTCACAAAGGCACAGGCCACCGCGGCGCACCCCAGCAACGCGCCGGCCAGCCTGATCACGTTGGCCGGATTGCCGTCGAGGAGTGAGTCGTAGAACAGGGGCATGGTGACGTTCTGGATCAGCATTGGAATCACGATGAACATATTGAACACACCCATGTAGACCCCCACGCGGTCCTTGGGAATGGAATCCGACAGCATCACGTACGGGTTGCCCATCATGCTGCCCCAGGCGAGTCCAATGCCCAGCATCGGGATGAACAGCATCGCGCGGCTCTGGATCGACGGGATGACCAGCATCGCCGCCGCCGCCGCGACCAGTGCGATGGTGTGCATCCACTTCGCCCCGATGCGGCGCGTGACCGGAATCATCGCGAAGGCCGCGATGAACGCGATGAAGTTGTAGAACGCGCCCACCTGACCGGTGACCAGACCGGCCTCGCGAAAGCCTGGCGTGTTCGGATCCTTGGTGTCGAACAGCGTCAGCGCCAGCGCAGGTGCGATGTAGATCCAGTAGCAGAACATCGCGTACCACTGAAAGAACTTGAACACCGCCATCTGCCGCATGGTCTTCGGCATGTCGCGGAAGGCTTCGCCGATCTCCTTCAACGTCTGCCCCATCCCCGTCGGCATCGCCTGGATCCGCGCCCGCTCTTCCGCCGAGAGTGGCAGCTCCGGCGTGGTGCGCACCGACCAGAGAATCGACAGGATCGAGAACGCCGCACCCATGATGAATGCCAGCATGGTGATGTTCGGGATGCCACGATCGTTCACCGCATCGCGATTCATGCCGGCGAACACCAGCAGCGATGGCGTGATGTACGAGAGTGTCTGGCCCAGCCCGGTGAACGCACTCTGCGTGAGGAAGCCGAGTGACGTCTGCGCCTGATTGAGCCGATCGGTGACGAATGCCCGGTACGGCTCCATGGTGATGTTGTTGGCCGCGTCGAGGATCCAGAGAATGCCCGCCGCCATCCAGAGCGTGCGACTGAACGGCATCGCAAACAGCGAGAGTGAGCAGAGAATCGCGCCGATCAGGAAGTATGGTGTGCGGCGTCCGCGCGGGCTCAGCGTCCGATCACTCATGGCGCCGATGATGGGCTGCACGATGAGTCCCGTGATGGGTCCGGCCAGGTAGAGCAGCGGCAGGCTCGCTTCATCGGCGCCGAGGTACCGGTAGATCGGACTCATGTTGCCCTGCTGCAGGCCGAAGCTGTACTGGATTCCGAAGAATCCGATGTTCATGTTGACGATCTGTCCGAACGTGAGATTGACTCGCGTTGGTGTACTGGGTGTCGACATCCAGGGGCCTCGGTCGCGTCCGGAAATCGATGGCGACCGGGGCCGGCCGCCACCGGTGGTGACGCAGCCAGTGTACGTAGCGGGAGCCGCTGGAACCAGCCCCGACGCAGCCATCCGCCGTCGGCGAAGGCCTCCTACTTCACCAGTACGCGGTACCCATGCGCCGGCACCTCGATCGTCCCGTTCGCCGCCAGCGTCACGGCACCCTTCGAGAACCAGTCGGTGTAGTCACCCGGCTGACCGAGCGCACTGTACGTCACCGACGCGGGCGCGCCGCCGAAGTTCGTGACCACCACCACCGTCTTCCCGTCCCGGCTTCGGCTGAATGCATAGATCCGATCGCCGCCGTTCGTCACCAGCTTCGTCTGCGGTGCGCCCCACTGCCCGTTCCACAACACCTCCTGCGTGTGTCGCAGCTCGAACACGGACCGGTAGAAATCCGCCAGCGACGGGCCGGTCCAGTCGATGGGATCCTTCTCGAAGAACTTGAGGCGCCGTTTGAAGCTGGCTTCCTGCCCGGAGTACAGCAGCGGGAACGAGCCGGCGACCGTGGCGCTGAGCACGTAGGCCGCCTGATGATTCGAGCCCATCCGCTCGAACTCCGTCCCCGCCCAGCTGTTCTCGTCGTGATTCGACGTGAACGTGAGCCGGTACGCCGTCGCCGGAAAACGCTGCTCCTGCCTGGCGAAGTAGCTGTCCAGCTCCGACGTTGGCTTCTTCGCTGACGCGATGTCGTTCATCAGGTGAAACAACTCCCAACCATATGTGGCATCGAACGACTTGTGCAGCGACGGATCCTCCCACTCGGCGAGGAAGAACAGGCCAGGATGGCTCGTATCCAGTGCGGTGCGGACTTCGGCCCAGAAATCGTTCGGCACGAGACCGGCCATATCGCAGCGGAAACCATCCAGTCCGGTATTCTCCAGCCACCACTTCATCTCGGCAATCATTGCCAGCCGCATTTGCTTGTTCGAATAGTTCAAATCTGCAACGTCACTCCAGTCAGTCTCGTTGCCCTTGTCGTCGATGGCGCGAGAAATGGTGCCGTCGCGCTTGAGCGTATACCAGTCCTTGCTCACCGACGTCCACTTGTGATCGAATGCCGTGTGGTTCGCCACCCAGTCCAGAATCACCTTCATGCCCTGCGCGTGCGCCGCAGCGACCAGCGCCTTGAAATCCGCCTCGCTGCCGAATTCAGGATTGAACGCGGTGTAGTCGGAGATGGAGTAGTAGCTGCCGAGTGACCCCTTCCGATTCAGCTTGCCGATCGGCTGCACCGGCATCAGCCACAGCACATCGATGCCGAGAGCCTTCAGTCGCGGGATCTGCCGTGTGAATGCAGCAAAGGTCCCCTCCGGCGTGTACTGGCGGATGTTCACTTCGTAGATCACGGCGTTCTTCGACCACTCCGGATGCACCAGCGGGCGCACTTCGGATGTGACGACGGGCGCGGAGTCAGAAGTTGGCACCGCACGGTTCTCAGCGGGTGTACACGACGTCATGGCGGTGGCTGCGCAAGCGAGAGTGAGCAGAGCGTTTCGCATGGTCCGGGGAGACGGGAGGGAATGCTGCAACTATTTCTGTGTCTGGAGAAAGGCCAGCCGATCATTGTTCCGGGCCGCCACGACCACCGTCCGACCATCGGCGCGACGCACCAATGCCAGATGTCGCACTTCTCCGGCGATCCGTACGCCGCTCTGCATCATGCCGACGGCTGCGAACGATCCGTCACCCGCACCACGCAGCAGCAGTCCGACGCTGGCATCCGACCGGCCAAGCATCGGTGGCGCGCCGAGGAAGTTACCGCCGAGCAGCAGGTCGACCCGGCCGTCCCCATCGAAATCCCTGGCCATCGTGGTATAGACGGGAGAAAACTGCGCCTCGACCGGGAGTGGCTCGAGCACGAATCTGCCATCGGCCCCCGCCATGGCCACGGAACTCGCAAAGGTGCGCGCCGTCAGCACGGTCGCCTTCGCCAGCTCCTCCGCAAGCACGATATCCTGCACGCGACTGGCGCCGAACGCCTTGTAACTGGTGAATTTTGCACGCAATTGTGGCATGAGCTTCACCAGCTCGTCACGCGTCGCGAGCGGGTAACTCACACCATGCTTGTAGAACGTGATGATCTGTTCGATTGTCCCGTTGCTGAAGAAGTCGAACACATACATCTGTGCCGGCTTGGCGGCACTGGCCTTGATGTAGGAGTTCAGGCCGAGATTGCCAAGGATCAGGTCCGGTCGGCCGTCGCCATTCAGGTCGGCCGACGAGACGGTGTTCCACCACCCCTCTGATCCGCTCAATCCTGCGTCCTTCGTGCGATCGACGAAACGACCACGTTCCTGTCGCATGACGCGCACCGGTGCCCACTCGCCAACCACGATCAGGTCCAGCGCGCCATCCCGGTCATAGTCGAGCCAGGTCGCTGACGTCACCATCCCTGCCGTCAGCAGCTGCGGCGCGATCTTTTCTGTGACGTCGGTGAAATGCCCTTTCCCGTCACCCTGCAGGAGACGACTCTTCGGTGAGACACCGTACTGCTTCGCCGTCACGCGCGCGCCGACGAACAGGTCCTGATGCCCGTCGCGGTTGAAGTCTCCCGGCACGACGCACGACCCGTTCTCGAAAATCGGGGGCAGGCCATCCGTCGACTTCGCGAAGTGTCCCGATCCATCGTTCAGGTAGAGCCGGTCACGCAGTTCATCCACGCTGCCCCAGAACTCGTTGCCACCGGTCGCGACGTACAGATCCAGATGGCCGTCACCGTTGGCGTCGAAGAACGCAGCCCCCACGTCCTCGGTGATGCTGTCGGCGGCGAAGACCGTCGTATCGCTGCGGAGGTACGAGCCATCGCGCTGCTGCAGCAACAGGCGGCCAGGCTGCCACTTCGCACCGCCGGCGTACAGGTCGTCCAACCCGTCACCATTCACGTCACCCACCGCCAGCGCCGGCCCCTCGGTGGACAACAGATGTGGCATCAGCGGCTCGCGGTCCATGTCGTTGAAGTCGTTCTCGACATGGGTGTAGCCGGTGGTGACGCGATCGGTGATGTCCTCGAAGAGCGGCGGAGCGGCGGTCGCGCGTCCGTATGGCCACACGCCACGCGCATCGCGCTGCGTCACGGTCAGGCGCTGATTGCCCGCGACATTCGTCATGACCTGAAACCGCCGGTCGGGCCAGACGACGATCAGTGAGTCGACCATCGTATCGCGGCCGAGTCCAAAGTGCAGGCGCTGGTCCACCGACGACTGGAATCCGCGCGTGGGGCTCTGCTCGAGCAGCTGCCGACGGCCGTCCTGCACCACGAACACCTTCGCGCCGATGCCGGCGGTGTTCTTTCCTGCGCCCTGCAGCGCGACGGTCAGGAACGCACTCCCACCCCGCTCGCGCGCGCGGTTCCGATAGACCGACACCGGCGCATCGTAGTTGTTCACGACCAGGTCGAGCGCACCGTCGTTATCCAGATCGACGTAGGCGCTGCCGTTGGAGTAGCCCGGTCGCGTCAGGCCCCACTCGGTGGCCATGTCGGTGAAGCGCAGGTCGCCGGTGTTCCGGTAGGCGTGATTCACCACCGGTACCGTTGGCATCTGCTTCAGCAATGGCATGTTCTCGCGCGTCACACCGTTCGCCAGCGAGGCCTGGACGGTCTCGTTGCCGACGTAGTTGATGTAATCGAGGTCATTCGGTCGGCGGAAGATGCCGCTGGTCACGAACAGGTCCTTCCAGCCGTCGTTGTCGAGATCGGCGAACAGCAGCGACCAGGTCCAGTCAGTCGCTTCGACGCCCGCCAGGAACCCGATCTCGCTGAACACCCCATTGCCACGATTCAGCTGCAACGTGTTCCGTGCGTACTGCGGATGGTAACCGGCCCGCACCCGCAGGTTGAACAGGCTGTACGACTCCGAGCTCGCCGATGACTTGAGCACATCCTCACGCTCCGGCAGCATGTCGCCGACGACGATGTCCGGCAGCCCGTCATTGTTCACATCCGCGGCGTCCACACCCATCGAGAACCGGCTGGTATGCCCGGTGGCCGCAGCGATCGACTCGGTGAATTTCTTCCGGCAGGTGTTGTAGTAGAGAAAATCCTGCTCCTGAAAGTCATTGGCCACGTAGACGTCCGGGCAGCCATCCTGATTCAGGTCACTCACAACCAGGCCGAGTCCGTAGCCTTCGACACCGCCGAAGATCCCGGCATCAGCGCTGACGTCCGTGAAGCGTGCCCCATCGTTGCGATACAACCGTCCGCCGGCCCGCGCGTTCCGCACATCGCGCTTCGTCGCGTTGCCGATCGCCCGTTCGGTATGCGTCGAGTGGCTGAGCAGGAACAGGTCCAGGTCACCATCGGCGTCGTAGTCGAAGAATGCCGCCTGTGTCGAGTAGCCTGCATGCGCCACGCCATACGACTCGGCCCGGTCGGTGAACGTGCCGTTGCCGTTGTTGATGTAGAGCATGTTGCGGCCTTGCATCGACAGATAACGAACCGCCGACACATAGATGTCGAGCCGCCCGTCACCGTTGACGTCCGCCATCGTTACGCCGGTCTTCCATCCGGGCGGGCCACCGACACCGGCCTTCGCCGTTACATCCTCGAACCGGAAATTCCCCTTGTTCAGGTACAGCCGATTCGAATCCAGATTCGATGACAGGTACAGGTCGGGGAGACTGTCCCCATTCACGTCCCCGACCGACACCCCACCACCGTTGTAGTAATAGAGGTAGTTCAGGATGTTGAATTCGGCGGCTTCCGGCAGGTTGTTCGCGAACGTCACGCCCGTGCGATCAGCGCCAAGCGACTCGAACAGGGGTGGCCCACTGAGTGCGCCCGTTCCGGCAGTGGCCGCCGTCGACTGCGCAGGTGCTGGTGACCGTTCACAGCCCGTCAGCGCGACCAGGGCGATCAGCACTGTGGAACCCGCGCGCGTGATCCTGCAACGCACAGTGGGCAACCGCCGCCCGAGCCACCAGTGCCGCATGGACGATTGCGCGGAGATCCGCACGTCGCGCCGCTAGCGAGTCACGGCGACTGCAGCCGACGCCGCACGCGTCACGACCTTCTCCAGCACCAGCTCGCCGACCTTGCGCCCCTGCACCTGCCCTTCCTCGATCGCCCGGCGGTAGTGAATGCCGCCGTACATGCGGCTGATCGCCGCTTCGTTGGCCGCCTGCGTGAACGACGTGAAGGATCGCACCGGCAACCCATACTCCACTTCCGTCGAATCGGCGAACGAGAAATTCTCGCCGTAGACCCTGGTCAGAATCACCGCCGCGGCGCTCGAGATGCCGCTGTGCCCGCTGGTGTACTCCGGGAACGGCGGCGTCTGCAGCAACGGCTGCCACGACTCATCGAGGTACGTGTTGATCATCGTCTCGGGGCGGATCACGTTGCTGCGATACTTCTCCGCCCAAACACTGAGGAATCCGTCAGCGAGGCCGATCGCGGTCATGGCATAGGCCTCGGCCGCACGAGTGATATCGGCGTTGACCTTGTTCGACGCGAGCCGCACGATTCCCATCCAGTGACCGCCGGGCGACATCTTCTTCGTGGCGAACATCGTGTGCCCCTGCACATGCATCACGAACGGATTGCAGTCCCAGAAGGCGGCGATGGCGCGCTGTTCATCCGTCATGGTCTTGGTGAGCGCGTGCACTTCGAGCATCTGCTTGTAGAACGGGCTCGTTTTCGCGCTGTCGAACGGCAGCGGCGGCTCCGGCCGGAACTGGTTCGAGGTGTCCATCACAAACGGGCGCAGGGTGCCCCAGTTCGGCTCGACCGCATCCATGTATGCCGGTGGCGTCGGCACCCATCGCCCCACCTCGCGCGTGACGCTGTACTTCGGCAGACCGCGGCTCTGCTTGAACCGGTCCGTCGCGGCCCAAGCGAGAATGTGCTTCGCGACCGTGTCGCCATATGCAATCGACCGCTCGAAGACCTCCGTCGGCATGCCTGTACGCATGCGGGCATCCATCGCCTGCCGCAGGCTGTCCATGCGTGCCTGCGAGAAGGTGAGCGCGCGGCCCACGACCATGTAGGCGTGCACCCCGGCCAACGCCAGCGACAACTCGGCGCCGGGCGCGCGCGCCGGCACCGGCGTCAGCCCGTTCACCTGACCAGCCAGCGTACGATACATGGTGTCACGCTGCCGCAGAATCTCGTATGCCGCGATGCTGGCATAGGCATACACACGGCTCGCCTGCGGCGGGCTGAAGATGTCGTACACGATGACATCGTTCACCTGCTTCACCGCATCATGCAACGGTGTCGCATCGGCACTGGCGGTGCTGCTGGGGCTGGACGATGCTACCTGACACGCCGCAAGGAGAACGGCGCAGCACAGGTTGATCCCCACCTGAACGGATGTGCTCATGGTTGGCGTCGGTTGGATCGGAACACCAGCGGCCGATCATTGTTGCGGGCAACGAGCGTCAATTCTCCGTCCTGCGCGCGGACACGTAGAATCTCCCGTGACTGTCCGGGCACGAAGAACCCACTTGCCATGCGCGGGATGGCGGTGAAGGCGCCGCCCTTCGCGCCGCGCAGTACCACACCGTACGAATCACTGAGCCGGGCAATGTCGGGCTTCACCCCATCGAAATTCCCCGCCAGCAAGAGGTCCTGCACACCGTCGCCGTCGAGATCGCGCACACTGATCCCGTACACCGGAGCCAGCTGCGCTGCATCGGGCAGCGGAACCAGCGTGAACGACCCATCCCCGTTGTTCCGCATCAACGACGTGGCAAACGTCTCCACCTTCTTCTGCACGGCCCCGACGAGATCCTCCGGCGTGAAGATGTCGGTGACGCCAGCCTTCGCATATTCGGTGTAGCTCAGGAAGCGAACCTTCAGCGGTGGCAGCGCCTTGATCATCTCGTCGCGCAGCACCAGCGGGTAGCTCTTGCCCTGGTTGTAACAGGCCACGATCTGATCGGCGTATCCGTTGCCGTCGAAATCCTTGACGTACATCGTCGTCGGTTCGGTGGGCGACGCGCGCAGGCGGCTGTTGAGGCCGAGGTTGCCGACGATGAAGTCGATCTTGCC
>JANMHB010000140.1:0-46597 GCA_031374935.1 Gemmatimonadaceae bacterium | reverse complement strand
GACTTCGCCGGCGCGTTCGCCTCTGCGCAGGTATCGCTGGACGCGATTTATACCACACCCGATCACGCGCATGCGATGATTGAGTCACACGCCTCCATTGCCTCATGGAATGATGGCAAGCTCACGCTCTGGACGTCAAACCAGATGATTGACTGGTGCGCGAGTGACCTGTCGAAGACGCTGCGAATACCGAAGGCGAACGTGCGCATCGTTTCGCCCTACATCGGCGGCGGCTTCGGTGGAAAACTGTTCCTGCGCACCGATGCGTTGCTGGCAGCATTGGGCGCGAAAGCTGTCGGCCGGCCGGTCAAAGTCTCGTTGCAGCGGCCGCTGATGTTCAACAACACCGTACATCGCCCGGCCACGATTCAGCGGATACGCATCGGCGCGATGCGCGATGGCACCATCACGGCAATCGGTCATGAGAGCTGGTCGGGCGACTTGCCCAGCGGAGGGGCAGATGGCGCCGTGCTGCAGTCGCGGCGGCTCTATGCGGGTGCGAATCGCATGACGGCAACGCGACTCACCGTGCTCGACCTCCCGGAAGCCAATGCAATGCGCGCCCCGGGCGAGGCGACGGGACTGATGGCGCTCGAGATCGCGATCGACGAGATCGCCGAGAAGGTTGGAATGGATCCCATCGAGTTCCGGATCAGGAACGATACGCAGGTGGATCCCGAGAATCCCGCACGCCGATTCACGCAGCGCTCGCTGATCCAGTGCCTTCGAACGGGTGCGGAAAAGTTCGAGTGGACAAAACGGAACGCGCAGCCCGGCAAGACGCGCGAAGGTCGCGGGCTGATCGGTCACGGTGTTGCTGCGGCCTTCCGTCCCAGTCCGGTGATCAATTCGGCCGCGCGTGTTCGATTGGACCGCGCTGGCGTGGTGACCGTCGAGACGGACATGACAGACATCGGCACCGGCAGCTACACCATCATTGGGCAGACTGCTGCCGAGACGATGGGAGTGGCGCTGGAGAAAGTCGTCGTGCGGCTCGGTGACTCGACGTTTCCTGTCTCGGCCGGTTCCGGTGGACAATGGGGCGCGAACTCGTCCACGGCCGGCGTGTATGCAGCCTGCATGAAGTTGCGGGACCTCGTGACGCAAAAACTTGGCATCACGGGAACCGATGCGGTATTCGCGGATGGAAACGTTCGATCCGGCACTCGGCTCGTGCCCCTCGGCCAGGCGGCTGCCGATCAGGAACTGATCGCCGAAGACACGATTGAGTTCGGCGATCTTGCAAAGGTCAATGAGCTGTCGTCGTTTGGCGCGCACTTTGTCGAGGTGGCGGTCGATGCGGCGACAGCCGAGATTCGCGTTCGTCGTATGCTCGCGGTGTGCGCGGCCGGACGCATCCTCAATCCAAAGACGGCGCGAAGTCAGGTCATCGGCGGCATGACGATGGGCGTCGGCGCTGCACTCATGGAAGAGCTCGTGGTGGACAAGCGGCGAGGGTTCTTCGT
This sequence comes from Gemmatimonadaceae bacterium, assembly GCA_031374935.1. Lineage (GTDB taxonomy): Bacteria > Gemmatimonadota > Gemmatimonadetes > Gemmatimonadales > Gemmatimonadaceae > JACMLX01. The sequence goes on along the minus strand of JANMHB010000140.1, from coordinate 45,131 downwards.
GAATCACGATCTCGCTGGTTACGAGGTGCCGGTGCACGCCGACGTGCCGCATCAGGATGTGATTTTCCTCGATGCGACCGATGCATACTCGTCTCCGATGAAAGCGAAAGGGGTGGGCGAACTTGGCATCTGCGGTGTTGCGGCGGCCGTGGCCAACGCGATCTACAATGCGACCGGTGTGCGCGTTCGGGAGTATCCGATCACGCTCGACAAGCTGCTGGACGGGATGCCGGTGATGACGTGAGCCGCGTCGCGACCACGGCTGTGGGATCAAAGTACCAGGCATCACGTCGTCAACACGGTGTCGCTCTCGCGCACTTCTTCACTGTGGACGATGCTTGCAGACAACTTCTGGAGGTCGGTCACGTGGCTCAGCGAAACGACAACGCGAAAACCGGTAAGGGACATTCCAAAGTGAAGCAGGGAATGTCAGGCGAGGCGCTCGAGAAGGGGCAGCTCGCTGGTGGCACCGAGAAAACGAAGAACGCCGGGAAGGAAAAGAAGATGTATGGCTCCACAGGGTCGAAGAGTTCTGGGGGCACTGGTTCTTCACAGGGCTCCGGCGGCGGCAGCGGTGGGTCGCGCGGCTGATGTACGTGCGCACGAATGGGCAATCGACTGTCACCAGTCCCTTGCCCATTCGCGTGTCGATCTCCTTCCTTTGTGTGCGGGCGGCCGTCGACGGCACACGCACCGGGGTGTGTGGGCCCGTCATCGTTCCATGCTCGAGTCTCGTGCGTCGCGCTGTAATGGTGCCGCGCGTTACTCCGTTCTCGCGCCCATACCGCTGCCGCCCGTCGTGTGGACGGGCGGCAGCTCATGCGGGAAGCGTCAGCGTGTCGATCCGCGACGCAGTAGGCTGACGACGGCCAGCAGTGCGACTGCGCCGCCGAACGAAATCAGCAGCGCTGGTGCGCTGAAGTTGTTCTGATTGATCGTGCCGACGCCAACCATCGGCGAGATGAGCCAGCCGGCGATCATTGCGCCGATTATGCCCACGACGACATTCAGGACGATGCCCTGCTGTCCATTCGTCCCCATGAGGATGCTGGCGAGCCACCCAATGACTCCGCCGACGATTAACCAGATGAGAATATTCATGACACATGTACCGAGTGAGGGGTTTGCGACACGGCACGGATGCACGTTATCACGGCGACCGCTTCCCCGGCCTTTTTGCAGGCCGTGAAAACGCGCAAATGCCTTGAATTGGTCACCGCGTGTCCAGACAGACACCGCAGCAGCGGGCACGCTTCAGCCTCGCTGTCACGCCAGAACGAAAGGCTGTGCGAGAACCCGGGTGACATGACTGACCGATGGCTTCGCCGACACGTCGCAGTGGTTCTACTGCCGCGTCCGACCATGCATTGGTGTCACGCGATGAAACCATAGCACTTTATGTGCCGCAACGCAACGCGCTCAGCGGCACTGCCACCAGTCTTCGTGAGGGCGGCCTCACAAACCGGGAATGCGTCATCGATGTGGTAGCTTCTCACCTTTCGTCGCCGGTTCCGTACGGTGACAGGGTGGGCGACTCTTGAGGCTGGAGCTGGACCGATGAACAACGAGCCCGACTCGAACGCGCCGGTCACCACGCCACCGACGCTGGAACTCGCACTCGAGCGGAGTCATGAGGTGAAGGCGAAGGTCGAGGACCTCGCCGACACGCTCGCGGATACGAACCGCGCCGTGGAGGAGCAGATCGCTGCGGGCGCAACGACCCTGCCCGCAAAGAGCCTGCTGGAGGACGGACAGGGGCATGAGGCGAAGGTTCTGGAATGTGCGGAGGACCTGACCGAGGTGACGGAAACGTTGGCGCGAGGCGTTTCCGATCTGCGCATCACCGAGACTGCACTCGCGCGCTCACAGGCGGCCCTCGTCACGACGCAGGCGGCACTCACCGTCGCACACGCGGCCGTGGAGGATGCGACGCATCGCGCGCTGCATGATGGCGCTACCGGGTTGCCGAATCGTTCCCTGTTCGACGACCGCGCCACGCATGCGATCGCAATGGCAGAGCGCCACGGCTGGTCCGTGGCAGTGATGTTCATCGATCTTGACGCGTTCAAGGTCATCAACGACACCCATGGGCATGCTGTGGGCGACGCGACACTCAGGACCGTCGCGGAGCGACTTGCCAGCTGCTCACGCGATGCAGACAGCATCTGCAGGGCTGGCGGTGACGAATTCCTCTTTCTGCTGGTCGATGCCGGCGATGCAGACGAGATCCGACGTGTCGCAACGCGCATCGTGGAGTGCGTCTCGGAACCGTTCCTGTGCGGCATGATCGAACTCAGAATCCTGCCGAGCGTTGGCGTCGCGATTTATCCACGCGACGGCCTGCATGTGGCTGTGCTTGTGGACAAGGCAGATGCCGCGATGTATCTCGCCAAGGCCGGTGGCACCAGCGTGGAGATCTTTGCCGGATCGTCGTCAAACTGATCGCGACCGGAATGAGCTGGCCATGAGGGGAGACGACGATCGACTGCCGCCGTCCGCCGGATCTCTCGCAGCAATGTGAGCGTGATGAGCACCGTGAGCGGGTTCATCACTGGTCGGCAGCGTGTGACACTCGCACAATACGCTGCACCCGCGTGGACCTGGCATATGGTGTCCCCGGCACGGCTGCGTGCATCTCGTTCGCGTCGTGAGACGCTCGCGAGCCGCGTGGTGGAGCAGCGGCGAGTGCGGCCATGGCAGCAGCTGGCAGATGTCCGGACTTCTGTTGCCAGAGGAAGCGAACGTGACGGCCATCCCTCAGGCATGGATGGACTTCGCATGTCAGTGCAGGCCCGGAGCGGATGGCATGGATCGCGCCGCGTGACGGGACCACGCGACGAAAATGCTCGGCAGCTTCGTCGCCGACCTGCGTCAGCCGCAGACAGCGACTGCGGGCGGTGCCGTACTCAGCGTCCGTGACGCACTCGGTGTCGTCGTGTACGATAAGGGCTTCGTCCCGAGCCTGAATGAGCCGACGTCACCTGGTACCGCAGGCGCATGGACCATTCAGCGACGGATGACCGGTTACAGCGGCACGGTGAACTTCAGGGCCCAGAGCCGTGGCAGGCTGCCGGAGCAATCGGTGGATCGTGTCCGCTGGACGGCCACATCATGCGGTCGCGGAACGGCGACGACGAGCGCCTCGACCACCACCTGCTGAATTCGGTCGTACCGGCCGCCTTCCTGACGGCTGTGACGGCGGCGACCGCGATTGCGGTGTGGGCGCGCGGGGGGTGCGAACAGACCCGAGCAGGTGGCGATGCCCGAGGCGCAGTGTTTTTCCCTGGGCCCTTCCTCGCATCGTCGGCGTTCGCGCCGTATACTCGACCTATCCCGGTCGAAATGTCCACCTTCATTCGACGACGGATGGTGCAGGTGCGGCTACTCACTACCGCGCCGCGTTGCACCGCGAAATTCGGGGACGATCGCAGTTGATCCGGTCGACTGACAGCAGTCTCACGACCTTCCCCCTCCCCGCCCACCGCCTCGGCGACCAGCCATGTCCACCACGCCCAACCGTGTTCTCGTGATCGGAGCGACCGGCCAACTCGGGAGCGCGGTCACGCGGCGGCTGCTCGAAACCGGGCACCACGTTCGCGCACTCGGGCGACATCCGGGGAAGCTCGCCGTCCTCGGAACACTCGGCGCCGACATCGCCGCCGGTGACCTGCTGGATGCGGCATTCGTGAGCGACGCGTGTGCCGACGTGGATCAGGTCCTGACAACCGCCAACAATGCGATGGGCAGCGGTGCATCGAGTCCGAACAGCGTCGATCGTCGCGCGTACACGAACATCTGCCACGCCGCGCGCGATCGCCGGGTGTCGCGAATCGTGCACGTGTCCGCGCAAGGCCTGGGCGGCGCGTCGTCGCCGGTGGACTTCTTCCGCGTCAAGCAGCAGGTCGATGCCCTTATCCGCAGCAGTGGGGTGCCGTGGGTGCTACTCGCCCCGACGGTCTTCATGGAAACCTGGGTGGAAACCCTCATCGGCAGCGCGATTCGGCAGGGCAAACCCGTGATGCTGTTTGGCGATGGCACGGCGCGCGCGAACTTCATCGCCATCGACGACGTCGCGGAGTTCGCGCTGCGCGTACTCGATGACAGGTCCATCCAGGACGCCGTGATCGAGGTCGGAGGGCCGAGCACCTGTTCATTCGCCGAGGTCACGAGCATGATCGAGCGACGCCTTGGCGTGTCGGCCAGACGCCGGCACATCCCGGTGGGAGTGCTTCGCGCGGGATCGATCGTGCTTCGGCCGTTCAGTGAAATGGGCGCTCGACTGATGGCGATGGGTTACTTCACGTCACAGATGAAGGATGCCTTCACCGACTGGCAGCCTGCGTCACGTCGGTTCGGGGTACAGCCGATGTCGATCCAGCAGTTCATCGACAAGAGCTTTCCCCTCGAGGCGTAGCCTGACACGACCGCGGTCGCGCTTTGCCACGCGGCGCCGGATCACGCTGGGGCGGGCAGCGTAACCGCAGCCCGTGCACGCTGCACCAACTCGTCGAGACGAGGATCGGAGCGAAGCATGCGGAAATGCTGGTCGGCCACGAGCTGGTCGTTGTTCGCCCACCCATGCTCGGCTGCCCGTGCGAGCGTCGTGAGGGCCTCGTCGTGCTCACCGAAGCAGGCGTGGGTCGCCGCCACTTCGTACCAGTTGTCGGCGAGTGTCGAACCGGGATAGTTGTTCCACAGGAATCGTGATCGCGCGGTGATCATCGCGACGGCGTCGTCACGGAGTCGCTCCGACTCGTCCCGCGTGCCGTGGGTCCACGCAAGGCGGGAGAGCCCGAGCGTCGCCTTCACCCATGATGCGCCGATGGCCGCGCGATGCGCATGCTCATCGGCGAGATTGCGTGAGCGCTCGTAACATGCACGCGCGGTCTCGACATCCCCGCCCAGCTCGGCCAGCCGGCCACGTCCGAAGAGTGCCCAGGCGGTTGCCGTTTGTGCATAGACATGGTCGGCCGAGGGATACCGTTCGATCGCGCGATCGAAGAGTTCGCACGCAGCCGCACGCTCGCCGATGTGCAGGTGGAGAAACGCCCGCAGTACGAACGATCCCACGAACTTCGTGCCCTCGCCCGACAGCTCCATCGCCACCGCCTCGTCAGAGAATTGCGTCGCGTAGATGGTGTCGCCGCGCAGCATGTACAGGGAGGCGACGGCCAGTGGCCCGGGCTGGAAGGTCTGGCCGATCGTGCGCGCGCGCAGGCACGCCGGCATCGCGAGTGCCAGGTCGCCAAGCGTCTTGTGCTCGGTGCCGCGTGAGTACAGCGAGATCCCCAGGAGATACCAGGCGACCGGCACGCCCGGATCGTGCTCCACCGCCTTTCGCGCGTGATCGATCGCCTCGTCGAATCGGTGCTGCATCAGGTACCAGTACGCCAGATAGACGTACGGCTCCGACAACGCCGGGTCGAGCGTGAGCGCGCGTTCCAGCGCGGCAATGCTTTCCTCGAGGCCCGTCGCGTTTCCGGTCGTGAGCAACCGCGGCATGAGCAGGCTTCCCAAGCCAGCCCACGCGAGGGCATAGTTGGGGTCGATGGCAACGGCGCGCCGATAGTAGTCGTCGGCGATCCGCAGGCTTCCCTCGCCGAAACCGAGCATCGCCTGACGACCGCGGGCATACAGTTCGTACGCCTGCATCCGTGCCGTGTCGGGTCGGCCGATCCGCGCGATGTCCGCCGTGGTCAGGTGGATGTTCAGCTCCCGCGTGAACTGCGCGACCACCTTGTCCTGCAGCTCGAAGATCTCGTCCATCGTGCCGTCGATCTTGATCACGCCAATCGACTCTCCCGAGTCGACGTCGAAGAATTGCGGCGTCAGGCGCAGCCGAGTGCCCGAGCGCTGGAATCCACCCGCCAGCACCCAGCGTGCGCCGACCGACTTCCCGAGGCGCTGCGCCAGCGCGGCATCGACAGCTGATCCGTTCAGCGCCGCGCTCATGCGACGGCGAGTCGGCGCATCGCTCCCCACCACGCGAACCCCTTCGATGCGCTTGAGATCGGCACTGATCGTGTCGGCGATGCCGACCGTCAGCCAGTCGATGTCGGCAGACGCCGAGATGTTGGTGAAGTCGAACACCAGCACGTTGGTATGCGCCGCCTGCGTGGCGGCATCGAACGGCGCGATACGCTCCCCCGTCGCCCTGGTCGCACTCACGGCCTGCTCGAGCATCACGGCGAACGCCGATGCTGACGGGAAGCGGTCTTCAGGCGCCTTGCGCAACAGGCGGTCGACAGCGTCGGCGACGACGCTCGACACCGGCGCGCGCTTGCCGACGAGCGGCGGCGGCGGCATCACGACGTGCTGCGCCATGGTCGCCATCGCATTCAACCCTGCGAACGGCGGTGCACCACCCAGCATTTCGTAGACGATGCAGCCCAGTGCATAGAGGTCACTGCGACCGTCGATGATCCGCTCTCCACTGGCCTGCTCGGGGCTCATGTAGACCGGAGTACCCAGTGTGGCGCCGGCCGCGGTGAGTGTCTGCCGCTGATCCGTGGAGAGCACGCGGGCGATGCCGAAGTCCGCCAGCAGCGCGTGGCCGGCGACCAGCATGATGTTCTCGGGTTTCACATCGCGATGCACGACATCGTGCGCATGTGCAAAATCCAGCGCATCCCCGACCTGCCGAGCGATGGTCGTGGCCAGTTCCAGGTCGGTGGAACCCTCTCGATCCAGCAGGTCGCGCAGCGATTCGCCTTCGATGTACGGCATCACGAAGAACAGCACACCGTCCTGTTCTCCGGAGTCATACAGTGGCAAAATATGCGGATGATGCAGTCGCGAGACGGTGCGAATCTCCCGACTGAATCGATCGGCGCCGATTTCCTTGCTGAGCTCGGCGAGCAGCACCTTGATGGCGACGGTACGGCCATGCTTGCGGTCGTTCGCCAGGTAGACGGTCGCCATCCCGCCCTGGCCGATCTCCCGCACGATCTCGTACTGATCGAGGAGCACCGTCATCGGTCGCTGGTCGGCGGCGCGATTCCCGCTGCCATCCACCGGATCGACGTCAGCGGCAGGGCGATCTTCGTCCGACGGGGTGAGCATACCACGGACTCCGGGAGCTGCGGGTGGGTCAAGCCACCATCTGGGCGCTGCCTGCAGACGCCGTGGCCGCAATATCGGAGATAATCATCGCGCAAAGTTCCTCAACAGCATAAAGGACCCGCCGCGGTCTGGCGGTCAAGCCGGCTCGTCCTCCAGCCTCCTCGGCCCGGCGGTCACAGCCCGCCTGCGACGCGGGCCGGGCCCGGGCAACTGCGTACGCACTCAGAGCCCGGGATCGCCCGGACCGCCACAGCACGGACGTGCCCGAACGCGCACGATGACACCAGCAGGTACGCCCTCGACGCGCGTACACACGGTGCAGTTGCAGACGCGAATCCGTTTCGCGCCTGAGCGGGTCTTGCCCTTGGACCTATCTCCCCCTCGCCATCACGACGCGGTGTCGGTGACCAAGGAGCAGTCCGAGGGGCACACGACTGACGCGGCGCAACTTCGCGTGCCGCAACCGTTTGATGACAACGGCTGCGCGGACGTTGTGCCTGTCGAGCAGACACCCGCGCGTACATGTCGGCGCCATCTCGCGACGGTCATCGCGTGCGGAGCCGGCGCTCGAGCTCCCCGATCCATCCCGTGATGACGACGAGCTGCGTGCCGTTGTCCGGTCGCTGCAACATGACGAACCGGCGTCCGTCCGGAGCCACGCTGTAGTCCTGTGACGTCAACTGCCCCGGCGCGACGAACGACCCCGTGAAGAGCAGCCGGCGCTCCCGCACTCCGGGGTTCGGGCCCAGGCTGAGCGTCGCCGCCCACACCTCGCCGGCTCTCCGATAGTACAGCTCCCGTCCATCGGGCGACCACAGCGGCTCGAAGCCGCCGTCGGCCGACACCTGCGTCACCGGCCCGTCCTCCGGAAATGGCCGGATGACCACCTGCGAGGTTCCACTCGCGGAGGTACTAAAAGCGATCCACTGGCCGTCCTTCGAGAGCGTCGGGTCGTTTTCGCCGGAACGGCTGTCGGTGAGCCGTCGCGGCCGCCGGTCGCCGGTCAGGTCGACCCACCAGATCACGGACGCGCGCGGGTCGTTGGATTTGTACACGAGGAACCGGCCATCGGCGGACAGCGACGGGTGGATCGCGCTCGGGTCTCGGTCGAAGAGCAGTGTGGCGCCGGCACTGCCGTCGACGGGTCGCGACCACACGGCAAGGCGCTCGTTTCGCCCGGACGCGTAGACAAGGCGCGCCCCATCGGGCGACCACGACGCGCGCCCGACGACGCCGTCGGCCGTCAGCCGCGTGAGCGTCTGCGCCGCGAGATCGAACAGCCAGAGGTCGGTCTGACCCTGGCTACTCCGCACGGAAACAGCGATGCGGCGGCCGTCGGGCGACCAGGCTGGCGCGGAGAATCGCTGTGGCGCGTCCAGCAGCACGCGCACTCCGTCCCTGCCATCGGCGACGACGAGCCGGCTTTCGGCGGCGGTCGGCAGATACACCAGCGTTCCCGATTCCGCCAGCGCGACACGCGCGTGACCGACCCTCAGGTTGACGTCGATGCCCTCGAGCAGCGCGATGGGTGGGCCGTTGACAGCGCGGCGTTCGAGGTCGAATGGCACTGCCATCAGCACTCCCTCGGCGCTCACGTACAGCAGGTGGCCGAATACGACACCGACCGCGTAGACGCCGGCAACGTCGAGGCGTTGCGAGGCGCCCGTGGCGACCGTCGTGACGGCAAGCCGCGCCGCCTCGACCCCCTCACGCGGCACGCTCGTGTAGACGATCGTGTTGCCGTCGGCGAGCACCCGCGGCCAGATGTGCCGGGTCTCCTGCGCAGTGTCCACGCGGGTGAGCGGGCGGGGGACGCCCCCGGTCGACGCGATCGTGTACAGGCCTCGGAGGGTGGAGTCCGCGCCGGTGGCGACGAGCATCCCATCCGCCGCCCACGTCGTCGTGATGTTGTTCACCGTGGCGCCGCTCAGCGCGATCGAAGGCCCGCCGTCAATCGGGACCTTGCGGAGTCGGCCATTCGAGTTGAAGGCGAGCCACCGCCCGTCGGGCGAGACGGCCGGAAACCCGCCGTTCTCCGTACCCGAAATCGGCCGGACGTCGAGGCCGTCGAGGTCACGGCGGACCAGCATGATCCGACCGTCGACGTTCGCGCGGAACACCACCGTACGCCCATCGGGGGTAATCGCGAGTGGTGCAAACACGTTGTCGAACACCACATTCGGCGGGGTGGCGAGCGCAAACCGCGCGGCAACGGGTGGACGCGGTGGCGCGCGCATGCGCTGCATGACCGCGACGGCCGCGGCGCCGAGCAACGCTGCACCGACGGCCACGGCGGCCAGCGCTGTGCGGCTGCCGTTCCCGGTTCGTGACGCGGGTGTGCGGGTTGCTGTCGTCGCGTCCGTCTGTTGCCCTAGTGCATCGGCGAATTCGCGCGCCGACGCAAAGCGATCAGCCGGCAGCTTCGCCAGCGCCATCAGCACCGCGCGCTCGACCGCGCGCGGCACTGTGTCGCGCACAGTGACCATCGCTTGCGGCTTTTCGGTCAGGACGCGAGCCACGATGGCCTGCACACTGGAGCCGGTGAAGGGAGCATCGCCGACGAGCATCTCGTACGTCACGGCACCTAGCGCGTAGATGTCGCTGCGGGCATCGATGGTGCGTTCGCCCATGGCCTGTTCGGGGCTCATGTACTGCGGCGTGCCGAGGCTCAGGCCGGTCTGTGTCATCCGCGCACCACTGGCGCTTTGTACGGCGAGCGCGATGCCGAAGTCGGCGACGAGCGCGCTGCCATCGTGCAGGAGAATATTCTCCGGCTTGATGTCGCGATGGATGACGTTCTGGCGGTGCGCGTAGTCGAGCGCACTGGCGACGTCACGCGCGATGCGCACGGCGTCGGCGATGGGCAGCTGTCGTTCGCGCTCGAGCCGCGCACGCAGAGTTTCGCCGGTCACCAGCGGCATCACGTAGTACAGCAATCCATCGGCCTCGCCGCTGTCGAGCAAGGGCAAGATATGAGGGTGCTGCAGGCGTGCGGTGGTGCGGATCTCGCTCAGGAAGCGGTCGCCGCCAAGGGCCGCACCGAGATCCGGGTGCAGCACCTTGATCGCGACGTCGCGGTCGTGCTTGAGATCGTGCGCGAGATACACGGTGGCCATGCCGCCGGCGCCAAGTTCGCGCGCGAGGCGGTAGCGGTCGGCGAGGGCTGCAGCCAGGCGATCCAGTGTCGTCATGGCGCCTCAGGCATGCGATGGTTCAGCGGGCCGGCACGGGCACGGCAACCACCTCGAGCCCGTCGATGCCGGTGAAGTCATCGGGATTGCATGTGTACACGGGCAGCGCATTCGCCAGTGCGGTGGCTGCGATCATCGCGTCATACGACCGCGCGGCAGTCTTCCGCCCCGACTGCCGAAGCGAGGCGGCGACGCGGCCGAAGGCCCGGGCAGCACTGGCATCGAAGGGCAGCGCGTCGAAGTCCGACTCAGCTTGCTGGAGATGCGCCTGCCGCGCGGCACGCTCCTGATCCGACGTGGCGACCAGCGGCCCCACGCTCAACTCGGCCAGCGTGATCGCGGTGATCAATGGTTCATCGGGCAGCAGCGCGGGATCATCCAGCCGGCCGAGCATGATGACCGTGCTGGTGTCGAGGATGCCGCGCGCGTGCCTCACCCGACGGACCACGGTGAGGCATCCGTCACGAGATCGAGGTCCGCCCGAAGCTGCTGCGCGTCGACGGGGGGCAGACGGCGCCACCGCTGCAGCAACGTTGCCGCCGTGAGGCCGCGCCCCGGAATCGGGCGGAGTTCCGCGATGGGTTGCCCGTCCATCGTGACCGTGAGCGTCTCACCGCCGGCGACGCGCTGGAGGACGCGGCCGCCGTTATTGCGGAGTTCACGGACCGAGATGTTGTCCATGATCAATCGTATCACGCGTGAGACATGGGCGCAAGAGTCGTGGTCCCACGCCCGGTCGCGAGACGGATCTCGAAACGGGCATATCGCCACATCTCCCAGAGCGTGTGTCCGTGGAACGGGAATTTTTCGCAGGTCTTGGCGGACGATTCGCCGTTCCGGGCGCGGGAGTTCATTGCCGGGAAGGACGCGGTAACGCTGGCGGCGGAACAAAGCCGCACACGCCGATGGTGTTGAGACAAGTCGTGTGCCTGCGGCTCTGCGGCCCAACCCTGTCTCGTTCGTTGCGGCGACGAACGACGTTCGCACGCTCCGGCATCCCCCAGTGAGCGACGATGACCTTCCCTGGCAATAACGAGCTCGCGCCCCACGTCTCCGACCCGATGGCGCCGAAGCGTTCTCCGGGCGTTGCTGCGCACGAACCCCGTGTCGGTGTCGGCAAACGCGGACCATCTCGCTGGCGTCAGCAAGCACCGCACGTCGGCGTCAGGTTGGTTGCTCAGCCCCGTCACGTGGCACCACCAGCGGATGACTGCGACGCCGGCACCGGGCATGCATCGGGCACCGAGTGCCGCCGCTGGCGGTGGTCGGGGCGGACGGTGCTCTCAATCCTTGCGCCCGACCCCGATCACGAATTCCCCCGGCACCGCATACCCGTCCTCGTGGCGAAAGGCGTCGATCGAGGCCAGGTATTCGGCGCGTACGGCGTCCTTGACCTGCGCGTCAAAACGGGAATAGGCCAGGGATACCGGGCCACCTTCGAAGGCTGCGCCGCAGGCGGCGGCGGGTGAGGCGTACCGCAACTGCGCCTCGAGACGTTCCGTCGTCACCTGCGTGAACCCGGCCGCCTCCATCTCCCAGCGCAGGGCGTCGCCACCGCCCAGTCGGTAGAACATCGGGCACACCTCCGACGCGACGCGCGCATCGACGATCGGGAAGAGCTCGGCCCAGCCACATCGGTCGCGGTGTCCCCACACCGAGACCACGGCTCGCGCGCCAGGCGCGAGCGACCGATGCATCTCCTGCAACGCCTGTCGTGGATTCGGCACGTACATCAGCCCGAGGGAGCAGAGCGCCACGTCGAACGAGGCATCGCCGACGCGCAGCTCTTCCGCATCCATGCGTTCGAAACGCGCGTGCCGGTATCCGCGCGTGGCGGCGACGTCCCTCGCGATCTCGATCATGCGCTCGGAGATGTCGACACCGAAGACGGTGCCGGTCGGTCCGACGTCGTCCGCCACCGGAAACGTGACGAGCCCCGTGCCGCAGGCGACGTCGAGCACCCGCTCCCCGGGTTGGCAGCTCGCCAGCGCGCGCAAGCGCGCCAGCGCGGGCTCGAGCTGCTGGTGCCAATATCCTTCGTACTGTGCGGCTGACTTGTCCCACCCATACCGCTGCACTCGGCGCTGCAGCCGCTCATCCATGGCCGGACGCCTCCGACGTCCTGATGCGAACGTCGCGGAGACAACGCTGCGCCCGACTGAAGATGTCGAGATATGGGCTGTGCGCCTCAGCGGTATCGAGGACGCGCATGATGTCGGCCTCCGGCGCATCGCTGTCGACGGACACCACGTACCGGACCTCGGAATACCCGGCGGGTCCGTCCGTCACACCGAAGAGTGCGCCGTCGTCGTAGTCAGCCTGGATCTCGACCTCGAGTGCGTTGAATGCCACGTCCATCTTGGCCGCGTACATCATATACCCCATCGCCAGGCAACTACCAAGTGCGGCTCGCCCCAGTACGCCAGGGGTCGGCGCGGAGCCCGTACCGCCCGCCTGCTCCGGCATGTCGGCGGCAAGGGTCCACGGCCCTTCGCGAATCTCGCATCGCAATCCGCGGTCCACGCGGATCTTCGCTATGCCCGTGCCGTGTCCGAGCGCAGGACGTCGCACCATTGCCCCAGCGACGCGTTCAAAGGCCGATTTGATGTGTGGTGCGTCTGACACGCGTCACTCCATGTGTGTGGCTCCTGACAGGAAATTCAAGCGGGGCAAATCGAGTATAGGCCACGGTCCACCGGTGCGCGAGCAACGGTGAGCGACGGCCGACGCGCCTGGAGGCCTCGCGGGTTCTGCGGTCTGGGGTTCACGCGTGTGTCCTGGGGTGACGATCTCACACCCTGCCATGCCGACCCCCCGCCCCTTCGCCATCCAGAGGCGCGCCAATGTGCTGGCGAGGGCGTCGGCCGCGGCCGCAAATCTTCATATTCCTTCGCAATCGTGAATGCGGCTCGAGCGCGCGGCACTGTGACCCGTGGCAAGGCACCCACGGCCACACCCGAATTTCGTTGTCCACCCGCACTTCGGCGCTGTGGGGCGAGATAGTTGGTATGAAGCGGCGGTTGGACCTCCACGGTAGCGTGGTGGTACCCACTGCTCCACCACTATCACGCGCGTATCACGCGCGCATCGCGGCCTACGCGAATGGGGATCCGATCGCGACGCGCCTGACCACGGCGCCCGGCGCCCGGCGTGGGGCCGGTGACGGCGAGCGCGTTCGTAGCCACGATTGACGACATCACGCGATTTCGAACGGCGCACACGAGCTCGAAGCGTACCTCGGCGTGATTCCCATTGAGCGCAGCTCGGGGGAAAAACGCCAGCTCGGGCCCCAGCACGAAATCGGGGAACGGGCGCATGCGCTGGCTGCCGGTCGAAGCGGCGTGGACGATCCTGCGCTCGACGTGATTGCGATCGCGCAGCGAGGCGGTCAGGCCGCCGACGATGTCACTCACGTGGCGCGGCGCCGCGGGTGCATTGCGGCAAGGTCGTGGCGGCAGAGAGTCCGGCACAATGCCGAGCGGAGCGTATGCGTTCGGGAAGCCAGGCGATACACGAAGAGGCCGGACATTTCTGCTGCGTTCGACACGGACAGTCTGCGCACATGCTCAGGCTGGTGCACCCGCCCCGATTCGGATCGGGTGGAGCGGACGCCGCGCGGACGTCAGGTCCGCACGAACGGCGTCAGCTCGGCGAGGGACAGTCCCGACACTCGGCTGAACTCGGCCGTGTTCAGCGTCGCCACGTCGCTGCCGGCCACCAGCGCGGTCGCAGCGATCTGCAGATCGTGTGCACCGATCAGCACACCAGCCGCAGCCAGTTCGGCCCAGATTCGCGCATGCGCGCGGGCTTCTCCCAAACCGAAAGGAATGACCGGCACGTTCGCCAGCATCCCTTCCACGAACTCGCTGCGCCGCTGCCGGATGGCGGCGTCACGTGCGCGCTCGACACCGTGCAGCAACTCCGAGGCGGTCACGGCGGCGATCGCGACGGGTGCGTCTCCGAGCGCCGCGAGATAGCCCGGCATGTCGAAGGTCCCCCGCTCCGCGGCGATGAGGACCGCGGTGTCGAGCAGCACGCTCACGCGCTCACGACCACGGATCGGCCGGCGGTGTGAGGTCGGAGCGGGCGGCCGCGATGTCGTCCCCGAAGGCGGTGGCATCCGCCGGCGTCAGGCGCGGCAGGAGCGCCCATCGGTGCGCCAATTCGCCCGCCGGAATCCCCGTCGGCGCCATGGGCGCGACGAAGGCGACCGGGACGCCGTTCTTCAGCAAAACGGTCGTCTCATGGCGATAGAACGCCCGATTGACGACGTCGGCGAATCGGCGGGCGGCGTCGGTGACGGACAGGGTACGGGTCGGATTCGACATGCGTATAATATGATTCTACGCATTCTGCCCAGCAAGTGCCCGTCCCTCAGCGGTTATCGGAGCAAGGCCTCCCCCAGCAGGCGGTGGACCGTTCCGACGCCCGCGCCGAGCGGGAGCTCAAAATGGGCATACCGACACACCGCTCAGAGTGTGTGCCCATGGAACCGGAAGGTCTCGGTGGAGCTGGACGCGGAGTCGCCGTTCCGGGGGGCGCGGGTGGTCCAGGCGGGCAAGGGCGCGGTGACGCTGGCGCGGGACATCGTGGCGCTCGATCAGGAGCAGTTGAGCGCGGCATGCCGGAAGTCGCCGATGAAGCGGGTGAAGCTGGCGGGGCTCAGGCGGAATGCGGGGGTCGTACTGGACAACCTCCGGGATCTGCAGCTTCCGGGCACGTCCGCCACCACAAAATCGTCGCCATTGCTGTTGCGACTTCGTCATGCGACATCATCACACCGGAGGCTCAGGCCACAGCGCGGTTTCTCTTCGGGGTGAGTGCGCCGTGCCCATCGCGCCGATCGACGAACTGGTGACCGGCGTCGCGCGCGACCTGTATCACGCGGCGCTGCCGGGGATCGACATGCTCACCCCCCGTACACGCCGGGGCGCCCAGGCGTCTGCGGTGGGGTACGCCGCCATCCTTGAAGCCATCGAGGAGGCGCGTTATGGTACCAAGTCGACGAGGGCCGGTACTTGTTTCCTGCGCAAGACGCGGCTGATGCTCTCGCGCTACGCCGTGAACGATCCCGCCGCACTCCTTGCCGGGTCCGCCACCCAGCCTGCCGTCGCCTGATCTGCCCTCGTGATCCTGCGTGGAGCGAGGACCCTTCCTATCGCACGGGGATCGCATGAAGATCGTACGAGAGGTGACGGCAGGGCTCATCCTGATCGGCGCGGTCGTTGGCTGCCGGGACAACACTGGTGTCGACGCCAACCGCGTGGTGCGCTATGCCTCGGTGTCAGCACCGAAACAGATCATCGCACTCGGCGACACGCAACGCGTGACGGTCACGCTGCTGGACTCGGCGCGCCAGACCATTCCGCCGGGTGCCGCCCGCGGGCGCATGCAGCTGTTGAGCAGTAACAACAGCCGGGCCACCGTGACGCCCGAGGGGCTGATGACCGCAGTCGGCGTCGGCAGCGTGACGTTCACGGTGAAGGTCGACACGGCGGAACTCTGGCAGTCCAAGAGCTTCCTCGTGATCACGCCTCCGCGCCAGCTCACCGTGATTGCGACGGGCAATGGCGATGCGGACCTCGTCTGGACGGCCATGTGCAACGGTGGCTTCGGCACACATAACCTGCCGCAGGAGTGCGCGTTCGGCAGTTCCCCCTGCCGCGTGCGCGCCGGTCGCGCGGTGGACTCGTGCGTGTGGGACCTGGGTCGTGATGACATCATCCGCTACAACGTCGGTGTCACCGTGACCCCGGGTCCGAGCACGACCGTTGAGCAGGTACGCGAGGATGGCTCCGTGGTTCCGCCGCAGACATACGTTGAGCCGCCTTATGACTTTGGCTGCACCCGCGTCCGGTGTTTTCTGTACATGGGTACATCATTGGTCGGACCAGAGGTCATTCGGCTGCGCGTCATGACGCGCTGACTGCGCTGGTAGTGTTCTGGACATGAATTTCATTCGGGGTGGGCTGAGTGCCCCGGTCCCCTGCCTCGCAGCACCGGTGAGCGGGCGGCGGCGCGCCCGCCACCGCGCCGGGAGACTCCTCGCCCTCCGCTCGCATTCGCGAATGGGGTGCGCGTCGTCCGGTTGACTCCAGCGAACGTCGAGCAGCGCGCCTGCGAGTACCCAGAGCGGTTCGTGGAAACCTGCACTGGACGATGGAAGAGGACATGCCTGAATGCTGTGGCCGCACGCGTGAACGAACTCGCGCAGAGTCCGAGGTTTCGGTGCGAACTCCGTCCCCATGCGCGCATGAACTCCGTCCCCCGAACGTTGAGTCCATCGGCGAAATACGTATCCTTGGCCGGGCCAAGGTTTTCGAAGGGCATCACAACGATCGCGCGCGGCGAGTCGGCATCGATCGACTGCAACGCAGCGCCTGCGGCGTCGCTCAGGGCGCGCGGCGTCTCGGCGATGTGCGCAGCGATGAGTTGCGACGTCCCGGTCTTGCCCGCAAACGGATGCGCGCCGGAGAGCAGTTCGTAGGCAACAACGCCCCATGCGTACAGATCGGCGCGCGCATCAATCGATTCTCCAACTGCTTGCTCCGGCGCCATGTACGCCGGCGTCCCGATGCTGCTACCGACCTGCGTCAGTGTGCCGTTGTCATCACGCGGTGCGGCGCTGTCGATCGTTTGTGACGCACTGATGGCTTTCGCGATGCCGAAGTCCGTGACCACGGCGGTGCCGGCCGACAGCAGAATGTTGCCGGGCTTGATGTCGCGGTGAATCACCCCCTTCGCTGTGCGCATACGCCAACGCCCGCGCCACGTGGCGCAGCACAGTGAGGCGATCGGGCAGCGACAGCGTGCTGCCGCGGGCCAACTGCGCGCGGAGCGACTCGCCCTTCACGATGGGCATCGTGTAGGACGAGATCTCGCCGGAGGTTCCGGCCGACAGGACGGGCACGATGTTGGCCTGCTGCAACCGTGCCCCGGTGGCGATCTCGCGCGTGAAGCGCTCGGCGCTGACGCTGGCCGAGAGTTCCGGGGCCAGCACCTTGACGACCACGTCACCACCGAGTGCGTTCTCGCGCGCCACGAACACGCGCGACATGCCGCCACCACCGAGCTCGCGCTCGAGGGTGTAGGTGTCACCGAGGGTCTGCTGAAGTGTCGTGCGGAGCCCGTCGCTCACGCGCCGATCCATGTGCGGGCCGTGCTGCGGACGCGGGGATCGAGTGCCGGCACGGTGTCGAGTCGCGACTCGAGGACGTCGGCCATGACCACACCGCGCCGCACGAGTGCGCGACAGAACTCCCGATCCTTCTCCCGCCCGGCCACCGCTTTCGAGACCCAGAGATCGTGAAGCTCCAGGCACCACGCCGTGACGCCGCACGTCCCGGGCGTGTCGAATGGCACCAGCCGCGCCTGCCACCCCTCGGCCAAGCGCGCGGTGGATGCCACGACGCCCTGCGCGTAGTACCCGAAGGTGTCGTGAAACATCGACGCCTCACCGATGGAACCGTCGATCAGGTCGGCCAGGCGCCCGTCCGTGTCGCCGCGCACCGCGACATCGACTTCCAGCGAGCGTGCCGCTTCGATCGGCAACGGGCCGGACATGCTGCCATGCACCGCCTGGCTGCCGATCACCAGCAGTTCCGTGACACCCAGCACCGCGCCCGCGGCGCGAATCGCGTGCTCGAACTGTTCGCGGGTCACGACGCCGGGTCCAGCGACACGGTGTGGTGCGATGCGTCGTCGCGTTCGCGCTGCGCGAACGCCCGATACACCTGCGCGCGCTCAGCCGCGGACAGGATGCCGGTGAACGGTGTCACATGCCGGAGTTCACGCGCCCAGGGCATGGGATCGGTGAGCACCGGGAGCAGGGCGTCGAGCGGGCGACGCAGGAGGCACTGCCATTCGTCAAGCAGCGGACGCGCTCCGGGATGGAGCGCGCGCATGCGGGCCAGCGAGGCGCGCGCCCGGGTCAGCACGGCCTCGGGCTCCGCGCGCAGTCGCGCGGCGACGGCCTCGTGGAGCAGCAGCGAGCGCCGATCCTCGCGTGTGAGCGGGGGGACGAATCGCACGTCGACCTCGAAGCCCGCCGCGCGTGCCAGGCGCTCGACGGTGCGCCAGGTCGGGCTCTTCCGGCCTCCTTCGTAGGCGGCAATGGCCGACTGAGAAGTCCCAGCCAGCGTGGCGAGGTCCTGCTGGGTCCGGCCGGCGGCGAGGCGGAGGAGGTGGACCGGGTTCATGCTGGAGTATATCCGATCGCATATGATGGCAACAGCGCACCGACCGGCATTGAGGCCGGTCGGACCGACGTGGCACATGTGCCGACACTGGGCGGAAGCCACGGCGCCGGACATCGTCCGAAACTCGGGTCACGCCTGGGTGCTATCGCTGCGGCAGCGTGAGGGTTCGGCGACCTGTATAGATCTCGAGCACAAAGCGGGGTATACCGACACATCTCCCAGAGTGTGTGCCCGTGGAACGGAAAATCTTATGAAAACCTTGCAGACGCGTCTCCGCTCGGGGCACGGGCGTTCATCGCAGCCATGGATGCGCTGACGCTGGCGACGGACATTTCTGGCGCTCGATCGGGCGGGCTTCAGCGCGGTGATGGCCTCTGCGGCACAGCGCAGCGGCGCTCTGAGCGACGGGACGCTGACCAACTACGGCTATGGCCTGACGATCGGCGCGTATCGCGGCCTGACAGCGATCGGTCACAGCGGTGCCGACGCCGAATATCGCGCGCAGGTCGAGCAGTATCCCGAACGTGGCATCGCGATCGCCGTACTGTGCAATGGCTGCAACAGCTCATCAGAAACGCTGAGTCACACCCTGTTGCGTGTGCGACGCGCTGGGGAGACGCCGCACCTCGGCGATGGACGCAGGCTGATCGCGACCAGCGATTCGTCCGTACGCATCGGCGGCACGGCGACTGGCCTCGTATCGCGTACCGACTCCAGTGTCGTGACCAGCCTGACGCAGGTGCCAAGGACCCTGCAGACAGTAGCCTATCAACGGCAAATATCTCATGCGTATACACCCGCGTCGCTCACGGCATTCAGTAGTGCATACTATAGCGACGCATTGGACGCGCGATACGAGACATCAGCCGAGATTCGGCGCATGTGATGCAGCATCGAAAGCTGGACGACACACGCCCTGCAGCCAGCATTCGGCGATGTGTTCACATTGCCATCTGGTGCCGTGGCTGAATTCACGCGAGACGGGGTGAGAGCCGTGAGTGGATTCACGCTATTCAATAGCAGAACGCGACGCGTCCGATTCGTGCGCAGCCAGTAGTGCGGCACAACCAGACGGCGGAACGTACGTACGAGGCATCATCGAGCAGACGAACCACGCGGTGAGACAGGCGTGCCGCACGTTCCGCGCCCACTACGGGAACAGCTCGTCGATCGTGACGTTCACCGTATCGCAGTACCGCACGTCGGTCCGCATGGGCGACCCCGCCGGCGGGCGCTCGTGTTGGGCGACCAGCAACGCGGGGACACTGAACCAGCCCAACTGCGCGTCGTCACCGACCCATGCGGCAACGCCGGCGCAACGAAACTTTCCCGCATCCCGGATATAGGCAGCAGCCATCAGGTCGAAGGGATAGAAACCTTCCAGTCCGACATCGCGACGCCACCACGCGAGCCAGGAGCGACTGCGATCGGACACCCAGAGCCCCGCCGCCCCCATGCCGGCGATTCGATCCAGGTCATGCGAACGCAGTGACACTCGGCGCGCCGCCGTGTACGGCACCAGGACGATAGAGACGCCCGATCCGAGTACCACGGCAACGGCGCGTGAGTCCATCACGGCATTGAGATCGCGAAAGATCGGCCCGTGTCCGAACAGCATCGCACCGACACCGCGATTCTCGCTCGGATGAAAGCGGTGCCCGGGTCTGCGACCCATGACCGCGATGACGCGAGTGATGCGTCTGGCGAGTGCGGGCTCGCGCGCGAGCACGGCAGCAAGGTTGGTCAGCGGCCCCAACGCCACATACTCCATCTCACCAGCGTGCAGCGCTTTCGCCAGCGCCACCTGCGCGTCAACACTACCGCCCTCGGCGAGGCACCGCGCCGCCGCAGCGCCGCAGCCTCTGTCGACGCGCAACGAGGGACCGGTACCGGAGCGCAGCTGCTGCACCAGCTCACGGGTGACGCGGTCTGTCACCGATACCGGTGCGTTGCCGAACGTCGTCGAGATACCGACGATCTCGATATCGCGTGCAGTCGTCAGCGACAGCAGCGCAAGGCAGTCGTCGGGATCCCGCCGTTCACCGGTGCCGCATGCGGCGTCGGCGTCGATCCAGATGCGAGATGGTCGTACGTTGGTACCAGTCGTCGGCTCGTACTGCAAGGCAGGCTGCGGGATCTCACCCGTACGCCATGTCGTGAACGGCAGCAGCGCGACGACGACGAGTAGAACGGCGATCGCAGCGAGGCCAAGCAGAATCCGCTTCATCGAGTCCGCGCGCGTGTGTGCAGTGAGCAGGACGGCACGTGCCTCGATGCCGTGTGATCGGTATCACGATGCAGTGAAGGGTGCACCAACTCGGCTCGGGGCGATGTTCCCCCGGCGGGGCTGGCGGCCGTGCAGGCATCGCGCAGGGCGCGCATTCCCGATCCACCCGTCACTGCGACACGTTGCAGGCAAGAGCGCGGATCGTGAACTCACCGGACGTCCACGCGCCGGATGACTCGACCCACTCCGCGTCCCCACAGCTACCGACGCGAACACCGTCGATTTCCCGATATGCCGCGATGGGCGATGACGATGGTACCTGCCGGCTTCCTGTGGCGTCTTGCTGGGTGCGATCGATCGACAGAACGCCGACTGGCTCTCCCGCGGTGTCGAAGGTGGGTCTCGCCGCAACGGTGTGACCGGCGTTCGTGAACGCGGCGTGCACGGGGCGGGCACCGGTGGTCGACCATGTGAACGGCAGATCGAGCACGGCTGCCGGCGCGAGCACCACGATTTCGTTCGTCAGCGGCCTCAATGCCGCGGTCGCGCTGGCGCGCATGCGCACGTCACGATGCACACGCATCGTGCGCACATGTGCGCGACCAGCCGCACCGACGCGGCGCAGGTACGTTTGGTACAGTGGCGGCTGCGATGCGGTGTCCACTTCGGAAACGGCGGGCACCGTCGGTGCTGGTCGTGTGAGAAGTACGGCGCGGTCCCGCGCGAACGAGGATCGGAAGCTCGATGGGCTCGCGTCGATCACAGCCAGCGGCAGCGGTACCGCGATGACGACAGTCGCCAGCGTGCCGATGCGAGCGTCGTGCCACGCGCCCGCGATGAGCAGTTGTGAGAACGCCACGGCAGGGATGGCGGGCCACCACCACCACGGTGCACCGAACACGACTGCTCCGGCAGCAACGTGCAGCAGGATGGCGGCCACGAGCCACAGCACTCCGCCACGCGTCGAGGCGGACACCCGTGACGGTGACGTTGCGAACCAGCCGAACGCTGACGCGGGAGCGGGCAGATGGAATAATGCCAGGAGGACGAATACGAACGCGAATGCAAGCCGCAGCATGACGGGCGCCTCAGGAGCGCGTTGTGCAGGAAGACAGCCACGTGCGTGGCGTTGGCATACATCGCACTTCGCGCAACTCGGCCCGCGCGGAGCGACTGACGCTCCTCGTGACGTAAGCTACTGACCCGGGTTCTGATGGTTCGTGAACAGCCGCGCTTGTCATGCGGATACGCTCGCCACGACCGCGCATCGCGCTGCATCGGCGATCATGGCGCGTCATGCACCAGTTCGCCGGCACACCCCGACTCACCTATGGCTCATGTCGCCGTGTTCGCGTCGCGAGTCGTCATGAATTCTTCGCCCAATGCACGCTGCAGCTCACTCCCTCGGTTGACAGTACTGGAACCGCGAGCATCGGCTGGCCTTCGTTACCGTACGCGCTCGAGCTCCTCGGCTGGGATGGCATTCTTGGCGTCGACTTGCGCTGTGCGGGTGCCTGCATTGCGTGCACGTCCACGACGCGACGAGGGCAGCGGGATACTGCCCTTTGGAGCGGCCTGGTGCTGGCGGGCGCCTGCTGCGTGGCCGGGCACGGGCGGGCGGCGGACGTCATGCCACAGCCCTTCGGCCCCTCGATGAGGACGGCACCGGTGGCAGCGAGACGGGCCCGACGATGCGAGTGCGGTCGGGCATGACGGCGAGGCGGGGGCGATGCTGGCGAGTGACTCTCGCGAAAGCAACGCACTGACTGTGGGCCGAGGGGCGCATCCGTAAAACCAGACCGCCGCGGCGTCTCAGGACACCGCGGCGGTTTCGTCGGACTCATGCCACGCGCGCTCAGAACGAGAATGCCACGCTGCCGATGAAATAGTTGGTGTATGCGTTTGGCAGGACCACCGTCGCGCCGCTCTGCGTTCGGGTGGGTGGAACGAATGCATCGAACTGGTAGCCGCGACGCCAGTGATGCTCGAACTTCAGCACGGTATTCGCGGTGATCAGGTAATTGATCGACGCACCGGTGCTCTTCACGGAGGTGACGGTGACACTGGGTGACGCAGTCGGGAACACCCCCTGCTCGCCGATCGAGTGCTCGAGCGCCACGCGCCAGTGGTCCGTCAGCTTGCCGATCACGTTCACATAGGTGTTCCGCAACGACGACTTGGAGTTTTCACCAGTCTCCCGCATCATCTCGCTGCGCACAGTGACATACTTGCGATCGATCTCGCCGGACAGCGCGTAGTGGGTGCGTGAGCCCTTCTGCTGCGTGGTCTCGTCGATGCGCTGGTATTGATCGCCGAAAGCGCCGACCTTGAGCCCGAACGGCCCGCTGAGATAGAGTTGGCCACCGCGCATCTGGTTCGCCCTCGATACCCGCACGCTCAGTCCCGTCGCCTCGGATCTGACGTTGCGGTTTTCACTGCCGCCGAGGAAGGAGTGCGCCTCGAATCGCCAGTCCTGGCTGAGTTGTGCACGATACGATGCGACGACGCCGTCCACGGCATCGAAGGCGTCGTACGTGAATTCGTACGGGACGCGGAAGAACGGGAGCAGCGTGCCGATGTACCGGACTTCGTTGAGCAGGCCGCGCGGCAACGGCGCCCGGCCGACTTTCACCGAGAACGCGCCGGCGTCGTGCTGCCAGTACGCCCACTGCGTCGTGAGATCGCCGATGGCCGTGCGTAGCGGTGATGTTCCGACGCGGCGGTTGAGCAACTGCATGACGAACTGGTCATTCTCGTCCACCTTGTACCGGAACTGCAGGGTGGCGATCCGGTAGTCGGCTGTACCCTCTCTCGGAATGCCGATGACCGGCAGCGCCGACGACCTACCGTACCCGGAATTCAGGGACCCGTGGATGGAGAATTGATCGGCGGCGGGCTGCGCCGCGAGGACAAAGGGCATGGCGAGCACTGCGACGGTGCAAGCCAGGCGGTAGCGAGTGGGCATGGTGGCGACGGGCCTCATTTCAGTGTGACTGTCTTCACGCCGCTGGGAATCTCAGCTGAAGCCGAGACGTACCCGATCGCACCCGGCGTGCGCCTCACGAAATCGACGACCTCGTCATCGGTCGACTTTGCCGGCGGCGGTGTGTCCCTTCCGGAAAAGATCTGCTGTACCCAGTACTGGTCGACTGCCGCGGCGGACCGTCCGAGGAAATCCTTGGAGAATGCGGCCCGGGTCGCAGACGCTTTGGATTGGTCGATGGGAAACACTGCCGCGCCGGAGGCGAACTTCTTGTCTTGCTTCAGGAAGATTCGCGTCAGCACCGCGGTGCTCAGGTCGCCGGTCTCGGTGGCGGCATTGACGACGATCTTGACCGCCTGCGCTCCCGCCATGCGTGGCGGCAGCACGAGTACGCATACAAGAGTCACGATGCCGCGTATGAGGGTCTTGAATGACATGCGAGGTGATGGTGAGAGTGGTCTGCATGGCCGGAATTCGCGTCAGCACGGTGCGCGCCGAGCGTTTCCAGCTTCAGCCAGTCTCGTCACAACCATGTCACGACTTGAACGTGATATACGGGAGTGGAGCTGCAATCGGGGTGGGTCGAGTACAGGCCATGGTCGCCCAGCGTACGAGTATCGGCGACCGGGCGTCGGGGCGATACCCGCCGCGTCGGTACGCCTCGCGGGCCATCCGGTCTGTGTGCGCGGCGGGTGGCTCGGGGCCAGCGGGGGCCGGCTAGCCAAGCTGCGCATCGTGCCGCATTGCGTATGCGATTCACTCGTCGGTGACGACGTCAGCGACGGTGGCACGTCCTGCTCTCCCCCTTCGAGCCATGCCAGCTTCGCTGCGAGATACCGGCGGACCTCACTTCGGTGCTATCAGGAGGCGTGCAGCGCAGTGCTCCGGAAGTCGCCGATGAAGCGAGCGAAGCTGGCGCCGCTGCAGCGAAGCGAGGCGGTCGTGCTCACCGATCTGCCGCTGCATCAAGGTGTGTCATGACGTCGGCTTCATGGCGCCCTTCATGGGGGCAGAGGCCGTTGCGCGCACGCCCTTCGTGGGGGCAGGCTCCTTGCGCGCATGGCGTCAGAGTTCTTCGAGACGTCTCTCGACGTGACAATCGAAGGTAAGACTGCCTCGTCAGACGACCGCGACGCGTCACGCGACGCCTGCATGAGTGTTGCGAGTGAGCGCAATATCTCTTTTCCGCTGCCTCGTGACAGGCAGCGCCGGCAGCGAGCCCATTTCACGACTCGGCCGCTGTAAACAGAGACTTCAAGGACTCAGACCCCGATGAAGACACCGCACGAACAAAGAAGCCTGCCCACATGAAACAGCCGTCCAGTTGTCCCAGGTGCGCGGAGGTCACGCCGACGATCTTTCGTCGGCGCTCTTGCTGCGTACCCAAGCGAACCCGAGCGACAGTCCTGTTCTGGCACCATCCATGCGACAGCTGTCCAGCAGCACCGACGCGGACGCGACTGAACCCGGGATTGGAAAACTACTGATGATACTGCTCATCGTCTTGATCGCCACCACGTTGCTCGCTCGACTGGCTGGCCAGTTCGGTGCTCCGACACTACGCGATTGGGCGGCCGCTACTCGTGTCGGCTTAGCCGTGATGTTTTGCTTCACGGGCACGACGCATTTCAACAGCATGCGCAATGACATGATTCGGATGGTCCCTCCGATGATGCCGAATCCCGCATTCCTCGTCACACTCACCGGCGTCTGCGAAATTGCCGGTGCAATTGGTCTTCTCGTTCCGCGTACGCGTCGCGTTGCCGCCGTTGCGCTGATCCTGCTGCTGCTCGCCGTGCTGCCGGCCAACGTCTATGCTGCCATGTCTGGCGTGACGTTCCGCGGGGCGCCTCCAGAACCGCTGATGCCAAGAATCCTGCTGCAGCTCCTTCTCATTGCCGTCGTGTGGTGGTCTGGTGTTCGTGCAACAAGCGTCAGGAGCCAGTAAGGCAAGTTCTCGGAGAGTCCGGCCAGTGTCAGCGTGCGTTTCGTGGCAAGTCCCTGCCGTGCCAACGCGTCGTTGCCAGCCAGGTACACATCCGCGCGGGCGTGGGACTCGAGGTGCAGCACGTTGAAATGATCGAACGCGTCCCGTGCCGCCGCCGCCGCGATCACCTCGACTGGTGAACAATAGAACTGGGTGTCGGGGAACTGTGTCGCGAGTGTGGCCGCGTCGCGTGGATGAAGTGCTCCGACGAGATCGATGTCCTGTGTCTGCCGTGGCTCGCCATACACAATCGCCGCGACACCGCCGGCGATCATCCACTCCACGCCCGACGCAGTGAATGCAGGGGCGAAGAGGGAAACGACGTCAGTCGGCCGCACGTCGGAACAACTCGCGCGCAGTCCGTGTGACGGTGGCGTCGTCGAGCTCGGGGTCTCGCAGGCGCACGCCGGACGTGACGGCATCCCAGGCCAGGTCCCAGATCGCATCAGCGTACGCAAGCTCCTCGGCCGGTGTCATCTGGCGATAGCGCAGCGCCTGACGCTCAGCGACATCCGGCGACACGCCGAGAGGAGCGAGACTGGTCAGAATCATGGCGGGAAGCTTGGCATCGGTCCGTGACGACGCAACCAGTCAGCGGAACGCGAGTGACGCGCTGGTGGCAGATGCCGGCCATGCCGCCCCATCAGGAAGTCCCGCTCGCTCGCGGCCAGGGACGGAGTTCGCGAGATCGAAATTCCTGTCCCGCGCGTACGTGATCGGGCCGACGTGATTCGCGTTGCGGTCTCGCGCAACACGAGGGCGAGGAGCGTATCCGAGGCCTTTGTGTCGTCTGTCTCCTTCGCGACGCGGGTGAGGTTCAACGGTGCGGTGATTGGTACGAC
Source organism: Gemmatimonadaceae bacterium (assembly GCA_031374935.1). Classification (GTDB taxonomy): domain Bacteria; phylum Gemmatimonadota; class Gemmatimonadetes; order Gemmatimonadales; family Gemmatimonadaceae; genus JACMLX01. The sequence goes on along the minus strand of JANMHB010000140.1, from coordinate 18,641 downwards.
GAGATCATCACGACGTGAACGTCCGCCACGTGTCCTCGACGCGCGCCATCAGCACCTGGAATCGCGGGTCGCGGCGCAGCGAGGCAAGGAATGGCGCCACGTTGGCCAGGAACGGGTAATCACTGATGCCGAGCGCCACCGCGTTGGTGAGCAGCTCCATGGCCTCGTCGTGCAGCCCTGCGCGAGCGTAGTAGGCGCCGATGTCGCGCGAGAGATACCCCTGCGAGCGCACGGCCACCATCATGGGCGCGCTCCACGCCGCACGCAGCGCCTCGACCTCGCCGCGCAACATGTGCGCGAGCAGCGTGGCGGCCCACCCCTGCGGCGTCGCCAGGGCGGCCGGAGTCATGCCGGCAATGACCGCTTGCGCTTCGTCGTCCTGCCCGGCCATGGCGAGCTCCTGGGCGTATGCCCATGTCATCATGGGCTGCCCGGCGGAGAGATCCGCCGCCTTGCGGAGTGCCGCGAGGGCGATGGCATGGCGCCCGCGCACGCCGTTGCAGTACCCCACCATCTGATGGCTCATGGGCGTGAGCGGGTCCACCTCGGCGACGCGATTGACCAGCACCAGTGCCTCGTCGTGTCGTCCGACCTCGATCAGCACGTTGCTCAGCCAGTTCATCGCGTCAACGTTACTGGGATCGCGCTGTACGCTGCGGCGCAGCGCCTGCAACGCGGTCAGGCGGTCGCCACCCAGCAGCGCGAGTACGCCGCGCGCGTAGTGTGTTTCGGCGGCGTCCGGGTCGATGGCTTCCACGGCGGCGGCCGCGGCGCTCAGCCCCGCATGGTGTGCCGCACTCCACACGCCCACGCCGCCTGGCAGGATGGCATACGCGCCGATGAGCATGTTGTACAGCCGCATGTGGGGACCGAAGCGATCGAGTCCCTCCTGTGCCATCTGGATGGCGCGTTCCGCCCCCGCGAGGGTGAACGACCACAACTCCTGGCGCCCGCGCAGCACGCACTCGAACACCCGCGGGTCCTCGACGGCCGTGCGCGTGAGCCCCTGGGACTCCGCGGGACTGAGGGTGACCGTGAGCGCGTCGGCGATCATGCGTGAGATACGCTCCTGCATCGCGAACACGTCGTCGAGCGTGCCGTGGAACTTGTCGGCCCACACGGTGGCGTCCGACGCCGCATCCACGAGTTGGCAGGTCACGCGCAGCGAATCACCCGCACGACGCACGCTCCCCTCGAGGACATAGCGCACCCCCAGCGCGGCCGCGACGGCCGGCAGCGGGTCGGTCGTCCCCCGGAGCCGCCACGCCGAACTGCGGGAGATCACCGTGAGCGCCTTGAGGCGCGAGAGATCGGTGATGACCTCGTCGGTCAGGCCGTCGGAGAACACCGAATCGTCGGCGCCCGGGCTGAGGTTGGTGAACGGCAGCACGACCAGCGAACGGTCGCCGCGCGCTGGCGCCGGTGGTATGGCCGCACCAGGACGCTGGGCCGCCGCGAGCGCCGCCCCGAAGGCGGTCGCATCGGCGAAGCGTTCGTCGGGCGACTTGGCGAGCGCGCGGGACACGACGTTGGAGAGCGCCACGGGGATCCGCGGTTGTCGCGTGCTCAACGCAACCGGCGTCGCCATGAGGTGACTCCGCAGGAGGGCCAGGACGTTCGGCCCGGTGAAGGGCGGCTCGCCGACGAGCATCTCGTAGCAGGTGCAGGCGAGCGCGTAGATGTCCGCGCGCCCGTCGATCTCCCGATCACCAGCCGCCTGTTCGGGGCTGAGGTACGACGGGGTACCGACCACCATGCCCTCCTGCGTCATGCGCATATCGTCCGCGGCGCCGAGCGCCCGCGCGATACCGAAATCGGCGACCACCGCATGTCCTGCGTCGAGGAGGATATTTTCGGGCTTGATGTCGCGATGCACGATGCCCTGTGCATGCGCATGCGCCAACGCATCGGTCACGTCACGGGTGATACCGAGGGCCTCCTCGAGCGGCAGCGGGCCATGTCTCTCGAGCCGATCGCGCAGCGTTTCGCCCTCGATGACCGGCATGACGTAGAAGGGCGCCCCCTCCCACTGGCCCGAGTCGAACAGCGGCAGGATGTGTGGGTGACGCAGCCGCGCCGTGGTGCGGATCTCCTCGAGAAAGCGCTCCGGGCCTACCGCTGCGACCAACTCCGGGCGCAGCACCTTCACCGCCACCCGGCGCCCGTGCCGCAAGTCGTCGGCCAGATACACGGTGGCGTTACCACCAGTCCCCAACACCCGCAGCACGCGGTAGCGGTCGGCAAGCACGGTGTCGAGAAGGAGTGGCATAGTCCAAGGTGCTGCCGGAGACCCGCACGCGGCAAGCGCGGTGATGGGGACGGAGTTCGCGCGGTGATGGGGACGGAGGCGGAGGAGTCGCGTGCCCGTGTCCACCCTGACGTCCAAGTACCAGGCCACCGTGCCGCGCGCCGTGCGCGAAGCGCTGTCCCTCGGCGCGGGTGATCGCATCGAGTTCATCATTGCGCCCGATGGCGTGCGCGTGCGACGCGCGCGGCCGGCCGCGGCCGAATTGCAGGAGCTCGAAGCCACGCTCGCCCCCGAGTGGGACTCGGCCCGGGACGATGCCGCCTATGCCGACCTATAGCCCCGGCGATGTGGTGGTCGTGCCGTTCCCGTTCTCCGATCGCGACGCGTCCAAGCGCCGGCCGGCCCCGGTCTGCTCATCGGTCGCATTCAATGACAGCTCGCATCACCTCGTGCTGGCCATGATCACCACTGCATCGCACAAGAAGTGGCCGGGCGACGTGGCGATCCGGGATCGCGCGCCGAGCGGGCTGCCCGCGCCGTCGATCGTGCGATGGAAGCGCTTCACGCTCGATGCATCGCTGGTGCTGCGCCGCGCCGGTGCGCTTTCGGCGCGGGATCGTTCGTCGTGTCGTGCGCGACAGCCGATCGCGCTCTGAGGAACGCTGACGGCACGCGCCCTGAGCGTTCCGCACCACTGCAGCCATGCGGCGTGCGCTCCGGCACACGGCCGGTCCCGCGCGGCACGCACGGATTGATGATGCACGGAATGCACGGCAAGAACACACCACGCGCGGTGGCGGCCTGAAGCCGACGTTCGGGACGCAGTCGCGGCTCGGTGCATCCCGGCGTGTTGCCCCTGAGCTGCGATGGCCCGCCAGCAGCTGTCGGAAACAGGTGACGACCCGTCGCGTGCGTGTGACACCCGGGCCGCCGAGCAGGGAGCGTGCCACCGTCGCCGTCCCCATCGCTCGCGCTGCGCCGTGTGGTAAGTCCTTGCAGGAAATCACTTTATGATGCCGGTGTGTGACCGCGTCGACGCCTCGGGATGGTGGTCCATGACTCGCTTGTGGCAGGGTGTATCCCGTCCCTCGCTGCCGCCGAGATTCTGCCATGCCGCTCAGCACACCGCATCGCGCGCTCCGCCAGACCGTCACGCTCGCTGCGCTCCTCGTCGGCACCACGGCACAGGCCCAGATCAGCCTCGACCGACGTGAGCTCGTGCTGCGCCCTGACAGCGCGTCGCAACGGAGCGGGGTGATGATCGTGCGGAACACCGGACGGTCGACGACGGAGGCGGTGATTCGCGTGGAAGATTGGGATCGCGGCGCCGATGGTGCGCATCGCTTCTACGCTGCCGGCACACAGCCGGGCAGCTGTGCCAGTGTGCTCTCGATCGTACCGCTGGCCTTCACCCTCGCTCCCGGTGAAAGTCGCGCCGTGCAGGTCGGCGTCGATGGTGTGGTCAACTCGGCCTGCTGGAGTCTCATACTGGTGGACACGGAGGAGCGGGTGCGCGACGAGACCGGACACCTCGTGCTGGCTGTGGTGCGGACGGGCCTGAAGGTGTACGCGGAGCCGTCGGACTCCCGAGCGCTGGGTGAGGTGAGTGAGGTCGAGCTGGAGACGTCGGAGGCGGCGCACAGCGGTGCGGTGCCCAGTGGCTCGCTGGTCGCTGCCGTGACGTTCCGCAACATCGGTGAGCGGCATCTGCGCGGTGAGGGCCGCGTCGAGATTCTTCGCGACGACGACCGCGTGCTCACGACGCTCCCCTTGCCCGACCTGCAGACTCTCCCCGGTGCCGCGATGACGGCGCGGGTCGTCCTGCCGGCGAGCCTCAAGGGCACGTACCGGCTGCGCGCGGTGGTGAACTATGGTGGGTCGAGGGTTGCGGCCGCCGAGCGCGCGGCTGCGATCCCGTGATGGGGACGGAGTTCGTCGCGTGATGGGGACGGAGTTCGCGAGCTCATGTACGCTCATCCCCTCCGACATGCGTGACGCGGACTGGGCCGAGAGCACCAACGTTTCCTGAGCGATGGAGCTTACGGTTGCCGCCGACCCACCCTCGCGTGACGCGACGGTGCAGCGATGCCTCAAGTTGCTCGGCAAAACCATCGTCACTGATCACGGCGTTGCTCCGTGTGGCACGGCGAATCGCTTCGCGTGCGCGGTGGCCGACCGCGGATACGCAGAACGCCAGATACGCCGCGCGCCGATCGACATCGGTCGCACCCAGGTCGAGGTACTCAACCTGTGGATGCACGAGCGCATCCGGCGTACCGAGTGCAAGGCGACGAAAACTCGACCACGCGTAGTCCGCTGCATTTCGCCCGTCGGGAGCGGCATCGTGAACCAGGGCGTGACTTCGGCACTGCCGGAATTGGAGGGCTGCAGCATGTGCGGATGGGAGAGCGACGCGGCCAGGCGAATGTCGCGTAAGAATCGGTCGCGGCCGAGTGCCTCTCCAAGAGTCCGAGCGCAGGACCTCGAGGGCGACGTCGCGATCATGGCGCAGGTCGCGCGCACGATAGACAGTGGCCATACCGCCCTGACCGATGGGTGCGCCAACGCGGTAGCGGTCGGCGAACGAAAAGGCGAGGCGAGGCGGACCATGAAAGAAATCATATCGATCCAGATGAGAGCTCCACCGCGACGCCGCGAGACCTTTGCGCTCACGCGCCCTCACAGCGATACTCCACGGTCATGACCGACACCATCAGGGAGACCCTGCCCACACGTTTCCGTTTCGCGTCCGGCGACGTTTCCGGCGGCAGAGACGACCTCGCGGCCACGCTGCAGGCGCGACTGCGCGTGACCATGCTGGTGGGCGCCACAATGTTGCTGGCGATCTTCGTACTCCAAAGCATACGGTTGCTGTCGTTGAGCGGCGACGCCCGCATTTCCATGGCAACGGGCCAAATCGGCATCGGTCTGGTGGCGCCGCCCGTCGCCATGCTGGCGTGGTGGCTCCGCCGGAGCCGCCCGCGCGCGATCGGCGCGCTCCGTTGGCTCGAAGCCGGCTTCTTTCTCAGCTTCAGCCTGTTCTTTGCGTTGTGGATGGCGGGTGACTTTCCTTCCATCGTCCCGGTCCTCGGTTCGGCTCCGTTGGATCTCGGATTGAGCCAAGCGGTGTGGATGTCCTTCCTGATTGTCGCGTACGGACTGCTCATTCCCAATCGATGGCAGCGCGCCGCAGCGATGATCACGTTGATACTGGCGATGGTCGTGTTCGTCGACGTGTGGAACCTGAGGCAGCATGACGTTGCCCCGTCCGTCGCCGCCACGTACCTCGGCGCACAGTGGACGATCCTCTCGAGCTTCACCGCCCTCGCGCTGTTCGGTGCGTATCGTATCGACACAGCCACCACCGTGGCGCGCGATGCGCTCCGGCTCGGGCAGTACGTGCTGGTGGAACGACTTGGCTCGGGCGGCATGGGCGAAGTACACCGTGCCGAGCATCACCTGCTGCGCCGACCGTGCGCCATCAAGCTGATCCGACCTGAGCACGCCGGAGATCCGGACGTGTTGCGGCGCTTCGAGCGCGAAGTGCAAACCACCGCCACGCTGACACATCCGAACACGATCGCGATTTACGACTACGGCATCACTGACGATGGGACGTTCTACTACGCGATGGAGTATCTGCCCGGCCACACGCTCGAGCAGCTCGTGGCACGCGACGGACCGCTGGACGCGTCGCGTGCGGTGCATGTACTGCGTCAGATCACGGGCGCGCTGCATGAGGCACACGGCGCTGGTCTGACGCACCGCGACATCAAACCCGGCAACGTGATGCTCGGTGAACGCGGGGGCATCGCTGACGTGGCCAAGCTGCTCGACTTTGGCCTCGTGACGGCGCGTAACACCGGCGGCGATGTGATGAGCGACGCCGCAAGCGGCATCACGCAAGCTGGCATGGTGCTCGGGACGCCGGCGTATATGTCGCCCGAACAGTGCGCCGGCGACGCGCAGCCCGGACCCGCGAGTGATCTCTACAGTCTGGGCGCGCTCGGCTACTTTCTGGTTACAGGACGATCACCGTTCGAAGGGCGCGCGCCGTTGCAAATGATGGTGGCCCATCTGAGTGAAGCACCACCATCGGCGCGCACACTGCGACCGGAACTGCCCATGGCACTCGACATTGTGCTACAGCGCTGCCTCGCCAAACGGCCAGAGGAACGATACGAAAACGCGCGAGCGCTGGAGCGCGCGCTGGAGCAGGCGATCACGAGCAGACCGGCGTAGGAGGCTTGGCTCGACCGGTGATGGGGACGGAGTTCGCGAGATCAGGGGGACGGAGTGCGTGCGGTGATGGGGACGGAGTTCGCGAGATCAAGGGGACGGAGTGCGTGCGGTGACGGGGACGGAGTGTGTGCGCTCATGAACACACATCCTTTCCGACGTGCGCGACGCCGACCGGGCCAGGAGCGCCAACGATCCCCGAGCGTTGCCGCGGCCGGCTGCCCCCGATCCATCCCCGCGTGACGCGGCGGTGCAGCGACGCTTCGAGCCGCTCGGCAAACCCATCGTCACCGATCACGGCGTTGCTCCGCGTGGCACGGCGAATCGCTTCGCGTGCGCGGTGGCCGACCGCGGATGCGCAGAACGTCAGATACGCCGCGCGCCGATCGACATCGGTCGCACCCAGGTCGAGGTACTCACCGTGTGGATGCACGAGGGCATCCGGCGTACCGTGTGCCAGGCGACGAAAACTCGACCACTCGTAGTCCGCTGCGTTTTCGACCATACCAGCTTGCACGGGATTGAGGTCGATGTATCGACTGCACGCCATGAAGTACGAACTCGACTGGACGAGTGCTGAGCGGAAGCGTCCTTCCCATAGTGTGCCGGTGCGACGATACCGTCGATTGAAGTAGTGGACGTAGCGACAGCCCACGCGCCGCATCAGGTCGGACGCACTCCCGCGAGACGTCGGCGTCAGCAGCAAGTGGATATGATTGGTCATCAGAGCGTAGGCGTGAATCGTGCACCCCGAACTGACGCTCGCCGCACAGAGATGCATGTGATAGCGCGCGAAGTCCTCGGCGCACCGGAAGGTGACGATCCGGTCGTTGCCGCGCTGCGTGATGTGCATCGGCATCCCAGCGACGGCCACGCGCGGCCAGCGTGCCATCAGCTGCGCCCGTGCCGACGCACGGCGGTGAGGCGCACGGAGCGTGCGTGCGGGAGAATGGAGTGAGGCGACATGCGGGAAGTCTGGGCAATCGCCTCCATGACTGCGGCACCGAAGTGACGCAGACGTCATCACCCAGCCGCAGTTCGCGCGGACTCCGTCCCCGCGAGATGGCGAACTCCGTCCCCCTCCCGCATGAACTCCGTCCCCGTGAGATGGTGAACTCCGTCCCCCTTGGTCCGTCAGGAGGCCGTCGCCGCGCGCCGCGTCTGCCGATACACCCACCAGATCAGCCCGACGAACAACGCCGTCCCACCCCACCGCGCGATCGGCTCGAACGACGCGCCAACCACCGCCAGCGGCGCGTCGCTGCCCGACGCCGCGACGACACCAGCGAACGCCACCCCGAATAGACTCTCACCGACAATCAGGCCGGTCGCGGCAAGCACGCCCAGTCGCCTGGCGGTTTCCGGATCGCGCTGCCGATCAGCCCACTGTTCGTAGCGGTGGCCCAGGACCGCGCCAACCACAATCAGAAAGGTGAGCGACATCGGCAGATACACACCCATGCCAACGCCCAGCGGCGGGAGCCGCAGCTTCTTCGCGCGTCCGAGCATCTCATCGACAAGAACGATCACGACGCCAATCACGGCGCCAAGGCCGAGCAGCGGCCACTCCAGATCACCACCGAGCACACCTTTCGCCAGCGCGGAGATGAGCAATGCCTGCGGCGCGGCCAGCGCCGTCTCGCGGGCACCGGGTGCGCCGGCAAAGCCGAAGGCATTGTTGAGCAGGTCGAGCACACCTGGGATGGCCAGGCTGCCGAACAACACGCCGATGACCAGTGCCACCTGCTGCCGCCACGGCGTGGCGCCAACGATCTGCCCAGTCTTGAGGTCCTGCAGGTTGTCGTTCGAGATCGTGGCAATGCCGAACACGATGGCCGTGGCAAACAGCGCGTACGCAATCATCGCCTCGGTCTGCGCCGGCACCGTGCTTCGCCCGAGAAAGGCGATCATCATCAGCGACACGCCGACCACGGCCAGAATGCCGACACCGGAGATCGGACTGTTGGACGCGCCGATCAGGCCTGCCATGTAGCCACACACCGAGGCGATGACGATGCCGGCCAGCAGGATGTAGATCACCGTGATGGTGATCAGCACGGGAGCGTGTTCGGCAATCGGTCCGCCGGCGATGAACTGCCACAGCAGAAATGCAATTGGTACCATTGTTGCGATAATCACCGCGGCGACCTGCTTGATCGGCAGGTCGCGCTCCTGCAGCGGCAGCTCAGCGCCGCTGTCGCGCGCAGCGGAGGCGGCCAGCGCCGACCGGATCCCCGCCAGAATCGGCCCGATGATCTTGAGCAGGGTCCAGATCGCGGCCACGCCGATGGTTCCCGCACCGACAAAACGCGCCTTGGAGCGAAACACCGCACTCGCGACAGCCGCTGCATCACCTGCCGCCGAGCCCACGCTGAAATACGGCACGAGGCCAGCCCAGGTGATGATCATGCCGGTGAGCATCGCCAGACCAACTGACAATCCCACCAGATGCCCGACGCCGATCAGCGCCATGCTGAGCGACGTGGCAGCGCCCGTCGCGCCGGTACCTACGCGAAAATACTTCGCCAGCTCGCCCGTCATGAGCTTCATCGCGATCAGCAGTGACACGGCCGCCGACGCCAGCGACGTGACAACGATCGTGCTCAGCCCTCTGCGGTTGTCCTCGGCACCGCTGGCGTCAGCCGACCCGACGCGCAGCACTTCGGCCGCCGCCATGCCTTCCGGATAGGGCAGGTCGGAGCCGGTGACGAGTGCGCGCCGGAGTGGCACCGAGAACATCACGCCAAGCACGCCGCCCGTGGCACAGACGGCGGCGGTGGTCACGAACGGAAACCCTTGCCAGTAGCCGAGAATCACGAGCCCTGGCAGCACGAAGATGATCGCGGACAGGGTGCCGGCCGCCGACGCGATCGTCTGCACGATGTTGTTCTCGAGGATCGTGCCGCCGGGAAGCAGACGGAGCACCGCCATCGAAATCACGGCTGCGGGAATCGACGTCGCAAAGGTCAGCCCGACCTTGAGGCCGAGGTAGACGTTGGCGGCGGTGAAAAGCAGCGTGAGGATGCCGCCGAGAATGACGGATCGGAAGGTGAGTTCGCGCATGGGGCTGGCTTGGGGGAGGTCGTCGCTTCGGCGCGCGGAGTCTGGACTCGGGTGCGCAAGTTAGGCGATGGGACTTCGGTCGGTGTGCGGGCCGTGCCCTGCGGCTCCGAAGCCCTCGCGAGGTGCGGTCGGACTACCGCGCAGCGATGACGCTCGGGCGGAGCGAGGCGGGATGCGAGTCTGCTGGAAGGTTGCCGTCGGCCGCCCCGCGTTTCAGGTTCCCCTAACGCACACGCCCACGCAGCCACCACCGAGGCACGAGCATGCCGAGATGTGCAGCAGGCCACAGCCTGATCGCACTCTTCTGCGGACTGCTGGCGGTGCCTCTTGCGACGCAGCAACGGGACCAGGCGGTCGACCCGCCAATTCCGGAATCGCCGAGCAGGCTGCCGATGGAGGCCGTCTGGGACCGCATCCCCGGCACCAGGGGCGCCCGATTCGACAGGGCTGGCCCGATGCTCAGGTCGCGCTGGGGGAACATCATCCTCCGCGGCAAACGCGACGGTGATGCGATCGTCACCGCACTCAATCAGCTGCGATGCGGTGCCCCGAACGTGAACGCAACCTACGTCACGATGCTCGGCCGTCCGCCGGCCAGCCTGTGTGCCGGAATCGTCGCGCTTCCGCCTGGCGAGACACGCTCGATCTCGGGCGACGGCTACAACCTGTCTGGCACCGCAGAGGGGGTGGACCGTGGTGGAGTTCGTGCAACGCATTCCCGACGTGATGACCTTCGCCTCGGGGTTGCCGCCTGCGCCGACGGAGTCAGTCAGCAGGTGGGGCGTCACCCGTTTCGGCGCGGTCTTTCACGCGGAACGCGGTCAGATCGTCTTCCCCGCCCCTGGTGAGACCGAGGATCTTGGGCATCGGGTGAGTTTCGTGGTGAAGCCAGTGATGGACGAACAGGAGTTGCAGATGTATGTGGTGACGGCGGGGATGCGGGGGTTCTCCGATGTCGAGAAGCGTCTTGTGCCGGCCACGAAGCGCCGGCCGCCGCTGTGGTTCCGCGTGGTGTTCTTCGGCACACCGCTGCTGCTCCTGATTGGTATCGGCTACGCGGTCAGACGGTGGATGCGCCGACGGCGCGCGGCATGATTTGGGCCTGACATGCTTTCAAACATGATTCGCACCCTTGACATGATTGTGGCCCCGTGCTTCGGTTCACCTGACGACTGCTGGATGCCCGCGCCTCTCGATACCTACGCCACCACTCGCCACATGCTGCTCCGCCTCGTACGTCTGTTCCTCGGCACACTGCTCCTCTCGGTCACGCCGTCTGCGGTGCTCCTGGCGCAGGACAGTTCGCGGACCGTGCCACGCGACAGCGTCCGGGCCTTGCCGGCTGACACCATCGTCGAAGTGCGGCTGGGGGATGGCTCGGTGCTTTACGGCCGCGTACTCGCGCAGGATTCCATCCAGGTCGTGATCCGGACGATCAGCGGGACGGAGGTGCGTGTCACGCGCGATCGCATCACATCGTTTCGCATTGCCCGCGGGCGCATGGTCGGCAACGAATACTGGAGCGCCGACCCGAATGGGACGCGGCTCTTCTTCACCTCCACCGGCAGATCGCTGGGCAAGGGTGAGGGCTACATCTCCACCTATCTGTTCGTCTTCCCGTTCGTGGCCTATGGTGTGACCGACCGTTTCACGATCGCGGGCGGCACGCCGATCATTCCGGGTGCGATCGGTCGCGCCTACTACGTGGCGCCGAAGGTCACGCTCCGCGAGACGGAAAAATCGTCGTACGCCATCGGCGCGCTCAGCTTCGGCCTGACGCAGGACGTTTCGGAGGGCACGTATGGTTTGCTCTACGGCGTGGGCACGTGGGGCGATCGCGACAATGCCTTCACGGCCGGCGCCGGGTGGGGCTACCGGTGGGGCGGTGACAACTCAGCGGTCGCAAACGCACCGGTCACAGTGCTCGGCGGCGAGACACGCGTGAGCCGTCGGGTGAAGCTGGTGACGGAGAACTGGATCTACATCGGATCCGGGGCCAAGGGTGGCATCTTCAGCGGTGGTTTCCGCTTCATCGGCGATCGCCTGTCGGCGGACTTCGGGATGATCGGTGGTGCGGGTGACGGGGATCTGGCCTGCTGCCTGCCGATCGTGAACTTCGTCTGGAATTTCGGCGGCACGTCGCGGTAGGGAGTTCGCGTTTGTCAGGTGACGCGCCAGTCTCCCGTCGATGGCCGCACCACTCTGCGCATGCACACGGGGAGGCCACGCCACAACCGGCGCGACCTCCCCATGTTGTCCTGCCCGCACTGCGCCGCGAGTTACGGCAGCGGCGATGCACTCGCTCGAGACGACCGCTGGAACGTGCTGCCTTCCACCGCCGTCGCATCGAGGAAGAACTGCACACCACCCTGCCCGCCCACGGTCCAACTGATCGGCGCCGATGTCAGCAGCCCCCACGTGCTCAGCCAGCCGGTCGCCGCCGACAGATCAGGAATCGAAACATCCCAGGCACCGCCGCCGGTGTAGCCAGCGGTGGCAAAGACGGAGGCCGATCGGTTGGAACCCGACTGCGTGAAGCTGGCGTCGAAGAATCGATTGTACTCCGTCTGCAGCGGCAGCTGCACTCGCACCCGGGAGTACGATCCGCCCGCGAGACGTGTGACTGTCGGTGCCGTCAGCACGGGGCCAAGCGTGACCGTGCGATCGGTCGGCGTGCGGAAGTACACGCCGGCAAAGCGATCGATCAGGTTCGAGCCCGCAACGTTCGCCGTCACGAACATCTGCTGCAGCTCGGAGGCATTGAGCTGCGACGCCGGAATGGCGTCGAACGGTCGCGCACCGGAGCTGGAAACGATGTCGGCGATCGTTTGCAGGAACCCGAACGACGATCCGCGTGTGCCCGAATAGATCGAGATGGCAGTGGCCGTATCGGCGCCAAGGTTCGCCACCGTCACATTCGCGCTGACCGGCGCAAAGGCTTCCGCCGCGTTGAAGTCGAGCAGTGGAATGGTGCCGTTGTTGGCGATGTTCAGCCCTCGCCGGAGGATGATCCGGTCAGCACGGAAGGTGTTGAAGTTCAACCGCGACGCGAACAGATCCTGCGGACCCGCCGCCACATCGGTCAGCGTGAACGTCAGCCCGGACAGTGGATTCACGAACGTACTCGACGCGCCGAGTGTGACATTGGCCGCCTGTGTGCTGGCCACGTTCGCGACCGATCCGTTCACCCGCTTGCCGCCACACGTCGCCAGCGCCGACGTGCCGCTGAATCCGTTGAACTCGGCCGTCGTGGCGTAGGCAATGCTGAGATCGAAGCCAGTGCCGGCGGTATCGACTGACGCCACACCGCCACGACCGGAGTTGATCGTGAACTGATACGTGTTGGTGCCAGCGTTCGGGTTGACACGTGTCCACGCGCCATTGCCATCCTGCACCGCCAGCCAGATGGGTGCATCTTCGGCGCAATAGGTGACGGTCACATTGCCACTCCCGCCACTGGGTGCGGTGACAGTCACCGTGAGCGTAGCGGTCGCGGTCGTGACACCGGTGCCGGCGGCACTGATGACGATCGGATAGCTCCCGGCCGCCACGCCGGCACCGACAGCGATCGCGACGGCACTGGTGCTCGCCGACGGATCAATCGAGGCAGGCGTGAACGTCAACGTCATGCCTGCCGGCGCTCCGGTCGACGTCATGGCGACGGCTCCTGCGAATCCGCCGCCGCGGGTGATGGTAGCGGTTGCCGACCCACTGGCACCGGCCACGATCGAGGTGGTCGTCGGTGCAACGGCTACCGTCAGGGTTGGTGCCGCTGCCGCGGTGACGGTGAGTGTGTACGTCGCTGTTGCCGCCGTCACACCGGTGCCACTGGCGGTGACGGTGATCGGATAGCTCCCCGCTGCCACCGTCGATGCCACCGCAATCGCGACCGCGCTGGTAGTGGAGGCAGGATCGATGGTCGACGGTGTGAATGCGAGGGTCACGCCGGCCGGGGCACCACTCGATGTCATGGCCACCGCGCCGGCGAACCCGCCTGTGCGCGCGATGGTGGCCGTTGCAGTACCACTCGCGCCTGCAACGATGGACGCGGAGGTGGGCGCAACAGACACGCTGACTGCTGGCGTGGTCGCCGCCGCGATCACGACAGTGAGCGTCGCGGCAGACGACACGCCGGTGCCGGTGCCCGCGATGCTGATCGGGTAGTTGCCTGGCGCGACCGTGCCAGCCGATGTGAGCGTCACCGCGCTCGTCGTGCTGCCCGCGGAAATCGTGGCCGGATTCAGGGTGACCGTCAGCCCCGCCGGTGCACCGGTCGCAGCCAGTGCGACTTCACCTGTGAAGCCGCCGCTGCGGGTGAGCGTGAGCGTCGAACTCCCGCCAGCGCCGGCCGCGAAGTTCAGTGATGCGGGCGTGGTGGTGAGTGCGATGGCGCCGGGCGGTGGCGGTGGCGTGGGGTCACCGCCGCCGCCGCACCCCGGCAGTGCGAACGCGGCGACACCGGCGACGAGGAGCAATCGCCAAACGGGGGCGTGTGATCTGCGAGCAGACATGATCAGTCTCCGAGCAATGGATGGGGCGCGCTGTTCCGGCAGCGGATGACGCGCGAATAACAAACGAGCGATTCCCCCGCTCCTTCTCGAATGCGCGAGTGACGTGACAGTCGCGAGACACGTGTCTCACGTCTGAGCGTCGATCAGATGCAGACTCAGGCGCAGTGCGTATCGCACTGATCGGGGGCGGCCGCTGATGCGCGATGTGAGCGTGGCCCCGATATTCTCGACGAGCCCGCGCAGCGTCAGGTTGTGGAACGTCGCCTGATGGTCACCCGATCAACTGGCCTAGCTCATGCAGTCGAGCATCGACACGGTGGCGGCGTTCATCCGCTGAGCCGACCAGCTGGCCGACGTGAAACGATGCTGCGAGATCATGCTCCACGAGCAGCTTCGCGCCATCGGCGCCGAAGCGCAGCGATCAGCGCTGTGGCGGCCTCACCGCCTGCTCCCCGGTCACTCGCAGCGTATCCTCCTGATGCGTCTCGCTCCGATCATCAGCGGGCAGAATCCCGAGGTCATTGAGCACCAGTCCGAACGCGTCGGGCATCATGGCCGGCCAGCGCACGAGTCCGTCAAGTCGGATGAGCGACTGCGGCGTGCGCGAACGGCCGGCAAAATGCCGGCGCGCCCAGAGCTCGTAGACGAACATCACGATGCCACCCTGCAGCGCGAAGAACATCCAGGTGGTGACCGCGTCGCGCAGCGGCAGATCGTACAGCATCCAGGCGAGCACGAGATAACTCAGCACCATGCCCATTGTGCCCATGCCGCGTCGCAGGGCGGCGTTGAGCGCGACGGAGGCCGTCGTCCAGAGCAGAATGCCGAAGAGCACGATCGCCCACATGATGTCGATGTGGAAGTACGTCATGGCCAGCCCCGGAAGTGAGATGTCGCGATGCGCAGAGTATGCAGACCGGCCCGGCGGGACGCCATGGCCGGAGCGCCTCCAGCGTCAGTCTCCGCCCGCACCGGCCGTGCGTACCGCCGCGCGCAGGTTCCGCACGAAGTAGTTGGCGCCCGCATCGGCGATCTGCGGACCATAGAGAAACGACATCTCAAGCGGATGCCCGTACTGCTGATCGAACTTTACAGTGATGTCCTCGAGGTATTCATCATTCGGCTGGTCGAGCAACGCAAAGAGTCGATCCACCGTGGCGTACAGGTTCCATCGCTCACGGGGCAACGGCTGACCTTGCTCGGTCACCACGCCGGTGATCAGCCCGTCGATGACGGTGATGGTGTTCCAGTTGGTGATCTCGGGCGGGCAGAAGCAGCTCACGCGAAGATCGTAGCGATAGGCTGTGCGCACCGGGCTGCTGTTCCATCGCGCGCGGGCTCGGGTGAGCTCACGCAGCTCGCGCCCCGAAAGCGGGTCCTCCAGGCCACTGCAGCCGCCCAGGAGCAGTGCCAACGCGAGGCAGGCCTGACGTGCGCTGCGCCAAACGAGCCATGGCGAGAGACGGGAATCAACTGTGAGCAACTCTCACCTCGATCGGGGGCGCGGGGCGCGATGCGGTGCCGCGGCCTGACCTATACTGGCCGCTCCCTGAGGTACCGCGCAGCGGCACTGCGGGTCACGTTGGCGGGCATTACTGCACGTCGATCACGCGCCATCGACCTCGCCATCGACCTCGCCATCGCCCCGCTCGTGTCACCGTACGCACCATGTTCCGGCTCTCTCTGCAACGCTCACGGTTGAGCCCTACGAACACACTGCTCGGCGCAGAGGTGCAAGGGCGCAACGCTTTCGCTCGCATCCAGTTTCTGCTCGAGTTTCTACTCGAGTTTCTGCTCGAGTTTCTGCTCGAGCCCTTTTCGAACGCGTTACGCCTCTGCGACCCTGCGCCTTTGCGTCATGTGGTTGCTGGTTGCTGGTGGCTGGTGGCTGGCGGCTGGTGGCGATCTGAGCAATCGTCACCGCCGCGCAAAAAGCATCCATTGGACGACCACCCTACACCGCATCCGACAAGCTCGAAAAATTGAAGTCCGTCGCCTTGAGCGATGGCATCACCCGCCCTGCCCCCACCGGCTCGGCGCGACCGATCTCCTCGATCTTGCTCAGCAAGAACAGCGGACTCTCGTTCCATCGGAAATTCTTCACGGCGGCGGTGATCTTGCCGTTCTCGATCAGAAAGGTGCCGTCACGGGTGAGGCCGGTGAGCATCACCGTCCGCGGGTCCAGTGGGCGGATGTAGAAGAAATGGGTGACGAGAATGCCGCGCTTGGTGCCGGCAATCAGTTCGGCGGTGCTCTTCGTGCCACCGACGAACTTCACCGCGCCACCACCGAATCCTCCACCCCCACCCCCGCCCCCGCCTCCGCCGCCCCCGCCCCCGCCCGTCGCTGGCTTGCCCTGCTTCTGCGCCCAGAAACGGTCGTAGGCAAACTCCTTCAGCACACCGTTTTCGATGTACGTCACCCGCCGCACCGGCGTACCGTCCGCGGCAAAAGGCTGCGCCAGCAGGTCGGGATCGGCTGGATCGGAATACATCGTCACCCGTGCGTCGGCGATCTTCTCACCGAGCTTCGTGCCACCACCAGTCTTGCTGAACGTGCCTCGCCCTTCGTCATTGGCGCGGGCGTTGAACGTGCCGAGCAGACTGCCCATGATGTCGGACACGGCGGCCGGTTCGAGGACCACGGTGTAGAGTCCGGGCTCGATCGCCTTCGGATTGCGACTGGCGGCTGCTTTCTGTGATGCTGTGCGACCAAGTGCCGCCGCGTCGATCACACTCCAATCGCGCGCGCCGGCGTTCGACCAGCCGGAGCCGGTACCATCCGGTGTGCGCGCCGTGATGCCCTGGTTGGCACTGCTGGCGCGGTGATAGGCGAACAGCCCACGACTGGTGGCAACCGCGTTGGCGCCGGCGTTGGCTTGCAGGAATCCAGCGACGAAGATGTTGGCACCTGCACCGCCCGCCACCTCGGCGGCGTCGATTGCGCTCTTGACCGCTGCGGCGCGCTTCTCGGGGTCGAGGCTTGCCGTCGAGTCGAAGTACCCGGCCACGGCGGCGTACTCCTGCGCGCCAAGCTCGGGCACCAGCTCCGGGTTTTCCGGGCTCAGGCGCGCCAGCGATTCGGCACTCGCCACCGTGCGCATCAGACTCGCATCATCGAGGATGTTCGTCTCGGCACTGGCGCGGCGGCGACCGATGGTCGACGTGATGGTGATGGTGGTGTTGGTCGTACCGCCGCTGGTGGTGATCTCGTTGCCGGCGAATCGGGTGTTGCCCGCCCAGCCGCTGGCGATGTTGACGCGGGTTTCGTCAGCCTTCGCAAAGGCGAGCGCGCGATCGGCGAGTGCCTTGGCCTGATCACGCGTCAGGAATTCGCCGTCCAGCGGGGCGGCAAACAGGGATTTCGGGTCGCCGCGCATCAGGCATCCCTCCCGGTGTTGACGACATTCACGCCGCGAAAGCGCGCCGGCGGACAGCCGTGGCTCACCGAGTTCGATTGTGACGGTTGCCCCTTGCCGTCGCCGAACGAACCACCAAGCCAGTACGAATCCTTGCCGCCGATCATGTCCATCGAGTTCCAGAAGACCGGTGTGGTGGACTGATAGGCCACGTCCTTCAGCATGCCGGTGATCTTGCCGCCGCGAACCTCGTAGTACGCCTGTCCGGAGAACTGGAAGTTGTAGCGCTGGTGATCGATCGACCACGAGCCGCGGTTCTTGATGATGATGCCGCGATCGGTGGCGGCGATGATGTCGTTCATGGAGATATTCTGCTCACCGGGCAACAGCGAGATGTTCGGCATCCGCTGGAACTGCACCGAATCCCACGAGTCGGCGAACGAGCAGCCGTGTGACTTCGTGACGCCGGTGAGCTTCGCAATCGACGTCGCCTGTTCACGCGTGGTCTGATAGTCCTTGAAGATGCCCTTGTCCACGATGCGCCATGAGTCGGCCGCCACACCTTCGTCGTCCCAGGCACACCGTGCCAGTGATCCCACCTGGGTCCGATCACCCTGAATGTTCATCAATGGGCGACCGTACTTCAGCTTGCCGATCTGCGCTTCCGGCGGGGCGATGAACGAGGTGCCGGCAAAGTTCGCTTCGTAGCCGAGTGCGCGATCGAGTTCGGTGGGATGTCCGATGGACTCGTGGATGGTGAGCCAGAGGTTCTCGGGCGTGATGATCAGGTCGTACCGGCCCGGCTCCACCGATCGCGCACCGAGTTTCTCGACTGCCAGCGAGGCCCACTTCGCCGCATTGCCCGGCATGTTGAGCGACTCGACGTATTCCCAGCCCTGGCCGCGCGGTGCGAGTTCTTCGCCGTACTGCTGGAAGCCGCCGTTCCCGACCGCCGTTGCCGAGAAGGACGGGCCGACGCGAATGAAGGTCTGCGTGGTCTGCGTGCCCTCGGAGTTGGCGTACTGCTTGATCTCGCGCAGCAGTTGCAGGCCGGAATTCACGAAACGGATTCCCGGGACCTTGAGCGCCGCCTCGTTGGCCGCGAACAGCAGGGCGACCTTGTCCTCGATCGGCACCTCGAGCGGATCGCGCTTCACGGGGGTCTGCCAGGTGCCTTTCACCACCGGGGTCGGCGCAAGTTCGATGCGGCGCTTCTGCACGC
>JANMHB010000109.1:0-3134 GCA_031374935.1 Gemmatimonadaceae bacterium | reverse complement strand
GAAGTCACCGGCTCCCGGCTGGTGAGCTATCTCAGCTACCTGCCACAGATCGCGGCCGACATTCGCGCGATCGCGGCCGCGTTCCAGATCCCGTCGTTGCCGTCGTTCGTGACGCCCTCGATTGGATCCTTCGGCTCGGCTGCCGGCGGCGCCTCGATTGTGATCAGTGGACTCACCGTCAACGTCACACTGACCCGGGAGCTGCTCGGCGTCGACGCCGGCCAGACGATTAATCGCGCCGACACGTTCGGCCGCGCGCTCGGTGGCAGCATGATCAGCGAGATCGATCGGCAATTGCGTGAGCGCCAGCTGCGGCAGCGCCTGTACCACGGCGATAACCGGATCACCCAGTGACGGCCATCTTCCTGGATGGCGTCGATGCCGCGGCGAGCTACGGGCTCTATCTCGCCGGTGACGAGGGAGGGCGCGACTTGCCGTCCGTGCGACTCGACACGCTGCCGATCCCGGATGTGCCGGGCGTGAGCCTGTTGGCGCTGCCGCAGATCGAGGCGCGCCCGCTGTCGCTGCAGGGGGTGCTCAAAGGCAGCAGTGTGGCTGATGTGCGCGCGAAGCGGGATGCGCTCTATGCGGTGCTCCGCCGCGGGCGCGTGACGGTGCGGATGGCGGACGCGCCGACGCGCCAGCTCGCGGTGCAGGTGATCCGCGCGACGATGGCGAGCAGCGGGGCGCAGATGCTCGCGAAGACGTTGCCGATCGCGATTGAGCTGCTGGCCTTGGATCCGTACTGGGTCGACATGACGCCGCAGTCGATCGCCGTGGGGCCGACGCCCACCGCCATGCCGCTCGGCACGGCGCCCTCATTGCCGGTGATCACGCTGGCCACGCCGGGCGCGGTGCTCGCCGTCACGCTCCGCAATGCGCTGGGCGTGGTGATCACCCAGCTGCAGCTGGCCGGCCTGACGCCGGGTGTGGCGGTGACGATCGACTCGGCGTCGCGCACGATCCGGCAGGGCGCGATCAGCGTGCTCTCGACGCTGATCGCCGGCGACTTCCCGGTGTTGGATGCGGTGGCGGACGGCGACTACGCGGCGAGTGCCTGGCCGACGATCGCAATCAGCCAGAGTGTCGGCGTGGTGCAGTACGCGCGGCGGTGGGCATGATCACCGCCACCCGCTGCCGACGCCTCGAAGTGTGGTCCGCGCTGCAGTGCGCCGGCGGCCGCCGCTTGGCGATCTGGCCACTGGTGATCGCGGCCGCGACCTCCGGGCTGCTCGGCCTCAACTCGACGCTGACCGCGCAGGTGCCGCTCGATGCTGACGCGTCGACGGCGCTGACGCAGTGGACCGTGGTGCGCGTGTGGGAGAATGACACGCGCTGGGATGAGTGGGTGGTCACGGATGTCACCCGGGACGACACCAGCGCGGTGGTGACGTTCACCGCCGGCTGGCCGCACCTGCTGCTGGGGAAGGCGGGGCTGGTCGAGGAGCGCACGGCCGATGGCCGCGTGCGCCTGCAGCTCGATCGGGTGGGCCAGACGCTGCAGACGCTCATCGATGACCTGGTGATCGCCCCACTCGAGGCGCTCGGCGTCTCGTGGGTCTCGCGCGGCGATGTGACCTCGACCGCGGTGCGTGACCTCACGCTGTCGGCCAGCACACCGCTGCAGGCGTTGGAGTTGATCGCGGCACCGGATCAGGAGCTGGCCTTCCGCCGCGTCGGCATCGGTGGCTACGCCATCGACGTGCTGGCGCGGGTGGGTGTGGATGGCCCGGTGCTCGATCTCCGGGCCGCGCGCAACCTGCTGACGTTCCGGCAGGATGAGGTGCTGAGTGAGCATGCGACGGTGATCACGGCGCAGGGTGCGGAGCTCGACGGCGAAGCCGGCACGATTGCGGAGGCGGTGTGGCAGGTCACGGCCGTCAACGGGAATCGTGTCACGCTGGCCGATGTCAACGGCGGCACCGGTCCGATCGCGTACGATGCGCAGCTCGACAGCTTCCAGCTGGAGCGGCCGAACGGCACCACGGTGCCGATCATCGAGAGCACGTTCGCGACGCAGCAGGTCGAGTGCGGCATGACGCCAGCGCTCAGCATCGGGGATCTCGTGCGCGTCGTCGATGCGGCGGCCGACGATCTGCTGGCGCTCCCGTGCCCGCCGGCGGTGCGCGACTACGGTCGGATTGCCGGCACGATCGAACGCGCGGATCTGCCTGGGCATCGCAACCTGATCCCGAACAGTGTGCTGCGCGCCTGGGCGGGCGCCGGGACCACGGCACCCGATGGGTGGACGAGCATTGGCACCGTGACGCTCAGCCGCCTCACCACGGGTCCGCAGATCCGGCGCGGGGTCTCCGCGCTGCAGGTGATCACGGGCGGCGCTGGCGCGGGCGTGGCGACGCCGGCGGCCAGCATCGTCACTACAGCGGAGCGGCCGTACCTCAGTGGCTACGTCACGCTCTGGGTGACCAGTGGCCAGGTGCGCGTCGAGCTCGTGGCGACGACCCCCAGCGGCACGAAGGTCTACCCGCTCGGCGGCGCCCTGGCGACGAATAGTGAGCTCAACCTGCCGACGGATCTCGGGCTCGCCGGCATCGATGCGTTCGCCGCCGGCATCACGAGCGCGTTCCTGCGTGTGGTGCAGCACAGTGCGGCGGGGGCCACGGTCATCATCGAGAGCGCGCAGCTGACCCGCTCCGTGTCACAGCTGCCGTTCGTCGAGGGTTCGGGTGGGAACCTGCTGTGGCAGGCGATCAACCAGGCGCTGCAGACCAATGCGATCCCGCGGCTCCGCTCGACGGTGAGCTTCCTCGATCTCGCGCGCCTCGATCCGGTGACGTTCGCTGAGGATTGCACCGTCACGCTCGGAGGGACGGCGCGCGTGGTGCTGCCGAAGCGGAACATTGATGGCCTCGCCCGCATCGTGCAGGTGGATCGCAACCTGTTGGTGCCGGGCGATACCGCGATTGTCCTCAGTGACAAGCCGGAAGATCTGAGCGGATCACTCGCGCGCGTCACCTGGCGGCCACGGCCGATGCCGAATGCGCCGATCGTGGTGCTCGCCGGCGATCTAAACGCCAGCACAGCGTTCGATGCGGCGGGCGCGCTGACGATTCTGGTGGTCGGTCCCGAGGGCGCCGATTCGTTGCGCGCGGCCGTGAGCACGAGCGGGATGC
>JANMHB010000105.1:0-12208 GCA_031374935.1 Gemmatimonadaceae bacterium | reverse complement strand
GCACGACATCCTCGCGATCAAGGGCCCGCGCGCGGTGCAGGAGTATCTCCTGAACGAAGTGCAGGAGGTCTACCGTCTGCAGGGCGTGAAGATCAACGACAAGCACATCGGCGTGATCGTGCGTCAGATGTTGCAGAAGGTTCGCATTGCAGAGAGCGGCGACACGGAATTCCTGGAAGGGGAGCACGTCGAGCGCGCGATCTGGCTGAAGGAGAACGAGGGGATCGAACTGAGCGGCAAGACGCCGTCGCAGGCCGAGCCACTGCTGCTGGGTATCACGAAGGCGTCGCTCACGACGCAGTCGTTCATCTCGGCGGCCAGCTTCCAGGAGACGACACGAGTCCTCACCGACGCCGCGATCCGCGGCTCGCAGGACGACCTGCTCGGCCTCAAGGAGAACATCATCATCGGTCACCTCATCCCGGCTGGAACGGGTATGTACCGGTACAATGATGTCGAGATCGATGGGTTGGAGCCGCCGCCGATGCCGGAGAATCCGTACGATGCGAGTGCGTCGTATCTGGAGCCGCCGGCCATCACGCCGCTGTCGATGCCGGTGGCGGCAGCAGCGATCGCAGACGACGAGTAAGCGACTGGATGCAGGAAGTGCGAACGGCCCGGAGCGAATGCTCCGGGCCGTCTGCTTTTCGCATCCGCCGTTGCGGCGCGCGAACCCGCGGCCTCCGACGTAGCGTCGCTCACCGGCGCGCGACATACTTGATGTGTCAGAATGATCGTCGCAGACTCACACCTTGGGCCAGGTGGCGCTTGACCGACCTGATCGACGCGCTGCGTCACGCCCTCGCGGCGGACTACACCATTGAGCGGGAGCTTGGTGGTGGCATGAGCCGGGTTTTCCTCGCCCGCGAGAATCGACTCGATCGTGCGGTGGTCATCAAGGTGCTCCCTTCGGAGGCGGCCGCCGATGCCGGGCACTCCCGCTTCGAACGCGAGATGCGCATCGTCGCGCAACTGCAGCATCCACTGATCGTTCCCGTCTTGTCCGCCGGCACGGCTGCTGGTCTGCCGTATTACATCATGCCATTCGTGGAGGGCGAGTCCCTGCAGGCGCGATTGGAGCGGGAGCATGAGCTTCCGGTTGCCGACGTGCGACAGATCCTGCGCGACGTGCTCGATGCACTGGCGTACGCCCACGACCACGGCGTGGTGCACCGCGACATCAAGCCAGACAACATCCTGTTGACCACGCGTCACGCCGTGCTCACCGATTTTGGTGTCGCGAAGGCCATGCAGGGAGGCCCGGGTTCGAACGGGAAGCTCACCGTGACTGGTGTCACGGTCGGCACGCCGCTGTACATGGCGCCGGAGCAGATCGCCGCCGACCCGGACGTCGATCATCGGGCCGACATGTATGCGCTCGGTGTCACGGCCTTTCAGATGCTCACCGGCGCGCCGCCGTTCCAGAGCGGCACAGCGCTCGGGCTGTTTGCCGCCCACATGAATCAGGCGGTGCCGTCGGCAGCCACGCTGCGTCCTGCGACACCAGCCGGACTCGATGCGTTCGTACAGCGCTGCCTCGAGAAGCGGCCGGCCGATCGGTTCCAGACTGCGAAAGACGCGCGCGACGCACTCGATGAGGTACGCAACCCTGCTGCCGATGGAGACGTGGCGCAAGGCAATCCTTCGAGTCTGTGGCATGTGCCGTTGCGATTCTTCCTCGGCGCTGCAGTGATCCTGGCTGCGACATGGGTCGCCATTCGCGCGTTTGCACTGCCGGACTGGGTGTTGATTGCCGCGGCTGCGCTGCTCGTGATCGGTGGCGTGCTGACGGTGATCTCGACCCATACGGCAGGTCAGGCGAATGCCGGGCGACCTCGTCAGTCAACCACCCTCGACGCCATCACGCCAAGCCGTGTGCGTCGTGGCGGTGTCGTTGCACTGTCCGCACTCGCGGCCGTTGTCGCCCTGTTCATGGCATCCCGCCTGACGGGCATTGGTCCGGCAGCCACACCTCTCAGCGCCGGCGCACTGAACGAGCGTGACGCCATACTTCTCGTCGATGCGGGTGCATCGCAGCGTGACTCACTCGGACTGAGCATCACCGAGCTACTGCGCATCGATCTGTCGCAGTCGCGCGCGTTCCGGCTTGTCGAGCGGTCTCGCGTACGGACGGCACTCGGACGAATGCAGCGCGCGGACGCGCCAGTACTGACCGAGGAACTCGCGCGTGAAGTTGCCGTGCGGGAGGGAATCAAGGCCTATCTCGTGAGCACGGTGGTGCCCTCCGGTTCAGGTACGGTATTGAGTGCGCGGTTGATCGCGACAGCCACTGGGGAGTCGCTCGTCGCCGCGCAGCAGACAGTCCGCACACGCGACGACCTGATCGCCGGCGTCGACAAGCTGGCGGGAAAGCTACGCGCGCAGATCGGCGAGTCGTTGCGCGACGTGCGGCAGACGCCGCCGCTGGCGCAGATCACGACGTCCTCGCTCACGGCGCTGCAGTTGTACGCGGAAGCGGAACGCGAGGCGGATCGGAAGGGGGCGCTGGAAGCCGTTCCGCTGCTCGATCGCGCGATTGCGGAGGACAGCATGTTCGCCATGGCGTGGCGCAGGAAGGGAACGTTCCTGTTGAATCCCGGGCAACCCGCCAGTGGTGCGGCGGCTGGCGACAGCGCGTTGGCGCGTGCGTGGGCGCTGCGCGAGCGACTTCCCGAGCGCGAGCGATTCATGGTGGAGGCGTCGGTCGCAGACTCGCGGCAGCAACTCGATCGTGCGGTGGCTGCGTTGCGCGCGTTGCTGGCACTGTACCCCGGCGATCCCACTGCGATGAACAATCTCGCGGTCAGTCTGGCACGTCTGGGGCGGCAGCGCGAAGCGATGCTCATCTACGATTCACTGCTCGCGCAGGATAACGCACCTGCGGTGACGTACTCGAATCAGATCTTCGCTGCTGTCGGCTTGGGTATGCTCGGGAAGGCCGATGCGGTGAGTCGCAAATTCGTGCTCGCGCATCCGAACTCGGCTGAGCTCACTATGGCGGCCGTTGACGTCGCGCTGGCGCGGCTCGATGAGCCAGCGATCGATTCGCTCTTGCGCGTGGCAGCGTCGGGTGTCACCGTCGAGCGCATGGTGACACTGCAGGCGTCGTCGACAATCGCCGCACTCCATGGTCGCTTGCGAGATGCGGACCGCCTGTATCGCGCGGCGCTCGATGCTCGTGTACAGCGTAGTCAGCTCAGCGCTGAGGAGGCCACAATTCTCGCTGAAGTCGCCGCGATCCAGCGACGAGTGATGCTCGGTGTGGACACCGTGGGTGATCTTCAGCGGCTCGACGACCTGTGGCCCCGACTCGATCGCCTGACGCGTGGCCGCCGTCCGTGGCAGCGTGGGATCCCGCCGATCGTCATGCTCTATTCGCTGCTTGGCAAGCCGGAAAAAGCGCGTGCGATCATGACGGGGCTACGTGCGGATGTTGCGAAGGCGGGGAGCCCGGCAATCGCGTTCGACGGGAGACTGCTGCTCACGGATGCGTTCGTACAACTCGGCAGCGGCAATACGATTGCGGCAGACAGCGTGGTGCGGCGCGCGTGCGCGGTGATGGCAAACAGTTTCGCCGCCTGCGCGTCTGCGAGCGCTGTCGAACTGGCCGTGGTGGCTGACCGGGCGGGGAAGCCAGACTCCGCGCTTGTGGTGTACCAACGGTTCGCCGCACTTCGCGCAGCCCGATACTTCGGCGTTCCCGGGTCACTCGATCAGACCACGCCCCTGCTGGCACCGGCGCACCGCCGTATCGGCGAGCTGCTCGACGCGAAGGCTGACACGCTCGGTGCGCTCGATGCCTACAGGCGGTTCCTCCAGTATTGGGATCACGCTGACGCACCATTGCAGCCCGTCGTGAATCGCGTGCGGCAGCGCATCGCGGAGCTGCAGCGAGGTGTCGATGTTGAGCGACGGTCTTTGGTCGACAGACCGCAGATCTGAGCGCATGCCGTAGCGCACCCACTTCTGACGCGGCGGCGGACCGGGAGAACGCGGCCCCGGCACACGAGCACACGAGCTTTCGGAACCGACGATCGAGTGTGAACCAGGCAGTCTTCGCGTTCAGTCGATCATCGCTGAAACCGCGATACGCAGCTCCGGCAGTACATCTTCACCATCCAGCGTGTCGGCCGCCGACAGTGATGACACCGACCCATCGGCGCGATACACCCGCGCCACGCGGCGCACCGGATCGACGACCCAGACCAGACGCGCGCCGGCGTCGAGCCAATCGCCAACATTCGACAGCACCTTGCCCGTTCGGTCGGAGGGGGAGAGCACTTCGACGGCGAGGTCCGGTGCAAACTCCGGATAGGTGTTCATCGATTCGGCGGGGACACGCTCGGCGCGAATGAAGGCGACGTCCGGCGCGCGAACTGTGTCGGGATTGCGAAACAGTGTGAATCCACTCTCCGCCGCCAGGACAATCCCAAGCGCCTGTGCGTTCACATGGTTCGCGATTGCAACGAGCAATCGCGCCGCGACGTATGCGTGCCGGTACCCTGGCGGTTCGCGCACCAGGATGTGTCCGGCGACCAACTCCGTACACACGTTCGCGACAGGATTCGCCTGAAGATCTTCGGCGGTCATGAGTCTGGCCGTGTATGGCACGGAAGGGATGCGCTGGGCAGGAGGTGTGTGTGTCGTGCAGTGATCCTACAAGCGGCCGTCATCGCAGCCTCACGCCCCTGAGAGATAACACGCGTTCGCGTGGTCTGCGCGACGTGCACGAATGCGATGATGATCCTCGCGTCAGTCCCTTCTGGATTGTCCGCAGACTCGCCACGAAGTGCGGAGCGACGCGCAGCAGAGCGGGTCACCGCGAATGCCACAGTTGGGTCGCAACCCTTCGCCTGACGTGCGATGCGTGCATTTTTCGGCCATGCCAAACCGTGCCCTCCCCCGACTGCTTCAGGCCGCCACGCTCCTCGGACTCCTCGCCGGGTGTCAGAACTCGTCACCCGGCGCCATCGCAGAGCAGAAGGAGGCGCCACGCCTGCCAACAGGCGTCAGGCTGGACCCTGCCGGTCCACGCACCGACGTAGGACCTTTACCGCTCGAAGCGGTGCTCTCGCCCGACTCATCGCGCATCCTGCTGCTGCTGAATGGCTGGCGCCTGCAGGGGGTACAGGTGGTCGACCCGCGCACCGGCGCGGTGGTGCAGACCATGGAGCAGCCCGCAGCGTTCGTCGGCCTCACCTTCAGTCCTGACGGACGGACGCTGTATGCGTCCGGCGGCAATGCCGACGTGATCTATCGATACGACTGGGCGTCGCGGCGACTGACGCTCCGCGACTCCCTGATTCTGCGCGAGCGTCCCGACCCGAAGGCCAACGGATCGAGCTATCCGGCGGGCATCGCGACAAGCCGCGATGGTCGCTTTCTGTACGTGGCTGAGAATCTGGCTGACTCTATCGCCGTGCTTGACCTGGTGTCGGGCAAGGTGGCGCAGCGCGTGGCCGCCGGGCGGTACCCATATGCCGTGAAGGTCGGCTCCGACGGCACCGTGTTCGTCTCGAGTTGGGGCACGAAACAGGTAATGGTGTTCGACGGCTCCAAGAGCGACTGGCTGACGCCAGCGGCACCGATCACCGTCGCACGACACCCCTCCACCTTGCTGCTCAGCCGCGATGGATCACGACTCTTCGCCACCTCGGCGTCGACCGATGCCATCAGCGTGATCGATACGAAGGCTGGAAAGGTCATTGCCACCCTCGCCGATCCCACTCCTGCCAATCTCGGTCAGGGCAGCGCGCCGATCGGCCTGCTGCTCTCGCCGGATGGCTCGCACTTGTATGTGACGGAAGGCGACAATAATGCGGTGGCCGTCTTCGCGCTGAGCGCCGGCACGGCAGGCGTCGGCACGGCCGCGCGGGACTCGTTGCTCGGGCGAGTGCCCGTGGGCTGGTATCCGTCAGCGCTGGTGCAGGTGGGTGACACGTTGCATGTCATCGACGCGAAGGGGCGCGGCGCCGGTCCCAACCCGCAGCTGGCGCAACCCGGCACCAGGAGCACGAAGGAGAACAGAGCTGCGAACTACACGTCGGCGCAGATCAACGGCACGATCACGCGGATTCCGGTCGATGCGTTCGCACCGGCATCCCTCGGCGCCCTGAGCCAGCGGGTTGCGAGGGCCAACAACTGGGATGCCCCGGCAGATCGCAGCGGCATGCCGCCGATCAAGCATGTGATCTACATCATCAAGGAGAACCGTACCTACGACCAGGTGTTCGCCGACATGCCGCAGGGTGATGGCGACACCACGCTGCTCTTCTTTCCGCGGGCGGTGACACCGAATCATCACGCGCTCGCCGACCGGTTCGGATTGTACGATCGCTTCTTCGTGAATGCCGAAGTCAGTGCCGATGGCCACAACTGGAGCATGGCCGCCTACACGACTGACTACACCCAGAAGACCGTGCCATCGAACTACTCCGGACGCGGGCGCTCGTATGACTACGAAGGGACGAATCGTGGCCGCGTGCCGTTGGACGATGGTGATGACGACGTTGCGGAGCCGGCAAATGGCTATCTCTGGGATCTTGCGCAACGCAAGGGAATCACCTTCCGGAACTTCGGGGAGTTCGTCGCGCCTGATGGCGACGGGAAGGACGCGCCGGCGTGGTATCGAGGGCTGAAGCCCTTCCTGGTCGCCAACACGAGTGGTGAGTTTCCCGGGTACAATCTCGATATTCAGGATCAGCGGCGCGCCGATGTCTGGATCTGGGAGCTGGGCAAGTTCGTGAGCGCGGGGAAGATGCCCCAGCTGCAGATCGTGCGGTTGCCGAACGACCACACGCACGGTGCATCGGCGAGGAAGCCGACCCCCTTTGCGCACATGGCCGACAACGATCTCGCCCTTGGCCGCATGATCGAAGCGCTTTCGAAGACGCCGTTCTGGGAGAGCACCGCCGTCTTCGTCCTCGAGGACGATGCACAGAACGGCCCCGATCACGTGGACTCACATCGGTCGGTGATGCTGGTCATCTCACCGTGGGCACGCGCTGGCGTACATCACCGATTCGTAAACACCACCGACGCCATCGCCACGATGGAAGCGCTGCTCGGCCTCGATGCGTTGTCGCCATACGATCACTACGGGCGGCCACTGCGCGAGATCTGGCGAGCGTCGCCTGATGTGCGGCCCTACGCGGCGCTGGTACCATCGACACCACTGACGGACCGCAATCCGGCCAGCGGCACAGGAGCCATCGAGTCGAAGAAGCTCGATCTGCGGTACGAGGATGTGGCCGAGGAAGACCTGTTCAACCGCATCCTGTGGCAGACGATCAAGGGCCCTGCCGTGCCGTATCCGGGCCCCACACGGATGTCGACTGCCGAGGTGGTGCGTCGCCGATGGTAGGGCTGGCGATTGCACCGCAGGCGCCGACGAACGGGGTGCCGTAACGGCGCCACTCTTCGCACGCACTCGTCGGCCGGCAACATCTACTGTTCGATGACCCACGGCGGGTGCGTGGACACCGCCACCGAAGATAGGGAACTATGGCGCTGCCTCATGAAACTCCAGCGCCTTCACCCGATCCACGGTCCACCGCTGCGCCCACTCGCTTTCGAACAGGATGACCGGATTTCCGAGTGAATCGTAGATGCGCAGTCGCCCAGGTTCGTTGGCGAGTCGTTCGATGTCCGCCTCCTGCCCCGTCACCCAGCGTGGATACCGGGCGCTGATCGGCTCCAGCTTGCAGCGTGTGCCGTATTCGTGTTCCAGCCGGTGCAGCATGACGTCGAACTGCAGCGCGCCCACTGCACCAACGATCGGCGTCGGCTGCGAGACATCCGAGTGCGAGGTGTAGAACACCTGCGCCGCGCCCTCTTCCGTGAGCTGGCGCAGGCCCGCATCGAGTTGCTTGCGCTTGATCGGATCCTTCAGCACCACCCGCGCGAAGTGTTCGGGCGGAAAACGTGGAATGTCGCTGAACTCGAGCTTCGTGCCTTCGCTGAGGGAATCCCCAATGCGCAGGTTGCCGCGATCCATGATGCCGATCACATCGCCTGGCCAGGCCTCCTCGATGATCGTGCGTTCGCGAGCCATGAACTGCTGCGGCGCGTTCAGGCGTACGGTCTTGCCGGTACGCACGTGCAGCGACGGCATTCCTGCTTCGAACCGCCCGGAGCAGACGCGCACGAACGCAATGCGGTCGCGGTGCTTCGGGTCCATGTTCGCCTGGATCTTGAACACGAAGCCGGTGAACTCTTCCTGCGTCGGTTCGACGGCGCCAAGCGTCGACTCACGCGAGGTCGGCGCCGGCGCCAGTTCGAGGAACTCCCGGAAGAACGGCTCGACGCCGAAGTTCGTCAGCGCGCTGCCGAAGAATACGGGGACGAGATCGCCCGTGAGGATCTGGTCGTGATCGAAGGGATGACCGGCCGCCTCCAGCAGCTCGAGGTCATGCAGCAGCTGATGATGCGCTTCCGGACCGAGCAACGCGATGATCTCGGCGCTGTCGAGCCGTCCCTCCTGGCCCGTGGCGCGTTTGGCGCCGTGATCCTCGCTGCGGTCGAACAGATAGATCTGTTCCTTGCGCCGATCGTACACGCCCACGAACGCGCCGTCGCGGTGAATCGGCCAGGTGACCGGGTGACAGTTGATGCCGAGGTCGGTTTCGACGTCGCTGATCAGCTTGAGTGGGTCTTCGCCCACGCGGTCGCACTTGTTGACCAGTGCGAAGATCGGCATCCGCCGGCGCTTGCACACCTGAAACAGCTGACGCGTCCGATCCTCCACGCCCTTGCGGTTGTCCAGCAGCATCATCGCGCTGTCGGCGGCCACCAGCGTCCGGTAGGTGTCTTCCGAAAAGTCTTCGTGCCCCGGGGTGTCGAGCAGGTTGATGTGGAACCCTTCCCAGTTGAACTGCATCACGCTCGACGTCACCGAGATGCCGCGTTCCTGCTCGAGTGCCATCCAGTCAGAGGTGGCGTGCCGCTGTGCGCGGCGCGCCTTGACCGAGCCAGCCAGATGGATCGCGCCCCCGTACAGCAGCAGCTTTTCGGTGAGGGTCGTCTTGCCGGCGTCCGGGTGGCTGATGATGGCAAACGTCCGTCGGCGCTCGATGGTGCTGGCGATGGCGGCGGAGGTTGTGGTGGCGGGCATGGAGTCGGAAAGCGGGTGACGTACAGCAGTCGGTCTGCCGAAAGATACCGAGACAGGTCCAGCTGTGCGGGGCTGGCGCGGGTCCCGCGCGACCAGCCACTGATACTCTCCGCGTCTTCGGTGACGTCAATGCACTGCGTCGGCGCGGCGGGCCGGGACGCAAGGTGCCATCATGAGCGCCGACCAGCCGCGTGCTGCGCGCGTCGGCGTCGGGGAAGCACCACCCGGCAACCGGCGCAGGGAACCCGCTTGATTGCGGGCGTCGGCGTCACTCGCGGCTGTGCGAGTGGGACGGCCGAGTGTCCGGTCCGGCACGGCTCCAGGTCGTGCATCGCCTCATTGTATCATCGGACGTCGTACACGCCGGCATACACGCAACCAGTCGGGTCAACCGAGCATGCAGAACTTCGCGAGAATTCTCGAGAACAACCGGGTGTGGGCCGAGCGATTGCTCGACAGCGATCCAGGGTTTTTCGCCGAACGCGATTCGTCGCAGCAGCCGTATTTTCTCTGGATCGGCTGTTCCGACAGCCGTGTGCCTGCAGAGACGCTCACCGGTGTGATGCCTGGGGAGATGTTCGTGCACCGGAACATCGGGAACCAGGTGTGGGAAACCGACATGAACCTTCTGGCCGTGCTGCAGTACGCGGTGGATGTGCTCAAGGTGAGGCATGTGATCATCTGCGGGCACACGAACTGTGGTGCGCTCAAGGCGGCGATGCACGATGGCGCGCATGGCGTGCTCGATCACTGGCTGAGCGACATTCGCACGGTGATCCGGTGGCACCGCATCGAGCTGAATGCAATCGACGATGAACGGGCCCGGCTCAGTCGACTCTCCGAGCTCAACGTGCTGCAGCAGATGGGGATTCTGGCCCGGACGCCGGTGGTGCTCGATGCGTGGAAGAAAGGACAGCAGCTGTTGCTGCAGGGCGTCGTCTACGACGTGGCCAGCGGGCAGCTCAAGCCAGTGGTCGACACCATCGACTCGACGGCGGCGGCGGATCGGCTCTTGCCGCACGTGTGAACGGACGCTCCACCCGGCGTCACCCCACGAAGGGTCCAGCACGCGTGCCCTTGGTCCGAAATTGGACCATTCCTGATCCCCGGGGTATCTTCGCGTCTGGTCGCATGGCCGGCCGCACTGTCGCGGCCCAGAAGGAGGACATCGATGAAGGCATGGCATTCGGCGGCAGTGCGCGCAATCGCTGGCATGGCGATGGCGAGCGCCAGTGTACCAGGTGCGCTGGCGGCCCAGCTCTACGCCTCACGCATCGACGGCACGGTGCGTGACAGCCTCGCCGGACGACCGTTGGCCGGCGCGCGGATCGAGCTCGTTCCGGCGGCCGCCCGCGAATCGGCCGGGTATACGGTCGATGCCGACGCGGCCGGACGATTCCGGCTCGACTCCATCGCCCCAGGGCGCTACGTCATTGGGTTCGCCCACCCGCGGCTCGATTCCCTCGGCCTGATCCTCGCCCCGAGGCTGCTGGAGGTCGGCGCCTCGGCCACGATTCGGGCCGACTTGGCCGTGCCAAGTGCGCGTGGTATCGGCGCGGTACTCTGCGGCATTCAGCGCGATGGGACCGGCGCGCTCGTCGGCCGAGTGCTGGACGCGGATGACGGAACACCAGTGTCGACGGGTACGGTGCTGATCCGGTGGGGCGAGATTCAGGTTGACTCCTTTGGCGTGCAGCGGGTCCTGCGCGGCGTGCGCGCCTCCGTCGGTGCTGGCGGGCGTTTTGCCGCTTGTGGTGTGCCGGCCGGCGTCGCGGTACTGGTGCAGGCGCGCGCGTTGACCAGCCATCCCGCCGGAGCCATCGACGCGGCACCGGCGGCGGATTCGATCGGCAAGGCCACGATCACCGAGACCGCCAGCGATGGCATCGAGCTCACCCTCGACCCCGCCGACCCGGTGCGCTTTCGAGACATTTTCATTCCTTCGACGTCGCTCCGCCCGGCCGCTGCGCGGGACAGTCTGGCGCGGGCCGGAGTCGCCGCCGAGCGCGCTGTGACCAGTCGCATCACCGGTCGCATCCTCACACCAGACGGAAAGCCATTGGCGGGTGCCCGGGTCAGGGCGCGTGCCAGTCAGGTCGACGCCCGCGAGGCGGTGACGAACGCCGACGGCTTCTACCTGCTCGACGCCCTGCCGTCGGGCACGCAGACGATTGAAGTCATCGCGATCGGGTACATGCCATCGCGCAATGCCGTCGATCTGCGTTCCACGGGTGGGATGACCTTCGATCTCCGGATGCAGCGCACCGTCGATGTGCTCGCACCTGTGTCGGTGTACAGCGCGCCGGTGCGGGCCAGCAGCGAATTCGCGATACGGCGGCGGCAGGGGTCCGGCGTCTTCCTCAGCGGTGAAGAGCTGGCGCGGCGGACCTCCAGCTATCTGGCCAACGCACTGGCCGGGACGGCTGGATTCCGAATCATCGGGACGAACAATATCGGCCAGCCGGTGCTCGGCGGGCGATCCAACTGCACGCCCGTAACCTTCCTCGACGGCTTTCGGGTGCCGGAGGGGATCAACGGCATCGAGCGCTGGGTCCGGCCAACGGAGATCGGAGCGGTGGAGGTCTACGCCGATGGCGTCAATGCACCGCCGCAATACAACAGCAGTGTGCCCGCGCCGCCGGAGCCGTGGTTTGGTGGCGCCGGTGGGGTGAAACTCGCGCCGCAGCCGGGCAGCGGCGGTTCGGCCGGCTGTGGCGTGCTCCTGTTCTGGACGAAGCCGGCGATCTGGTAGCGTTGCGCGACCGGGGGAGGGGCCTTCAAGCGGCGGCACCCTCCCGGATCGGACCCACTGCGCAGGGAGCGGCCGCAGCAGAGGGTGGCGACGCCCGCTCCGCGGTTGACCCCCACCCCCCGACCGCCTAAGTTCGTCAGTCTGTTCCGTGCCGCCCCCGCCCCGGGGTGCGATCCACGTAGATGTCGGGGTCCGAACACTCAGAGGCAATGCCTACTATCAATCAGCTCGTCCGCCGGTCCCGCAGGGACGTGGTGGAGAACAGCAAGTCGCCGGCGCTTAAGTCGAATCCGTTCAAGCGCGGCGTCTGCACCCGCGTGTACACGACCACGCCGAAGAAGCCG
>JANMHB010000060.1:0-2901 GCA_031374935.1 Gemmatimonadaceae bacterium | reverse complement strand
CACGCTGCGGTACTGCGCAGTCTCATCATGATGTTATGCGACCCGCAGCGGCTTGATGCGTGCGCCTTCAGCTTTCAAGTCGCGCTCCGCCGCCCAGAGATCGACACTGCGCTGAAGATTCAACCAGAACTCGGCTGAGTTCCCGAACAGCTTCGACAACCGCAGCGCCATGCTCGGACTCAGCGCCCGGCGCTCGCGGAGCAACTCATTCACCGACTGGCGCGACACGCCGAGCGACCCAGCCAGCGTGCTGACGCTCAGTCGATAGTCGGGCAAGAACTCCTCGCGGAGAATCTCGCCCGGATGAATCGGGGCGCGCTGCCGACCCCGGCGGTGTTCGATGGACATGGTGGACCCTCGCTCAGTGGTAGTCACAGAATTCGACGTCGTACGCGTCCCCAGCATCGAAGCGGAAGCAGATCCGCCACTGATCGTTGACGGCGATGGCGAATTGCCCACGCCGGTCGCCGCTCAGGGCGTGCAACCGATTGCCGGGCGGCACCCGAAAGTCGTCTAGGGTGGTCGCTGCGTCCACCGCTTCGAGTTTCCGCAGCGCACGCCGCACCACCTCGGGCGGGACGCGTCGCGCCCGTCCCAAGACGAAGAGCTCCTCCGTACGCCGATCCGCGAACGACTTGATCACGCCGTACTGTAACGCGTCACGTGACATGGGTCAAGCGGGCGACCGTCCCCTCCACCGAGACCAGAATCGCGTGTCGCATAACGTTTGGTTGTGCCGTGCCCGCTTCCATAAGATGCAGGTGGCGGCCGCGCCGAACCGAAAGGTACGATACAGCGCGGCCGCCCACCTGCTTCGCTAGACCGGCCATCGGCACCAACCTCCGTTATGCGGTGCCCGCACTACGGCCCGCGCGGCACCGGAGCGGACGAGTGCCCCGAGACGATCCGCCATCCGGCTGGCTCATGCTGTAGAGTCAGAATGATCGCACCGGAGAATCCGAAGTTCACACCAGCCGAATCTACGAACTGGGTGGAAAACTGGGCGGCAACTCCCGCGACGCCGGGACCGAGCGGTTGGACCACCACGTCCGTGTACGCGGTCTTGATGCGCGTTCCGACTGGCACGGCGGAGAGTGCCGTGCGGATCGCGGCCGCGTTGGCATAGCGGACCTCACCGCTCTCGACAAAGCGAAAATCGGCACGCTCGGAGTAGAGAGCCGCGAGTGAGTCCCACCGCGCGTTCTCGGACAAGCGATTGAAGTCGGCGAGGAACACGCGCACACTATCGGCGATTGCGGCGGCGCGCTCCGCGCTCAGCTCGGCGCGCGGCTGAGCGCATGCGACCGACCCGAGCAAGATCAGGAGTGCGGCTTTTCGAGCCTGCATCTGTCGCTCCTCGTAACGGTTCGAGGCCGCTTCATCGGCATAACGTATGGGGCATAACCTGCGGCGCGGCCGCTGGGAACTGAAGAGCGGCCGGTGCTCCGGCCGCGCCGTCAGGTTCATGCCCGGGTTGGGCAGCGACTGCAGAACCCTACTGCGCCCGCAGATCATACTGCTGGGCCATGTACCGCTGGCCATCCGGCGTTTCGATCTCATACTGGATCAATGTCCCCGACGCATAGCCGATCACGATCTGCGCTGCTCCCCACGGGCCGACGACCCGCTGGCCAGCGCGGAATCGGAAGACGGAGTCGGCGCCGGGCTCGTCAGAGCGGCGCGCGCCGTGCCGCCAGTGAATCCGAAACGGCCCGATGCCGTGGATCTGCACGACGGCCGGCGTGGGGGAATAGGCAAACATCGTGGTCCCGGCGGGCGCAAACGCATAGGCTCCGGTCGGGAGCTTCTGGAGCGCCGTGCTATCGAACTGCTCGCCAACGCCGAAGTACCAGGTCCCCGAGACGACGGTGATATGCTCATCGACGGGATGCGAGTGGGGCGGCACTATGGTGCCCGGCAATTCGCGGATCCGCATGACGAACGGCCGGCCCGCCGAATCGGGATGCCCGAGCAAGATCTCGACGTCTCCCGTCATGGGGGTCAGCGGGTGAACTTGGAAGGTGGCCGCCACGCTCGCGCCGGCTGCCACGGTGGGGGAGCCGGTTGCTTGAAACGCGGACACCCCGCCAGCATGGGGCGAAGCGTTTGTCGGGCGATCGCGCGAACAGCTAGCGGATACAGCGACAGCAACGACACCTACGACATAGCGCATCAGGTGGTGCCTCGATGGTCGGTGTTGCTGCCCAGCACCAGCATTGCCTGCGGAGTGCCCGCACCGTCGAACCTACCACGCATCAACACTTGTGGCACTCCGGCTGGCACATGCCGATGTTGAGGCTGTAGAAAAAGCCCCCGTGGCGGAACGAAACGTGAAGGAGCAATTGGAAGCCTCCTCCGTCGAATGTGCGCTCCGGTCTCCCCGCTGTCGAGCAGCTCGCCAATGCCACGCTACAAGTCGATCAACACGAATCCGCAGTTCTTGGCCATCGA
This sequence comes from Gemmatimonadaceae bacterium, assembly GCA_031374935.1. Lineage (GTDB taxonomy): Bacteria > Gemmatimonadota > Gemmatimonadetes > Gemmatimonadales > Gemmatimonadaceae > JACMLX01. The sequence continues at coordinate 450 of JANMHB010000060.1, read as the reverse complement.
CCTGGCCCGGCAACTGCTCCCCGGGACGTTCGAGCACGCCTTGAACCATCTGCTCGATCACGCCATCGACCTGTCGCATTTCGATGTACGGATCAAGAATGATCTGACCGGCGCGACGGCGTATCCGCCGGCCCTGCTGCTCAAGGTGGTGCTGTTCGCGTACTCGCGGGGCCTCGTCAGCAGTCGCGCCATCGCCCGGGCCTGCGAGGAGCACGTGACCTTCATCGCCCTCTGCGGCACCCGCACGCCGCACTTCACCACGATTGCGCACTTCGTCAGCACCCTCGGGGATGACATCGCGCGCGTCTTCGCCGCCGTGCTGGCGGTGTGCGATCGGCAGGGCCTGATCGGTCGTGAAATGTTCGCCATCGACGGCGTGAAATTGCCGAGCAATGCGTCCAAGCACCGGAGCGGCACGCGCGCGGATTTCGCGCGGCAGGCCGAGAAGCT
>JANMHB010000056.1:0-4380 GCA_031374935.1 Gemmatimonadaceae bacterium | reverse complement strand
GCACACATCAGCGCCAGACCAGCGGCCACCAGACGTCGCATCATTTCTTCATCTCCACGTTGCGAATGTCAGCATTCGGCATACTGCGAAGCGTCTCGGCCACAACCCCCGGCGTGACATCGGCTGCCATCGCCACGCCGTACTCGAGAATGCGCACACCATCCAGCCCCTTCGCCTTGCCCATGTACTTCCAGCGGGAGAAGATGTCATCGAACATCCGTTCACAGGCGGTGCGCGTGCCCTCGATGTCGGTGGTATGCACCCGCAGCATGTGCGTGTAATCGGGGCGCTCGTCCTCGGCGGCATCCGGCGCATTCCGCTTCCGCCGCCGCCAGGCGCGATCAGCCAGCGCTTCCAGCTGCGCCGGTGCCAGATCCTTGAGCACCTCGTCGTCCAGCTTCGCCACGAACATCCCGGTCCGGTTGGCATCCTCCAGCACGCGCTCCAGGCGTTGCCCCGCCTGCCGACCCTCGAGTGCCGGCGCGCGACCGAAATCGCTCATCCAGAGGCCGAGCGTGAGGATGTTGTAGGCGACGGAGATCCCGAATGCGACCGGGGGATCGACGGCCGCGGCAAGACCAATTCCAGTCACCACGAACACGTTCGCCGCGTCCTTGCTGTCATCCAGCGTCGTCCGGAACCGCACCGCCGTCACAATGCCGCCGAGCGAGAACGCGAGCGCGACGGAGTGCTTCACCAGCACCACAATTCCAGCCACGATCACCGGCAGGATGATGAAGGTCTGCACGACCGACTGCTGGTAGCCCTTCTTGTGCCGCGTGTAGGTGTAGATCCAGGTCACCGGCAGCGCGGTCGCGAACGCGGCGAACATCGCAATCATCGTCGGCAGCAGCGCCGGTCCCGATTCCTGGCCGCGCCCGAGGGCACTCACGCCGCCGCCAGGTGAGGTCAGTGCGCCCAGTTCGTTACCGCCGAGGGCACCCCAGTCGGTCGGTGAGTACTCTCGGACCAGCCACCAGGCACCGGCGCTGGCCAGATACCAGGTGATCGTTCGCAGAATGATGCGAAGCAGGGGGCGCTGGGTCTCGTGCTCGGGCATTGACGGCGCGGGGCGACGGGGAGGGTGGGACCGATCGAAGGTGCGGCCGTGACCACGGCAGGGCAACTGCTCGGCCATTGGCCGGCAGGGAGTGTAGAGTTGTCTCATGCGACGCCACCTCCATACGACCCTGTCGACGGTCCTGTTTCTGGCCACCACAACGGCCTGCGCTCACGCCCAGCCCCCGGCGCCAGTGGCCCCACGCGCGCCAGGAGGCCGACCCACGCTGGTCGTCTTCATCACCATCGACCAGCTGCGCGGCGACTACTTCGCGCGCTTCGGAAAACAGTTCACCGGTGGGCTGCGACGGTTCGACGTGGCCGGCGCCCATTTCACACGCGCCTATCAGGACCACGCCAACACCGAGACTGCCCCCGGACATGCCTCGACACTGTCAGGGCGGTTCCCGGTGCATACGGGCATCGCCGCCAATGCCGCCGGCGTGAACGACCCGGCCAGCCCGTTGATCGGCTCTACCGATCCGGGAGCCTCGCCATTCCGCTTTCGCGGCACCACGCTGCTCGACTGGATGCGGCGCAGCAACCGATCGACGCGCTTCCTGTCCGTCTCGCGCAAGGATCGCGCAGCCATCCTGCCGATCGGCAAGTCGAAGGGCGACGTGTACTGGTACGCCAGCAACGGGACGTTCACCCAGAGCCTGTACTACGGCACGTCGCTGCCGAAGTGGGTTCGCGACTTCAACACCAAGCAGCACCCTGCTGACTATGCCGGATGGGCGTGGACACCGCTGCTGGCCGACAGCGCCTACGCGGAGCCGGACAGTGTGCCGGTCGAGTCACTGGGGCAGCAGTACGTCTTTCCGCATGTGATCGCCGACGAGCCCACGCTGGCCGCTGGCACCCTCGCGAATTTTCCCGTGATGGACGAACTCACGCTCCGGTTCGCGCTGGCCGGCCTCAAGGAGCTGCAGCTCGGCGCCGACCCGAAACGGACCGACCTGCTCAACATCTCGCTCTCGACCACCGACGCCATCGGCCACCGCTACGGCCCCGACTCGAAGGAACTGCACGATCAGGTGCTGCGCGTGGATCGCTACCTGGGGGCGTTCATCGATTCGCTGTTCGCAATTCGCGACTCGACACGCGTGATCCTCACGCTGACGGGTGATCATGGCGTGTCACCGTTTCCGAATGGGCTGTCCACCGTGACGCCGAATCCCGGCGCCCGCTCGGTGGACCTGACGCCATCGTTCGATACCCTGCTGGTGCGGCTGGCGGCGCGCGGCGTGGACACGAATCAGGTGGCACTCAACGACGGGGCGCTGCTGGTGGGCGATACCACAACGTTCCTGAACACGAAAATCTCCGTCGATTCAGTTGCGCGGGCGTTTGCAGCCGAGCTGCGCCGCCTGCCTGGTGTCAATCGCGTCGACATGCTGGCGGATCTGGCGAAGGCGGACACGCTGTCCGACCTGATCGGGCTACGCTGGCTGCGGATGTTCGAGCCGGGCGGCACGGTGCGATTCGTGACGACGCTCGATCAATTCAACTACTATCTCGGGGTGCGCTACGCCACGCACGGCACACCATGGAATCTGGACGCCTGGGTGCCGGTGATCTTCTGGGGCACGCCGTTCCAGCCCGGCAAGTACGATGCGTGGGCGCGGGTGGTGGACATGGCGCCGACGCTGGCCGATCTGCTGGGCATTCAGCCGATGGAGAAGCTGGATGGGGTGGTGCTCAAGCAGGCAGAACGACGGTAGCCGCCAGTTTCAGTCCGTACCTTTTGACCGGTTCCCCGATGCGCTCCCACTGCTGGTCTGCTGCATTCGTCGCGATTGCCTTTTCGGCGGTCGCAACCGCCCAAGCTCCCGCGCGCTTCGACCCGCTCACATACACGACGCGCTCCGCCGATATCCGCATGCGCGACGGTGTCACGCTGCACACCGAAATCCTCATCCCGGCCGGGGCCACGGCCCCCGTCCCATTCTTGTTCAAGCGGACCCCATACGGCGTCGGTAACGCCGCACCACGCATGCTCACTGGCGGCTACCGCGAGCTGGCCGAAGATGGCTACATCTTCGTGAGCCAAGACATTCGCGGACGCTATCGCTCCGGCGGGACGTTCGTGATGCAGCGACCGATCCGCAGCAGCGACAGCGCGTCAACGGCGATCGACGAAACGACCGACGCCTATGACACCATCGAGTGGCTGCTCAAGAACATCCCGAACCACAACGGTCGCGTCGGCATGCTCGGCGTGAGCTACGATGGCTGGACCGCCGCGATGGCGATGCTCGATCCGCATCCGGCGCTGAAAGCCGTCAGCGAGCAGGCCTCGCCCGCCGACATGTTCCTCGGCGATGATTTCCACCACAACGGCGCGTTCCGGCTGAGTTACGGCTTTGAGTACGCGTACATGACCGAAGCCACGCGTGAGAACAGCGAATACAAGTTCGACCCCAAGGACACGTATGACTGGTACCTGCGCGTCGGACCGCTGAAGAACATCCAGGCGAACGTGCTGCGTGACACCGTGCTCCCGTCGTGGCGCGACTTTGCGCAACATCCGAACTACGATGCCTTCTGGCAGCGCCAGTCGATGCATCGTTCATTGACGCGCGTGACCGTGCCAACGCTCAACGTCGCCGGCTGGTGGGATCAGGAGGACTTCTACGGTCCGGTCACCATTTACCGCACGCTGGAAAAGCACGACTCGCTCAAGCGAAACACGATCGTGATCGGTCCCTGGACACACGGGTCATGGGGTGGCGGCCCCGGGCGCCGACTGGATGCGATCGACTTCGGTTCGAACACCGCGGAGTACTACCGCAAGCAGGTGCAGCGCCCCTTCTTCGCGTTCCACCTGAAGGATCAGGGGGCGGCACCCGTGAAGGAAGCGCTCGTCTTCGAAGCTGGCAGCAATCAGTGGCGCGCCTACGACAGCTGGCCAGCGCCTGGCGCGCAGACGCGCGCACTTTACTTCCACGATAATGGGCGACTCTCGTTCGATGCACCAACGTCGACGGCTGCCGCAGCCGCGGACAGCTTCGTGAGTGACCCCGCCAATCCGGTGCCGTACCGCAGGCGCCCAATCGAAGCGACCTATGCGTCCACCGGATCGAAGTGGTATACCTGGCTGCTGCAGGACCAGCGCTTCCTCGATGATCGCCGCGACGTGCTGCGCTGGGTGAGCGAGCCACTCACCGAGGACGTGGTGGTGGCGGGCGACATCGCGGCGAAACTGTTCGTCAGCACCACCGGACAGGATGCCGACTGGGTGGCCAAACTGATCGACGTCTCGCCGGAAGACGACGCCGATCCGAAGCGCCGCGGCTACCAGCTGATGATCGCCAATGA
>JANMHB010000039.1:0-4466 GCA_031374935.1 Gemmatimonadaceae bacterium | reverse complement strand
ACGGCGTGGCGATGGCAGCCGATGTCACGCCGGGGGTTGTGGCCGAGACGCTTCGCAGTATGCCGAATGCTGACATTCGCAACGTGGAGATGAAGAAATGATGCGACGTCTGGTGGCCGCTGGTCTGGCGCTGATGTGTGCTGACTCGGCGGAAGCGCAGGGGCTGTTTCGTGACACGACGGTGCTCGATGTCAGGATCGTCACGGACCTGCGCGCCGTCGTGCGCGACCGCGACAGCACGAAGTTCAAGCCGCATCCGGCAACGCTGACGTACCGTGACTCTGCGGGCGTGCCGAAGGCGTTTCCTGTCACACTGCGCGCGCGAGGTCATTTTCGTCGCCAGGCGCGGAACTGCACCTTCCCGCCGCTCAAGCTCGAATTCGAGCGCAAGGATGCGCGTGAGACGCTGTTTCAGGGCAACTCCGACCTCAAGATCACGACCAACTGCCGACCTGGGAATTCGGACTACGAGCAGTACATCCTGTCGGAGTACGCGCTCTATCGAGCCTATCAGCTGGTCAGTCCGAAGTACTTTCGCACGCGACTTGCCCGGATCACCTACCACGATTCGACCGCTGCCACCGCCGACGTGGTGTCATGGGCGTTCTTCGTCGAGGACGACAAGGAAGTGGCGAAGAAGTTCGGACTCAGCGTGCTGGAGACGAAGGGAGCACTCTTTCAGGATCTCGAAGCATCACAACTCGCAATCACCTCGCTGTTCGAGTACATGGCAGCGAACACCGATTGGTCGATCTCCGGGTTGCACAACATTTCCCTGATGCGCGATTCGATCGGTGTGATCCACACGGTCGCCTTCGACTTCGACTGGAGCGGCGCGGTCAACGCCCGCTATTCCTTCCCCGACGAGCGACTCGGCATCCGGGCGGTGACCGACCGGCTCTATCGCGGCCCATGCCTGAGTCCAGTCGAATGGCAGCCGACGCTCGAGCGATTCATTGCCGCACGATCACGGATCGAAGCGACATACCGATCGCTCGCAGCACTCGAGCCGCGCCGGAAACAGGTCGCGCTCGAGTACCTGGCTGAGTTCTACCGAACGATCGCGCAGCCCAAGTCAGTCAAGGTCGCGCTCAGTGAGAGCTGTCAGCCACGCGGGAACTGACGCTGCTCCGCGGCCCGAAACCTCGGCGTCACCGCCGTCGTACTTCGGGCACACTGCTGGATACTCGATACGCAGCACCCGGGAGTTATTCCATGCATCGCCACGCGTCACAGATCAGCGCGCTGTTCGTGTCGTCTCTGCTGCCTGCCCTTGCAGGCGCTCAGACGGCGGTACCGGTCGTGTCTCCTCAACTGCGCGTGACGCTCGACTCGCTGGCCCAGGGATTCGTGGAGTCGAAGAGCACCCCGGGCACCGCGGTGGCCGTCGTTCGCGGCACTGACACGCTGCTGTTCCGCGGCTATGGCTCGGCAAACCTCGAGCTGGCAACACCGGTCAGCGCCACGAGCGTGTTCGAAATCGGCTCGGTCACCAAGCAGTTCACCGCCGCGGCGGTGCTGCAGTTGGCAGAGCAGGGCAAGCTCGCGCTCACCGATTCCATCGGCCGCTGGGTGCCCAACCTGCCCGTGAAGTGGCGGCGGGTGACGATCACGCAGTTGCTCAACCACACCTCCGGGATTCCGAGCTACACCGAGGTTGGGGAGTCGTGGGAAAAGCGCTGGGGCGAGGAGATGACTGGCGCGCAGCTGGTGGCGCTGTCCGCAGCGAAGCCGTTCGATTTCGCGCCTGGGACCTCGTGGAAGTACAACAACACGGGCTACGTATTGCTCGGGATGCTCCTCGAGGCGCGAGCCGGTCGCGCCTGGGGCGAGGATTTCGCTGCCCGCTTCTTCGCGCCGCTCGGCATGGCCCGCACGATGTACTGCGAGCGGAAGCTGGTGATTCCGGATCGTGCTGCCGGATACTCGCGCGAGGGCAAGGATCGTTGGACCAATGCGGCGTATCTCTCCATGTCGCAGCCGCACGCTGCTGGCGCTCTGTGCTCGTCGATCGGCGATCTGGTGACCTGGAATCGCGCGCTCCACGGGGGGAAGGTCCTGACGCCGTCGAGCTATGCCGCGATGACCACGCCCGCCGGATCAGCGGCGCCGAAGCAGTACGGCTTCGCGATCGGTCGACAGGAGCTGAGCGGCCATACGGTGCTCACGCACGGCGGCGGAATCCCCGGCTTTCTGACTGCGAACTCCTTCGTGCCTGATGCACAGCTCTCGGTGACGGTGCTCACCAATGGCGACGCGAACGACCCCGGCGAGCTGGCGACGCAGCTCACCCGGGCGGCGCTTGGTGTGCCCCTGGAGTCAAAGCCAAAGCCGGCGCCACTGGTCCCGGTCCCGGTATCGCCGGCAGAACTTCGGCGCTACGCCGGCGTCTACAATCTCGTACTCGGCTCGCCGCGCCCATTCACGGTAGTCGAAAAGGCCGGCAAGCTCTTTGGTCAACTCGAGGGACAGGGGCCGAACGAAATGGTGCCGCTTGGCAATCATACGTTCGGCACCGATTTTGACCCGACCGTGCGCATTGTGTTCACCATGGCAGGTGAGACAGCGACAAAGATGACGCTGAATCAGCGCGGTCAGACAGCCGAGGGCCTGCGCCGGCGGTAGCGCACCATCCGTCCCCGGGTGCGTATGTGGTTTGGTGCATCGCGCTGAAGGCGCACAGGAGCATGACATGTCACCGTGGTATCGTCGGTCGCTGCTGTTGGGTGCCGTCATCTGGGCGACGCCGTCGGCTGCTCAGTCTGCGGCAGGAGCCACGCGCTCGATCGCCGGGTGCCCGGCGCCGGTGGACCACGGCACCCACGCCACCGCGATGGATCACGCCGCGCATGCGCGGATGATGCCACAGGGCGGCGCGGGCGTCGGCAAGCGAGACAGCCTGTCGTCGCGCTCCGACAGCAACTTTTCGGCCCTGCAGGCGCGTGGATCGATTGCGATGGGTGTGGACCAGTACTCCTCGACGCACCATTTCGAGGCGCTGCGCGACGGGGGCCGGATCGAGTTGCAGCGTGATGTCGATGATCCGGTCGGCATCGCACAGATCCGCGTCCACCTGTGCAGCGTCGCGGCCGCATTTGCGAGTGGCGACTTCAGCACCCCCGCGTTCGTGCATATGCAGACCGTGCCGGGCGCCACGGTGATGGCGGCGAGGCGACATCTGATCGCGTACTCGCTGCGGCCCCTGCCCCGGGGTGGCGAGCTCCTTATCACGACCAGCGACGCCGCGGCCGTGGCCGCCGTGGCCGAGTTCCTGGCGTTTCAGCGGATGGATCACCGGGCGCACTGACGGGTGGGGGCAGAGGGAACGGCGGGTCGACGCCGATCGTTCCTCCACTGTCCTGCTGTAGGTCCCCAACGAAGTCTCCGCCCCGCTGCCGATGTCCGTGCGTCTTCTGTGTTGTGTTGCGTCTATGCTCGTCGCTGCCGGGTGTGGCGGAGACGTCGAGCCGTCTGTCGGCCCAACCCTGCCACCCGCCTCGAGCCAGGTTGCCTCGGTTGTGATTGCGCCGCAGAGTGTGCTGGTCGCCAACGGTGACACGCTGACCCTGGTCGCATCGACCCGCGACGTCGGTGGCGCCCCGCTGCTGGGTCGGCAGGTCGTCTGGGCGAGTGAGGCGCCGGACATCGTCAGCGTATCCACCACCGGTCGGATCACGGCGCTGGCGCCACGGCGATCGGTGCGGATCACGGCCAGCAGCGAGGGAGCCAGCGGCACCGCGACGGTGACGACGGGCAACTAGTCCACAAAGGCACGGAGGTGCGCGTATGCTGAGGGAAGTGGAGCGCAACGGCTGTTGGTGCTCCCGCTCGACCCTCAGCCACGAGAGCCATCCGATGCGCGCGTTCCCTGCTGCACTGCCACCGCTCGGTGGTCGCCTGACCCCCCTCCGTCTCGCCGAACACTGGCGGGCGTTCGCCGTCGTCGTATCGGCCTCGCTGCTGTGTGCGATGGCCGTTCGCGCGCAGGGCCCGCTGCTGCCGGGGCAGCAGATGTCCGGGCCCGTGATTCAGAGCACCGGCATGTCGTTCAAGGTTGATGATCCGACGTTCGTGGCACCCGCCGGCCACCTGTTCAAGGCGGTGTTCGAGATCAACGCCGGCGGCGGCGACACCGCGCGGGTGAATGACCAACTTGCCAACGTGGCCCGGTTCTACAACACGCACGTACGCCACGGCATTCCCGAAGCGGAGGTGAAGGGCGCCGCGGTCTTCCACGGCAGTGGATGGCCGGCACTGCTCACCGATGCGGCGTTCGCGGCCCGGTTCGGTGGCAAGCCGAATCCAAGCCGCCGTCTCACGGAAGAGCTGGTGGAGCACGGCGCGCAGCTGGTGCTGTGCGGGCAGACGGCGGGCGTGCGCGGGATTCGTCGTGACGAACTGCTGCCCGGTGTGAAGGTCGCCATATCGGCGATGAGCGCGATGCAGGTGTTGCAGTCGCAGGGGTA
>JANMHB010000202.1:0-28549 GCA_031374935.1 Gemmatimonadaceae bacterium | reverse complement strand
CCTCGTGCCCCCCGCACGGTATGTCGCCTGTGGCGTGATTTTGGCGGCGTGCCTCGCCGTCGTTCCGCTGGTTCGGTGGGCGATGTACCGCGACCTCACGCTTGACGATTCGGTATGGGGTACGACGGTCACGTACGCATTGCGTGCCAGCACGGCACTCTGTTCTTGGATTGCCGTGATCCTGTTTCTCGAATGCGCCTGGCAGCACATTTGATTGTGGCTGACATGGTCGCTGGAGCTTTCGGGTGTGTTGCTCGCGGACGTCCGACGAGGGGCGCCGCCTGAGCCAGAGCGGGAGTATGAGCTCCACTTGAGGAGCACCATCGACCTCCTGTGGGCTTTGCGTCGCGTTGTACTTCGCAAGGGGAGCGCGCCGCTGAAGCACTTCTTGTCGGCCGTCGATAAGGGTCTCGAGAAACTCACCGAGCATGATCGCGGCGCGCCGCTGACGGCGACCGTGGTCATGGTGCACGCGAGGCCACTGCTCGTCTCGGGCGTGACCAAGCGCCTCGCGCGCACCTTCAGCAAGGGTCAACGCTCGCACAACGAACTGGGCAAGGCACGAATCGGGTTGGTGTTGTGCTACCCGGCCGTCTGCCTGTCGCGGATGCTCTTGACCGACGAATACAGGTTCTGGCTCCCCGTGTCTAAAGACAGGTTCAGCCGGCCCATTTAGATGCGGTGGCGCGCGGCCCACACAGCCGACTTTCGCTCATACTCGACGCACTCCTCGGGCGTCAGCAGTGGCGGCGAGGTCCTTTGCGGTGACGTCGGCCCCTCTGCGTTGTAGAACCATCGCATGACCCGGGCGGCGCGTACGGAGACCACCCGCAGCAGCCGGATCGCAGTGCGCGTTGGGGACGTGGCGCTAGCGGTCACTAACTCTGTCTGCGTCGGAGCGGCGGAAGTGTTCTCGATCATTGACTTGAGGATGACATGACTTTCGCCAAGTCTACGACGGCCAAAGCGCCGTCCGCTCTCCTGCGCTCGCAGTACACCCGTCTCCACGCGTTGCGGCCATCTAGGACGTTTCGACCGGCATCACGCGCAGATGCAGCGCGCTGCGCACGGCGGTCGGCAGGTTCGCCGCGTGCACCGTCACGTCCAAGCCGATGGGCGCCACGGGGACGCCGTCCGGCCACGCGACGGTCACGACAGGCAACACCACATCGACGCCGTGCTTCACCCGCTGCACATGCCATACGAACGTGCGCGTGCCCTCGGCATAGTCCGTCGCGTCGACCGCGTTCGGCGGCGTGCGTGGTGCGAAGGCGATCTGATGCGACGTGTACGCGGCAGAAAGCCCACCGAATGGATTCATGCCGCGCCGCGCCTGATCATGCAGTGTCTGCGGGGGGATGGGCGGCCGTGGCGGCTCCGGGGCGCGCCGGAACAGCGCGATCATCTCGGGATCGTGGATCACCATAGGCGCCGGTACCGTGACGTGCACCTCGACGTCGTCCGCCACCGCGGTGCCGCTGTTCGCGACGACGAGCGCCAGATCGACCATCCGCGCGCTGCGCGCCTCATAGGCCCAGCGGTCGCGGAGGTAGACATCGAAAGCCGACAAATACGCGCGCCGCTCATCCGCGTACCGCGCGTACTCCGCAGGCGACGGTGGCTGCGTTGCATAAATGTCGTAGAAGTGCCGCGCGCTTGACGACGGCGACGTCGTGGGCTTCTCAGGGGGAAGAAGCTCAGGCACCGTGCGTGCCTGTGCGACTGAGGCGGCAGCCCACTCTTCGCGCGGCTCCACGGCGCTGCCGGCATCTTTCACTGCGAGGCACATCTCAGGCTCGGCGGCGTCCGTGTGGGCGAACACCACGCGCAGCGCCGGGTGCGCGGACTTGAGCCGCACGTTCTCCGCCCGCAGGGCCTCAAGCTCACGCCGTTCAGGATCGAGCGTAGCTGGCAGGCGCCACGCTTCCAACGGCTCAAGCACACCGAGGCCGAACGCCATCGCCGTGACGCGCGGACCAGCGTCCGCCGACACCAAAACCAGTGACGTTTCGGGATGGTCAGCGCGCCAGGACAGCATGCTCGCGACCAGCACATCGTCGTTGATCGTCGGGTCGAGCCGCGCGGCCGGATAGTCGAACGGTGTCGTGAGCCCTTGCAGCTCCACCGTGACGTGGTCGCGTACCGTGACCCTCGGCGTCCAGACTTCGCCGGATGCGTCAGCGGATGTCGGGCGTCCGGCGAGCGCCGCTTCATGGCCCGCAAGGAGTTGACGGAGGACTGCGCCCGCGCGTCGCTGCAGCGTCGCGGAGGGATGGCTGTTCTTGTGCTTGTCCAGCTCCCGGATGGTGATCTGCGGCACCACGATGCGGACCGTCTCGGCACCGAGTGCCGCACGCCAGTCGATCTCGGCGAGCGGCCGGTAGTGCAAAAAGAGCATGGTGTCAAGAAACACGACCACAGTCACGCCACGTTCTCCTCACTCCCAAGGATCTGCCTCCGCGCACCACCGCGCACGCCGCCGGAATCTCGCCAGCGTCAGCGGGCGGGGCTACGTTCCAAAGGCTGCCCCGTCACGCGTCAGACCCGCTCCAGCCCGAGTATGGCCGAAATTGCCGCCAATCTGCAGGTCCTCGCCGAACGGTGGTCCGTTGCCGGATCCGGCGAACGGGCCAACCTGCAGATGTACGTCATCGAGCTGTGCGACGCCCTGCTGATCGAACGCCCCCGCCCGAGGGGGTCGGGGTACGAGTTCGAGTTGGCGATCAACGCCATTACCGTGGCCGGCGCCGAGTCGAAGAACTTCATCGACTGCTGGAAGGCCGAGCACTTCGCCCTTGAGGGGAAGGACGACTCACTGGATCGGCGCGGCAAGGCCGCCAACGAGTCGCTGCTACGTCGGGCCTACGGGCAGGTTCGGAACTACGTCCACCATGTCCCTGGCGCCACGCCGCCGCCGTACCTCATGGTACTGGACGTCGGCGCCACCCTCATCGTGTGGGACCGGTGGGCCGGCACCTACGGTGGCTTTGAGGCTGGGCGCCGGATTGATCTGCCGACGCTCCACGACCGACCGGACGACATCGCCCTGCTGCGGGACGTCTGGGAGAACCCAGGTGCTCGCGACCGACGTGGTGCGGCGCAGGCGGTCACGACGGAGATCGCCGGGCGGCTGGCGGAACTGGCCGCTGCCCTCGAGGCACGTGGCCACGATCAGGAGGTCGTCGCCCGCTTCCTAATGCGCGTGGTCTTCTCCTGCTTCGCCGAAGACATCGGCCTCTTGCCGTCCGAGTCCTTCCGTCAGACGGTGACCGACGCTGGCCTCCGTGGGTCGCCGTCCGAGTTCAGCGCGGCCGTGGAAGGCCTCTGGCGCCTGATGGACACCGGCGGTCGCGTCGGGCCGATGCGATTCCTCCGCTTCAATGGGCACTTCTTCAAGGACGCGACTGCGCTCCCGCTGACCCGCGAAGAGCTGGTGCTGCTGGAGGCCGCGGCGCGAGCGGATTGGACGGAGGTAGAGCCCGCGATCTTCGGCACGCTCCTCACTCGAGCTCTGAACCCCGAGGAGCGCCACCGCTTGGGCGCGGAGTTCACGCCGCCGGCGTACATCGAACGGCTCGTCAGGCCGACGATTGAGGAGCCCGTGCTGGAGCGATGGACGGCCGTGCAGGCCGAGGTAGTGCAGCTGCTCGCGACGGAGAAGCCGAAGGATCGAGATCGCGCGGCAGCGAGCCTCCGCGACTTTCACGCGTGGATGCGCGGACTGCGTGTGCTCGACCCGGCGTGCGGATCCGGCAACTTCCTGTACGTCGCCATGCACGCTCTCAAGCGCATCGAGCTCGAGGTGTTGCGCTCCATCGACCGCGTGACCGGCACGACGGCACTACGCATGGAGGAGATCGGCCCCTGGCAGTTCTACGGCATCGAGGTCAAGCCGTGGGCACGCGAGATTGCCGAGTTGACACTGTGGATCGGCTTCCACCAGTTCTGGAAGCAGCACCACGACGTACAACCACCGGAACCCATTCTGCGCGATACGGGGACGCTGGAGTGCAGGGATGCGGTACTCGTCTGGAACGCGCTTCGTCATGTCCCAGGACGAGATCGCCCGGACCCGACCCCTCGCATCCCGCATCAGGTTTCAGGGGAACTGGTGCCCGATCCCATGCGGCGACTTGAGTACGTGGAGCATGTCGATGCCCGGCAAGCTCCGTGGCCAGAGGCCGACTTCATCATCGGGAATCCGCCGTATGTCGGTGCTGCGCGGCAGCGCGACGCGTTCGGTGACGGGTACGTGACAGCGCTCCGGCGCGCGTATCCCGACGTGCCGGACAGTGCCGACTTGGTGATGTACTGGTGGGCGCGCGCCGCCGACGCCGTGGCCAGCGGCCGAACGATGCGGGCGGGTCTGATCACCACGAAAGCGCTGACGCAGACGCAAAACCGCCGCGTGATCGAGACGGCGAGCCTGATGGGGGCGCGCGTCTGCTGGGCCATTGCGGAGCACCCGTGGAGCGACGGCGACGGCGCGGAGGTGCGCGTCGCGATGACCGTCATCGCGAAGAACCCACCGAGCGCGCGGCTACTCACGGTTCCGCGCACCCGGTACGCGCGCGGCGAGGTGCCGATTCTCTCGGACACACGCGTGCCCCGCCTCAATGGCGATCTGTCCGCCGCCGCGGACATCGCGACGGCTGCGTCGATTCCGATGCACGCAAATGCCGGCGTGTGTTCCAACGGTTACAAGCCACACGGCACGGGCTTCCTGCTGCCTGACGACGAAGCGCAAATGCTGCTTGCCTCCGTCCCGAATGCGTCTGAGGTGCTCCGTCCGTACCGCAACGGCCAGGACCTGACGACTCGGCCGCGCAACGTCTGGATCATCGACTTCGGGTTTCTCTCCGAAGAGGACGCGCGCGAGCGCCATCCACTCCTCTTTGACCGAGTTCGCACTCGGGTGAAGCCTGAGCGGGACGCGAACGCGAGAGCGGTGTACCGAACCTATTGGTGGCGGTTTGGTGAGCCCCGGCGGGAGTGGCGCGCGGCTGTCGCGGGCCTGTCCGCGTATATCGCCACGGTGAAGACGGCGAAGTTTCGGTTCTTCACTCGTCTACCAGCATCTGTCGCACCAGATGACAAGCTGACCTGCATCGCCTCCGACGACACCTTCGTGCTCGGCGTGCTCTCCTCAGCGATTCACGAAGTGTGGGCACGCGCGGCGGGCAGCGTGCACGGCATCGCCGGTACGCCGCAGTACGACAAAGGCCGGTGCTTCGACAGCTTTCCCTTTCCCACGGCGTCCAGTGAGCAGCGCACTGCCATCGGGGAGGCAGCACGGCGCCTTGATGCGCACCGCCTGGAGGCCAGCGCACGCAGCGCGCGCGCGACCATCACTGCGATGTACAACGCAATGGCAGCGTGGCGCGAAGGCCGAGCGCTGACGCTAGCGGAGCGCGAGGTCTTCGATACGGCCGCGTGCGGTGTGCTCGCGGATCTCCATGCGCGGCTCGATGCCTTGGTCGCTGAGGCGTACGGATGGAGTTGGCCCGAGCCAGACGCGTTGATCCTCGAGCGTCTGGTGGTGCTGCATGGTGCACGTGTGCTCGAGGAACAGGCCGGTCGCGTTCACTGGCTCCGCCCAGACTTCCAGCAGCGACACCTGGTCTCGTCCACTGCCGTGGTCCCGACGCTGCCGCTTGCGATGGCGGACACCCAATCCGCCGCAACGGACCAGGGGTTGCCATGGCCATCGGACGCGGTCGGCCAGATTACGGCCGTGCGCAGTACGGTCGCCACTCAGCCGGCGACCGTCGAGCAGATCGCGCGCGCCTTCACGGGCGCCCGACGCGATCTATTGATCCGACATCTCGAGACGCTGGAACTGCTCGGCGAAGTGTTCCGCGGGAAAGAGGGGCTGTACTGCCTCGCCTCAGGTGCGTTGAGCGTCGCATGACAGCAACAACTCCGTCATCGACGACTACTGCCACCACGCAGATCATCGTGTGTGAATCGTGCTTCTGTCGACTACGCCTCCCGGCGACGACGAAGCAGCTCGTCGTTCGCTGCCCGCGATGCGGATACCGGTTCCTCCATCGCACGTACGCATTTGGCCTGTCGACAAGCAGCCGACGGCCGGCGAAGGCAGGAGTCGCGGCCGGAATCCTCGCCGCCGCGTTGTACGAGGCCATCCATCGTGCCGTTGGGACGCCATTGACATCGACCGACGGTCTCGTTCAGTCGACGATTCTGACCTGCGTCATTGGAGCCGCGTTGGGGGCAGTGCTGGGTGCTGCCGACGGATACTTCCGCAACGATGCGGATCGCATTCGAGTTGGCGCCGCCCTCGGCTTGGCACCGGGCCTGATCAGCGGCGTTCTCGCCGGTGCACTCGGGTGGAGTGTGTTTGCGTTGCTCCTGCGTCCAGCGGAAAGCGTCGCCGGAGCGTGGGTCACCATCGTGTTGGCCAGGGTCGTCACATGGACGGTGATTGGTGCCCTCGTTGGCGCCGGCCTCGGACTCAAGGACAACACGCTCGGCGACCTCCGTGCAGGGTTTCGTGGCGGTGCATTTGGTGGCGCGCTCGGCGGGTTGGTCTTCGACGGCATTGCGCACATGCTGCCTATGGGCGACGGCATCATCGCTCGGATCGTCGGGTTCTCCATTCTAGGGGCCGCGATCAGCATCGTCACCGCACGGCTGCGCGAGATTGCGATTCGAGAAGATCGCGAACAGATGTACCAGCCGATCTCGACGCGGTTGCCGGTGAATCCACGTCTACTCCTGCCACCGGGATCGGGGCGGGACGCGAAGACTTTGGATTAAGGCATCGCCGCAGTCGAACGCGATCTGCAACGCGATACGCCGCGCTCCGACGTCGGACGACGCGCGATACTGGCTATGCCGCCCTCCGCGAGCGCCGTCGCCGAGCAGGTGGTGCCGGCGATGACCATTGCGTGAAGCCTTGGCCAATCTCCGCGACATAGTGATGGCCTGCCGGAAGCTCGAAGGAGAGTTCAAGCTTCCGAAGGCGTCGGACCTTCGCGAGCGCCGATACGTCGATGAGCGGCTTCAAGCTGATCGAAATCTCGTGGGCGACATCCATCGTCCACGACCGCCGGTCTCTGTGGACGTTGGTGCTCGCGTCACGCGTGGCATCGAGGTCAAGGTACTCCTGCACCATATCGCCGGCCTGTGAATCACCGGGAGTCGCTCGTCGGACGCCTCGGTCCAAGAGTCGCGGATAGCCCTTATCCGGAGGCGACACCACCTCCGCTTCGTGACCCCGACCGACCTCTCGCCCGCCATCAAAAACGGCGACGGTCGCGACCCGGACGAGCACGGGGACGTACACCAGTTTCGAGCCCCCATTCGTCGCTGTGAACGTCCGCGATTTCCCAACTTCGACGGTCGTGGTGTCGCCAATGCCCACCGCCTGCAGCACGACCTTCCAGCCGCTCGATTTCGTATCCGTCTCACCCTCGAGGTACTCGACCTTGGCGCCCGACACGGGCGGTGCACCGAACCGATACAGGGGAACCTCCACCATCTCGGTCGCCGTCTCGATCACGCGCCGTTCCCGCAGCCCGACGAGTTGACGAACCTGCTCAAGCATGGTGGCCCGCGGGAGCCGTGAGTGCCGCATTCCGGTAAGCCTCTCTGCGACCTCATGGATTGCCTTGGGATCCCACCCGGACTGACGGAGACTGCGCTCGGCGAACTCCTGATCGTCGAGGGCTTCTTCGTGCCATGGTTTTCTGTGCGTGACGTGGTACGGCACGCTGAAGGGCGGACCAAAGCCGCAATTGCAGCCGGGCGAATGTTTGGACGCGTTGCACATGGGGAATGGGAGATGTTGTTGTGCCTGGTCCGGCTGCACTTTGCCCCATAACGATAACAACCCCAGCGGTGGACTCGGACGTCCGGAGGGGGGCACCTGCGCAGGCAGGCGCCGTGATCCGAAGCGCAATGCTTCGCACAGCGGCTCTGTCTGTGGGGGCGGCGCCGTACGGCATCCCACGCCGTGGGAAGTAGGCTGAGGACATGCCTCTCGCTTCTCGTACGTCGACACGCAGCGCGTCTCCGGTTGTTCCGGCGGCGTTCGAGTTCCTCCGGCGTACCCCGCGCCCTCCGATGCCGGACCGCCACGAACACTTCGCGAGTCGCGCCGCGTACTGGGAGCGCGTCGCGCGTGGTCTCCGGGCAATGGACGCCCTCGCGATGCTGACGGCCGCGTACGAGTTCGCGCTGTTCGAGCTGGATGGCGTGCCTGACACAGCCTTCGCGCGTCAACGGGCGCTGATCGCACGGACGGACGCCGAGCACCCATGGGCCGCCGTCGAGACACTCGCGTCCTACGTCGCTGAGGTGGAGGCCGCGTTGATTCCGGGGCAGTCTCCGGCCCGCGCGCCGGATGGGAGCTTTCTGCCCGCCTACGGCAGCGCACCTTGGTCAGAGTGGCGGAGTACCGCCGAGGCCGCCCGTGTGCCGCTCCTGACGGTCCTGCCTGTCAGAATACTTCGGGACGAAAATGGCAGACCAGTTGTGGAAGCAGCGTAGATCACTTCACGATCACGGCACGAAGCGATCCTCCAGTGGTTGTCGGAGTGCTTCGAGCGCGGACGGATGGAGTTCGGGGAGTTCGTCGAGGAAGAGGACGCCGCCGTGAGCCAGGCTGACCTCGCCCGGACGTGGGCCGGGCCCGCCGCCGATCAGCCCGGCGGTACTGACGGTGTGATGTGGAGCGCGGAACGGTGCAATGCGGCCGTGGAGTTGGTGCGCGCTGAGTGTACCGGCCACGGAATGCACGGCGACCACATCGAGCAGCTGTGCATCGGTGAGTGGGGGCATGATGCCCGGCAGGCGGCGGGCGAGCATGGTCTTGCCGGTGCCTGGTGGTCCGGTCATCGCGATGTTGTGTCCGCCGCTGGCCGCGATGAGCAGGGCCCGTTTGGCCGCTGGTTGCCCCACCACGTCGGAGAAATCGGGGATCTCGCAATCGAACGCGCCGACGGCAGGCGCCGGGGTTGCGACAGCCAGCTGGCCACGCTGCAAGCGCTCGACCAGTTCGCGCAGTGATGTGGCGGTGGCGATCCGCACACCGGCCACGAGTGCCGCTTCGGCGACGTTGGCGGGTGGCAGCAGCAGGGTGGTGTTGGTGGTGTCGCTGCTCAGCATGCGCGCGACGGACAGTGTGCCGCGGACGGCCCGCAACGAGCCATCGAGTCCGAGTTCGCCGACGGCGACGAGGGTGGCAACGCTCTGCGGCGAGAGCTGTCCGGTGGCCACGAGAAAGCCGAGTGCGATCGGCAGGTCGTAGCCGTTGCCGATCTTTCGGACGTCGGCGGGGGCGAGTGCGGCGAGCACACGCTGGGATGGAATGCGGAATCCGCATTCCCGGAGGGCGGCGACGACGCGTTCCTTGGACTCGCGGACGACGCTGTCGGCGAGGCCGACGATCGTCCAGAGCGGGAGGCCCTGTGAGACGTTGACTTCGACGGTGATCGGCGTGGCGTCGATACCGAGGACGGCGGCGGAGCGGAGGGAGGCGAGCACGGGACCACGCTGTGGCGGGGGTGGTCAACCGGCCAGCCGAATCCACGCGACCCGCATCAATTTCAGGCGGCGGTTCGAAGCGCGGCGGCGGCGGCGGCGGCGGAGTCGGTCGCGGGAGACAATACTGCTCGATCAGAGACTATATCACCGCACACCAATGGATACGCCATGGCGCCACGCGGTCGCGATCAACTCTTCGCCATGAGATTGAACCGATCCGTCAGCCCGTACTCCTTGTCATAGATCACCAGCAGCTCGAAGAACCAGGTGATCGCCAGCGGCCCGAGCAGCACCCCGATCAGCCCGATGTACTGCACGCCCGCAAACGCACCGAGCAGCGTCGTCAGCGGGTGCAGGTTGCCAACCCGCTTGGACACGATCGGCCGCATGACATTGTCGATGTTCGAGACCACCACCCCACCGAACACCGCCAGCCCCACCGCCTGCCCGAAATTTCCGGTCGCGAACAGGACGATCACCGCCGGGAGCCAGACGAACGCCGACCCGACCAGCGGCAGCACCGACGCAAAGGCCGTCACCGTGCCCCACACGATCGGGTTCGGCAGCTGCAGCACGGCAAACGCGCCACCGATCAGCAGACCCTGCGCGACGGCGACCACGACCACACCGAGGGCGGTGGCCATCGTCACCTCATAGAACTTGTTCCGCAGGTCTTCGCTGTCCTCGTCAGTGAACGGCAGATAGCGCTTCACCTTCGGCCACACGTCATTCGCTGCCAGCAGCAGGTAGTAGAGGCCCAGCAGGGCGATGACGAGATTGAGTGTACCGCGAGCCGCGCCGCCGACGGCGCCGAGCACCTGTTGCGACGCCCAGCTGCCGATGTTGCCACTGGCCCGTGCCAGCTGTTCGCCGACATTGATCGGGCCAAAGCGCAGCCCCTGTACACTCTTCACCAGCGGGCCAGTATCGAGTCCGCGGATGGCAGCGGGGATCTCGTCCAACAGCACCGTCACCAGCGCGCCCCCGGGCACCAGGATCAGCACCAGGATCACGAGCAGCATTGTGGTCGCGGCCAATGAGCGCGGCAGACGACGGTCCACCAGCCACCGGAATCCTGGCACCGTCAGCACATAGAACACCGCCGCACCGAGAATGCCGGGCACGAACGGCAGCATCGCCCACAAAATTCCGATGCCGAGAACGATCAGCGTTGCCGCTGCCCGAAACTTCCCCGTCGGGACCGGTGCCCCGGATGGCGTCTGGCCTGCCCCGAGTGAACCGGCAGGCGCGGAAGTCGAGGAATCAGGATTCATTGTTCATTCATGGTAGCGAAAGCCGTCACCTGGGGTCGACACCGGAGCGCCCCACACGATTCAGGAGCACTGAAGTGTACGCACGAACCGCACTCGACCGCGACGTGACGGCTGTGGCGCCTGCGCCCATGCGCGGAGCACACACCGCGTGACCCTGACCAGCATCAATCCCCACGGCGGCGAGGTCGTCGCGACCTACCCGACGCACTCGCCGCGCGACCTCGACGCGAAACTCAGCGAGGCAGTTGCCGCGCACCACCGCTGGCGTCATCAGCCGCTGGCAGAGCGCACAGCGCACCTGCACCGGATCGCAGCGTCACTCCGTCGGCACGCTGACGACCTCGCGGTCACCGCAACCAGCGAAATGGGCAAGCCGATCACCGCGGCACGCGCCGAGGTGGAGAAGTGCGCGGCCTGCTGTGAGTGGTATGCCGGACAGGCCGCACTCCTTGCGCCTCAAACCGGACCGCTACCGGGCGACGCGATTCACCTCGAGCCACTTGGTGTCCTCTTCGCAATCATGCCATGGAACTTCCCGTACTGGCAGGTTGTCCGGGTGCTCGCACCGGCGTTGCTGCTGGGCAACACAGTCGTGCTGAAGCACGCGGGGAACGTGACCGGCTGTGCGCTGGCACTCGAGGCGGCGGTGCGCGACGCCGGCGACATCGCGGGTCTGTTGTCCGTGCTGCTCATCACGACGGATCAGGTGAATGTGATCATCGCCGACCCGCGTGTGTCCGCGGTCACGGTCACCGGCAGTGAACGCGCCGGTGCGGCAGTAGCGGCAGCAGCGGGCGCGGCGCTCAAGCCGGCAGTCCTGGAACTCGGCGGCAGCGATCCCTTTCTCGTCTGGCATGATGTGGACGTCGATGCGGTGGCACGCGCCGCGGCGCTCGCGCGCTGCGTCAACAGCGGGCAGTCGTGCATCGCCGCCAAGCGATTTCTGGTGCACGATGCCGTGTACGATCGCTTCCTCGCGGCGTTCATCGTCGCGATGCGTGCGCTCAGGGTGAGCGATCCGCGCGCACTCGACACCGACGTCGGGCCATTGATCAGCGTCGACGCCCGCGATGCGCTGCACGCACAGGTGCAGGCCACACTCGACGCGGGAGGTGTCGCCCGACTGGGATGCACCAATCCCGGCGGTGTGACCGCCTGGTATCCACCGTCCATCATGACCGAGATTCCGGATGGATCACCGATGGCAGTCGACGAACTGTTCGGGCCAGTCGCGGGCGTGTGGCGCATCCGCAACCTGGACGAGGCGGTCGATCGCGCGAACAGCACGCGGTTCGGCCTCGGTGCCAGCGTCTGGACCCACGATCCTGCCGTGGCGCAGCGCTGTGCAGCCGAGTTTCTCGCGGGGAGTGTGATGATCAATCAGCCGGTCGCATCAGATCCCGCGCTGCCCTTCGGCGGCATCAAGGCGAGTGGCTACGGTCGTGAACTCGGCCTCGCCGGGCTGACTGCCTTTGCCAACCTCAAGACGGTGCGCGGACTCCTCGTCTGACGCCGTAGCGTGCTGTCAGTTCCCGCCGAGCCAGCGCCACCACCACTGGCCCCGTTCGGCGTCGTCCTGCAGTTCATCCAGCGCTGCGTGCCATGCCTTGCGCATTTCACCCGCATCAGCGAATCGCGTTTCCGCCTGAGGCGCCAGCGCTCGGGCGATGAACGGCAGCAGTGAGTTCGGAATGCCGTCCACATCCATGTCACCACGCAGCTGCTTGGCGACGATCACCCGCGCGTCGCCGCTGCCGAACGGCGGCCGCCCCGTGAGCGTGAACGCGATGATCGCGCCGAGGGCGAACAGATCGACACTGGGGCCCTGCGGCTCGCCCATGATCTGTTCCGGTGCGGCAAACTCCGGCGTGCCGGTACCGCCATGCCGCTCCGAGCTGCCGGGACCGTGGGCGATCCCGAAGTCCGTCAATCGCCACCGTTCGTTGCGATCGATCAGCACGTTCTCAGGCTTCAGGTCGCGATGCACGATGCCAACGGCATGCGCCGCGTCGAGTGCATCGAGAATGCCGTCGACCTGTGTCGCAATATCCACTGCGGGCTGCGCGCCGCCACGCGTGATGAGGCTGGCGACGGAGCCACCTTCAGCCAGCTCCATCGTGTACCACGAGATCCCATCACGCGTTTCCCAGTCGTAGATCGGGACGATGGCCGGGTGGGCCAGCTGGGCCGCCAGTTTCGCCTCGCGACGAAAGCGCGCCACGGCTGCGTCATCATCGGCGACCGTCGGGTGCAGCACCTTCATCGCCACTTCGCGCTCGAGCGAGAGGTCGCGCACGCGCCACACGCTGCCGAACGTGCCGGCGCCAAGGCGCGCCAGCACTTCGTAGTCGTCGCCGGTCGCCCAGCGCAGGCGAACCTCTTCCTGATCCGCCGCCCGACGCGCTGTCGGCGGCACACGTTCGATGCCCATGACACTGGTGCGCACGCTGGCGACGCGTTCCATCGCCCGCAGCATGGTGGCCACCGTTTCATGGCGATCGCCAGGGTCGCGGGACAGCGCACGATCGAGAATCGCCGCGACCTTGGCCGGACAGTCCGGGCGCACCAGCGCGAGCGGTGGTGGCGCTTCGTCGGTTGGCGGCCGTTCGCCGGTCATCATCGAGAACGCCAGTGCGGCCAGCTGCCACTGGTCGCTCAACATCGTCGGCTGCCACCCGTTCACCCATTCGGGCGCATATGGCACAAAACTCTCCGGCGGTGCGGCGCCGGTCGGGCGTTGCGCATCAGGCAGCGCCCACTCCCAGCCGAGCTGCCAGAGTCGCCCGGTCGGGGTGATCCAGCAGCTGCCACTGCCAATGGCGCCGTGCGGCAGGCTCTGGTCGTGCAGGTACACCAGCAGTGTGCCGACCGTACGCAGCAGATTCAGCATTCCGGGCGCATCATCCGGCCCGATTCGCTTGGTACGCGTTTCGATACTTTCGCCCGCAATCCAGCGTCGCAGGTACCCCGGGCCTCGGGCCACGCTGGCAGAATCAGCCCAGTAGTGGTACGTGGTGGGAATCGCCGGATGACTCTGGTGTGCAAGATTCCGCGCTTCGGCCGCCAGCCAGATGCGATGCGCCGGATCAGGAGCCGTGACCAGCGACAAGGAGCGACCCAATGCGTCGATGATTTCCTGGTAGTGCCGCACGGCACTCCGCACGCCACCACGTCCCCATCGCCAGCCGGGTGGCAACACCCATGGCTGCAGGTGCTCGGGCAGTGTTGGCAACACCACACGCGGCACTCCGCCAGCAGGGGTCAACATCGAGGGCCGCTCGGAACCGGTCATGACGGCAAGCTAGCGCCATGGCCAATGCTCGGAGCGGGCCGAAGCGCCATCGCGACAACGGTCCCCTCCGGTCCGCTCTGCGCGATCGTCAGCGAGCCGCCCCAGCCATCGACCAGCCGTCGGCTGATCGCGAGACCAAGGCCGCTCCCGCTGGTGCGGGTGGAGAAATGCGGTTCGAACACTTTGAACAACACGTCGGCGGCAATGCCGGTGCCGTTGTCACGCACCTCGACCGTCACCGCATCCGGCGTGCGTCGGACCTCGACGCGTACGACGCTCGCGCCGGCCTGTCGTGCGTTCTCGAGCAGGTTGAGCACCACATCGCGCAGTTCCGGCGCGCGCGCCATCGCGGTGGCACTGCCGGCATCCGGCACACGCGACTCCCACTGCACCGCACCCTCGGCCATCCGTTCCAGTGTCAGGACCTCCTCGACCACCGCCACGACGTCCGTCGGTTCCGCCATCGGCGCACTCTCCGGCGACGTGCCATAGCGACTGAAGGCGCGTGCGATTTCATCCAGCCGATCGATCTGCGTCAGAATCGTGCCGACGTTGCGTTCGAGGATCGCGTCGAAATCGGGGCGACCATCGTCTCGCGCGCGTCGCAGGTGCTGGACGCCGAGCCGAATGGGCGTGAGCGGATTCTTGATCTCGTGGGCAACCTGTCGCGCCATTTCGCCCCACGCCAGCACGCGCTGTGCATGCGCCAGTTGTGTCACATCATCGAGCGTGATCACGACGCCGTCACGATCGAGACGGGTGAAGCGTCCCTGCACCGTCGCCTCACCCCACGTCTCCTCGAACGCGGCGTCACGCTTGGTCGATGCGGCGAAGAGCGCCGTCCGCTCTGCCAGTGACGGCGAGACCTGCTGCAGCAGTGTGCCGGCAGGCACCGCACCGAGCAGCGCCTCAGCGCGCGGATTGGCCAGCACCACCCGCGTCTCGGCATCGACGGCGATCACACCCGAGGCCACCGTGCGTAGCACCGCGTCAGTCCGGCGACGCGCCGCATCGAGTGCGCGTTCACCGGCGCGCAGATCATCCGCCATCCGGCGGAACGCGTCGAACACCGGCACGAATTCACTCGGTGGCGCCTGGTCCAGTCGCGGCGCGCGTTCGCCTGCGGCCACCGCCACGGCTGCGTCGCGCAAGGCGCCGATCGGTCGGGCGAATTGCCGGGCTGCCAATCCGGACAGCCAGAGTGCGGCCATCACGCCACTCAGGGCACCGAAGAGCAGCAGCATCACCAGATCCTCACGGCGCCGATCGAACGTCTCCTCTTCCAGTACCGCCGGCGCCGCGACGACGATCCGCTCGCCACGTGCACCGCGGGTGCTGAGATAGCTGAGCAGCACATTGGTGCCGGCCACTGGCACCGTGCTGGTGGCCGTCAGCGAGCCGCCGGGTGCCAGCGTCTGCGCCACCGCTGGCGGAAGAAACAGCCCGAAGGGTGACAGCGCCCCGAACAACTCGTCGCTCGCGTCAAGCAGTCGCCCAACCGAGTAGCCAAGGAGTGGCACCCCGATCCGTCGGCTCGCCTGTTCGAGTTCCGGCCGCTCGCCAGACCGATCCACCGCGCGCAGGAACTCGCGCACCAGCAGCTCGCGCTTCTCCGCATCGTCAATGCGCAACCGCTGAAAGCTCCAGACGGTGAGCACGCTGAGTGGCACCACGAAGAACAGCAGCAGCACCACCGTCAATCGAAGCCGGTAACTGCCGCGGAGCGATCGACGCCGCAGCCGCCACCAGCGCCACGCACCGGCGCGTGTCAGGCCGGCCGCCGCCGACAGTGCGAACAGCACCGCCAGATCGGCTGCCACCAGCAGCGTGCCGCGCTGAATCAGCGACCAGCCTGCCGGCACCTCGATGCGCGCATGTGCCTGCAGCGGGCCAAGCACCGTCGGCACGACCCGGGATCCGTCGAATGCGCCTCGCTCGCGCGTCCACCGCATCCCGTCGTTTTCCTTGCGATCGGCCTGGACTTCGCCGAGTTCAAATCGATACGGCGGCGCGCCGGACGTTGGCGATGCATACCCGAGCAGCGCCGCCACGGCCGGCGTGACGAGGGCGCGTGCTCGCGGCTCGACGATCACGGTCGTGACCGTACTGTCCGCGAAGGGCACCGCCAGCACCTGATAGATGCCTGGATAGCCCACCACATCACTCATCGACGGCCGGCCAGTGCGGATCGCCCGTTCGATGACAGCACGAACCTCGAGCTCCTCCGTCTGCCCGAAGACATCGAGCGAGGCGATCAGTGTCCCATCCAGCCGCCACGTGGCGGCCGTGAGCGGATAGCGCGCCACCAGATCGCTCGCTGCGACGCGGTCGAGCAGATCGGCACGGGATCGCGGCGATGTCCGCTGCTCCACCAGCTGCGACGCAAATCGTTCGAGCAGCTGCGCCGCCTCCGGGTCGGACGCGGTCAGGCGCGCCGTCTCGAACGTCGCCAGTTCCACCGTCCGGCGCATGACACCGCCCCACGTCAGCACCGTGGCGCCGAGCGCCGCGACCACACCAACCTGGAGCAGGACGCCACGCGTCGCGCGCGACAATGCCGTGCACACGATCACGGTAATCCAGAGCAGTGTGTACGCATTGTTCCACGCCCCTTCCGGCTGCCACAGTCGCGGCCCGAGTGCGGCGGCCACCACCGCCAGCGACGGTCCCACCATGGGATCCACGCCGCGATCACCGCGCAGCCACGCGCGACCGGCTGCCGCGGCACCCAGCAGCACGACGGCCGCAAACAGAAAGATCCCGATCTGCCAGGCCAGCCAGAGTGCGGTTGGTGTGCCGGTGACCGGAAGCTTGATCCCGCTGCCCAGTGCACGGAGGAGAAAGGGTCCGATCGGTACCAACACCCCCAGTACCAATCCGGGCACGAGGCGTGACTTGTACGCCGGACGCGCACGTCGCAACGCCAGTCCCGCCAGTGTCAGCAACGCGCCGGAGAGCAGCAGCGCCGCGAGTCCGGCCACGGTGACACCGCCAACTCGCACGAAGTACACGCTGGGGTCGAACACCCAGGACACGTTGCTCAGCGCGCCGAGCGGCACCAGCCCGACCACCATCGCGCCTGCGGCCAAGGCGCCGAGTTGCTCGGCCAGCGAGGGGCGACGGCGCCAGGCAGCGACGATCAACGCCAGCGCCCACGCGGCGAGCACACTGCCACCAAGTCCTCGCGCCGTCTCCAGCTGTAACGTCACGGCATTGCCGCGCGTCGGCGCGAGCGCGCGATACCGCAGCAACGGCTCGCCGTCGACGAGCCAGGGCCGGAAACCGTTCTCGTCAGCCGGGCCCGGCGGGGCGAACTCGATCGCCCCGACCGACGCACGCCGCGCGAGGTCTGCACCGAGTCCGTCGACGAGATGGCGCGCGGGGGGATCGGCATCGAGCACCATCGTCGCCACCGCGACCGCATCACCACGTCGTTCGGCGGCATACAGCACCAGGTAGAACCGAAACCGCTCGACACCGAGATCGCCGCGCAGCACCTCCGGCACCGCGCGCGGTTCCCCTGCCCAGCTGACCGGCAGTCCGTTCCGGTACAGCACCACGCTCGTCCGCCGGTCGATGCCGTCGAGGGTTGCGAGATACCGGAAGCCCGCCGTCGGTGCTGTCGGGGCGTCCAGCGCACGCATGGCGAGGCCGCGCACCCGCGTCGCGGCGATCGGCAGCGCCCGCGCGGCACTTGCGTCACCGCGGCGAATCGCGGCCGCAGCCCATGCATCAAACCGTGTCTCGACCCGCGTGAGCTCGAGCTGCTGCCAGCCGGCGGTGGCAACGAACAGGGCGCCCAGCGCCACCACGAACCAGGGCGACCGGCCCCGTTGTGCCCAATGCCCGAGCAGGGCCGTCGCTGCGACGGCGACAGCCACCGTCAGCAGCCACCCCAGCGAGGGCTGCCGGAGCCAGAGGGCGGCACCAACGACACCTGCCGCAGCCGGAAACAGCCAGCGACGACGGGGAGTCAGGAGCGGTTCCGATGCGGGGGTCGGCGACAGAAGATGAGGAGCGGTGGCGGAGAATGTGCGGCGACATGTCGCGCGCAACGGCTGAGACAGGTCAGTTTACAGGGTGACACGTTTCCTCCATACACCATGTTGGACCGGCCGGGCCCTGTGCCTGACCAGCGTTCTCGTCAGTACGAGTCCAGTCGCCGCCCAGTCGGGCGCAGCCGGCGCGCTCCTCGATGCGCTGTCGCTCACGGTCCAGCTCGACTCGACGTCGGTCGCTCGTGGGTCGATGCGGTTTCGGGTCGTCCGGACTGGGAACGACGTCGAACTCGTCGCCAGCGGCATTGTCGTCCGTCGAGGCTCGCGGGTCTCCGCCGAGCTCAGGACAGACTCACTCTATGGCCTCCGGCGATACACGGCCGAGTCCCGCGACAGCGCCGGACGCGTGATCGACCGGATCGTCGTCACCAGCACCGGCGGTCGCGTGACGCTCGAGCGGGTCACCCCGGCCCGGCGGATGGTGCGCGAATATCTGGCGCAGCGGGAGCTGGTGATTCTCGATTCGGCCGCGATCGTGCCTTTCGTCGCCCTCGCCGGCCTCGTGAATCGCGATGTCGCGCTTGCATTCCTCGACGTCCGACGCGGCACACTCACCGCAGGCCGGGCCACGCCGGGTGCCGCAGCAGAGATTGCCGTTGCCGAAGTGAACCTGATGGTCACACCAGTGCAGGTGACCGGGCTGCCGGAGGTGATCCGCTGGTGGCGCGATGCCAAAGGGCATCTCGTGCGCGTGAGCTGGGGCGATCGCAGCCGCGTGCTGCGAGACGATCCGCCCACTTGACGCAGGACGCGGGCCCAGCCGTCTGCGCCGTGAAACCGTACCCTGTCGCGCCGCGTACGCCGACTCAGTCAGAGTTACCCCTACCCTACTCATACCGATGAACGCACTCTCCCGTGGCCTCGCCGTCGCGCTGCTGGTCCTTCCCACCAGCGTACGCGCTCAGGCCACCCAGGCACCGACGACGCTCAGCGTGGAGCAAGCGGTGGAGCTGGCGCAGGCCAACAACCCGCAGCTGCGACAGTCGATCAACGCACGACGCAGCGCCTCCGCCTCGACGCGCAGTGCCTACGGGCAGTGGCTGCCGAATGTCAGCTCGTCCGCCGGGTTCTCATGGCGTGAAGGTCGGCAGCAGGTCTTCAACGGCGTCGGCTTCGGCGCCAATGCCAACACCATCGGCTCGAGTGCCACTCTCAACGCGTCGGTGAACTACGGGCTGGATGTGCTGCTGCAGCCGCGGGCGTCCAGACTCGCCGAGCGCGCCACTGAAGCCGAAATCGACGCGGCCTCTCAGCAGCTCCGCACGACGGTCACGCAGCAGTATCTCATCTCGCTGCAGGCTCAGGCACGCTCGGTGCTGCAGGACACGCTGCTCGAATCGAGCCGGCTCTCGCTGGAGCTGGCCCGGGCCCGGCTGGCAGCTGGCAGCGCCACCACGCTCGACGTGCAGCGCGCCGAAGTGGCACTGGGCCAGCAACGGGTGCAGGTGGTGCAGGCGCGCAATACGCTGGCGATCGAGAAGCTGCGGCTCTTCGAGAACCTCGGCGTGATCCCGCCGGCGGGTGACGTGGCGCTGACGAGCACGTTCGCGGTGTCGACAGTCGGGACCACGCTGGCAGACCTCATGGAGCTGGCGAAGACGGGAAACCCGAACGTCGTGGCGCGTCGCGAACGTGAGGATGTGGCGGCCGTGAACCAGCGGATTGCGAAGGCGGCGTACCTGCCGCAGTTCTCCCTGTCGGCCGGCTACGGCGGATTCACGAACTCCTTCACCGACAACAACTTTCCCGTCTCGCAGGCGCTCGCGAGCAAACAGGGTTCCTGTTTCTCGCGAGGGTCCGTGCTCACCATCGTCGGACAGCCGTTCGACCCGGCCACGTGTAATGCCATTGCACTCACGCCGGCGGAAATCGACCGGGCCAAGTCGAGTAACAATGCGTTCCCATTCAGCCTGACGCGCAATCCGTACAACGTCAGCGCCCAGTTCTCCCTGCCGCTGTTCAACGGCTGGCAGCGTGAGCAGCGCGTCGCGGAAGCCTCCGTGGCCCGCGACAACGCACGACAGCAGGTGCGGCAGCAGGAGCTGGCCGCGCAGCAGTCGGTGCGGGTGGCGTACCTGAACCTCGACGCCGCCCGTCAGACGGTGGCGATCCAGGAAGAGAACGGCAAACTGGCCCGCGAAGCCCTCCTCCTCGCCGAAACCCGCTATCGTGTAGGGCAGGCGACGTTCCTCGATGTCGCCAACGCGCG
This sequence comes from Gemmatimonadaceae bacterium, assembly GCA_031374935.1. Lineage (GTDB taxonomy): Bacteria > Gemmatimonadota > Gemmatimonadetes > Gemmatimonadales > Gemmatimonadaceae > JACMLX01. The sequence goes on along the minus strand of JANMHB010000202.1, from coordinate 8,206 downwards.
CGCTGACTTCTCGCGCGCCGAGAACGACCGCATTACCGCTGTGTACGATTTCCACCGGGCTTTTGCCGCGCTCGAGCAAGCTGTCGGCCGTCGCCTGCGCTGACCCACCTGAGAGAACTCCATGACGAAAGGCGTAAAGATCCTGATCGCAGCTGCGGTCGTCGCAGGACTGGGCGGCGCGGCGTATGTCGCGAAACAGAAGGGCAACAACAAGGCAGCGACCGTCAAGATCGAAGCCGTCGAGGCGCGCGATCTGGTGGCCAGCGTCACGGCCAGTGGGCAGGTGCGACCGCGCACGAAGGTCGACGTCAGCGCGGACATCACCGGCAAGATCATCCGTCTTTCCGTGAAGGAAGGCGATCAGGTGACGCAGGGGCAGTTCCTGCTCCAGATCGATCCGCAGCAGTTTGAAGCCGCGCTGCAGCGATCGCAGGCCGCGCTCGCCTCGGCCAAGGCGCAGCTGGCGCAGGCCAGCGCCAACTTCATCCAGGCCAAGCGGAACTACGATCGCTCGGCCGAGATCAAGAAGTCGACGCCGACGCTACTCAGTGACGAACAGCTCGAACAGCTCCGCACGCAGGTGGAAGTCAATCAGGCGCTGTCCGATGCGGCGAAGTTCAGCGTCGAACAGTCGGAAGCCGCGGTGCGTGACGCGCGCTTCTCGCTGAGCCGCACGACCATCACCGCGCCGATGTCGGGTCGGATCACCCGCCTCAACGTGGAGAATGGTGAAACGGCCATCCAGGGCACGCTGAACAAGGATGCCGCCACGCTGCTGACGATCTCCGACCTCTCGATTCTCGAGACGAAGATCAAGGTCGACGAGACCGACGTGTCGCGCATCAAGCTGGGTGACAGCGCCGTGGTGCAGATCGACGCCTTCCCCGACACGACGTTCATTGGCCGTGTGGTGCGGATTGCCAACAGCTCGGTCAAGGCCGTCGGTACCACGCAGCAGGCCACCGACCAGGCCGTGGACTACGAGGTCGTGGTGCAGCTCGTCAACGCGCCGAGCGAAACGCGGCCCGACTTCTCGGCCACCGCCAAGGTGATCACCGACGTCCGGCAGCGCGTGCTCTCGATCCCGATCATCGCACTCACCGTGCGCGAAGACTCGGCCATGACCAACGGTGATACGGCGCAGACGGCCGCCGGCCGCAAGCCGGCGTCGAAGCAGGTCGGCAAGCGTGACGTGGAAGGCGTGTTCGTGGTGAACACCGGCAATACCGTCAGCTTCCGCCCCATCAAGGTCGGCATCGCGGGTGACCGGTACTTCGAGGTGCTGGGTGGCCTGAAGGCCGGCGATCGCATCGTGTCGGGCACGTATCAGGCCATTCGCGAGTTGCGTGACGGGGCAACGGTGAAGGAAGAGCTTGCCGCCGATTCCACCAAGGCCAAGAAGGAGAAAAAGGCGTGAGTTCACCATCAGCGCCGGAGTCGCTGACCGAAACCGCTGAGCGGCGTGTGGTCTCGTCGGCACAAGGTGCGGCGCCTGACAAGGACTGGGTCATCGTCACGCGCGGCATCACCCGGCAGTATGAGATGGGTGGCGAGATCGTGCGTGCGTTGCGCGGTGTCGATCTCGCCGTGCGCCGCAACGAATATGTCGCCATCATGGGCCCGTCCGGCTCGGGCAAGTCGACGCTGATGAACCTGATCGGCTGCCTCGACACACCGAGCAGCGGTGAATACTGGCTCAACGGGCAGCAGGTGTCGACGATGAGCGATGACGCGCTGGCACAGGTGCGCAACAAGGAAATCGGCTTCGTGTTCCAGACGTTCAACCTGCTGCCACGCGCCACGGCACTGCAGAACGTCGAGTTGCCGCTGGTGTATGCCGGCATCTCGAGCAGTGAACGGAAGAAGCGCGCAGCCAGTGCGCTGGAACGCGTGCAGCTGGCGGAACGCATGTCACACAAGCCGAATGAGCTCTCCGGCGGTCAGCGCCAGCGCGTGGCCATCGCGCGTGCGCTGGTCAATGAGCCGTCCATCCTCCTCGCCGACGAACCGACGGGCAACCTCGATTCGCAGACATCCGAGGAGATCATGCGCGTGTTCGAAGGGCTCGCCTCGCAGGGTCAGACCGTCATCATGGTCACCCACGAACCCGACATCGCGGCGCACGCACGTCGCGTGGTGGTGCTGCGCGACGGGGTGATTGCCAGCGACGACAGCGGCGACGTCTATCGCTCCAGCCGCATGGGTCAGGGGCACTGACCGATGCCGCTCTTCGAGGCCGTGCTGCTGGCACTGCAGACCATCCGAACGCAGAAGCTGAAGAGCTTCTTCACCATGCTGGGCGTCTGTATCGGCGTCACGTTCCTCATTGCCGTCGTCAGTATCGTCGAAGGGATGAGCAAGTACATGGAGGACGATCTCGTCGGAAAACTCCTCGCCGTGAACACCTTCGAAGTGCGAAGCTGGCCGAATGTGAACATCGGCAACACCACCGAGGAAATGTGGCGCGAGTATCAGCGCCGACCGAGGCTGATGGAGCAGGACGTGGCGCCGATCGTGGCGGCCCTGCCGCCGGAAGCACTCTGGGCACCCATGAGCTCCGACGGCAATATCTCTGCCACCACGCTCACCGGTCGGCCGAAGGCGGTCAATGCATACAATACGACGCGGACCTACTTCGAAATCAAGAAGATGGGCGTGACCAGCGGTCGGGTGTTCTCGCCGCAGGAAGATGCGATGGGATCACTCGTCGTCGTGATCGGGAAGGATGTGAAGGACCACTTCTTCGATAACGTGGATCCCATCGGCAAGGAGCTTCGTCTCGGCAATCTGCCGTACATCGTCATCGGCGTGGCCGAGAGCCAGGGGAGCGCCCTGGGGCTGTCGTTCGACAAGTTCGTCGTGGCGCCGTACTCCTCGCCGCTCCGGCGCCTCACCAATCGCCAGAAGGGCGTGATCGACGCGGTGATGGTCAAGAGCCCGACCGACGCCATCATGACCGCCACGATGGCCGATGTGCAGGAAGTGATGCGCTCGGTGCGAAAGCTGCGCCCGGGAGAGAAGGACAATTTCGTGCTCGAGACCTCGAGCTCGGCGCTCTCGTTCTTCGCGAAGATCAAGCAGTATCTGGTGCTCGCCGGTGTGGTGCTTCCAGCCATCGGCCTGATCGTCGGTGCGATCGTGATCATGAACATCATGCTGGTGGCCGTGGCCGAGCGCACGCGGGAAATCGGCGTGCGGAAATCCCTCGGCGCGCGTCGCCGCGACATCATGGCGCAGTTCCTGGTCGAATCCACCACCCTGTCGATCTTTGGTGCGGCGATCGGAGTCGCGCTGGGCGCGGCACTCGCAAAAACCATCGCAGCGGTCAGCCCGTTGCCCGCCAGCGTGGCACTCTGGTCGGTGATCCTCGCCGTGGCGGTCGGGGCAAGTGTCGGGATCATCGCCGGGGTCTACCCTGCCTCACGCGCCAGCCGGCTCGATCCGGTCGTCGCCCTCCGCTCGGAGTAATGAGATGTCACTGAAGACCACCGTCAGCGGCACGGTCGAAGGCGTCGGCATCGCGCTCGAGTCCATCCGCGCCAACAAGGTCCGCGCCGGACTCACCATTCTGGGGGTCTCGGTTGGCGTCTTCGTGGTGGTGGCGATCGGCGCCATGATCACCGGCATCAACAACGCGGTCACGAAGGACCTGGCGTCGGCCGGCCCCAATTCGTTCTTCGTCTCCCGCGCCCCAATCAGCTTCGAAGCCTGTGACGGCAGTGCGGATACCTGCAAATGGCGACGCAATCCGCGCCTCACGGCCGACGACGCGGCAACGTTCCGTGCGCTGCCGTCGATTCGCGCAGTGATCACCAGCATCAACACCAATGCCAGTGCGCGCTACCGCGGTGAGTTCCTGTCGTCGATCAACGTCCAGTCCTTCAGCACCGACTGGCTGCTGGTGGACGGCGGAACCATCGTGACCGGGCGCTCCTGGACCGAAGCGGAGAACAAGGCCGGCGCCAAGGTAGCCGTTCTCAACAGGAAGATCACGGAGCGGCTGTTCGGTGAAAGTGACCCGCTTGGCAAGCAGGTGCAAATCGGCAACGTCCCGTTCGACGTGATCGGCACGTACGACAAGCCGCTCAACCCGCTCGGCAATGACAATGACGCGGTCGCGTACATGCCGATGCAGGCAGCCATCACGGCACTCAACGCGAGGCCCTGGTGGGTCAACATCACGGTGCGCCCCCGCGACGAGGTGTCGCGCGACCAGGCCATTGACGACGTCACCGCAGCGCTCCGCGGCAAGCGTCGCCTGCGCCCGGCCGATGACAACAACTTCGCCATCATCACGCAGGACAAGATCATGGAGGTGTACGACAAGGTCGTCGGCACGTTCTTCATCGTGATGCTGGCGCTGTCAGCGGTCGGCTTGCTGGTGGGCGGCGTCGGCGTGATCGCAATCATGATGATCAGCGTGACCGAACGAACGCGCGAAATCGGCGTTCGCAAGGCACTCGGCGCGACGGCAGGGATCATCCTCTGGCAGTTCCTCGTCGAGGCCGCGACGCTCACCGGCATCGGCGGGATCATTGGTCTTGCCCTCGGCGCGCTGGTGGCCTTCATCATCCGCACCAACTTCCCGATCCCGGCTGAAATCCCACTCCTGTCCGTCGTCGCCGCAATCGGCGGGAGCATCATCACTGGGGTCCTGTTCGGCATCCTGCCGGCGTTCCGCGCGGCGCGGCTCGATCCCGTCGTGGCGCTGCGCTACGAGTGAGCGAGGGGCCCGGGAACCTGAGGACCCACGATGCGCCACAGGCGTGCAAGGATCCGGCGGGAGGTCGCTGGAGACGCGACGGTGTCGTCGGCGTTGTCGCGGCCGCCGATCGGGCAGGGCTGTGTCAGGGCGCCGTCGCCATTCTCGTCGCTGCCGCCAGCATGCTCTGGTATGTCCGCCGGAGGCTCGCCGCGCTCGCCGCGGAACCGTCATCGCTGTAGTGCCCTGGGCTGACCCGGTTGACGATCGGCGAGACACGATGTGAATCGGACGAAGGAGCGCCATATGCGGCCCGAGGCTCGGCGGGCGGCGGGCAGGAGCTGTCGCGGCGGCATGTCCGTCGCCGGCGCTCCGCAGGTTCACCGGACGGCACTATCATTCAATGTGCATCTGAGTGACGTCTTCCTGACTGCCTTCACGCAGCTTCGAGCCAACAAGTTCCGCGCGTTTTTCACGCTGCTCGGAATCATGGTCTCAGTCGCGTTTCTGGTGGCGGTCATCGCGATCATCAACGGCATGAACGTCTATGTCAGCGAACAGGTGGCGGGTTCGCTGATCGGCAAGGACGTGTTTCAGGTCCGACGCGGTCCGATTTCGCTCGGCCTGATCGATGACGAAGCGCTCCGGAAGATCCAGAAACGCCCGCGCATCACCCTGCGCGACGCCGCGGTCCTGCAGGACGCGCTCCCCGATGCCGCCGCGATCAGTCTGCAATCCGGTTGGCCGACGCCACTGGCGGACATCTCATGGCGTGATCGGACCGTCGGCAGTGCGACCGTGTTTGGCATCACCGCTGATTTCCAGCGTGTGCAGGACTACATCTTCGAAGCCGGCGTGCCGCTGACGGATCTCGACGTGCGGGAACGGCGCCGTGTGGTGGTGATCGGTAACGACATCGCGAAGACCCTGTTCGACGGTGTCGATCCGATCGGGCAGAGTATTCGCATCAGGGGACAGCTGTTCACCATCTCGGGTGTCGTCGCGCCGAAGGGCCGTGTGCTCGGCCAGAGCTTCGACGGCTTCGTGCTGATGCCGATTCCGGCATTCGAGGCGATCTACGGCCGGCGGCTGACGACGACCATCAGCATCAAGGTCATCGACCCCGAAGCGATGCCCGCGATGATGAACCGGGCCGAGGAAGCGATGCGTCTGGCACACCGCATGCGCCCGGGCGAAGCGAATGATTTCAGCATTGAAACCGCTGACGCGCTCGTCGACTTCTGGAAAAAGCTCACCAAGACGCTGTTTTCCATCATTCCAGCCGTCGTCGCCATCGGCATCGTCGTCGGTGGCGTCGTGATCATGAACATCATGCTCATGTCAGTCACCGAACGGACGCGTGAAATCGGGATTCGCATGGCTGTCGGCGCGAAGCGCGGCGACATCCAGCGGCAGTTCCTGGCCGAGTCGGTGGCGGTGTCGGCCCTTGGCGGCGTGCTCGGGCTCGGCCTTGGTGCGTTGCTGGCGTGGCTGGTGGCCGCACTCTCCCCGCTGCCGGCCCGCGTCACGCCATGGTCGATCGGGGCCGCGCTGGCGCTCGGCGCCGGAGTCGGCGTGCTCTTCGGCGTCTATCCAGCCACGCGCGCCTCTCGGCTCGATCCCATCGACGCGCTGCGGTCGGAGTAGCCGGTGGCGACCGCGCGTGCCGTTTCGCAGCTTGGACAGAACGTCGCCATCGCAGTGGCCGCGATCCGTGCCTCGAAGCTCCGATCGGGACTGACGATTCTCGGCGTCGTGATCGGCGTCTCGACCGTCATGACGATGGCCAGCCTCGTGCAGGGCATCCGAGATCAGATCGTGCGCACGATCGAGATCGCCGGGCCGACCACGTTCTATGTGCTGAAGGTGTTCTCGCAGACACCACTCAATCCGGATCGCCTGCCGAAGTACGTCAGGATCCGTCCCGATCTGGTGGACGACGAGGCGGCGCGGATCCGCGCGCTGCCCGAGATCCAGTACGCTTCACTCTGGGGCCAGGCGATCGCGCGCGTCGAATTCGGTGGCACGCGCACGCAGAGTGTTGCCATCTTCGGTGCCGACGAAGGCTTCACCACCATTCAGGGTGGTGAGTTGTCTGCCGGCCGATGGTTCACACGCGCCGAAGTCACCGGTGGCGATGCGGTCGTCGTGCTCCGCGATGCCATTGCCGAGAAGGTCTTCGGGCGGCTTGATCCGCTTGGCAAGCTGGTGCGCGTTGGTGGACGTCCCGCGCGGGTGATCGGCATTTACGTGCAGCCGGGCAATATCTTTTCGCCGCCCGGCTCGGAAATCGGCGCTATCATCCCGTTCCGGATGCTCGATACCCAGTTCCGGATCGACAAGACGAACGGCCTCTGGATTCCAGTCAAACCGAAAGCCGGTGTCTCGGTCAGCGATGCGCAGGCAAGTGTCACCGTCGCGCTCCGAAGTGGCCGCAAGCTGCGCCCGCGGGACAAGAACACCTTCGACCTGGTGACGCAGGATCAGGTGCTCGACACCTTCAACAGCCTGACGAGTGTGTTCTTTCTCGTCCTCATCGTCCTCTCGAGCGTCGCGTTGCTCGTGGGCGGAATCGGCGTGATGGCGATCATGATGGTGTCGGTCACCGACCGCACGAAGGAAATAGGCCTGCGCAAGGCGCTCGGTGCAACGACTGGCGACATTCGGCTGCAGTTTCTGGTCGAAGCCGCGACGCTCACCGGGATCGGCGGCATTGTCGGCGTGCTGGCCGGCGCCGCTGTCGGAAAGCTCGTGACGGTGATCCTCGACATCACCACCGGCTTCCCCGTGACGCTGACGGTCGTCGCCGTGGCGTCATCGATCTTTGTCGGCGTCCTCTTTGGGCTGGTGCCAGCCAACCGTGCAGCGAAGCTGGATCCGGTGGACGCGCTGCGGTACGAATAGGCGTCACAATGTTCCTTGCTTGCCATGACTCGTCGACTGCGTCACGAGTCTGGCGTGCCGTGCGAGCGGAAACCGCGCCGTACAGGACGCGGCCACCCAGTGCGCCGACGATTCCCCGCCCCTCCACTGACGGAGTTGGCGCCACGGCCGACCGCCGGGCCGACGCCTTACAAAGGCTGAGCTCGTCAAGATCGCGTGACAAGATCAACTGACAGGCGAGCTTGACAGATTGTCTTTTGGGGGAAGACTAGGACTCGGAGTCCGACGCAGACGCTTTGGACGCGTGGCCACCACGGCCATTCCACCCCACGTGCGGGGTTCGCACGGATGCTGGTCTTTGGGAGAATCGTTATGGCGAATGACGATCCAAGCCGTGTCTGGCCCTCTGGGCTGACAACACGGGAGGCCGAGGAGCTGCACGACGGATTGAAGCAAGGCACCCGAATCTTCGGGGCAATTTCAATCGTTGCGCACATTCTCGCGTTCATGTGGTCCCCCTGGATGAAGTAACGGAGGCTTGACCATGAATGAAGGACGAATCTGGACCGTCGTAAAGCCGAATCACGGCGTGCCGCTCTTTCTCGGTGGCGTGGCAGTGAT
>JANMHB010000201.1:0-38369 GCA_031374935.1 Gemmatimonadaceae bacterium | reverse complement strand
GTCCGGCGAGATCTGCCGCGAGGCGACGCCGCTCTTTCGCGAGCAGGAGTACGCGCGCGGATTGACCGTCGTCACCACCCGCGTGGCGGAGAAATTTGCGGCTGAGTTCGGGTTCGTGCTGGATACCACGTTGGTGCCACGACGGCAGGTGAATCAGGCGCCCCAGGTCCAGATCAACCCGCTGGTGGTGTTGATCATCATCTTCGTGATCATCTTCCTTCTCTCGCGGGCCGGCCGTGGTGGGCGAGGCGGGCGCGGCGGTGGCGGTGGTGGCTTCGTGCCGGTCATCCTCCCGAACCTGGGCGGCGGCGGGTGGGGAAGTGGTGGCGGCTGGGGCGGTGGCGGAGGCGGTGGAGGCGGATTCGGTGGCTTCGGGGGCGGTGGCGGTTTCAGCGGCGGTGGCGGAGGATCGGACTGGTGACCACGGTGAAGACAGGGAATTCGGCAGTGGCCAGCGAAATGGCCGTCGGCGAGCTGGTCGCGGCCATCGAGTCGCTCTATGGCGACGCGCTGCGAGTCGTGGTGCGCTTCGGCTCGGCCGTGGCGGGCGAAGTGTTGCCCGGGCAGTCGGATACGAATCTGTTGATCATCGTCGACGCGGTGTCGCTCAGCTCGCTGCTGCACAAGTCGCCGGCGGTCCGGAACTGGACGCAGGCGGGGAATCCTGCGCCGCTGCTGCTCACGCTCGACGAATGGCGGTCCTCAGCGGACATCTTCGCGATGGAGTACGCCGATATCCTTCACCGGCATCAGGTGGTGGTGGGCGACGCGCCGTTCGAGGGGGTGACGGTGACGCCTAACGATCTCCGGCTGCATGTTGAACGGGAGACGATGGGCAAGTTGCTGCAGCTCCGTCGCGCCATCATGGCGGTTGGCGACGCCCCGGAAGCACATCTGCAGTTGCTGCTGAACGGTGTGTCGACGATGATGGTGCTGTTTCGCGGCGTCTCACGGGTTGCCGGGCAGGCGCCGCCGATGGACTATCTGCAGTTGAGCCGTGACGTGGCCACGCTGGCCGGTTTCGATGCACGACCCTTCGAACGGCTGGTGCAACACGCGCGGCGTGAAGTGAAGATTCCGGTCACGGAGGTCACGCCAGTGCTGACCGGCGTGCTGGATGCGATGGGGCGCCTGGTGGCGCATCTCGATCGGGCGGGTGGGAGCGCCCGATCGGCTGGCGTCTCGTCGTGAGCGGCGAGACACGTTTGTCCCCGGGGCTGCGACAGGCAGTGCCGAACACTTCTGAACTTCGAGAGAGCGAAACAATGCGTGAAATGACGATGGCTCGACCCGACACAGTGCGCGGCGCGCAGGCGCGTTGGCTGCGTCGCGCGGTACTGCTCCTGCCGTTGGCGCTCGGCGCCTGCGGCTACAACACCATTCAGACGCTCGATGAAACGGCGGCGAAGTCGCAGAAGGAGATCGAGGTGCAGCTGCAGCGCCGCGCGGACCTGATTCCGAATCTGGTCAATACGGTGAAGGGGTTTGCAGCGCAGGAGTCATCGATTTTCACCGCGGTGGCGAAGGCGCAGAGTGGCCTGACGGGCGCGCTGGCACGTCCGGGTGGCGCCAATCCGGCCGAACTGGCCAGCGCCAACGATGCGTTGACGCGTGCCGTGGTGCCCATGCTCACGCTCGTGACGAGTTATCCGAAGCTGAGCAGCGATGCGCAGTTCCTGAAGCTGCAGGATGAGCTGACGGGCACCGAGAACCGGATTGCCGTCAGCCGGACGGACTACAACAATTCGGTCAATGAGTACAACAGCTTCATTCGCAAGTTTCCGGCGGTGATGACGGCGAAGGTGCTCGGGAGCAAGCCGAGAGAGTACTTCGAGGTGACGGATGCGGCGAAGCGTGATGTGCCGACGGTGGACTTCAATGCGGCGCCGGCGGTCCCGGCACCGGCCGCGAAGCCCTGATCGGCCACCAGCTTCCTTTGCGACACGGCGAGGGCCAGCATCGGATCTCCGGTGCTGGCCCTCGCTGCATGTCGGATTTCACGCGACTGAGAACGAGTCGGAAACCGCGGGCTACTTCCCGGCAAGGGCCGAGTCGACTGCGGCGCGCCACATGGTCAATGCTGCGGCACCGGACAATCGCCGGGTGCCGATGATGACCGTCGGGGGTGCACCAGCCTTCGCGGTATCCGTCCAGTCAATGTCGCGCCGGACTTGCCGCAGCATCCGTCCGCTGATGGTGCAGTTCTTCAACGTGAAGGCTTCACTGCCCGCTGCAATCGCCAGTGAATCGATCAGGGTGTCGGGGCGCGCCGATGAACCCCACAGCCGTTGGTTGCCGAAAAGCCGGGCGCTTGCCTCCCAGAACGTTCCCTGGGCTCCGGCACAGAGCGACGCACTGGCGGCTCGCACGGCGGCAGGATGTGAGCGCAACGGGTAGTGGACCCACGTCAGGCGCACCTTGCCCGTCTCGATGTAGTCGGTGCGCACGACAGGAAGCTGCTGTTCGAACCAGAGGCGGCAGCTGTCGCACTGGTAGTCGCTGATGACCAGCATATGAACGGGTGCCGACTTCTGGCCGATCACTCGACTCACATCGGCTGTCTCCATCATCCGGTCGGGAGTTGTGACTTTCCGATCGTTCGGCAGTTTGCGGACGTCGGTATCAGGGACGTCGGCCGCAGCGCTGTCAGGTGTGCGTGTGCAGCCGAGGAGGAGGACCGCCAGCGCGACAACGCGGAATCGAAAGGGCGCACAGTATGGCATACCGAAGAGTAGCGTCCCTGCTCCGGAGGGGCTATCCGCGCGAGTGGCCCGCGCGCCCTTGGCGCTGCCATCACTTCATTTACAATGCACTGGCGCACGCATCCGCATCTGCCCCCGTTGTTCCCCGGAGCCACGTCCATGACAGCCGTGTACCGCACGGAGCGGTCCAGGTACCGCCTCGCAACGCTGGCCGGAGCGGTGCTCGCCATCGGGGCGTGTCGCGCGACGACTCCGGCACCGGCGGATCCACAACTGGTGGCGCAGTGGATGCGATCGTCGCTCGCGTTCACACGGAGTGAGCGCCTCGGCCCGCCGGTGGCGTCGCGGATCTCGGCGTACGCGGCGATCGCGCTGTATGAAGGGTATGCCTCAGACGTTCGATCGCCGCTCAAGTCGCTGAGCGGACAACTGAATGGTTTCGGCGTGTTGCCGGCACCGTCCGCTGGTGACGTTCTGGACGGCGCGACCGTGGCTGCCGAAGCGGTCCGCACCGTGCTCGACTCGCTGCTCCGTGATGGCACCGCAACCACGCGCCGAACGGTCGATTCATTGGCCTCCGCGCAGGTCGCGGCACGCGCCGGTGCCGGGATCGCAGCAGCGGGAGTCGAGCAGTCGCGTCGTCATGGTCGTGCCATCGGTTCGGCCATTCTCGCATGGGCGGCCACCGACAGTTTTTTTGCCACGCGCGGGCGGCCATGGAAACCGTCCGGCGCGCGTGCTGACTGGGTGAACACGGCGACGGTTGCGCAGTTCGTGCCGCAGACACTTTCCGGGCAGTCGGATCTGGTGCAGTTCGGCAACCCGGAGGTTCATGCGGATGCCGAGAATGCAACAACGAAGGGCACCTTCACGAATCGTCCGAAGGAGGAGGGGCCGACCACCTTGCCGGCCTTCAATCCGACGAAACCGACGGAGCCTTTCTGGGGGCAGCTGCGACCGTTCGTGCTGGCAACGGGCGATGAATGCGCGCCGCCACCTCCACCAGCCTACTCTGAGAAGCCCGGCGGTGCGTTCTATCGAATGGGACGGGAGTTCCACGACACCGTCAGTGCTCTTACGCCGGAACAACGCCAGACGGCACTCTTCTGGGCTGACAATCCCGTGGCAACGGGTACGCCGGGATTCCACTGGATCAGCGTGTTGAACCAGATGGTCTCGCGTCGCGGGTTGAATGCAGACGCAGCGGTCGAGCTCTATGCGCTGACGTCGATCGGTATCGCCGATGCATTCATCAGCTGCTGGCGTGAGAAGTACCGCTCGCTCGTCGTGCGGCCCGAGACGTGGGTGAAGCGCGTGATGGATCCGCGTTTTGTGACCGTGATACCAACGCCGCCATTTCCGGAATACACCTCCGGGCATTCGGTGCAGTCGGGGGCGGCCGTTGACGTGATCATCGCGGCGCTCGGTGACACGATTCCTTTCGTCGACTCGACGCAGGTCGACATCGGGCAACCGCCGCGGCGGTTCGACTCGTTTTCGGCCGCGCTGGCTGAGGTGGCCGTCTCACGTGTGTATGCGGGCGTTCACTATTTTCCGGCCGTGACTGACGGGCTGACGCAGGGGCGGTGCATCGGGCGCAAGGTACGATCGCTCGTGACGCGGCGAGCGCCGTGATCCGCTGGCGCGTCGCAGCACGCTTTTCCCTCGCGCTGGTGGCGGCAGTGTGTGTTGGCTGCGCCGCCGAACAGGCCATCGACACCAGTTGGCACACCGAAGTCGGGTATCGCTGGCGTGCCCTGCAGGTCGACGCTGATGGTGCGGCTGGCTTCCGCATGCTCACGGCATCGCAGACGGGCCTCACACATCGGAACGACGTCGACGAGGCGCGCGGCCTGGACAATCGCGGATTGCTCGACGGAGCCGGCGTGGCCTTGGGCGACGTGAATGGCGACGGCCGGCCCGACCTGGTGCTGGCGTCGGTCGAGCGGCCGGCGGTGTTGTACCGCAATGACGGGGATTTCCGCTTCACTGATGTCACGAAAGAGAGCGCGCTCGATTTTACAGGCCTCGCGACGACGAGCGTCGTCCTCGCCGATGTCGATGGCGACCACGATCTCGACTTGCTGGCGGGCACGTTCGGCGGGCCCATTGCGCTGTTCACCAATGATGGTGCCGGTCATTTCGCGAACACCACCGCGCGCAGTGGGCTGACGAGTGGCTATAACGCCACCACGATGACGCTGGCCGATGTTGATGGCAATGGCTCGCTCGACCTGTATGTCGCCACATACAAGACGCGCAACGCCCTCGATGCGTACACGCCGCAACAGCGCGCCTTCGATCAGGTGCTGAAGAAGATCGGCGACTCGGTGGTCGTCGTCGACGAATGGAAGAAGGAATACCGCGTCGAAGCTCGGCCGGATCTTGGTGGTTTCGTTCGCTCGCAGCGCGCAGAACCGGACCTGTTCTTTCTGAACGATGGCGCGGGGCATTTCACGCCGACGCCGATCAGTGGAACACGGTTTCGCGATGAACGCGGTCAGCCGTTGACGGCAGTGCCGGACTACTTCACGCTCGACGCGCGGTTCTACGACATGAATGGCGACGGCGCGCCGGATCTCTATGTCTGCAACGATCTCGAGGATCCTGATCAGTTCTGGCTCAACGATGGCACCGGGAACTTTCGACTCGCGCCGGCGATGGCGCTGCGGGCGACCAGCAACACCTGCATGTCGGTGGACATGGCCGACATCAATCGTGACGGGCACGTCGATCTCTTCACCACCGACATGCTGGCGCCAACCCTCGCCGGTCGCCAGCGCAGCATCCCGACGCACACGCCGCTCCAGAAGCCGGTCGGCCTTTCGCCGGAGCGCACACAGTGGATGCAGAACATGCTGCATCTCTCACGCGGTGACGGCACCTGGGCGCAGATCGGAGAGTTCGCCGGGGTCACCGCAACCGACTGGACGTGGGGCAGTGCGTTTCTCGACGTCGACCTGGACGGTTTCGAGGATCTGCTGGCAGTCACCGGGCATCGCTATGACGTGCGCGAGGCAGACCCGTACGAGCGCATCCGCAACAGTTTTCCGCGCGTCCCCTGGAACCGGGAGTCGGCCGAGTTCCCGGCATTGCGGACGAAGAGTATCGCGTTCCGCAACGGAGGCGACCTGACGTTTCGCGACGTGAGCGCGAGCTGGCAGTTCGGCGGCGATACGGCGATCTCGCACGGCATCGCGCTGGCGGACCTGAATGGCGATGGTGGGCTGGATGTCGTCGTCACGCGGTTGAATGCGCCGGCAGTGGTGTACCACAATACCAGCGGTGCTCCGCGCCTGAGTGTGCGACTCCGCGGTGCCGGCGCCAACACCGATGGTGTTGGCGCAACGATCACGATCCGCGCGCCGTCGCTCCCGGTGCAGACGCGTGAGATCACGGCCGGTGGATACTACCTCTCCGGAAGTGATGCGCAGCTCACCTTTGCCATGGGACGCGACACCGTTGCCGACATCGATGTGCGCTGGCGTGATGGTCGCCACAGCCTGATCCGCAACGCGCGCGCGAACCGGCTCTACGAAATCGATGAGCGGAGAGCCTCCGCGCCGAACGACACGGCGACCGTGGTGCCAGCGGCGTTGTTCACCGACGCGACCGCGTTGCTCGGCGGTGCATCGCACGTCGATTCGCTCTACGCAGACTTCAAGCGCCAGCCGCTGCTGCCGTCGCGCCTGAGCCAGCTCGGGCCCGGCGTGAGCTGGATCGATGTCGACGAGGATGGTCGCGAAGACCTTGTCTTCGGCAGTGGCCGGGGCGCTCGTCTCACGGTGCTGCGAAACACGGGAACACGATTCGTGCCGCTGCCGGTGTCTGGTGCGACGCAATCCGTCGATCTGACCACCGTCCTGCCATCTCCGCGACCAGCCGGCGGCGTGACGCTGCTGGCGGGACAGTCGAACTACGAGGCGAGTGATTCGCTCGCGCCTGGAGTGCCGTCGGTGCTCGGTTTCGCTGCAGGTGCACGCGTCAGTGCGGCGTCACCGATGCTCGGAGGCGACTCCGCCAGCGTTGGCCCGCTGACAATGGCGGACGTGAATGGTGATGGCTTCCTCGATCTCTTCGTCGGCGCGCGCGTGCGACCAGGCGCCTGGCCGTTGCCCGCGCGCTCCCGCCTCTGGCTCGGCAGCGCGACGGGTGCGTTCACTGAGGATGTCAGCAACGCCGCGGCACTCGCCTCTTCTGGGCTCGTGTCGTCGGCACTCTTCGCCGACCTCGATGGTGATGCACGACCGGAACTCATTCTCGCCACCGAGTTCGGTCCGATTCGCCTGCTCCACAACGACAACGGCCGTTTCCGCGACGTGACCAAGGGGATGGGGATGTCGGCGCTGTCGAGTCGATGGAATGGCGTTGCCGCAGGGGATTTCGACGGCGATGGCCGGCTCGACCTGATCGCCACCAGCTGGGGACGGAACACCCCGTGGCACACCTCCGAGGTGCGTCCCTACACGCTGGCCGTTGCGCGCATGGACGGCGATCGGCTCGGCCTCATATTCGCCCGCACTGATTCGGGTACGTCACGCGAAATGCCATTGGATGGTTTCGCACGACTTGGCGCTGCGCTGCCGTCGGTGAAGGAGCGCTTCGCCACATTCGCGTCGTTCGCACAGGCAGACGTGGACGCTGTGCTCGGTGCGTCAGCGACCACTGCGGTGCGGGTCGGCGCCACGACCTTCGACCATACCGTCTTTCTCAACCGTGGTGATCACTTCGAGGCCCGGGCGCTGCCGACGCCGGCGCAACTGGCGCCGGCGTTCGGCGCGGTCGTCAGCGATTTCGATGGCGACGGGTGGGAGGATCTGTTCCTGGCGCAGAACTTCTTCCCGACCGAGATCAACACGATGCGGTTCGACGCCGGCGCTGGGCTGCTGCTGCTGGGCGACGGCACGGGAGGATTCAAGCCGCAGACGGTTCAGCAGAGCGGAATCCGTGTGCTCGGCGACCAGCGGGGGGCGGCTGCCGCAGACTTTGATGGCGACGGTCGGGTTGATCTGGCGGTCTCGCAGAACGGCGCGCCGATGACACTGTGGCGCAACGGGGGGGGCACACCCGGCGTTCGCGTCCGTCTGGCTGGCCCTGCCGGCAATCCGCTGGGACTGGGCGCTCAGCTGCGCGTGGTCTCGGGTTCGAGGCGTGGACCAGTCCGCGAGCTTCACGCCGGCAGCGGCTACTGGTCGATGGACGCTGCCACGACGGTGCTGGCCACGCCGGCGACCGCTACCGGGATTGCGGTACGCTGGCCCGGAGGTGCCGAGGAGATCGTCAGACTCGCGCCCGGTCAGCGCGCGGTGGAGATCCGGTTCACGGCGGGCCCGCCGAGATAGCGCGGCAGGCAAGGCGGCCGGATCAGGGCTTCTTCTTCTTCGGGCGGGGCGGTCCGGTACGTGTCCAGATGACGATCACGCCGCATCCCGCGTTCGTGCCAGCGTATTCCCCAGGCACATCCGCCGGTCCCGTGTAGACCTCGATCGCCTCGATGTCGCGGACGGGGACGGTTGGCCCGAAGTTGTTGTTGACGTTGTCATCCACGATGTACTCAGGCAGGCATCGCATGGGTGCCCTCGCCATCCGGATGGAGCAGCCTGAGCCGCCCGTGCTGCAGTCGATGTTGACGCCGCGCATGGTGCGCACGACGTCCTGCAACGAATTCGAGCCGGCTTTCTCGATGTCGGCGCGCACGGCATACTGGCCGGCGCCGGTTTTCCGGCGGCGCTCGAATGAGGCGAAACGGGTCCCGAGACTGGCTTCCTCGGCGACGAGCACGGGAGCGAGCATCTGGACCCGCTCACCCGCGGCACGCGGGGTCGGCACGTCGGCGGCGCGGGACGCGGCGGTCGAGTCGAGCTCGATCCGCTGCTCCATGCGCTCGCTCTCGGCCAGCGCGACGACCAGGCCCTTCTGCGGGAATCCCGGCGCGCGGATCAGGAATCGCACGATCCCGATCGGGAGCCGTTCGAACCGAAACGCCCCGGCGGTATCGGTGGTGATGGCCTTGCCGTCGTGCAGGCTGACGACGGTCACGCCGACCATGGGCTGTCCGGTCGACCGGTCGACGACGGCCCCGGACACGCGCCCGTCGCGGCGCTGGGCCCCGGCTTTGCTGACACAAGCGAGCCCGAGTACGCACATCAGCGCAACGTTGCGAAGATTCCGTCGAGTCAGCATGGTCACCTCGCAAGGTGGCGTTCTGTCGCTGGCCGGTCAACGGCCAGGGTTGGCCGGGCACAAGACGCTGACGTTACAAAGCGTCGCGATCATCCACGCCATTGCCTCGGTTACACACCTAGCTACATAATAGGGCGTGAAACCGGTTGTTCCACAGCTGTCCAGGTCTGCGACGCCGCAGACCGTGAACAACGAGCAGCCCCTGGCCAACGGCACAGGAGACCCGCGCACTCCACCCATACCGGGAGCGAATGACGTTTCGTCTGTTCGCCCGAGGTGTGTCCGTCGCCACAAGGCGATCTGCCTTGTACGCGGAGCACCCGCGTTTTGTTTCAGTACCCCTCCACACTCCGAGGTAACGAAATGGATGGTGTCTTGATCCGAAGGTCTCTCCGCTGTGCCGCAGCAGTCGCGGTGATGGCTGTGGGAGCCAATGTGGCAGCGGCACAATCGGCCGTGTTTACCGGTAAGGTCTCGTCGAGCGCTGGTCCCCTTGGTGGGGCGAGCGTGGGCATTCCTGAAATCGGTGCCGGCACGATCACGAGCTCGGATGGACGGTACAGCTTCACGGTGGACGTGTCCCGGTACAACGGGCGGGCGGTGAATCTGGTTGTTCGCTTCATCGGCTATAAGCCGAAGCGCCTGCCGATCACGCTGACGGCTGGCCGCGTCGAGAAGGACTACGTGCTCGACCGCGACGTCCTGAACCTCGATCAGGTGGTCGTGACGGGTGTCAACGAGGGGACGTCGCAGAAGAAGACGGCGTTTTCGGTCGCCGTGGTTGACAACACGTCGATCAAGGAAGTCCCGGCAATCTCGCCGGTGGGCAGCCTGGCCGGCCGAGTGGCCGGTGCGAGCGTGGCCACCGTGTCTGGTTCACCTGGCTCGGAGCCAGCCATCCGGTTGCGCGCGGCCACGTCGCTGACGGGCAATGGCAGCCCGCTGATCATCGTCGACGGCACGATCACGCGTCTTGGCCTGGCGGACATCAACTCGCAGGACATTGATCGCGTGGAAGTGATCAAGGGCGCCGCCGCCAGCTCGCTGTACGGTTCGGACGCGGCCAACGGCGTGATCCAGATCTTCACCAAGCGCGGCGCGAACCTCGCCGAGGGCCAGGTGAACTTCACGTTCCGCAACGAGTTCGGCTCGGCCTACCTGCCGAAGAAAGTGGGCCTCAATACCTCCACGGCATTCCAGCTCGATCCGACCAACACCACCGGCCTGCTGCGCGGCTTCAGGCTGGACGCGAATGGCCAGCGGATCTCGGAGACTGACGACATTTCGGACAACAGTTACCCGCAGGTCTTCGACGCGCTGGGCGCCGTGTTCAAGCCGGGCACGTCGATGGGCAACTACATCTCGCTCGGCCAGCGCAAGGGATCGACGAACTTCAATGCGTCGTTCCAGAACATCCAGGAGACGGGTGTGGTGACGGACCTGAAGGGATATCGTCGCCAGAACGTGCGCATCAACATCGACCAGGTCGTCAACGACAAGCTGAACCTGTCGACCGGCATGTTCTATGGTCGGTCGACGGCCGATCAGGCCAGCGAGGGGAACCTGTTCTTCGGTATCCGCTTCCTGGAGCCGAACATCGACATCACCGCGCCGAACGCGGATGGCACGCCCTACAATGCCGCGATTCGCCAGCCCCCGTCGTCGGGCAACCTGCGCAATCCGCTGTATGAGCTGTCGCAGAAGGAAGTCAACAATGATCGGAACCGGTTCACCGGCACGGTGCGGCTGAACTACCGGCCGTTCAACTGGCTGACGGCAGAAGGCAACTTCAACTACGACCAGAGTACGGCGGTGTTCAAGCAGTTCACGCCGGTCGGCTTCATCAGCTCGACGGGCACCAAGGGCGCGGGCTTCCTGCAGCAGACCAACATCGGCGAGCGGGCGCTGAACACAGGCGCCACACTGACTGCGGTGAAGAAGATCGGGTCGTGGCTGACGAACACCACCAAGATCGCGACGGTGATCGAAGACCAGACCTACAACCTGTTCGACGTGCAGGCCGGCAAGCTGGGAGTGTCGGGTGTCACGGAGTTCGGTGCGGCGCTGGACAAGACGGCCAACACGACCTCGTCCGAAACGCGCACGATCCGGAACCGGAACTACTTCGGCATCACGACCTTCGACATCAAGGACCGGTACATCATCGACGGTCTCGTGCGCCGCGATGAATCGTCCCTCTTCGGTGCCGAAAATCGTGCCGCCACGTACTTCCGCGCCTCCGGCGCCTATCGCTTCACCGAAGACTTCCAGCTGCCGGGTATCGACGAAGGCAAGATCCGCCTCTCGGTCGGCACCGCCGGGTTGCGCCCGATCTTCAGTGCGCAGTATGAGACGTTCGACGTCAGCGGCGGCAGCCCGGTGAAGGCGACCCTCGGCAACCCGAATCTGAAGCCGGCGTTCTCGCGGGAAGTCGAAGGCGGCTTCAACCTGAACTTCCTGAAGAACTACAGCTTCGAGTACAGCTATTCGACGAAGCGGACGAGTGATCAGATCCTGAACGTTCCGCTCTCATCGGGCGCGGGCTACACGGATACCTGGACGAATGCTGCGACGCTGGAGGGCAACACGCACGAGATTGCGTTCAGTGCCGTTCTCGCGTCGAGCAAGGATTTCTTCTGGAAGCTGAACGTGACCGGTGACCGGACACGGGCCAAGGTCACCGCGCTGAACGTGGCGCCATTCCTTGCGGGCCCGGACGACAACGGTGGCGAGAACACCCGCATCTTCCGTATCGAGGCTGGTCAGACGTTCGGCATCATCTATGGCAGCGACTGGATCCGCACGCCGGAGCAACTGGCGACCAACATCACCAACCGCAAGCTGACCGGTGCTGCCAGCGACTATCGATTGAACGAACTCGGCTACTACGTCGCGAACGCCGACTACGGTACCGTCCGCGAGCGCCCGCTCAAGTTTTTCGACGCGACGGGCAACTCGCTGCAGGCAATTGGCGACGTGAACCCCGACTTCACCGCGGGCTTCGCGAACTCGATGCAGTACAAGGGGCTGTCGATCAACGGCGTCGTGACCTGGCAGAAGGGCGGCCAGATCTTCAACAAGACGCGCCAGTGGCCCTACAATGAACTCCGCGACGTGGATTTCGACCAGCGCGGTGTCCCGGATGGACAGAAGAAGCCGCAAGGATTCTTCCAGGCCTTCTACAACAACTTCGACCCGAACACCCGCTTCATCGAGGATGGCGGTTTCGTCCGACTCCGCGAACTGGCGGTCAACTACCAGCTGCCGAAGTCGTTCATCCGTGCGGCGCGCCTCTCCGCCTTCGAGACGGCGCGGATCGGTATCGTCGGACGCAACCTGTGGACGAAGACGAATTACAGCGGCTACGACCCGGATGTGACCGGCTCCGTGAGCGGTGGCAACAACCCGTTCGGCTACCGGATCGACTACTTCTCGTATCCGGCATACCGCACGTTCACGCTCATGTTCGAACTCGGCTACTAACTCACGCTCACACAGGATCTGACTAGATGATGATGAATCGATTCATGCGAGCGGGCAGCATGCTGGCGGCGATGCTGCTGGCAGGCTGCGGTTCGCTCGAGGTGACCAACCCGAACGCCCCGGACGCGAAGCGTGCCCTGTCCGATCCGGCGGCGCTCGAGGCGGTTGCCGGTGGTACCATGCGCACCTGGTTCAACGGCTACGAAGGGTGCGAAGGCAACTGTGTGCTGGTGACGCAGGCGCAGACGTTCTCGGCGTCGTGGAACAACTGGAACATGAACTTCTATTCCAGCATCGACGCTGACGGCAAGCGTCTCACGCGCCCGTGGCAGAACGACCCGGCGGCTGCCGGTCGTACGTCGATCGAGATCCCGTGGTCGAAGATGTATGCGACGATCTCGGGTGCATCGGATGTGCTGAAGGCGATCCGGACCGACAAGGTGGTGGTGAACAATGCCGCCGACACGAAGCGTGCCGAGGCGGTTGCCGAGCTGATGCTCGGTGCCAGCCTGAGTTACATCGCGCTCAACTACGACAAGGGCTATATCGTAGACGAAACCGTCGATGTGACGACGCTGCAGTACTCGAATCGGAGGCAGATGCGTGATGCCGCCATCGCCAAGCTGCAGTCGGCAGCGACGATCGCACGTGCAAACACCTTCACGACCGTGGCGGCGTGGACGGGTGGGCGGAGCTACACCAACACGCAGATTTCGCAGATCGCCAATACGCTCTCGGCGATGACGCTGGCGTACTACCCGCGGAATGCAACGGAGAACGCGGCGGTCAGCTGGCCGCAGGTGCTGACGTACACCGGCGCCGGGCTGTCGAGTGGCACGGCGTTCGACTTCGTGTACGTGGGTGACGGGTGCGTGCAGTTCTGCCACGAGATCCTGACGTGGTTCGATGCATTCGATACCGGTCGCGTGCACACTCGCGTTGCGAACCTGCTCGATCCAGCGACGCAGGCGACTCCATGGCCACTGGCCGGCAATCCGATTCCGAATTCGCCGGACAAGCGCCTCGGTGATGGCTCGTTCGGTGATGCATCGATCGTCGCCGGCTTCGGCACCAATCCGAAGACTGCCCGGGCAGGCACCGACTTCGTGTACTCACGCGACGTCATCTTCCGCCCGAGCCGCGGCTCGTACCATCAGTCGAACATCGGTCACATCCGCTACGATCTGACCGGGACGCAGGATCCGAGTGGCATCTATTCGGGCTTCGGCCCGGCGCCCGTACTTTCGGCGACACAGAATGACCTCCTCCGCGCGGAAGCGGCACTGCGTGGTGGCGATCTGGCCACGGCCGTGACGCTGATCAACCGCACGCGTGTCACGCGCGGTGGTTTGGCACCGGCGACGGTTGGCGAGGGCGTTGTCGCCCTCACCGCCAAGCTCGGGTACGAAAACGAAATCGAACTGCTCGGCCTCGGCCCTGCCTCGTACTACTGGCGGCGCCGGACGGATGGACTGCTCGACGGCACACCGCGCGAGATGCCGGTGCCGGCGAAAGAACTCGGCGTGAAGAAGGAACCGATCTACACGTGGGGCGGGTCTGGTCCACTCAATTCCGTGGCGCCGTAGTCGCCTGAGCAGGATGATGTGACGAGGGAAACGCGGGGCCGGGAGAGCGATCTTCCGGCCCCGCGTGCTGTGTCACCATCGCGCGCCGACACGACGCCCTGAGCGGCTCAGGCGCGCAGCCGGTTGTCCGTGGCAGTGTCGCGCACGGGCGAGCCTTGCTGCGCGGAGAAGCGCAACAGCAGGGCATCGAGCGTCGGTTCACGCTGCACGAGTGCTCGATTCTGCGGATGCAGAAAGCCCGCTGCAACTGCCGTGTCGAGCATCATCAGCAGTGGCATCCAGAAGTCGCCCGCATCGAGCAGGCCGATCGGCTTCCGGTTGATGCCGAGTTGCGACCAGGTCAGCGCCTCGAACGCTTCGTCCAAGGTGCCGTAGCCCCCTGGCAGTGCGATGACCGCATCACTCAGCGCTGCCATGCGCGCCTTCCGCTCGTGCATGGTCTCCACCAGCTCCAGGGAGGTGAGCCCAGGGTGTGCGATCTCACGATCAGCCAGTCCGCGCGTCAGCACGCCGATCACATCGCCGCTGGCCGCGAGCGCACCGTCGGCCACGGCGCCCATGCACCCCACCGCGGCGCCGCCATAGACGACGCCGATGCCGCGCAGCGCCAGGTCGCGGCCGAGCGCGGCGGCGGCGGTCATGTAGCGCGGGTCGGAGCCGGGGCTCGAGCCGCAGAAGATGGCGATGCGGCGGAATGGCGGTTGGGACACTTTCAATGCGTACAGGGTTGGACCGCAGAGCCGTGCCCCAAGGCTATTCCCTGAGCCAGCGGCTGCGAATCATAGTCCCAAACACTCCGCCCAAAGCAGTGACTCCGCAGCTCTGCGGCTCTGTGTCTCTGTGTGAGGCGGTTCAGTTTCGAAGCTCAGCGCATGTACGAATTCAAGCGCAACAAACTGATTGCTCGAGAGGCGCAGAGGCGCACAGGGCGGGACGCAGGTGCCCGCCCATGGCTCTGCGTCTCGGAGGCGTTCGACTCTCCGTTCAGGAAGCTTCGGTGAGTGGCTCAGATCACCCGGTTTCGCTCGAAAATCAGATTCCGCGGCGTGATGCGCCATTCGTAGTCGCGGAACAGCGGTGCGCCACCATTCACCGAGCGGTCGAGGCGTTCCACCTGCATCCGCGCGCGAACGACCACTGACACGATCCGGTCGTAATCATTCGTCGTGTCAGCATCAAAGCCATTTGCCTGCGTCCGCTCGACCCCATTGGTGAACTGCAGGCGGGCCGCGAAGACGTCCACGCCGCGGGCGGTGATGGAGGTGCGCAGGGTGCCATCGGGCAAGAAGCCGTCGGCGCGGATCAGGGTGTTATTGACGTTGTTCTGATACCACGCCGTCACGCTCAGCCGCTGCACTGCCACGCCGTTGCGCGTCAGGCGGAGACCGCCGGTCAGGCCGGCCGGGTAGACGAACAGAGTGTCGGCATTCGAGAACGTGAGCCGACGAACGCCGGCTGACGGTGCCGCGACTGCCGTGAGCACGATCAGACGGCGTTCGTTCTGCACCTGCATCAATGCCACGTCACCGGGGCTCAGCTGGAAGGGCACCGTGTTCGGATCGACGACGTCGATACAGGTCAGCCCGCAGGTGCCACCCGGCGGCAGCGGATCGGTCGTGTCGGCTGGCACCACCATCGCATACGTCTCGGCTTCGTTCGGCAGGAAGGGTACCGATATCGCCACCACCGTGTCGCCACGCGTGGCCACACTGCCGAACACCTGTGTGGACTCGAAGGCCACGCCGGCGTCCTGGATGTCGCGCGATACCGCCAGGCCAACAAAGCGGGCGTCGCGGTTCAGGCCATCGCGCATGTCGATGCCGCGACTGGAACGGAGTGTGGCAGTGGCGAAGTTGGCCGACACCGCGAGGATGATCACACCAAGCACCATCGAGACGAGGAGCTCGATGAGGGTGAAGCCGTGTCGCGCCGAGGGGCGCACGAGCGGTCGCGGGCTCATGTCGGTACCACGATCGTTCCGCCACGATAGACATTCGTCACCAGTCGGATCGGCGCCGACAGCCGTGGGCCGGTGACCCTGACCTCGATGGCGAGCAGATTCGTCTGCAACACCGTGACGGTCAGCCGGCGCGTGAACTCACCACTCGGGGTGACGGCGCCGGTACCATCAACCTGTTGTGCGGCCTCCGTCGCCAGGCTCCACGGGTCGCGCCCGCGCACGTTCTCGAGATAGGTGCGCGCCACGTTGAGCCCCGCACTCCGCGCCGTCGAACTGGTTTGTGATCGGAGGCGCGCGGTGTTCGCGGCGCCGATGGCCATCACACCGGTGGCGAGCAGCACCACGGCAACCATCAGTGACAGCAGGGCAAAGCCGGGGCGTTGAGCGCGAGCGACAGGCGACAACGCGGTGTACTTGGAGTTCTGTCTCATTGCCAGGCACCATCCACCCAACGCCAGACGCGCACGTTGGCAGCAGGGTTGATTTCGACAGCACTGACGGCGGTGTTGTCGCTGTCGTACGTGAGGTAGAGCGTCGCACTGGCGCCGAAGGGTTCCATGATACCGCGCGGTCCGAACTGGATCCGTCGCACGCCGAGTGGCGGCGCGGCGCCCGTGTCGGGTGGAATGCGTGGCACACTGCCACGACCGAACACGACGTGCTGGCCGAGGATTCGCGAGTTCATGGTGCCGAATGCGGTACGTTCGGTGGCGTTCTCTGCGATCACGGTGTCACGGTTGTGATCGAGAAACGATTGCCAGATCGTGTCGCCGACCACCACGCGCACCAGCGCGCGCGAGGCATACGCCTGGGTGCGTGCCAGATCGAGGTCCTGTGCCAGCAGGCGGGTGTTCTGCTCCACCTGCCCGTGAGGAGACGGGCGCAGGCGCGGTGCGGCGATCGACGTCATGACGCCGAGCACCACCAGCACGGTGAGCATCTCCACCAACGATGTGCCTCGGCGCGACATCAGAACACGTTTCGGTAGGAGATCTGCAGCACGGAGCCGAGGCGCGGGGTGCCGGGCGGGAGCAGCATCGGGTTCTGGAAGCGGGTTTCGAAGGCCCAGTTCCGGTTCGGCGGGTTGTAGTAGGCGTTGCCGCCAGTGTTCAGGTTGTGACCCCAGACCCGTCCTGACTGACGGCTCACGAAGAGCGACACCAGAGACCCGGTGTAGTTGAAAGCCACACCGCTCCAGTTTTCCAGGAAGCGCGGGAAGTTCTCGAGGCCACCGCCATACTGCTGCGGTCCGCCACAGACTCTGGCGTCGCATGGTGTCTCCGAGTTTCCCGCGAGCAGTGCGGCCCAGACACTGGTCGTGGTGGGCCTGTTCGGGGCCGTCGTCGGGCGGGGGTACGTCGCCGACGCAATGTCGGTCCAGGAATTTGAAAGGAACGTCGAAACGTCCGAGATCAGTGCCGCTGGCTTCCAGTTGACGGTGTTGTAGTCACCGCGCACATACAGCGCAGCGTTGGTCGTGATCGTCATCCCACCGGGTTCGCCAACAGCTGGTGGCAGCGGCAGCTCACTGCCGTTGCGAATCCGGATCGCAGGGTAATCGCGATTCAGGATCGTGGTGTCGCGGCCCTGAAACTCGACGTAGACGATGCTCACCTGACGATCGGCGGGGTTCACGTTGACGAATGCCCGCAGCGCCGCCATGTCCAGCTCGAGTACATCGGGTCGGCGCATTTCGCGACCGTCCCAGAACACGTTGCGCGCGAACTGCAGGACGGCCGGGCAGGAGGCACCGAGAGGTGTGCGACCTGCCGCGCGGAAGAACGTGGCTTCGGTGCAGATGCTGATGAGCGGATTGGCAAGGTTGATCACAATCCTGAGATCAGCCTTGTTGGCCATGCGTACGGCGGCGATGTCAGGTGTGTCGCCGCCCTGTGCCGGACGGACCAATTCCACCGGATCCATGGCGCCAGGAAGCGGCAACCGCAACGGACGAACGCCGCTGACGCGACTCTTGAGGCGACCATTGAAACGCAGATTGCTGCGCGCCACGAAGGTCGCGCCGGGATGACTGCGGCTGTCGAAATCGAGTGCGGTGAGCACACTCGCGTTGTTCGCGATGTTGATGCCGGCGAGCGTGATCGCCGCGTCCTTCCGCGACCAGAACACACTGTCGGCCGCCGTGATCTGGTTCAGGTAGCTCGCGTTGGCGGAGCTCATGTACAGATGCCGGTTCGAATGCACCCAACCGGAAAATGTCATTGGCGGACCGTTGTTGATTTCCAGGTCGCGGTCGTAGAACACGCCGAATTGGAAGATCGGCACCGACTGCACCGACACACCCAGTTCCACCGAGGCTCGGCTTTGCGTGGCATCGGTGGCATTGATGCGAACGCGCATGGGCTGTTCGAGGGCGTAGAGCCCGGCGAACGCGCCGCGCGTGATGACCCGGTTCACCGGGACGCCGACGATGTTCGTCTGCTGGGTGAAGCTGAAGCCTGGGAGCACTGGAGTGCTCAGGCCGGTGATGTCACCCGGGGTGATGATGCCGTCGGACATGGCCGCATCGAGCTGCGCCATGATCTGATCGCCGGCGCCCTCCGCGGCGTAGGCCACGCGAGCCGACTTGAGATCGACGCCTGAGGTTCGGGTGTAGACGGCCATCGCAGCGGTCGCGACGCCGATCAGTGCCCCGAACAGCACCAGGAGGAGGAGCGTGGATTCGAGCGCAAATCCACGGCGAACGTCGTGCACGTAGGCGGACGGTTCAAGCCGGCGGCGGCTTGGACGGATACGCGACATACCACACTCCAGAGGCAGACTCGACCAGTGGACGATGGACGTGGGACACTGGTAACAGCCGAGTCTGGCTCTGGAGGTGCTTCTTGCCATGGGGTCGGTCCTTTTGGGGCACTGCGGGTCGCTGGGTGTGGCGGTTCCGGAGGAGGTGGGGGGACCTTCAATCGTTCCGTGCCCAGCAGTAAGGCAGAGCTCGCGCCAGTCGGGCGCTGCCTTGGTAAGTTTCTGAATCTTCTACACTTACGATCTCTTCGCCGGGGCGATCTCTGCAATTGACGTCCAGCGTTTCGCGAGGATTCAGGCGAACTGCGGCAGCTTTTGCCTGGCCTCGACGCATCGGAGCGGTGATCGGGCCTTTTGGAGAGGGCGGGCACCGTCAACACTGTTCACGCGGGGGGCGCGGAGGACGCGGAGAAGGGCAACTGCTTTGGGAACGGCGCTCGTGGGGCGGACGGACGTGCTCGGGCGGGCACCGTCGACACTGTTCACGCGGGGGCCGCGGAGGGCGCGGAGAAATGCAACTGCTTTGGGAACGGCAGGCGCGAACCGCAGTTACCCCAAGAGACTTCTCATTCGCCGCTGATCGTCGCATATGGGGCAGGGCCCCCCCGCGCCCTCCGCGGTCCCCGTGTGAACAGTGTTGCGATCTCCCGCGAGTCAGCGGCGCCGGTCTTGGGAAGGGTCCGCGGCGGCCCGCCCATGCATCGGTCGCCCGCCGGTCAGCCCGCGGCTTCTTCGCGCGGAAAGAGCGCGGCGCCCTTGGTGACTCGCCAGCCTGCGGCGTCAACCGGCGCCAGCGTCGGCCAGCGGCGCTCGTGCACGCTGCCGGGAGCGCCGAGTGCCTCCCAGAGGGCCTGTGCCTTGGCGGGCATGAACGGGGCGATAGCGACAGCCTGCCGTGCCAATGAGCGGCCCAGGGTGCCAAGCACGCCCAGCAACACTTCTCGCTGCTCCGGAACCTTGGCCAGCGCCCATGGCTGCGACGACTGCACGTACTCGTTGGCGCGGGCCACGGTCTTCCAGATCGACGCCAGGCCCTCGTGCAGCAGGTAGCCTCGCGAGCCATCCATGGCCGCTGCCGCGTCGCGCAGGTCGTCCAGATCGGCTGACTCGAGTTCCGACGCGCCCGCCGGCGGAATGACACCGTCGTTGTATTTCTCGATCATCGACATCACTCGGCTGGCGAGGTTGCCGAAGGCGTTGGCCAGATCGGCGTTGTAACGCTCGCCGAAGCGCTCCCACGAAAAACTGCCATCGCCGTCGAACGGAATCTCTCGCAGCAGGAAGTAGCGGAACGCGTCGGATCCGAAGCGATCGATCGCCTCACCGAGGTCGAGCTTCACGCCCGCGCTCTTGCTGAACCGTTCACCGCCCAGGAGCACGAAGCCGTGCCCCCAGACACGCTCGGGCAACGGCAGCTGTGCGGCCATGAGCATCGCCGGCCAGATCACGCAGTGAAAGCGGGTGATGTCCTTGCCGATGACATGCACCTGCGCTGGCCAGCGCGACTCCCACCCATCGACATCCGGAAAGCCGGTGGCGGTGAGATAGTTCGGCAGTGCGTCGAACCAGACGTAGGTGCTCTGCGGCTGTCCGTCGCTGGTGCCGCGCGGGAAGGGAACCGCCCAGGTGTTTCGCGAGCGACTGGCCGAGACATCCTCGAGGCCCTGCTCGAGCAGGCCGAGGATCTCGTTTCGCCGGCTGGAGGGCTGCACGAAGGTGGGCACGCTCTCGATGAGCGCGCGGAGCTGATTCGAATATGCCGAGAGACGGAAGAACCAGTTGCGTTCCTCCACCCACTCGAGCTCGCGCGTCGGGTGCAACACGCAATGCTGATCGACGATCTCGGTGTCGTTCTTGAACGCCTCACACCCCACGCAGTACCAGCCGGCGTAGCTCTTTTCGTAGAACGCCTCGGGCGACCGTTCGAAGATGCGCGCGATCAACGCCTGCACGCCGGCCTTGTGCGCAGGCGAGGTGGTGCGAATGAACTGGTCGTTCGAGATCTGGAGCGTGTGCCACATCGCCTGAAAGTGACTCGCGATCTCGTCGACGAAGGCCTGCTCCGAGACTCCCGCGGCCGCCGCCGTCTGGGCGACCTTCTGCCCATGCTCGTCCATGCCGATGAGGAAGTGCACCTCGAGGCCAAGCTGGCGATGGAAGCGCGCAATGGTGTCGGCCCCGATCTTCTCAAAGGCGTGCCCGATGTGCGGGTCGCCGTTGGCGTAGTCGATGGCAGTGGTGATGTAGAAGCGCGACACGGTGAATCCAGTGATATGCGATGTGAGCAAGCCGTCGCGCCTGATGCGGCGGCGATCACTGCAAGTTACTGCGCCGGTGAGTCGTCACCTGTCGGGGGGCGACTGCCACGCCCGCGTCGACCACCGCGGCGCCCGCGACGCCGGCGGCGCTTGGGTGCGTCGCCGCTGGCCGGGTCGGCCGCCACAGCGCTGTCGCCGCCGTCCTCCGCATCACCGTCGTCTCCGTCATCGAGGTCGGCGGCGGCTGCGCCAACGGGATCGCCAACGACCGGCGTCGCGACGGCTGGTGCGACGACGGGTGTCGCGGCACGAGCGGGTGGTGCCGGTGGCAGTAAGATTGCTGGTGCGACGGGGATGTCCAGGATCGGTGCCGCAGGCGTCGGCGGCGCCGTGGTTGCTGCGCCGGCGGGCAGCACAGGCAGCGTGCGGTCCGACGCCGGTACTCGCGTGCGCTCGGGCATCGTCGGCGCGTCGTCAAACACCAACTCTCCCTCTTCCGCCAGCTCGCGCGCGTCGGCAATGCTGTACTCCTCCGTCACGCCGGGCGTCCACCCCGAGGTCTCGCGACGCAGCTCGACCAGCGTCAGGATACGCGTTTCGCCGTCCGCGCCGCGCAGGGTCACGCGATCGTGGAAGATGTCGTTCAGCATCACCTTCTCTTCGCCCTTGGCGGTGGCGATGATCTTTCCCTCTTTCGGAAAACGCTTGCGGCTCTGCACGTAGAACTCGTGCTCGTATCGCAGGCAGCACATCAGGCGCCCACAGGCACCACTGATCTGCGTCGGATTGAGCGACAGCTTCTGATCCTTGGCGACACCGAGATTCACCGGACGCAGGTCGGGCAGCCACGAGGCCGAGCAGTACTGCCGGCCGCAGCGTCCGATGCCATCCAGTCGTTTGGCTTCATCCCGCACGCCGATCTGCTTCAACTCGATGCGCGCCTTGAACGTGGCCGCCAGATCGCGGACCAGTGTGCGAAAATCGACGCGCTTCTCGGCCGTGAAGAACAGCGTGAGCTTGCGACGATCCCACTGCCAGTCGGCATCGGTGAGCTTCATCTGCAGCCCCAACGCGCGTACCTGTGCCATCGCGGCGCGCCGGGTGGTCTCGTTCTCCTCGGTCAGCGCCTGCGCCTGCCGGATCTCGTCGCGCGTCGCGAGGCGGACGATGAGACGCGTGGCTTCCCCGATCATCCGCCCATGCGCGACGCCAGCGAAGCGCTTCTCCGCGAGTTCCCCGATCGCGTACACCTGGCCGAGATCTTCACCGCGATCGCCTTCGACGATGACGTGCGCCGGTGGCGCGGGAGGCGGAACGACATCCTCCCACTTGAAGAACTCCTTGCGGTTGCCCTTGAAGGCGACTTCGATCAGGTCCGACATGCGCGCGGTGCGGTCAACCGATGAACTGGCCCATGCGCAGGAACTTCTCGCGGCGGCGGCGCACGAGCTTCTCCGGACGCAGGCCACGGAGGTCGTCGAGCAGGCGCACCAGCGTCGTCTTGAGCGTGGCGGCGGCGGCATCGTGATTGGTGTGCGCGCCCCCCTCCGGTTCGGCCACGATCTCGTCGATCACCTTCAGTTCCACCAGATCCGGTGCCGTGATGCGCAGCGCCCGGGCGGCGCGCTCCTTGGCCTCGATCGACTTGTTGTCCTTCCAGAGAATCGCGGCGCAGCCTTCGACGGAAATCACCGAGTAGACCGCGTTCTCGAGCATCAAGACACGATCGGCGACGCCGAGGGCGAGCGCACCGCCAGAGCCGCCTTCACCGATGACGGTGGCGATGATCGGCACGGCCAGCTGCGTCATTTCGAAGATGTTGCGCGCGATGGCTTCGCTCTGGCCGCGCTCCTCGGCGCCCAGTCCGGGCCACGCACCCTGCGTGTCGATGAAAGTCAGTACCGGCACCTGGAACTTCTCGGCCAGCTTCATCAGGCGCAGTGCCTTGCGATACCCCTCGGGGTGCGGCATGGCGAAGTTGCGCTTCAGGTTGTCCTTCATGTCGCGGCCGCGCTGATGGCCGATCACCATGACGGTCTCACCCTCGAGTCGCGCCCAGCCGCCGACGATGGCTGCGTCCTCGCGGAAGGCGCGATCACCATGCAACTCGATGAAGTCGGTGAAGATGCGCTCGACGTAGTCGAGCATGAACGGCCGCATCTTGTACCGGGCGACTTCCACCCGCTGCAGCGGTGTGAGCTGCTTGTAGATCTCGCGACGCAGTTCCGTGAGGCGCTTCTCGAGGGGCTCGATCTCGAGCGCGACGCCGAATGAGGCGTCGCCGGCGAGCCGCTTCAGGTCATCGATGCGCTGTTCGAGCTCGGCGATCGGTTTTTCAAACTCGAGTGCTGCCGCTGTGGCCATCGGTCTATGTCTCCTGCGCGCTCAGTTGCCGCGGACGAGCTTGACTCGCTCGTGTCCCAGCAAGGCGCGCAATTCGGTCAGAGCGGCCCCATCGGCCGCCATGGTCAGCGTACGCGAACGGAAGCGCGACGAGCTGCCGCGCCCGTCATTCCAACTCACTTCCAGTGGTGCCGTACCGGGATGGCCTTCGGCCACCGCCCGAATGTCTCCCATCACGGCGGGAGACAGCCCGACACTCGACTCCAACCGCAACGACACGATCACGGCCCCGTTGGTCCGACGTTCGGCCAGCGGGGTGACTTCATCGACGAAGAACGTCGGCTTCTCATTGTCCTGATCCCGACGGCCATACCCTCCCTTGATCAGGACGGGAACATCGGTCCTGATCCGGTCGGAAAGCACGGCCCATGCCTCAGGGAATACTAGAACCTCGGCAGAGCCTGAGAAGTCCTCGACGGTCAATCGGGCAAATTCGTTGCCCGACTTCTTGCTCGTCTGGCGCTTCACGGCGGTGATCACGACGCCCAGGGCCATCTTGTCGGCGCTCCAACCTTGCAGCTGGGCGACCGTGTGGGTGGCAAAGAGCTCGCACTCGGTCCGGTACGGCTCCAGCGGGTGGCCTGAGATATAAAAGCCGAGAATCGCCTTCTCCTGCGACAGACGCTCGGAGTCGGACCAGACGGGAGTATTGGGCAACGTGGGGCCGTGCTTCGGCTGCCCGTCGACCTTGGAGGCCGCAGGGCCGAGGTCACCGAAGAGCGACCCTTGGCCGATGCTCGCCTCCTCCTGCTTCAGGCCGGCTTCGCTGATTGCGGCGTCGAGGGCCGCGATGAGCTGGGCCCGGTGACCGCCCAGCGCGTCGAGGGCACCGCTCTGAATCAGCGCCTCGAACACCCGCCGGTTGCAGAGCCGCAGGTCGACGCGCTCGCAGAACTCGAAGAGCGATGTGAAGGCTCCCGTCTGCTTGGCGCTCAGGATCGAGTCGATCGCCGCACGGCCGACGTTCCGGACCGCGCCCAGCCCGAACCGGATTCGCTTGTCGCCGATGACGGTGAACTTGAAGTTCGACTCGTTCACGTCGGGCGGCAGGATTTCGATGCCCATCTCACGGGCTTCGGCGATGTACTTGATCACACTCTCCGTGTCGCCGATCTGCGACGACAACAGCGCCGCCATGAACTCGGCCGGATAGTGCGCCTTGAGGAAGGCGGTGTGGTAGGCGACGACGGAATAAGCAACAGAATGTGACTTGTTGAATCCATACCGCCCGAACGTTTCGATCTGCCCGGCCAGCTCCTTGATGATCTTTGCATCGTGCCCACGCGCGACGGCCTTCGTCTCGAACTTGCCGAGTTCCTTGCCGATCAGCACCGCGTCCTTCTTGCCGACGGCCTTGCGCAGCACATCGGCTTCGGCGAGGGAAATGCCGGCCAGGACCTGCGCGATACGCATCACCTGTTCCTGATAGGTGATGACGCCGTAGGTGGTGGAGAGAATCGTTTCGAGCTCGGGCAGCGCGTACGAGACGGGCTCTTCACCCTTCTTGCGACGGATGTAGACCTTGTGCATGCCGGCATCGAGCGGGCCTGGACGCAGCAGCGCGTTGGACGCGACGAGGTCGTCGAACCGGTCACAGCGCATGCTGCGCAGCACGTCGGTCGCCAGCGGCGACTCGAACTGGAACACGCCGGCGGTGCGGCCGGCGCGCAACATCCGGTACGTCGCCTCGTCGTCCAATGCGAGCGTGTCGAGATCGATCTGGATCCCAGTGCGCTCGAAGATGTTCTTCACGGCGTCCGTCACCACGGTGAGTGTGGTGAGGCCGAGGAAGTCCATCTTCAGCATGCCAGCCTTTTCGAGGCTGTTCATGTCGTACTGCGTCACCACCACCGACTCGTCGTCGCCTGAACCCGCACCCTTCGAGGACTGCGTACAGATGGGGACGTAGTCGTCGAGCGGGCCGGGCGCGATCACGACGCCGGCGGCGTGCACACCGGTGTGACGCGACAGCCCTTCCAGTGCCGCCGCGTAGTCGAGCAGCTGGTGGTATCGCTCCTCGTTGTCGTACCGCGACTTCACATCCGGCACGTCCTTGACCGCTTCCTTGACGGTGAGCGAGAAGTTCGGTGCGTTGGGGATGAGCTTCGCCAGCGCGTCGGTTTCCGCCGGCGAGAAGCCGAGCACCCGGCCGACATCCTTGACGGCGGCGCGGCTCTTCATCGTTCCGAAGGTCACGATCTGGCCCACACTTTCCTTGCCATACTTCTGCCGCACATACTCGATCACTTCGCCGCGTCGCTCGAAGCAGAAATCGACGTCCACATCCGGCATCGAGACGCGTTCCGGATTCAGGAATCGCTCGAAGAGCAGGTCGAACTTGAGCGGACAGACGTTGGTGATCTTCAAGGCGTACGCGACCAGTGAGCCAGCCGCCGATCCGCGCCCAGGACCCACCGGAATACCCCGGTCACGTGCTGCCTTGATGAAGTCCCAGACGATCAGGAAGTAGCCGGCGTAGCCGGTCTTGGTGATGACCTCGAGCTCGTACTTGAGGCGATCGCGGACCTCGTCGGAGTAGGGTGCGCCGTACCGTTCGCGCGCGCCTTCCTCCGCCAGCCGCACCAGCAGTTCGTTCTCGGTCTCGACACCATCCGGCAATGGGAATGCCGGCACGAAGTACTGCTTCTTGAACTCGACGTTCGTTTCCTCCGCGATCTTGAGCGTGTTCTCGAGCACGTCGGGGCGATCGGGGAACCGCGCGCGCATCTCGTCGGCGGACTTGAAGTACAGTCCCCCGTCGTAATGCATGCGGTTGGCGTCGTTGCGGTCCTTGCCGAGGCCGATGCAGAGCAGGACGTCGTGCGCGTCGTGATCGGAATGCCTGAGGAAATGGGCGTCATTGGTGGCAATGACGGGGAGTCCCATTTCCGCGCCGAGGGTGAAGATTTGTTCGTTGAGCCGGGCCTGGCCGCCGGAATCGTGGGCCTGCACCTCGAGGTAGTAGCGGTCCTTGAAGACCTCCGCGTACCAGGCCGCTGTGGCGCGGGCCTCGTCCCAGAGGTTGTTCTGCAGGTGGGTGGCCACTTCGCCGGCGAGGCAGGCGGAACTCACCACCAGCCCTTCGGAGTACTTGGCGAGGAGCTCGCGGTCGATGCGGGGGCGGGTGTAGAAGCCTTCGGTGTAGCCGAGGGAGGAGAGCTTGATGAGGTTCTGGTAACCGACGAGGTCGCGGGCGAGTAGAACGAGATGGTAGTAAGGACGGAGTCCGGGACCTGGGCGGGCCTTCAGTCGTCTGGATCCGGTGGCCACATAGGCTTCCATCCCGAGAATGGGGCGGAGGCCGGCCTTGCGTGTCTTTTCCTGGAACTCCCAGGCGGCGTGCATGTTGCCGTGATCGGTGATGGCGAGGCCCGGCTGCTCCAGTTCCTGGGCGCGTCGGATCAGGTCATCGATACGGTTGGCGCCGTCGAGGAGCGAGTATTCGGAGTGGCAATGCAGGTGCACGAAAGACATAGGACCGATAATCTAACTGTGCACGACCGTCGCAGCGGCCGAACGGCCAGACTCCAGCCTGAGCGTAACTTCTTGATGCCAAACACTTTGAACGTTTCGCTCCGCCACACTCTCCGCTTCGGCGGAGCCGTCCTGGTCGGTGGGCTGGCCGCCTGCGGCGATTCCAAGCCGGTGGTGGAGCCGCCGCCAGTGCTCACGGCGACGAATGTGACGCTCGACGTGTTCGGCGCGCAGACGGTGGTGGGCAGCGGCGGCGTCACCTTCGTGAATGCCGGCAAGTACGCCGTGATGCCGCAGTTCGCCGCGACGAACGACTTCGCGACCGGCACCGGGCGCGCGACCGTGCCGGATTTTCCCTTCACGATCGGCGGCCGGTCCAGTGCCATCGCCCGCATCGATCGGCTCGCCCCGGACACGCCGGCCCTGAGTGTGGCCGAGGCGTTCCACGTGCGCATGCGCGCGATCGAAGCCGAGGAAGCGCCGCGGGCGATGGCCTACATGCAGGAGCTTCGGTCGCGGCCGCCGGTGAGTCTCAGGGCGCAGACTGCGCAGGCGGCGGCGAACCGCGATTTCAAGGTGTTGTCGTCGCTGACGGCAAATACGTATTCGACCGTGACCGCTCGGCTCGTCTACACCGGTAACAACATCCTGCTCTACGTCGACAACCAGCCGACGGCCACGACGACGTTCACCGACGCGGAGTACGAGTCCTTCGGCCGGCAGTTCGACCAGGATCTGTATCCGATCGACATCAGTGCGTTCGGGCCGGTGTCGGACATCGATGCCAACGGCAAGACGTTCGTGCTCTTCACGCCGCTGGTGAACCGGCTGTCGCTTGGCTCGGGGCAGTGTGGGTCGTACGTGGCAGGGTTTTTCAATGGTGCCGATCTGTCGGGTAACACCAATGCGAACCGCGCCGAGATCTTTTACTCGTCGGTGCCCGGTGAGCCGGCCGGTGGCTCCACCTGCACCAGCCTCGGGCTGGATGTGGTCCGACGCAGTGCGCCGGCGACCTTCATTCACGAACTGCAGCACATGATTTCGTACAACCAGCATGTGCTGGCGCGGAACGGGAGCACCGAGGCGGTGTGGCTGAACGAGGGGTTGAGCCACATGGCCGAAGAGCTGGGCGGCAAGCTGTATGAAGCACGCTATCCGTGCCCGAACCTGCCACCCTGTCCGCCGGCAGGCCGCGGCAGCACGGCGCAGATCTTCCCCGACTCGGCGCAGGGGTTCCTGCCGCCGAACTTCGGCAACGCGTATGACTTCTTCTCGTCGCGGCTCGAGTATTCCCTGACGTCTCCTACGGGCTTCGGCACGATCGAGGAGCGTGGTGTGGGGTGGCTGTTCCTGCGCTATCTGGCGGACCAGAAGGGTGAGGCAAGGCTTCGGGAACTGGTGCAGACGCGAAATGTGGGGACCGCGAACATTGAAGCGGTGTCGGGCGAGACGTTTCCGCGGTTGTACGCGGACTTCCTCACGGCAACGCTGCTCGACGACTTCCCGGGTGCGACGGCCGGACAGATACCCTCGCGGTTCCAGTACACGAGCCGCAACCTGCGCGCGATCTACGCGCGTCTGAACTCGATTCAGCCGCAGGCGTATCCGACCGCCTTCCCGCTCGACGTGAACAGTCTGTTGTCGGCCGAGCGACTGACGCCGACCTCGCCGATCCTGTCGCGGCAGATGAAGCCCGGCTCGCTCGAGCTGTTCAGCTTCACGTCGTTGTCCGGAAATACGTCGCTCACGTTCAAACCGGCGACGGGGACGTTCCAGACCAACCTGAATGCCCAGGTGACCGTGGTCAGGCTTCCGAACTGAGTGTTGCGCTTCGAAGCTGTTGCTCGCCTGCCGTTTGCTGAACTCCGCCGCCGCGTCATGGTGCTCGCATGACGTGGCGGCTCGTCTTTGTGTGGGCGCGTCGTGGAGTGTTCGGCCTGCTGGCGCTGACAGCGGCATTCCTCAGCCTGGTGCCGATCGGGCGGTACCTTGCGCGGGCCACGTACGAGGAGGCGAAGATCCTCGCGCGTCGGCAACCGATCGCGGCGATCATCGCCGACCCGACGACGAACGCCGCGCTGCGCGCCAAGCTGCAGCTGGTGCTCGATGCGCGACAGTTCGCGCTCGATTCGCTCGGGCTGCGGGCGAGCCGGGAGTTCACGACGTTTTCGCGGCTCGACCGGGACACGCTGGTGCTGGTGCTGAGTGCCGCGTATCGCGATTCGCTGGCCTTCCGCACCTGGTGGTTCCCGGTGGTTGGCAGTGTGCCCTACAAGGGGTTTTTCGACTTCGCGCAGGGGAAGCGGGAAGCGAAAGCGGTGGATGCCGCCGGTTTCGATGCCGTGCTGCGTCCGGCGTCGGCGTTCAGCACGCTCGGATGGTTCAACGACCCGTTGCTGCCGACGACACTGGCGCTCGACACGTTGGCGCTGGCGAACACGGTGATCCACGAGCTGGTGCACACCACCTACTACGCCCCGGGGCAGGCGGTGTTCAACGAGAGCCTGGCGAACTTCGTCGGATCGCGTGGGGCCGAGCGCTTCTTCGCGGCGCGTGGACAGCCGCAGGCGGCGGCCGAGGTCGTGCGTCGATGGGAGGACGAGATGGTGTTCGGTGAGTTCTGGTCGGGTCTCTATGCGTCGCTCGACTCGGCGTTCCGTGCGCACCCCGGCAACAAACCGGCGCGACTCATCGCTCGTGACACCCTCTTCACCCGCGCTCGCGCGCACCTGCGCACCACGCTCGCGCCGCGCCTGCGGACGATGGACTCGACGTCGATCGCGCGCCTGCGCCTGAACACGGCCGCCGTCATGGCTCGACGCATCTATCTCACCGACCTGGCACTGTTCGAGCGGGTGCACCAGCGCTCCGGCGGGGCGATTCGCGCGACGATTGCCGAGCTGCTGGCGCTGGCGCGCTCCGAGCCGAAGACGCCGTACGCTGCCATCAGGCGGTCGCTCGGTGATCCGGTGCCTGATTCAGTGAGCCGCTGACAGCAACGGCTTTGTCGCTTTGCGTTCACGCGGTTCACTTCGAATGCCCGGCGACGCACGTCAGCCCGCACCGAACCGCGATCGAAGGACGGCGCGCACATCGAGCGGTGACGTCGGCAGCGGAGTCGCGGGTGGTGCATCAGGCGCCGGCGGTGGCGCGATCTGCACGTGTTGCATCGTGGCCAGGACCCGGTCATCGAGGAAGCGGGACTTCTGGTCGAGCGCGTAGTCCGCGCTCCAGCGTGATGCGTACGCGTAGAGCGGATAACTCACGTGCAGGTGTCGCTTCGCTCGCGTCAGCGCAACGTAGAACAGTCGGCGCTCCTCCTCGATCTGCTGTGCGTCCTTGATGGCGCGTGATGATGGAATCCAGCCGTCAGCGGCCCACAGGACGAACACCGCCTCCCACTCCTTGCCCTTGGCGGAGTGGATGGTGCTGATCACCAGTGCGTCGTCGTCTTCATTGGCCGCGCCCTGCGCCAGATCCGACGTGGCGGATGGCGGCTCGAGCGCGAGCGCACTGAGGAAGGCGCCACGGTTCGGGTAGCCGCTGGCGATGTGTTCGAGCTGAACGAGGTCGTGTAGCCGGACTTCGGCATCATCGAACCGGTGGCGCAGAATCTCGTCGTACACACTGCGTACACTGGCGATGTCGCCGGCGGGGTCGGCACCGCTGCGGTTGCTCAGCCGCTGCATCATGTTCGTGAGCGCGGCGTGTGTCGGCACGGCCCGTGGGGGTGGACTCCACGAAGCGAGACCGTCAACGCGCCACCCGGCAGCTTCGAGCGCGGCGATGGCCCTGCGCGCCGAGATCTCGCCGATGCCGGGCAGGAGCTGCAGCAGTCGGAACCAGCTGACCTCATCGCGCGGATTCTCGGCCGCGCGCAGGAACGCCAGCAAATCCTTCACATGCGCGGCCTCGAGAAACTTGATGCCACCCCACTTCTCGAACGGGATGCGGCGCGCCGCGAGCTCGATCTCGAGATCAGCGCTCATGTAGCCGGCGCGCACCAGAATGGCGATCTGGTCGAGGCGCAGCCCGTCGGTTTCCACCAGCTCGAGGAGGCGGTCGCAGGTGAAGGTCGTCTGCGCCTGTTCGTCACGCGTGGGCACCAGCCATGGCAGCTCGCCCGCCCGCGCATCGATGCTGCGCAGTTGCTTGCGATACCCTTCGCTGGCGTGCGCCAGCACGGCATTGGCCGTGTCGAGAATCGGCTGCGTGCTGCGGTAGTTCCGATCGAGGGTGACGATGCTGGTGCCGGGGAACTGCTCCGGAAAATCGAGGATGTTGCGCACCGTCGCGCCGCGGAATGCATAAATGCTTTGCGCATCATCGCCGACCACAGTGACATTTCGGTGCGCCGCGCACAGCCCGCGCAGGATCCGCGACTGCAGCACGTTCGTGTCCTGGTATTCGTCCACCAGCACATGGTCGTATCTGGCCCGGATCTGTCCGGCCAGCGGTTCGACCTCGAGCATTGCGGCCCAGAAGAGCAGCAGGTCGTCGTAGTCGACGAGGTTCCTCGCTGCCTTGCGCTCGACGTACTCGCTGAAGACACGCCCGATGTCGGCCAGATCGTCGACGTACTGCGGGAACCCGTCCCGCAGCAGGTCCTCCACCGTCCGATCGGTGTTGATGTGGCGACTGTAGACCGTGAGCAGCGTTTCCTTCTTCGGGAATCGACGGTCACGCGCACCGAGGCCGAGGGCGGCGCGCGCCAGCTGCATCAGGTCTTCCGCATCTCCCTGATCGAGGATCGTGAACCCGTCGCTGATGCCGGCCTGCTGCCCGAACTGCCGCAGTGTGCTGTGGGCGGTGCCGTGAAACGTTCCACCCGAGACGCGGCGTCCAAGGTGTCCGGTGAGGCGCTCGACGCGCGCGAGCATCTCGTCGGCAGCACGACGGGTGAACGTGAGCAGCAGAATGCGTTCGGCCGCGACACCGCGTTCGATGAGCGCGGCAACGCGGTGGACGAGTGTGCGAGTCTTGCCGGTGCCGGCGCCGGCCACCAGCAGCAGCGGACCGTCGCCATGTGCCACGGCAGCGCGCTGCTCGGCGTTCAGGCCGGCGTGCACGGGCGAGAGGGGCGTTGCCGCTGGATCCCCGTTCACTCTTTCGACTTGCTGCGGAAGGCGTTCACCATCCACTGCGACACGCTGATGCTGCTGTGCCGCTGCTCCTTCCACGGGTCACCGTACATGTGATATCCGTTCTGCTCCCAGAAGCCCGGTGCGTCGGCATTGAGAAACTCGAAACTGGTCACCCACTTCGCGCTCTTCCAGAGATAGAGATGCGGCACCACCAGTCGCATCGGCCAGCCGTGGTCCGGTGTCAGATCGACGCCGTCATGCTTCCACGCCAGCACGTTCTCGGGCCGATCGAGATCGGCGAGGGGCAGGTTGGTGGTGAAGTCGCCCGCAGCGTGAATCATGACGTGGGTGGCCTCCGGCAGTGGCTGCGCCAGTCGCAGCAGGTGCTGCACACTCACCCCTTCGAAGTCATTGTCGAGGCGACTCCAGCGGGTCACGCAATGCATGTCGCAGCGCGTGATCTGCCGGGGCAGCGCCTGTATCTCCGCCAGGGTGAAGCGGCGTGGCGCAGCGCAAAGGCCGTGGAATTCGAACTGCCACGTTTCGTGGTTGGTCGATGGCACGCGCCCGTAGTGGAGTACCGGCCATTTGCGCGTCTGCGACTGGCCGGGAGGAATCCGCGCGCGGTCGGTCGGCCGGACGTCGAGGGTCGGAAGTTCGTCGGACATGAGATGCTCGGGCTCGGGGTAACCTGAACGATACTGCCACCCGTCTCGGGTGCGTCAGCGCTGGTGGATGATCGTCCGCGTAACGTCGGCTCTGCGCGGGCAGCTGCCTGCCGCCGAGCACGGCACGCCGCGATGAGCGATGACAGCAGGCGTGGTTCGCGGAACGGAGCGGTGGGCTGGAGAACTGAGGGGGCTCTGCGCGGAGTCGAGATCGGGAACAAACTGCATATGAGGGAGGCGCAGAGGCGCGGAGCCGCAGAGAACTGCATGCTGGGTGACGACGGTCGCCGCTGCCGACGACGTGGTGAGTTCCGTTGGTGAACGGTTGTCAGCGACCAGCTGCCTGCAAACAAGGACCAAGGACCAAGGACCAAGGACCAAGGACCAAGGACCAAGGACCAAGGACCAAGGACCAAGGACCAAGGACCAAGGGACTGCCCGATTTCGCTCAGCGTGCCCCACGCAATCGCTGCGTCCTGTGCGGTTGCTCTTCT
The DNA here is from genome assembly GCA_031374935.1 of Gemmatimonadaceae bacterium. Taxonomy (GTDB): domain Bacteria; phylum Gemmatimonadota; class Gemmatimonadetes; order Gemmatimonadales; family Gemmatimonadaceae; genus JACMLX01. Next base: position 5,314 of record JANMHB010000201.1, on the reverse strand, counting down.
CTGCGGCTCCGCGTCTCTGCGTCTCCCTCTAATGCAGTTGGTTCAAATGCAGTTGGTTCAAAGCCTCGCCGCATCCTGACGCCGCGCATGCGCAAGCCGTGCAGCTCACGCAACGTCCGTACGCGCCGGCAGCATCAGCACGAGTTCATCGCGGCGCAACGGAACCGCGTCGAGCGTGAACGTCCGCGCAAACGCCTCGATGATCGCCAGCTTCACCTGCGCCAATGCCGGTGCGTCGGCACCGAGCTCCCTTCGCGTGCTCGTCATCACCACGTCGGCAATGCCGCATGGCACGAAGAGATCGAAGTAGGACAGATCCGTCTCGACGTTCAGCGCAAAGCCGTGACGCGTCACCCAGTCGCGCGCGTGCACGCCGATCGAGGCGATCTTCCGGTCGTCGATCCAGACGCCGGTGTACTTCGCCACGCGCCCCGCCTGCAGACCGACGCTGCCGAGCGCGTCGATCAGCGCCTGCTCGACCTGTCGCAGGTACCAATGAAGATCCTGCGTGTGTTGCTTGAGATCGACGATCGGGTAGCCAACCAGCTGGCCCGGTCCGTGAAAGGTCGCGTCACCGCCACGTTCGATCTCGAAGCGCTCCACGCCACGTGCCGCGAGGAGCGCTTCGGAAATCTGCAGATTGTCGCCCTTGGTGGACCGTCCCAGGGTCACGACCGGCGGATGCTCCACCAGCAGCAGCACATCATGGGGCACGGCACCGGTGATGCGCGCCGCTGCCACCGCCCGCTGGAGCTCGAGGGCCTCGCCAAATGCGAGCTGCCCGAGGTCGACCACCAGCAGACGGCGCGTGCTCATCGCCGCCCCATCAGGCGTGCACCATCTTCCCCATCGAATCGAGCACCGCTTCGGCAATCGCTTCCGACAAGGTCGGGTGCGCATGCAGCGCGAGATCGATCTCTTCCACGGTGAACTCGTTCTCCCGTGCGACCACGATCTCGTGGATCAGTTCCGTGGCATGGGCACCGACGATGTGTGCGCCGAGGATCTCGCCGTACTTCTCGTCGCGGATGATCTTCACGAAACCGTCCGTCTCGCCAGACGTGCGCGCGCGCCCGTTGGCCGAAAACGGAAACTTGCCAACCTTGTACGCCACGCCCTTGGCCTTGACCTGCTCTTCCGTCATGCCGATGGAGGCGACTTCCGGATGACAGTAGGTGCAGCTGGGGATGTTGCCGTAGTTCACGGGGTGGGTTGGCTGTCCGCCGAGCATGTCGGCCAGCACATGCCCTTCGCGCGATCCCTTGTGCGCGAGCATCTGATTGCCGGCCACATCACCGATGGCGTAGACCCCCTTCACGTTGGTCTCGAACTTGTCGTTGATGGCGATGAATCCGCGATCGGACTTCTTCACGCCGAGTGCTTCGAGTCCGAATCCCTCGACGTTCGGGGCGCGTCCGGCGGCGACCAGCACCTTGTCGACCGTGAGCACGCGTGGCTGCCCACCAGCCTCGAACGAGAGCGTGACGCTGTTCGCCTCGACCTTGGAGGCCGTGATCTTCGCGCCAGTGACCGACTCGATGCCGCGCTTCTTGAATGCGCGCGCCAGCTCAGCCGACGCATCGGCATCTTCGATCGGCAAGATGCGGCTCGCGACTTCGATCAGCGTCACCTGCGTGCCGAAGGCGTTGAACACATCGGCGAACTCGCAGCCAACGGCACCCGCACCGACCACCGCCATCGTCTTCGGTGCGGCCTCGAGCACGAGGACTTCGTCGGAGGAAAGCACTGTCGTGCGATTCAGCTCGAGGCCAACCTGCGGCAGGCCGCGAACCCGCGAACCAGTCGCAATCACCAGCGCCTTCGTCGAGGTGTGCGCCTCGACCTTGCCGTCGGCGTCCTTCACTTCCACGGCATTCGCCGCCGTCACCCGACCGGTGCCGCGAATGTAGGTGACCTTGTTCTTCTTCAGCAGGAACTCGACACCCTTCGAGTTCTGCGTGCTCACGCCGCGCGACCGCTTCATCGCGGGGCCGTAGTCGAAACTGATCGGACCGGCATTAATCCCATGCTCGGCCAGATGTTTCATCTTGCTTGCGAGTGAGGCGCTCTCGAGCAGCGACTTGGCGGGAATGCAGCCCCAGAGCACGCATGTGCCACCCAGCGCCTCGCGCTCGATGACGGCGACCTGAAGCCCAAGCTGCGCACTGCGGATGGCGCAGACGTACCCGGCGGGACCGCCGCCGAGGATGATGACGTCGAACGATGCCATGACGATCTCACGTGGGGGATCGGGCGCCGGCTGGTGCCGCGCCGCGGGTGACCGATCCGTGTCGGAACGGCCAGCAATGAAAGATGCGCGTTTTGCCGGAGCGTCTCCAGTGCAGCTCCGATGCCGAGTCAGGCGCAGCAGCCATGCAGATCGGTGGTCACCGACCGCCACGGCTCACGCGAATGGCAGCAGCAGGAGCAGCGGCACCGCCACCACCAGCCCGCCCGCCAGCGCGGCGCGCGTCCAGGTTGAATCGAAGGCGCGGCGGTGCGCTACGATCGCCCACGGCAGGAGGCCGCTGGCCAGCAGTGCGGTGTGGAAGCCTGGCGAGACGGTGACCGACCGGATGGCATTCCAGCTCGCAGGCAGACCCTCGAGCTGCCCATTCTCGAGAGAGCGGACATGCGTGGCACCCGCGAGCGTGGCTGCGTACTCGAGCCCGAATTTCGCGACGAGGAGCACCGCCGGCACCACCAGCCCCCACCAGACGACGAACCAGGCGGCGAAGTGCGCGGTGAACACGAGCTCGAGATTGTCGTCCCGACGATCGATGGTGCGCACTCCCGCCACGACCGCACCGACGCCGAAGGCCATCAAGGGAAGCCAGAGCAGCGGCAGATAGTCGAGTGCCGACGCCACATCCCGGAGCAGGTCCGGGGGCGAGTCGACCGCGCCATCGATGCCGGCGTGATCGGCGAGGCCGGCCTGAGACTCAGCGGTGCGTTCGGCGCCGATCATCAGTGCGCGATCGGGCCGGGGGCGCAGGCCACCCAGGCCACTGATCACGGCGAAGAGGATGAGTGTCGCGATCGCCAGGGTGCTCGGTGCGAAGTAGCGTCGACGTCGGCCACCGAAGTACGCGCTGGTGAGTTCACCTGGGGCGAGAACCAGCGCGCCGATCGTACGGATGACACGGCTATCGCTTTCGAGAAAGGCCGCGATCACGTCATTCCACGGCCCCGCACGCCGGGCCCGTGACGACACGGCGACATCGTGATCACAGTGGGTGCAGCGCTCCGCGTCGACGGGTGCACCGCATTTGGCACACTCCTGCGGCAGCGCCGTCGCGGCCACCGGTTTCCTGCGCTTTGGCCAGAGGACTGATCCGCTCCCCGCCGTCGCGAAATTCGCCGCCGGCGCCTCCATTCGAGTCCGCGGCCGCCCGACCGCAGGGACCGCGATGGCTGGCGGACGAACCTCTGGTACCGACGTGTCGCCAGCGGCGGGCGCATGCATCAACTGACGCAGTGCGCGACCGGCGAGATACACTGGCACTTCCACGGCGCCCGGAACACTGAGCCCTGGAATCAGCTCCGTCGCAGCGGAGGGTGGCTGCGAGGCCGGACCGCTGCGGAGTGTGGTGGCCACCGCGTGCCCGGTGTCGGGTGCAACCCCGAGCGACAGCTGTTCCCACCGATGCTCCTCTGGCGCAGACCGCGACAGCGGCTGCGCCAGATCGGCGTCGTTCAGTTCGAGCAACGAGGCCAGCGTGAACGGGCCGCGCGCCGCGGCTGGCGCCGCGGCAGGAACGACCCCACTCTGATCCGCAGGTGGAGATCGCTCGTCGCGAACGTCCGACGGCAGTGACGGCTCAGGCGCCATGGCACACCATCAGCCGAGGGGACTCAGTACACCAGCATCAACGGGTTCTCGATCAGCCGCCGCAACGTCTGCAGGAACTGTGCACCGAGTGCGCCGTCAATCACGCGATGGTCACAACTCATCGTGACCCGCATCCGCTTGCGGATCTCGATCGCGCCATCGATGACGACCGCCTTGTCATCCACCGCCCCCACCGCCAGGATCGCCGCCTCGGGCGGATTGATGATGGCCGTGAATTCATCGATGCCGAGCATGCCAAGATTGCTGACCGACATCGTGGCACCGGTGTACTCATGCGGCTGCAGTTTCCGTTCGCGTGCGCGCGTGGCCAGCTCCCGTGCTTCCCGGCTGATCTGCGACAAGCCCTTGGCGTCGGCGTCGAAGATCACCGGCGTGATCAACCCTTCGGGAATCGCCACCGCCATGCCGACGTGCACACGGTGATGCCGCCGGATCTTGTCGCCCATCCAGTGCGAATTCACTTCTGGATGCCGCGTCAGTGCCACGGCCACGGCTTTCAGGATGATGTCGTTGACGCTGACCTTGTACTCCGGCCCGATCGCCGCCATCGCGGCACGCATGTCGGTGACGCGCGCCAGGTCGAATTCCGCGGTCAGATAGAAGGTCGGTACCGGTCCGATCGATTCGGCCAGGCGACGCGCAATGGTCTTGCGGATCTGCGTCAGCGGCGCGTCGGTGAAATCCGCGCCTGCGACAGCTGGCGCCGCGGGGCGTGCACCGGCCAGCATCGCCACTCCGCCGGCCATCGCATCTTCGACGTCGCGCTTGATGATGCGCCCGCCAGGGCCTGAGCCACGAACCTGACCGATGTCGAGGCCACGTTCGCTCGCCATCCGGCGCGCCAGCGGTGATGCGAGCATGCGTCCACCCGAATCGCTGGCGTGCGACGGCTGTTCCGACGCGTGGTCGCTGACCTGCGGCATCGGCGTCCGCGGTGCGCCCGCCGCTGTCGTCGGCATCGCGGTTGCGATCGGGGCCGCCGTCGCAGCTCGCGCGGCGGGCGCCGGTGCGGCAGGCGCCGGTGCGGCAGGTGTCGGCGCGGCAGGTGTCGGCGCCGCGGCGGCCGCCGGCGCCGGCGAGGCACCTGCACCACCAACCAAGGCCGCAATGTCTTCATCGGCCGTCGCGATCACGCCGATCAGTTGCCCGACCGGCGTCGTCGTGTTCTCGGGAATCAGCCGCGCGCGCAACACACCATCGCCGCGCGCGACCAGCTCCATGATGGCCTTGTCGGTTTCCACTTCCGCGAGCACGTCGCCGCTCTTCACGGCGTCGCCCTCGGTCTTCGTCCACTTCACCAGACGCCCCTCTTCCATGGTCGGAGAGAGCGCTTCCATCATCACCTTGGTAGCCATCGTCAGAGTTCCGGCGTGTGGGATCAGTCGAGATAGAGCGCGCGGCGAACCGCGGCGATGGTCTTCGGCAGGTCGGCCTTGGCAGCCTTCTCGAGCCCCTTGGCGT
>JANMHB010000182.1:0-6780 GCA_031374935.1 Gemmatimonadaceae bacterium | reverse complement strand
GCCATGAACGGCATCGCGAACAGTGGGCCTGTTTCCTACGCACCAGAATTGGACCTGTATGCTGGCGCGGCGGCTGCACGGGCGCTTGCCGCGGCGAGCCACTCGCAGGGGCTCACGCCAATCGAGATGCTGATGGGAGCGACCACTCTCTCACTTCCATTTCGGGCAGCAGCGTACATCGAGTTCGCCTCGAGTCGGTGTCAACGTGCTCTTCCCGCGCTCGAGGCGCGACTAGGTGTGTTATCGAGCGCTGGCCTCCCGCAGCGCGAGCGAGATGAGGAGTGCGCACCACTCGCCTGGGCAATTGCAGTGCTCCGTCGGGATGGTGTGCAGTGGTTGGAAGCGCGCATCGCGGCAAATGTTGGCGATTCTGCCCTGCTCGCCGCCGGAATCGTGCTCGCCATTGCGCGAGATGACGCCGCTGAATTCCTGGAGAACCGCACGAAGGCCCCCTGGCCTGACGGCCTCGAGAAGGCAGTGCTGTGCGCACGAATGATCATCGCGGGCGATGCGGCGGGAAGCTTGGAGTTCGTCCCATCGGAGCCTTTGGATGAGGTGCGCCAATTCGCGCACTGGTGTTTGCGCGCAGCCGAACTCGGCGAGCGGATCTCTGTGCCATTCAGTGACGCTCTGGAACTCTTGCGCAGCCCTGATCATCCCGGACTGACGCCACAACGATCGAGTGTTGATCCGCTCAGCATTGTCCGGCATCTACACTCCTGGCTGTGTCCGACCAGTGGCGACCTTGGCGCGCTCCTCTTCCACGTTCGCTTCGTGTCTGCACCGGTTGCTGCCGCAATCCTCGAGGGCGTGGTCACGACGCAGCTGCTGAGCGGCAATCGGAGTGGATCCATGAACATGATGGCACGCTGGCCGATAGTCGAAAAGGAAGTCGGAGCTGAGATCGCGCTGGTGGAGCTTGGCTGTGTGCCCGGGTTTCAGGAACGGATTGCCCCTGGGACAGCGTCACTGCTCCGTCTGCACACCGGCGGTGAGGCCGATGCCGCGCAGCGTGACATCGATCGGTTGCTCGCGGCAGCCTTGCTCGCCAGTCGATCGCGAGTATCAGTCAACCTGCACTCTGATCTCCTTTATCGAATGAACGGAGATTCTGCGTTCAATGTAGTTGCAACTACACTGGCGTTTGCGGGTTCGTTCGCTGATGACAGCTCGGGCAGGGACGAATCACAGAAGATACATGCGCTCGCCTTCAAAAGTCTCTCAGGTGACGGTACCGACACGATACTCGCCGAGCCGGAACAGACTCCCTCTGCAGCGCGCGCGACAACCGCGATTCGACTCATGTGCTCGGCGAGTGAAGTCGTCAGGGCACGCGCGACGGGCATTCTGTTCGACCGTAATCCTCCAGATCCCGAGTACGCAGCGTTGCGTCTGGCGCATCTTGGGGACGGCGCAAAACCGGTACAGCGCAGTCTGCTCGACGCGATCGGCAAGAGTGTCTTCACGCCAACAGAGCTTCGTGCGATTCTGGCTGCGAATGCGGTCGCCGATGCGACCAGTCGTCGTGCTGGAGCGGCGCGCGCGATCGGCCGTCTCGGCTCTACTGAGCATTTCGACCTGCTGTTGCCCTTGCTCAGTGATGTGCGGGACAGCGTTGCGCACGCCGCGCAGAATTCAATGCGCGAAATCTGCTCGTCGAGCAACGCGGATCTAGTGTGTCTTGCGATCGGTGATCTGAGGACGCTCGCATCGTTCTGCGGCATCACCGATCGCGATCCTCGCGCGCACGGCCTGCCTCAGGGCATGCAGATGCTGCTGCTCGCCATCGGGCGGTGGGCGGACAAGAGCGCTGTCACGCGTCACTGCGGGCGGCGGGTGCTGATCACGCCCATTCACGTTTGGCCGCCACCTGCAATGACCGGGACGCCGATTCAGCAGGTGGAGTTCCAACAGATCGCCATGTATCTACATGTGATCTATGTCGATGAAGAGACGGGACAGATTGTGGCGGAAGTGGGGACCAGGCCGACGGGTGAAATTCTCAATGCCATCTTCGAGACCGGGGAGGCGGCGTTGATGCAGGTGGTGTGGACGTGAGATTCGATTTGTGTTGATTCACGGACATGCGAAGGTGGGTATCTGCGCAGCCCTGTCCGCGGCCCGTGGCGGTTAGATCACGGCGACTGCTGGCTAGCGCCGGAGAAAGTTGATGAGCGCTTGCGCGGTGTTCACGGCGCGTGCGAACGTCGGGAGAGTCGGCATTCCACGACACTGCTCCCGGCTACCCCCTCGCGAACCCCACCATCGCCGCACTCAACTCCGCCCCATGCGTAATCGCCAACCCATGCGGCCCACCCTCGATCAACGCCAGCGTACTCCCCGGTAGCATCTCGGTCAGCCGCAGACTGGACGTCGCCGCCGGCACCATCGAGTCCGCGGTCCCGTGCACGATCAGCGCCGGCACCGTGATGTTGGCGATCTCACCGCGGAAGTCCGTCATGCCGAACGCCCACACGCAGTCCGCGATCGCGTTCGGCGCCGCGCGTTGCGCCAGCGCGAGCACCTGCTCGAACTCCGCTGTCAGGCGTCCCGCCCGATCGTCCGACCATCCGACGAACGCACGACTGATCCCGCCGATGAAGCTTTCGTCATCCATCCGGATCGAACTGATCAGCCCCTCGTACACCTCGCGCGGCACGCCGTCAGGATTGTCCACGGCGCGAAGCGGGAATGGCAGCACTGTGGAGATCAGCATCGCCTTCGCGATCCGGTCGGTGCCGTACCGCGTCAGATACCGCACCACCTCACCGCCACCCATCGAATAGCCGGCCAGAATCACGTCGCGCAGATCGAGCGCGACGATCAGCGAGTGCAGGTCGGTGGCGAAGGTGTCGTAGTCATAGCCCACGTCGGGCTTGCCCGAGGCGCCAAAGCCGCGACGGTCGTAGGCGATGCACCGGAAGCCGGCGGCGGTCAGCGCTGCGATCTGCTGCGACCAGACCTGATGACTCAGCGGCCAGCAGTGGATGAGAACGATGGGCTGGCCCGCGCCCTGATCGGTGTAGAAGAGCTCGACAGCAGGCTGAGATTCGGTGGTGATGTATGGCATCGGAAGCAATCTGCCGTTCAATGGTTAACGACGCACATGCGCCGCTAAAGACGCACATGTGCCGCTACAGGACCCGCACCACCTCGCGCACCGTCCCCGCCAGCCAACTCGGCCCCGCATCACTGATCACCAGATCGATCTCGCGCAGATCCGCCACCGCATACGGCGCCACCATGTCGTGCTTCGTCGCATCGGCCAGCACCGCACAGGCCGCCGCGGACTCGATCATCGCCCGCTTCACCTGTGCATCACCGGCCAGCGACGACGTCAGTCCGGCGCGCTGGTGCAGCGCGCATGCACCCAGAAACGCCCAGTCGGCACGGTGCGCTCGGATCGTGGCCTGGGCCTGATCACCGAAGAACTCGCGCGTCTCGTGCGACCAGGTGCCGCCGGCCAGCACCAGCTGCACCGTGGGATCGTTGGCGAAGAGCGCCGCAACATCGAATGCAGCGGTGATCACCGTCAGCGGACGCGGGGCATCGGGGGACGCGAGGATCTGCGCCAAGGCCAGTGCCGTGCTGCCGCCATCGATGAACAGCGCCTGATGCGCCTGCACCCGCTCGGCCGCCGCCCGCGCGATCGCGCGCTTCGACGTGGCGCGCACATCCACCCGCTGCGCCATCGGGAGGGCAGTGGTGTAGAGTGCCACGGCGCCACCATGCGTCTTCTGCACCAGCCCGCGTGACGCGAGCAGCCGCAAGTCGCGCCGGATGGTATCCTCCGACAAGCCGTATTCGGCCGCCAGCGCAGAGACCTCTACCCGACCCTGTTCACGCAGCGTGGCCGCGATCCGGGCCTGGCGCTCCTGCGCGAACCGTGGGCTGTCGTCGGAAATCGGGGAATTGGGAGTCTTGGGATGAGCCATCGCGCAAAGTTACTCAATGTGACAGCCATCCACTTGCACAAACGTGCATATTTCGGCTTGTTCGTGCAGTCATGACTCGACCTTCCCCGAACTCTCTGGCGATGATGCCCGGCGACGTCCTCCCCCTCTCGGCCCGAACGCCCCGCACGGCCCTCTCGAAGGCCCGATGGGCCACGCGGGCGCAGTTTCTCAACCTTGGATTCGTCGCCGGGGTCTGGGGCGTGCACGTGCCGTCGCTCAAGGCCACCTATGCGCTCGATGAGCGAACGCTGGCCGCCGCCCTGTTGGCGACGAGCGTCGGCTCCGTCCTGACGCTCACGATTGCGGGTCGGCTGGTCGGGAAGCTCGGCACACGAGGCACTGCGATTCTCGCCGGCTGGTCGATCTCCCTCGCGCTCGCGCTGTCCCTGGTGCTGCCCGGATTCTGGGCGCTGCTGCCGGTGATGGTGCTGCTGGGCGCGGGCGAAAGTGCGTTCGACGTCGCCATCAACGCCGAAGGTACGATGCTGGAGACGCTCACCGGCCGCACGGTGATGAGCGGGTTCCATGGGATGTTCAGCCTCGGGGCGATGGTCGGCGCGGCGGCGGCGGCGACGATGATCCGCGGCAACGTGTCGAACGCGATGCAGCTGGTACTGGTCGCCGGAATGGTCGGTACGTCGATCACGGTCGCCTCGCGCGGCATGCTCGCGGCGCATCCGGCGACCGACGCATCACAGGCGCACTTCGCCTGGCCGAAAGGAACCCTGTTGCTGATCGGCCTGCTGATCCTGTCAGGAATGCTGGCGGAAGGGGTGATGTACAACTGGAGCGTCCTGTATGTGGCGCAGGAACTGCACACGCCCCAGGAAACGGCTGCGATGGCCTACGTCGCCTTTGCCGGTGCCACTGCCGCAATGCGCTTTGCCGGCGACTCGGTGCGCGCGCGCGTCTCGGAGCGCACGATGCTGATCGCCGGGCCGGCGCTGACGGCCATCGCGATGCTGCTGGTGTTGCTGGTCGCGAAGCCCTGGTTTGCCATGGTCGGCTTCGCGTTGGTCGGCATCGGCCTCGCGACCGTCGTGCCGATTCTCTACACCGCCGCCACGCGGATCCCCGGCGTCAGTCGCGCCGCGGCCATCGCCTCGGTGTCGTCCATCGGCTATGTCGGGTTCATGATCGGCCCACCGATCATTGGCGCGCTGGCGCATGCCACGTCACTCACGGTCGCCATGGGCACACAAATCGTCGCCGCCGCGGTCCTGATCGTGGGCGCCCTGCGGATCCCCCAAGTCCTCCCCGCCGCCCCGCGCCGCGCCGCCGCACCGCCCGCCCCACTGGCAACCACGCAGCCGTAGCGCTTCTGCGCCCCTGCGTCAAGCTGTTGCGGCTACCGCAGCATGCAGCTGAATTCGGGACACTCAGAACACGGAAGGCAGTCCCGCTACGCTCCAGCGTCATTCGCCGCCAGGGCGTAGCACTCCCGTCTCCCACCGGATCGGTCCACGTGCGTCAGTCCCTGTTCCGCCGCGCCCTGCTCGTCTTCGCCGTCGGCGCCACGCTTCCGTCAGTCACCGCCGCGCAGGCCGCCGACATCACGGCTGACATGCGCTGGCGACACATCGGCCCGGTGCGCGCCGGTCGCGCCCGCGCCATCGCCGGTGTGCCCAGCCAGCCGAATGTCTTCTACGCCGGCTATGACGACGGTGGTGTGTGGCGCTCGACTGACTACGGCTCGAACTGGGTGCCGCTCTTCGACAAGCAGTCCACCGGCAGCATCGGTGCAATCGCCGTCGCACCGTCGAACCCAAAGGTGATCTACGTCGGCACCGGCGCCGGCATCATCCGCCCTGACCTGGCGGTGGGCGATGGGATGTACAAGTCCATTGATGGCGGCGCCACCTGGACCCATCTCGGCCTGCGCAACAGCCAGATGATCGCGATGATCGATGTCGATCCGACCAATCCCGATCGACTGTTCGTGGCGGTGCTGGGTCATCCGTATGGACCGAACGCGGAACGTGGGGTGTTCCGCTCGACTGACGGCGGCGCGACGTTCGAGAAGGTGCTGTATCGCGATGAGTACACCAGCGCCAACGACGTTCGCATCGATCCCAGAAATCCGAACACCCTGTACGCCACACTCTGGCAGCAGCAGCAGAGTTTCATCGAAGGGCAGGCATTTGCCGGCACCGGTGGCTTCTTCAAGTCCACCGATGGCGGCACCACCTGGCGTCAGATCACCGACGGACTGCCGGTGCTCAATCAGGCCAACCTCGCGCTTTCGACCAGCAACCCGAACGTGCTCTATGCCACCGTGGCCAACGTGGCCACGGCCTCGGTGCCGAGTACGGTCGCGTTCTACAAGTCGGCCGATGGCGGCGAACACTGGGCCCTCGCGGTGCAGATGCCCGGGATGCCGAGCCAGGCGGGGCGGATGACCGACAACCGGCCGATGGCGCGCATTGGCGGCGGCGATCTGCCGACGCTGGCGGTCGATCCGAAGAACGAGAATGTCGTCTACAGCGCATCCACGGTAATGTGGCGCACCGAAGACGCAGGGTACTCGTGGAGCGCGGTGCGTGGAGCGCCAGGCGGCGACGACTATCAGAAGATCTGGATCAATCCGAACGATCCGAACATCATCTTCACCGTCACCGATCAGGGGTCGGTGATTTCGGCCAATCGTGGCGTGTCATGGAGCAACTGGTACACACAGCCCACTGCCGCCATGTATCACGTGACGGCCGACAACGCGTTCCCCTATCGGCTCTGCTCAGGGCAGCAGGACTCCGGCTCGGCGTGCGTGCCGAGTCGGTCGGATGATGGGCAGATCACGTTTCACGACTGGCATCCGGTGAACATC
>JANMHB010000162.1:0-6744 GCA_031374935.1 Gemmatimonadaceae bacterium | reverse complement strand
GCCGCCAGCTGCACGATCACCACCTGCTCGCGCGGGTTGATGTAGATCGACTGACCGAAGATGCCCTGCGCCGAAAAGGCGTTCGCATTGACCGTTCCGGCCGGCGCCTCCACCGGCCACCACATGTAGCCGTATTGCACCATGCGCCCGGTGGAGAGGGTCTTCGGTGAACCGGCTTCTGTCATCCAATCGTCCGGCAACAGGCGCCGTCCGGCGACCATGCCGCCTGCCATGAAGAACTGGCCGAACCTCGCATAGTCGCGCAATGAGGCGGAGATCCCGCTACCGGCAATTTCGTGGCCGCCCGGTGAATCGAGCCACCAGCTCGCGTCGCTCTCCATGCCGAGCGGTTTCCAGATCTTCTCACTCAGATATGCCGACAGCGACGTGCCCACGGCGCCTCGAACCACCTCGCCCGCAATGAGTGTCTCACCGGTGCTGTAGTTGAAAGTGGATCCGGCGGCGACAGCGCGCGGCAGCGAGGCCATCAGCGTCAGCGCTGCGCCGGGCGTCTGCGCGATTTGCGCCTCGAGCAGCCGTCGACGGTCCGACGTAGGATCGGTGTAGGTCTCGTTCCATCTGACGCCGGAAGCCATCATCAGGATCTGCCTGATCGTGACACCCTCGTAGGCACTGGCGGCCAAAGACGGTACGTACTTCGTGACCGGATCCTCGAGCGACGAGATCTTCCCCTCGTGCAGTGCAACCCCGATCAGCGTTGACGTGATCGACTTGGCGATGGACATCGACATCCAATGTGTCGCCTGCGTCGCCCCCAGTGCGTAGCGCTCGAGCGCAACGCGTCCGTTCTTCAGCAGCAGCAGGCCGCTCACGCGATTGAGTCGCATGTACTCATCCAGCGTGACCACCTGGCCGCGCGACGTGCACGTCACGTCGGTGAGCGGCACGCTCGCGGGCATCAGCGGGGTCACCGTGGGGCCGCGTGCAATGATCCGCGATGGGAAGAGCCGGTCGATGTTGCGGAAGGTGGTGGCGGCGAGCGCCGGTGTCAGCCGGCCGTCGTACATCTCGCGGACGGTACCGATCGCCTCCCCGGCGTGTGGGTTGACCCATGCGGGCTGCCGCTGGCGCCCAGCGCAGGCGCCGAGGGTGAACAGGGCGATCGGGAGCCAGCGCATGAAGACTCACTTGCTGAAGTTGGTGCCGCCGGGCATTCTGGCCGGTATGACAACAGCATTCTACTTCACGCCGCCAACGGCGCTGCGCCGGGCGCTCATTGTCCTCCTGCTGGCTGCCGCACCGGCGCTGCCAGCTCAGACGGGCTTCGCGGTTCCAGCGGCGCGCGCGCCCAGCGCCACGACGGTGCGGCTGGCCAGGATCGATTCGCTCCTGGAACGTGCAGTCGCCGACAGTACGATCACCGGTGCGGTCGCGCTCGTCCTGCGCGATGGCAAGGTCTTCTACGAACGCGCGGTGGGGTGGGCCGACCGGGCCAGCGCTCGACGCATGGCGCCCGACGCGATCTTCCGCATCGCGTCGCAGACGAAGGCGCTGACCAGCGTCGCGATCATGGCGCTGGTGGAGCAGGGCAAGCTGTCGCTCGATGATCGTGTGAGCGACTACCTGCCCTCGTTTGCAAAGACGACGGTGCAACTCGCCGGAACGACGACACCCGTCGCCGCGCGGCGCCAGCTCACGATTCGCGACCTGCTCACCCACACCGCTGGTATCTCGTACGGAACGGATGCTCAGGTGGCGGAGCAGTACCAGGCGGTGGGGCTGGGTCCTGCGGCGGGCCGGGGGTGGTACACCGCCGACAAGGACGAGCCGATCTGCACCTCGATGGACCGGCTCGGCGCATTGCCATTCGTCCAGCAGCCGGGCGCGGCATTCGTGTACGGCTACAACACGGACATCCTCGGCTGCGTCGTCGAGCGCGTGTCGGGACTGACGCTCGATGAATTCTTCCGCACGCGTATCACGGCACCGCTGCGCATGAGCGACACGCACTTCTTTCTGCCGGAGGCGAAGCGCTCGCGTTTCACCACCGTGTATGCCAGCGACTCCACGCGGCACAGTGTCCGTGCACCCGATGGCGCGCGAGGGCAGGGGCACTACGTCGAAGGGCCACGCCGCAGTTATTCTGGCGGTGCCGGCCTGCTCTCCACCGCGCGCGACTACGGCCGATTCCTGCAGATGATGCTCAATGGCGGCGCGCTTGACGGTGCGCGTGTGCTGGCACCTCAGACGGTGGCGTTGATGACGTCGAATCAGAGCGGCACGCTCTACGCGGCCGAGGGGCGCGGCTTCGGGCTGGGCTTCTCGACCGTCGAGCGGCTTGGCGCGGATGGGTTTCGGTCCGTCGGTGCGTACGGGTGGGGCGGTGCCTATGGGTCGTCGTACACGGTCGACCCCAAGGAACGTCTGGTGATCGTGTTCATGATTCAGCAGCTGCCGTTGCAGAGCGACATCGCCGCGCGGGTCACGACGCTCGTGTACCAGTCGCTGCTGCCTGTGTCACGGTGATGGCGTTGCGTGTGTCGCGCCGTGCCGTCGTGGCGGGCGTCTCGCTCCAGGCGCAGTTGTATCGGCAACTCGTAGAGCAAATCGACGCTGGCGCTCTTGCCGAGGGTGCAAGACTGCCAGCCGCGCGAGCGATGGCGCGACAGCTTCGCGTGTCGCGGAACACCGTGGACGCAGTAATGGTCCGGCTGCAGGCTGAGGGGCGGATCGTACGGCGGGTCGGGTCGGGGAGCGCGGTGGTACGGTCCACCCCTCCGTCGGCGTCACGGGTGGACGATGAGGGTGGCACGAACGACGGGTGATTCCCGTGGCGCAACCGGTGATATTTCTGCGACTGCGTTGACGCGGTCACCGACCTGCACTGGGAGCACGTATCCACGATCTCGAATTCAGTCCGGACGACATGCGTGCGATGGCCGACCAGGTCGTCGCGCGCTGCGTGAACCACATTGCCACCATCGCTGAGCAGCCGCTCTACGGCCTGCAGGACGCCGAGGCACTCTGCGTGCGCATGCGCGAATCAGCGCCAGCGGCGGGGACATCGCTGACGGTCCTGCTCGACGATCTGTTCACCAGCTACATCCCGCAATCGTTCACCACACCGTCGCCGGGGTACCTCGCGTACATCCCGGGTGGTGGCTTGTACACGGCGGCACTGGCCGACTTCATCGCCAACACCACCAATCGCTACACCGGCATCTGGCAGGCGGCGCCAGCCCTGGTGCAACTCGAAGCGAATGCGCTCGACTGGCTGCGCGAGTGGATGGGCATGCCGCCGGGAACGACGGGCCTCTTCACGACGGGTGGCTCGATGGCCACCTTCAACGCCGTCTTGTGCGCACGCGAACAGTACCTCGGCGTGGATATCCGCCGCGGCGTGCTGTACACGTCGGATCAGGCGCACCATTGCGTGATCAAGTCGGCCAAGCTGGCCGGCATCATGCCGGACCGCGTCCGCTCGATTCCGGTTGACGCGCAGTTTCACATTCAGCTGGATGCGCTCCGCGCGGCGATCACCCAGGATTTGCACGATGGATTGATGCCCTTCATGGTGGTGTCGAACGCCGGCACCACCAACACCGGTGCGGTGGATCCGTTGAACGCGATCGCGGACCTGTGCGTGGCGCAGGATCTCTGGCACCATGTGGATGGCGCGTACGGCGCGTTCTTCCAGCTCTGCCAGTCCACGCAGCCGGTGTTGCGCGGACTGGAGCGGGCCGATTCGCTGACACTCGATCCGCACAAAGGCATGTTCATGCCGTATGGCACCGGCGCACTGCTGGTGCGCGATGGCGCACGACTGCGTGCGGCGCACGAAGCGACGGCTGGATACCTGCCCGAGATGCCGAGCCCCGCCGAATTCTACGACCCGAGTCAGCATGGCCCGGATCTGTCGCGCGGGTTTCCGGGCCTCCGGATGTGGCTGACGATGAAGGTGTACGGCAGCGACACCTTCCGGGCGGCGATTGCGGAGAAGCGTGCGCTGGCGGTTGACGCGTACAATCGCGTGTCACGGCTGCAGCATGTGGTGATGTACGGCCCACCCGAGTTGTCGCTGTTCCCGTTCCACGTGAGCTGGCCGGGCGCAACGCGGGCGCAGGAAGACGTCGCCACGCAGGCGGTGATGGAGGGAGTGTCGCGGCGGGGACGCGTGATGTTGAGCGGTGCCGAGGTTGGCGGCCGATATCTCGGGCGCGTGTGCGTCCTTAGCTTCCGGACACATGCCGCGCAGATCGATGCGCTGGTCGAAGACCTCGAAGCAACCATCCACGACGTCGTCGGGAGACTCTCATGAAACGCCTGCTGTTGCTCGTTGCTGCCGTCGTTGCGGCGCTGCTGGGCACGATGGCGGTGCGCGCGGCGATGGTGCCGGCACCTGCACCGCCGGCGGCCGCCGAGCAGCGCGTCGTCATCGACGAAGCGACGGCCGCGCAGCGTCTCTCTGGCGCCGTCAGGTTCGCGACGGTGTCGACGGTGTCGGGTGGCCCAATTGACACCGCGGCCTTCCTCGGGTTTCACGCCTTTCTCGCAACGTCCTTTCCGCGCGTTCACGCCGCGCTCAAGCTGGAGAAGATCGCCGGATTGAGCTTGCTCTACACCTGGACCGGCACCGACTCGCTCGCACCGCCGGTGGTGTTGATGGGGCACATGGATGTGGTGCCGGTGCCGGAGCCGAATCTCAAGGACTGGACGCATGCGCCCTTCTCGGGTGACGTGGCGGACGGGTACGTGTGGGGTCGCGGCACGATGGACGACAAGGTGACCGTGCTGGCGGTGCTCGAGGCGGTGGAGGATCTGCTGTCGCGCGGGGTCCGTCCCTCCCGCACCGTGTATCTCACCTTTGGCCACGATGAAGAGGTTGGGGGCCGGTTCGGAGCGCGCACGATTGTGGATACGCTGGTGCGACGCGGTGTGAAGCCGGCACTGGTGATTGACGAAGGTGGCGTGATGGCCAACGGTGCAATTCCAGGCGTTGCCGGGCTGGCCGCAGTGGTGGGGATCGCGGAGAAGGGGTATCTGTCACTGCGGCTGAAGGCGCGGGCGGATGGCGGGCATTCGTCGATGCCGACGAGTCGAACGGCGGTTGGTGCACTGAGCCGCGCAATCGCAGCGTTGGAGGCCAACCAGTTTCCCTTCGTGCTCGATGGGCCGACCCGTGGCATGCTCGAAGCGATGGCCCCGTATTCGTCGTTCAGCCGCAAGATGGTGTTTGCGAATCTCTGGCTGACCGGCCCGCTGGTGACGAAGATGCTCAGCGGCACGCCGACCACCGCCGCGATGCTGCATACGACCACCTCTCCGACCATGCTCTCGGCTGGCATCAAGGACAACGTGTTGCCGCCGGAAGCGACCGCCGTGGTCAACTTCCGGATTCGTCCCGGCGAAACCCAGAGCACGGTGATGGCGCGCGTGAACGAGGTTATTGCCGACACCATGATCAGTGTGACACCCACCGACAGTGCACGCGTTGACCCGTCGCCGGTGTCGAACGTCGATTCACCGGCGTTTCGCCTCATCGCCTCCACCGTGCGTGGCATGGTGCCCGGGCAGTCGGTGCCGGTGCTGCCGTACCTCGTTGGTGGCGGGACAGACGCCAAGTATTGGGGCCCGCACTCAGCCAACGTCTTCCGGTTTCTGGCCGTGCCGCTGGAACAGGGTGACGTGACGCGAATTCACGGCGTGAACGAGCGCATGTCGGTGAAGAGTTACGGCACCGCAGTCACCTTCTATGCACAGCTGTTGCAGCATCTCGACGCGCTGAAGTGAAGCCGACCGAGCGGTTGGCGAGCGCCACCGCGCCCGATGGCTCGGTACTGACGTTGTATCGGCACGATGGCTCGTACATGATGGTCGTCGACGGGGTCGAGCTCATGTCGACGCGTCGAGTGCACTCGGAGCTGCAGTTGGCAGCGCTGGTTTGTACACCGCTGTCGCAGCAGGCCGGCGCGTCGGTGCTGATCGGTGGCCTCGGCTTCGGCTTCACGCTGACGGAGGCGCTTCGCCTGCTGCCGCATGACTCACGCGTCGTCGTGGCTGAGATCATGCGCGAAGTGATCGAATGGAACCTGCATCCCGAGTGGCCGCTGGCGGGCGCTGCGATGCATGACACACGCGTGACCGTCGTGCGCGATGACGTGGCGAATGTGCTGCGGGCGAACGTCGGCGCCTTCGATGCGATCATGCTGGATGTCGACAACGGCGCCGAGTCATTCACGACGGGCAGCAACAGGAAGCTCTACGGCGAGAAGGGCATCCGGACGGCCATCGCTGCCTTGCGGCCAGGGGGCAGGCTTGCCTATTGGTCGGTGGATACCGAACCGGCGTTCGTGCGGGCACTGAAGGCGGCCGGACTCAAAGTGAGCGTGCACAAGGTCCGGTCGCATCTGACGTCGGGGGGATTCAACTCCGTCATCGTCGGTACGGCTGCCGGCTGAACGGGCTGCACTCGGATCACTGCCTCGGTGCGCATCGAAAGCTGTCACCACTTTTCACGCGGGGCCCGCGGAGGGCGCGGAGAAACTGCAACAGCAAGAGCTGTTGGAACTGCGCTCGCGTGACGCTGTACCAGAAGCCCTTTGCTCTTCCTCCGCGTCCTCCGCGGTCCTCGCGTGAACAGAGTTGCAGATCCAGAACAAACACCGACGCCGGATCACTCGAGCTGAGCCCACGGACCCCCGACCACGGACCCCAGACCACCCAAGCCGAGCCAGAACCCACCAGACGCCGCCTGCCGCAGAACGTCCCGAGCCACCAGAGTCC
>JANMHB010000119.1:0-36997 GCA_031374935.1 Gemmatimonadaceae bacterium | reverse complement strand
AACGGCGTCAAGTACGGCCTGTCGTCATCGCTCTACACGGCGGATGTCAATCTGGCGTTCCGCGCGCTGAATGAGCTGGACAATGGCATCACGTATGTCAACGCCCCGACGATCGGTGCCGAGGCGCACATGCCGTTCGGCGGTGTGAAGCAGACCGGAAACGGCCATCGCGAGGGCGGGTGGGAGGTGTACAACTTCTATTCGGAGACGAAGGTCGGCTACATCGACTATTCGGGACGCCTGCAGCGTGCACAGATCGACAACTACTGACGGCGTCGCCCGCAGGGCGATGCGGCAATTCGTTTCGCCCTGCAGTGCTCCGGTACGCGTCGCGCAGTACTGGTGCGTTACTGTCAGGGCATTCGTCACGTCTTGATGCGTGACGCTCGGGAGCCTTGCGTCGCGCTGTAGCCTGCGCTTGCTTTTTTTGAGGTAGCGGCGTCCGCGAGAACGGTTCGCGCCGTCGATGCTTCGTCACCGTCCGATGGACCTACATCCCGCCGGCACACATGGATCAGTCCAATCCTGGCCAGGCTCTGCCCCGCGCGATCTCCGAGACGGAGCGTCGCGAGGCGCTGCACCGCGTCAATCGGCGGGGGCTGGCGTGGCTGTGGGAGTGGGCCAAGTCATTCAGCACGACGGTCCTCGTGATCCTCGTGATCCGCACCTTCCTGCTCGACATCTTCCGGATTCCGAGCAGCAGCATGGAAGGGACGCTGCTGGTTGGTGACATCCTGTTCGTGAACAAGCTCGCATACGGCGCTGAAGTGCCACTCACGGCCAAACGGCTGCCGGCCTTGCATGTGCCGCAGCGCGGCGAAGTGATCGTCTTCAAGTGGCCACTCGATCATGCGAAACCGTTCGTGAAGCGCCTGGTCGGTTTGCCCGGCGACACGATCGCCATGCGGAACGGGCGCCTGCAGGTGAATGGCGTGCCCCAGCGCGAACAGTTCACGCGCCGGCTGCCCGGCGTGGCTGAACCGATGGCGATGGAGTTCGATTGGTTGCGCCGCGCACTGCTGCCGGCTGCCCACGCGTCGGCTGGCGCGCACCCGACGCGCAATACGTGGGGGCCGCTTGTCGTGCCGGCGCGTCAGTTCTTCGTGCTCGGTGACAATCGCGACAATTCTTCCGATAGCCGCTATTGGGGCTTCGTGCCCGATTCGCTCCTGCTCGGTCAACCGCTGCTGGTGTACTACAGCGTCGTCCCCGATTCCGTGGCGCCCGGGTCGTGGTTGTCCCGCGTCAGATGGCATCGTATCGGCGAGCGGGTCCGGTAGGTCGTCGCAGGTGCAGACTCGGTCGGTTGGTCGCTGTCAACTCGTCGGTTTCAACTCGGTGCCGTTGTGAGTGTCCGCGTTCGCGTGCTGCATCCCGTCACGCGCCGCGCCCGTCCCAATTGCTGGAAGGAGTTCGTCGCATGTCGGTGTCGTCGCGTCGGTCGAGGCTGGCGTCGGATGAGGGCTCGCTCGACCAGTACCTGAAGGAAATCAGCCGCTATCCGCTGATCGACCGCGAACGGGAGGCCGAATTGGCACGAGCCATTCACGAGGGCGACCGGGAGGCCCTCGACACCCTCGTGCGGTCCAACCTGCGATTCGTCGTCTCCGTCGCCAAGAAGTACCAGAACCAGGGCGTCTCCCTCTCCGACCTGATCAACGAAGGGAACCTCGGCCTCATTCGCGCCGCCCAGAAGTTCGATGAGACCAAGGAGATCAAATTCATCTCGTACGCCGTCTGGTGGATCCGGCAGGCGATTCTGCAGGCGTTGGCGGAACAGAGCCGTATCGTGCGGGTGCCGCTCAACCGGGCCGGCGCTTTGCATCGGATTGGAAAGCGGGCGAGCGCCATGGTGCAGGAACTCGGTCGCGAAGCGACGCACGACGAAATCGCGAAGGACATGTCGCTGCCGCTCGACGAAGTCTCGCTCACGATGGGCATCGCACAGGGCCATGTCTCGCTCGACTCGCCCGTGACCCCTGGCGAAGACAACCGGCTCAGCGACTACCTCGCCGACACCGAACACGCCTCCCCGGAGGAGCAGATGTTCGAGAAAGCGATGACCGAAACGGTGGATGGCGCACTCCATCGCCTCAAGGATCGCGAGGCGCGGATTCTCCGCCTCTACTTCGGCCTTGATGAGCTCGAACCGCTCACCCTCGAAGAAATCGGGCTCAAGCTCGGCATCACGCGCGAGCGGGTGCGCCAGATCAAGGAAAAGGCCCTCAGCCGGCTGCGCCATGTGAGCAATTCCGGTGCGCTCGAGAGCTTCTACGTCTCCTGAGACACCCCGGGCACCGCGGATCGCCCTCCTCGCGCGGGTGACGTAACTTTGTCCAGTGCGGCGCATCCCGGCCGCGACCAGACCACGTCACCGGATCGATTTCATGGCCGATACCAACTCGTTCGACGTCACCACCGGCGTCGACCTGCAGGAAGTGGACAACGCCGTCAATCAGGCCCAGAAAGAGGCCGCCCAGCGCTACGATTTCAAGGGCGCGCTGGTGGTCATCGACTTCAAGCGTGGCGAGTCGAAGATCGAGCTGAAGACCGACAGCGACATGCGCATGGAAGCGCTGCTCGACATGCTGAATGCGAAGCTGATCAAGCGCGGTGTGCCGGTGAAGAACCTGGATGTCGGCGACATCAAGCCCATGGGCGGCGATACCCTGATGCGCACGATCGGCCTGAAGATGAACCTCGATGGTGACACGGCCAAGAAGGTCGCTGCCGCGATCAAGGCGGCGAAGCTGAAGAAGGTGCAGGCGGCCATTCAGGGCGAGCAGGTGCGCGTCACGTCGCCGTCCCGCGACGATCTGCAGCAGGCGATCGCACTGCTGAAGAAAGAAGACTTCGGCGTCGAGCTGCAATTCGGCAACTTCCGATGACCCTGGTCGAGGCGCGGCGTGTCACCGCCGCCGGCATCGCGCGCGCAGCGCAGGGCATCAGTCCGGTCTTCACCCACACCCCGGTCGTTCAGCACGACGACCTGGATGCGTGGCTGGGCACGCGGATCAGTTGCAAGGTGGAATCGCTTGGGCCCCTGCGCTCGTTCAAGGGCCGCGGCGGCGACTGGTTCATCAGGCAACGGGCAAGCAATGCACCAGTGTGCGCCGCATCGGCAGGCAACTTCGGGCAAGCGCTCGCGTACGCGTCGCGCGCGGCAGGCGTGGCATGCACTGTGTTTGCATCGATGCATGCCAGCCCGCTCAAGCTGGCGCGCATGCGGGCACTCGGCGCCACCGTCATCCAGCAGGGCGACGACTTCGACGCGGCCAAGGATGCGGCGCGAGCGTATGCCGCGGCGCAGGACCTCGAGTTCGTCGAGGATGGGCAGGCACTCGCCGTCACCGAAGGGGCTGGGAGCATCGCGGTCGAACTGGCGAACGCGGTCACGCTCGACACGCTGCTGGTGCCGCTTGGCAATGGCGCGTTGTTGGCCGGCGTCGCAACCTGGATGAAGGCGGTGTCGCCGGCAACGCGTATCGTCGGGGTGGTCGCCGCCGGTGCGCCGAGCATGATGCGAGCGCTCACCGGGGTGCAGGTGGATCACACGCTGCCCGTGGACACGATTGCGGACGGAATCGCGGTGCGTGTGCCGGTGCCGCAGGCGGTGGACGATCTGCGCGCGCTGACGGATGATCTGGCGGCGGTCAACGAGGACGCGATCGTTGCCGCGATGCGCGGGCTCATTGCGCACCTCGGACTGATTGTCGAGCCAGCAGGCGCCGTCGGAATCGCCGCCCTGCTCGAGGCGCCCCACGGCGCCTATGGTGATCGTGTCGGCACAATCCTTTGTGGGGGGAACGTGACGCCAGCGCAGCTCAGCGAGTGGGGCGTGCTTCGGGCGGGCATCGGCGCCTGAGTCTTGTGCGTCACGGCTTCATGGTGATCACGAGTCGGAACCGACGCTGGGCGCCAATGTTGAGCTGTTCAGCGCTGATGACTGCCCATGACACCCGATTGAACGCGGTGAGGATGAGCGGTCGGTAGCCGAGGTGCGTGGCGCTCTCGAAATCAGAGCCATCAGCCACACCCGCTGTAACGCCCGATGAGCTACGGCGACGCCTCGCGATCGGGGCGGCAGCGTTTGCACGGCCGGAAGCCAGCCCGCTCCGCCGCTGCGCGCGATTCGTGAAAGGCGACGTTCTCCCGCTTCGGCAGCCGGGCGCTACAGGATGGCCTGCAATACACACCTGTCGTACGGACGGCATAGAACCAGCGACCAATCTGCGACGTATCGCGCGCGGCTATCGCGTCGTACCGGGTGTCGTCGCGCAGTGCAGCGGTCGCGTCGAATGACGCGCACGCCTTGAGGAGGTCGGATCTCGCGGTACGCATTCCGGTCTCCGGTACAGGGCGAGGTGGTAACGATACCCGGAAGTCGCTCGTGGACGTGGAGCGGCAGTCCGGGTCTTGCGCGGAAATTCGGTGCTGTTGACGAAGGGGCAGCAGGTGAACACTGCTGCGCGTACGTGGCCGCCGCTTCCCGAATCATGCGGTCGCTGTTGTCGGGCGAGAAACGACTCAGCGCCTCGCCGCGCGCGCCAACAGATCGAGGCGCCACCGCTGCCGGCCGAGACTCCGCCCGAACGCATCGTCGGTGGTCTCACTCACGTGTCGGAACCCAGCCGAGTGCAGCAGAAATCGCGCCGTCTTCATGCAGTCGAGGAGCTCCAGTTCGACCGCGACGTAGTGCGCGCGGGCCGCAAACTCGATCGCTTCAGCGATCAGCCGCCGACCGATCCCGATCCCGCGTGCGCGCGACTCGACGTGCAGCATGGTCAGGCGCGCGGTGTCGCCGGTCCCGCGCTGGACGAGAACGGAGCCGATCACCACGCCTTCACGTTCCGCCATCCAACTGCAATCGCGTGCGGCGTCGTACTGGTCGAGGAAATCAGCGGCGAGCCGCAGCTGGCGTGCCTCGTAGGCGCCGCTCAGTTCGAACTCTTCGATGGCCGAGGCAATCGCGCGCTGCGTGACGCCGCTCACGTCCCCCGCGCGATGCGGGCGCAGCAGCCACGGTGACGCATCGCGCGCCGGCACATCCATGCCGAACGCCGATTCGATGCGCTCCATGGCGTCGAGCAGTGGTACGTGGGTGTGCGACGGCAGCATACGCACCAGTGAGGCATACCGCGTGGTGGTGATCGCCTCGAGCGTCGTGACCTCGGCGCGCCCGGCGCTCGTCAGTGAGAGCGGCTGCTGGCGACTGTCGCTGGAGTCGGGCGACTTGGAGACGATCCCGGTCGTCTCCAGGCGGCGGATGACGCGACTGAGGTAGCCGGCATCCAGGCCGAGCGAACGGCTGAGTGCGGTCACCGTCCGCTGCTCGTATTGAGCGAGCTCTGCAAGAACGCGGACCTCCGTTGCCGAGTAGGAGCTCCCGGCTGGGCCAGCCTCGAGCGCGCCCAGGCGCTGGGCGAAGAACCGTGAGAACCGGCGCAAGGCCGCAATCTTCTGGTCGAAAGCGAGCTGGTTCACGGGGGCGATCCTCACGGGAAGGTCAATCGCTTGCTGCAGGCATGGGAATATATGCTTGAGGCAAAAGATATGTGCTTGAGGCATGAATCGTGTTCCTCCTCGTCACGGGCCTCCCGGCGTTCCGGGCCCCGGTATGTTCCCCCCCATGAAAATCGGCTTCATCACCCTTGGCTGCGACAAGAACACCGTCGACACCGAGCGCTATCTCGCGCAGCTCGCGGCCTATGGTGGCGAGCATACCGACGACCTCAGCCTGGCTGAGGTGATCGTGGTGAACACCTGCGGCTTCATCGACGCGGCCAAGAAGGAGTCGATTGACGCGATTCTCGACGCCTCCCGCCACAAGGTGGAGGGAGCGTGCCAGGCGGTCGTGGCCCTGGGCTGCATGGTCCAGCGGCACCGGGACGAACTGGCCGAGGCGATTCCTGAGGTGGACCTGTTCCTCGGCACCACCGACGTGGATCAGCTCATTCCACAGCTGCAGCAGCGTGGGTTGATCGACGCCGCGCCGATGATGCACCCCGGCGAGCGCATCTTCAGTGGCGACGCGCCGCACGTGCGCTACCTGAAGGTGAGCGAAGGGTGTGATCACGGGTGTGCATTCTGCGCGATCCCACTGATGCGCGGCAAGCATCGCAGTTTCGCGCTGGCCGACGTCATTCGCGAGGCACAGCTGCTGGAGTTGCAGGGCGCGCGCGAAGTCAGTCTGGTCGCGCAGGATCTCGCGCACTACGGTCGCGATCGGCGCGATGGCACCGCGTTGCCGGAATTGCTCGAAGCGTTGGTCCGCGAGACGGAGATTCCGTGGTTCCGCAACCTCTACCTGTACAACGCCGGCATCACGCCGCGGTTTCTCGAGGTCGTCGCGAACAACCCGCGGATCCTGCCATATCTCGACATGCCGGTGCAGCATGGCAGCGATGCGGTGCTGACGCGTATGCGTCGCCCCGAACGTCGGAAGACCATCGTCGAGAAGGTGGCGCGGTTCCGCGACGCGGTACCCGATCTTACGATCCGGACGACCTGTATCGTCGGCTTTCCTGGCGAGACGGAAGAGGACTTCGAGATCCTGCTCGATTTCCTTCAGGAGATGCAGTTCGATCGCGTGGGCGCGTTCACCTACAGCGCACAGGAAGGCACCGCCGCGGCTGCGATGATCGACGACGTGCCGGATGAGGTCAAGCACGAGCGGCTCGACATGCTGCAGCGCGTACAGTCCGCGATCACGGCCGAGCGGTACGAGCGCCATATCGGGCGGACGGCGTCGCTGCTGATCGATCGTGCGGGGAGTGACGAGGAACTGGCGGTGGCGCGTGCTCCGTGGCAGGCCGATGACATCGACGGCGTGACGCATCTGGACACCGATGCACCGATCGGCTCGCTGGTGGAAGCGACGATCACGGATGTGGTGGATGATTATGACTTCGAAGCGACCGCGACGGGGATCGTGTTGTTGCCGCCGGCGCTGATGCAGCGCGAGCGGGCGTCACGCACCCTGCCGCTGGTGGCTTCTTCCTCGATCGGGAGTTTTGGAAGATGACCGCAGTAGTCACGACGGAGTCGCAGGCGATCATGGCGCGGGCGCGTCAGCTCTTTCCCGGCGGTGTGAATTCGCCGGTGCGTGCGTTCGGTGGAGTTGGCGGCGAACCATTCGTCGTGCAACGCGGCGAAGGTCCGTACATCTGGGATGCCGATGGCAATCGCTACATCGACTACGTGCTGAGCTGGGGGCCGCTGGTGCTCGGCCACGCGGCGCCGGCCGTGCTCGACGCGGTGCACGATGTGATGCAGCGCGGCACCAGCTTCGGCATTCCGACCGGCCTTGAAGTCCAGCTGGCGGAGGTGATCGTCAAGCGCATGCCGCATATCGAAATGCTCCGCTTCACCAGCAGCGGCACCGAAGCCGCGATGAGCATTGCGCGTGTTGCACGTGCGGCGACCGGTCGGGAAGCCATCCTCAAGTTCGATGGCTGTTATCACGGCCATGCGGACAGCTTTCTGGTCAAGGCCGGCTCGGGCGTCGCCACGCTGAACCTGCCCAACTCGCCAGGAGTGCCGGCCGCGCTGGCGGCGCTGACCTACACCGCGCCGTTCAACGATCTGGATGCGGTGCGTACGATTGCAAGGCAGGTACCGCTGGCCGCCATCCTGCTCGAGCCGATCATCGGCAATGCGGGCTTCATCGAACCGGTGCCGGGTTTCCTTGCCGGTCTGCGACAAATCTGCGACGAAACGGGCGCGCTGCTGGTGTTCGATGAAGTGATGACGGGTTTCCGGATCGCATGGGGCGGTGCGGTCGAGCGGTTTGGCGTGACGCCCGATCTGACGGCGTTCGGCAAGGTCATCGGCGGTGGGTTGCCGGTGGCAGCATATGGCGGGCGCCGCGAACTCATGCAGCAGGTGGCACCGAGTGGATCGGTGTATCAGGCGGGCACGCTGAGTGGCAATCCACTGGCCATGGCGGGTGGGCTGGCCACGCTCACCGCCCTCACGCCTGAGCTGCATGCGATCATCGAGCGGCGCACGGCCACGCTGGTGCAGGGGATGCGCGACATCATGTATCGCGCTGGTGTTCCGTTCACCGCAGCGCACGTCGGCTCGATGTGGGGGTTCTTCTTCCGCGAAGGGCCCGTCACGAACTTCGCCGAGGCGCGAGAGAGCGACGTTCCGCTCTTCAATCGCTTCTTCCATGCGGCGCGTGAGCGCGGTGTGTACCTCGCGCCATCGGCGTTCGAGGCGGCATTCATGAGCGCGGCCCACGGTGACGATGTCGTCGCCGACACGCTCGAGCGGCTCTCCGATGCGATTCGCGCTGCCAGGCAGTAACGCGCTGTTGCGTGGCATTGCATTCTGCTGTGCCAGCGCGGTCAGTGCCGTGGCACTGCCTGCGCAGGAACGGGTGGACAGCATGTCGTCGCGCAGTACCCTGCGTCTCGGTGACAAGACCATCCGGGTGCTGCTCGGCCGGGTCGCGACGGCCGACGCACCGGGCCGCGATCTCAGCGGTGGTGTGAGCTGGAACGGGCGACGCTACCGCGGCAACATCGACGTCGTCGCCGATGGCGCTGGCGCGGGCGTGGCGGTGATCAACCGTCTCGATCTCGAAGACTATCTGCGAGGCGTGTTGCCGGGTGAGATCGGCTCGCGCGATGCGCGCGACCGCGCCGCACTGCAGGCGCAGGCGGTGGCAGCCCGGTCGTACGCCGCCGCGCGGATGGGCGAGCGGCGCCCAGTGTTCGACGTGACGGCGACCGTCGCCGATCAGGTGTATGGTGGCATGAGTGTCGAACGCCCGGAAACCGACGCCGCCGTTCAGGCAACGCGTGGCCTCGTGTTGACCTGGGGCGATCGCATCATCACGGCGCCGTACCACTCGCATGGCGGACCCGTCACGGCCGCCGCCGACGAAGTGTTCTGGAAGCGCGCGAGTGAACCATATCTCCGGCCGGTGGACGATGTCTCGCCGTCGGGCACGTGCTTCTGTGATGTCAGTGGCGCGCGCGGGTGGGAGCGCAGCTTCAGTCTCGCAGAAATTGGCCGTCTGCTCGCCGTCTACGGGCGCGACGCGGGTGTCGCGACGGCCGGTGACGTCAGGACGGTGCGCGTACTGTCCACCGGGCCCTCGGGCCGCGTGACCGGTCTCGAACTGGGCACCACCACTGGCGCGGTCGTCCTGCGCGGCAACGACATTCGCGTCGTGCTGCGGACCGATGGTGCCATTCTGCCCAGCACGAAGTTCTCGCTCGAGGTGTCCGGTGCCACCGTGCTCCTGCGCGGCGTGGGCAACGGGCATGGAGTCGGCATGAGTCAATGGGGCGCCATCGGGCGCGCCCGGGCGGGACAGGATGCACGGGCGATTCTCGCGGCATATTATCCGGGAACGCGGCTCTCGCCCTTGCTGTGAATGCGGTGTAACTCTGGTATCGCAATCGTCGGTTCGCGCCTCCATCCGGGCGGCACGCACGCCTTCAGCCCCCCTCCTCGGCATGACCAAGCCAGACCTTCGGATCGCTGTCATCGGCGCCGGCGCCATCGCGCAGCTCGCCCATCTGCCGGTGCTCTCCAAGATGCGCGGTGTACAGCTCGCCGCCCTCTGCGACAACGACAGCGCGAAGGTGCGCGCGCTTGCCGAGCGATTCAACGTGCCGGATACCTTCACCGACATCGAGGAATTGCTGGAGTTCGAGCAGGTGGATGCGGTGCTCATCTCCACGCCGAACCACCTGCATGAGTCGCACGTGCTCAGCGCCCTCAAGGCGAAGCGGCATGTGCTGTGCGAGCGACCGCTGGCGCTGACCACCAAAGGCGTCGAGCGCATCCTGGCGGCGGCCGAGAAGCATGCGATGCGGGTGGTCGTTGGACACAATCATCGCTTCCGCACCGAGGTCCAGAATCTCGAGAGCTTCATCCATGGCGGCGAGTTGGGGCGCCTGATCGGGATTCGTGCTGGCGCCTACAAGACGCGCCGCGGTGATGCCGGCTGGCGCTCACGTCGCGCCGAGGCGGGCGGCGGCATCTTCCTCGATCAGGGTGTGCCGCTGCTCGATCTGGCGTGCTGGCTGGCCGACTTTCCCGATCCGGTGCGCGTGACCGCCAGCATGGAGCGTGGCAGCGGCGTCCGCTCGGTCGAAGACGCGATGTATGTGCATGTGCAGTACGCCTCCGGCTTGAGCGTCGCGATCGATACGGCATGGGGCTACGTCGGCGAGGAGGATCGGTGGTGGTTCGAGGTGCTGGCCACCAAGGGCACCGCACGTCTGGCACCGCTGCGGGTGGTGAAGGAACTGAACGGCCGCGCAGTGGATGTGTCTCCGACCGGTGCCGCGCAGCGTGACAGCGCGTTCATCCAGAGCTATCGCGCCGAGCTGGCGCACTTTGCCGCAGTGCTGCATGGCGACGTGGCGTACGAAGCACCGGTCGATCAGATCGTGGTGCAGCGGCTGGTGGAAGCGATCTATCGCAGCGCCGAAGAGGGGAAGGAAGTCCGGCTGTGACGCGCCGGCCCGGCGTAAGGCGTGACATCCGTCGCCAAAGGCTCCGCACGCCGTGGCACATGATGTTCGTCATGTTGTGCCTGATGTTCGCCCTCGGCCTGCGCCCCGCTCCGCTGCAGGCGCAGGCGTCGATCGACTGGTCGACCAGGCCTGTGCTGCTGATGACGATGGGGCAGGGCGACGAGGTGTTCGAGAAGTTCGGACACAACGCGATCGTCGTCTGGGACGATGCCGCCGGGCAGCCGCTGGTCTACAACTGGGGCATGTTCGACTTTGCGCAGCCGAACTTCATCGGCCGGTTCTTGTCGGGCGACACGAAGTATTGGATGGAACCGCGCTCGCTCGAGTCGACCATGGCCCAGTACCGGTATCTCAATCGCACCGTCACCGTGCAGAGGCTGCAGCTGACACCGACGCAGAAGGCGCGGCTGGTGGCATCGCTGGCGGAGAATGCGCGGGAAGAGAACAAGTACTATCGCTACGACTACTATCGCGACAACTGCAGCACGCGGGCGCGCGATGCGATCGACGTTGTCACCGATGGTGCGCTTCGGCGGGCCATGCAGGCGCAGCCCGGCCAGGGGAGCTACCGCTGGCACACGCGCCGATTGCTGGCGTACAGCGCACCACTCTATTTCGGCGCGGAGCTGGTGCTCGGTGTGGATGCGGATGCGCCGCTGACCGGCTGGCAGGAAGCATTTCTGCCGCAGTCACTGGCAGAATCGGTGAAGCGCCTCGAGCTGCCGGCGGCGGAGGGCATGCCGGTGCGCATGCTGGCGTTGCCGGTGGACACGCTCTTTCGTGCCGACCGCTCGCCGGAGCCGGTCACGGTCCCGATCCGACTGGCGCTGGCAGTGCTCGCTGGTCTGGCGGCCGGTCTGGTGCTGCTCGGGCTCGCTCGGCTTGGACAGAAGGCATCGGCGATCGGAGTTGCTGCCTGGAGTCTGCTGGTCGTGGTCGCCGGGACGATGCTGCTCTTGATGTGGTTCGCCACGAAACACGATTTCATGGCCAACAATCCCAGCGTCGCGCTGCTCAATCCCGTCTGGCTGGTCGGGCTGGTGGCGACGGTCATGATGTTCCGACACGGGGTGTCCGTCGGCGTCAGGAGCGCCCTGCGCTGGTTGCTGGTGGCGGCGGTGACCGGAACCGCAGGCGCGGTGTTGCTCGGACACGTAGCCAGTGCGTTGGAAATGGCGGCGCTGGTGTTGCCTGGTCATGCGGCGGTGGTGTACGCGGCGGATCGATACCGTGCGGTCAGGAGTGCCGCGTGACGGCGTTGCGTCCATTCATCATGCAGCCGTGTGTCCGAGGCTCGACGACGCTCACGTGAGCGTCGACCGAGGCTGACGACGAAAACACAACGCCCTCCGATCGGTGACTTGATCGAAGGGCATCGTTCGTGCCGCCCGGCACGGTACAGCACTTCAGTGCATCAGCCTAGCGACAGATCCATGGCGTCGCGTTCTCGCGTGCCGTGCTCCGGCGCCCGCCTGTCTCGTCGATTGCGGTGAAGGTCACTTCCAGAAACCCGTCGTCCTGACTCTGCGACGTGCATTGCATCTCCTTGCGCACGCTGAACGCGCCGGTCGCGTCGGCCTTGATCGGACCGAACGCTATCGCCTGACTGGTGTTTGGCGGCGGCGAGCCAGTGAGCTTCACCGGACCGTTCGGCGTGAAGTTCGAGCCGGTAATCGTGATGATGGGCCCCGACGCCTGACGCTGGATGCTCACGCTGAGCTTGAGCGGCGTGGCCTGCGCATGGACCGCCATCGGCAGCGCGGCCAAAGTCAGCCCGAGCAGGGTGGACGCCCCAATCGAGGACCATGTGCGACGAGCCTGGTGGACACGCATGAACAACTCCTGAAAGAAGGAAGCCTGCGTTCACAGACGATCGCAGGCCGTCGGACGGCACACTCGCGTCCCCGACGCGAGATCACGCAATTCGACAAGGAATATACACCCGTTCCGCGCTTGAGTTCAAAGTGCCAAGCTGTTTGTTTCCTTGGACTTATGGAACTGTCACATCTGCAGGTTGGCCCCCGGTGAGCTTGCGTGATCGCCTCGACGACGCGGTGGCCCGGGCCGCAATGGTCGAACAGGAGCTCCTCGATCCTCGGACCGTCCGCGACGCGAAGCTGCTCGCCAGTCTCGGCAAGGAACACCAGCGCCTGCAGGACATCGTCCGACTGGCTGCGGAACTGCGCCAGACTGAGCGAGAGCTGCTCGAAGCGCGCGAGATGGCCTCCGGCGACGATCCCGACTTTGCCGCCGAGGCACAGGAAGAGGTCGCCAGACTCGAGACGCGGCTGGTGCAGCTCGACAGTGATCTGAAGCCGTTGCTCATTCCTCGTGACCCGCTCGATGATCGCCCCGCCATCATCGAGATCCGGGCTGGCACCGGAGGGGATGAAGCCGCGCTCTTTGCCGCCGATCTCTGGCGCATGTACGAGCGATTCTTCGCCCGCCAGGGATGGCGCATCGAAGTGATGTCGATGTCCGACGGCACCCTCGGCGGCATCAAGGAGGTCATCGCGCGGATCGATGGCAACGGCGCCTTCGGCACCATGCGTTGGGAGTCCGGTGTGCATCGTGTGCAGCGCGTACCGGCCACCGAAACGCAGGGGCGGATTCACACCTCGGCCGCCACCGTGGCCGTGTTGCCTGAGGCCGAGGAAGTGGATGTGACGATCGAAGACAAGGATCTGCGCATCGATGTCTTCCGCTCGTCGGGTCCCGGTGGACAGAGTGTCAACACCACCGATTCGGCGGTGCGCATCACGCACATCCCCAGTGGGATCGTCGTCAGTCAGCAGGACCAGAAGTCGCAGCTGCAGAACAAGATCAAGGCGATGCAGGTGCTGCGCTCCCGATTGCTCGACGCGCGGCTGGCGAAGCTCGAGGCGGAGCGCTCGCAGATGCGCAGTGCCCAGGTGGGCACCGGTGATCGCTCGGCCAAGATCCGCACCTACAATTACCCGCAGGACCGGATCACGGACCATCGCATCGGGTTCTCCATGCATGGCATGCAGTCTGTGATGGACGGCAACATCGGCGGCTTCATCGAGGCGCTGCAGGAAGCGGAAGTGAAGGAACGACTCGGTGGCTGACACCGTCCGACCGCGCACCGTGGGGGCACTCCGCGATGCCATCGCGGCGAGACTGACGCCGGCTGTCGAATCGCCGATGGACGAGGCGCGCGAGATCCTCGCCGGCTTGCATGACGCTGGGCGATCGTGGTCCACGGTGCACGCGGAGGAGGCCGTGACCGATCTGCTGATCGACGCGGCTGACGATGCAGCCGCGAAGCGTCTCGCCGGCGCTCCGATGGCGTATGCGGTGGGTCGCGCCGCCTTTCGGCATCTCTTCCTGCACGTCGACGAACGGGTGCTGATTCCACGGCCCGAAACCGAGGAGCTGGTGACACTGGCCTTGCCGCTCATTCCGCGCGGGAGCACGGTGGTGGACGTCGGGACGGGATCGGGCGCCATTGCGCTCGCGCTGGCGCAGGAGAGCTCAGCCGGTCGCATCGTCGGTACGGACCTCTCGGCCGCCGCCGTGGAAGTGGCCGAGATGAACGCCAGGGCGGTGCTGCAGCAGGAGTACGCCCGGACGGAGTTCCTGCAGGGGAACCTGCTCGAACCGGTGCCGGACGAACGCATCGACGTGATCATCGCCAATCCGCCGTACATCGCCGTGGGCGAGCGCTCCCTCCTGCCCGATGCCGTCAGGCTGTGGGAGCCGGAGATGGCGCTGTTTGGAGGGGCTGATGGTCTCGTGGTGATCCGCGCGCTGGTGGCCGAGGCCGCCGGCCGGCTCGGCGCGGGGGGCATCCTGCTGATGGAAATCGATGCCCGCCGCGGACCGCAGGTCCTGGCCCTCCTCGGTCCGGAGCGCTGGCGCGACACGCAGCTTCTGTCGGATGCGTTCGGCCGCGACCGGTTCGTGGTGGGCCGTCGCAGGGCGGCAACCGTGACGACTGAGGCCGTGTCTGAGGCCGACGCCATGCCTGCTCCGCCGCTGTAACTTTGCCAGATGCCGCGCGCCGCCCCGGTCGCGCGAATTCCCTTCGCAGTGGATCACGCATGCTCGACGAGAAAGCAAAGGAGCTTGGCCGCACGATCGGTCAATCGACGGAATATCAGGCGCTCAAGCGGTCGAACGATCTGTTGACGGAAGACGCCGAGGCGTCCACGGTGTTGCGCCGGCTGACGCAGCTCCGGAGCGAGGCGCAGGCGTTCATCGAACGCGGCGAAGACCCGCCAGAGGCAATGGAACAGGAGCTGGACACGCTGCTGCGGAAGGTCGAAATCAACCCGGTGTACCAGCGTGCCATCGTCGCACAGACGAATTTCGACAAGCTGATGGTTCGCGTGAACGAGTGGATCTCCGAAGGCATCCGGACTGGCGCCGTCAGCAAGATCATCACGCTGTCATGATGTCGGCGGCGCGCGGTCGGCTGATCGTGCTCGAGGGGGGCGACGGCGTCGGCAAGACGACCCAGCTCCCGCTCGTGGCCGACGCGTTGCGCGCCCGCGGACTGGCGGTGCACACCATTCGCGAACCAGGGCAGACGCAGGTCGGACAGCACGTGCGCGAGCTGCTGCTCCATCCCGACGCGACCATCAGCCCGGCCACCGAAGCATTGCTCTTTCTCTCGGCGCGCGCCCAGGTGGTGGCGGAGATCGTCGCGCCGGCGCTCGACCGCGGCGAATGGGTTCTGGCAGACCGGTTCTTCGTGTCCACCTACGCTTACCAGATCGCCGGCCATGGGCTCGCTGACGCGGAGGTGCGATCGGCGAATGCGCTGGCGACGGGAGGCCTGGTCCCTGATCTCACGCTGCTGCTGACGTTGTCGCCGGCGGCAGCCCAGTCCCGACGTGCCGCGCGAGGCATTGCCGATCGCCTGGAGCGGTATGGCGATGCGTTCGATGCGCGGGTGGCAGCGGCGTACGCGGCCTCGGTCACGGCGGCGTGGCAGGCCGCCCACCCCGAGTGTGGCCCGATCGTGGCCGTGCCGGCGGATGGGGACCTCGAGACGATCACCGCACGCCTGCTGACGACGATCGTGGAACTCACGGGCGCGAGTGTGGTGCTTACAGCATGACAGCGATGCGCTCCTCACGCCGTGCCATCCGGACGTCAGGTCGGAGGCGGCCGTTTCCACAACGCCAGAGCGGGACATGAACAAGGGTCGCAGCGTTACCGTCGCGGCAGTCCTCGGCCTGGCCATGGCGTCCGGCGGCTGGTTGATGGGTCGAACACTCCGTCGGGAAGCGCCAACGGTCGTGGATGGACGCCGGCTGTTCCAGCAGGTGCTGGAGCGGGTGCAAACGAGCTTCGTCGACTCGCTGCCGATCGACTCGCTCTGGCGCGAGGCCACGCTCGGCATGGTCAACGAACTGCACGATCCGCATTCGGTGTTTCTGGTCTCGGACCGCCTGAAGCGTTTTCGCGAGCAGACCACCGGGCAGTACGCCGGCCTCGGGCTCCGTGTCGACGTGCGCGACGGATGGATCACCGTGATAGCGCCGTTGCCGGGATCGCCGTCGGAAGCGGCCGGGCTGCAGACGGGTGATCGGGTGGTGAAGATCGACGCCCTCGACACCAAGGGACTGACGTCCGATGAAGCGCTGGTGAAGCTTCGCGGAGCCGTGGGCTCGACGGTCGTGCTGCTGGTGGAGAGACTGGGCGTGGAGGGACGGATGACGTTCAGACTCCGGCGCGAGATGATCCACCAGCGAGCCGTGCAACGGGTTGCGATGTTGCCCAAGCGTGTCGGATACGTGGATGTGAGTGTCTTCAGCGATTCGACGGCGGATGAAGTGGCCGCGGGTGTCGACTCGCTCATGCGCATGGGCATGCAGTCGCTGGTGCTGGATCTGCGTGGCAACCCCGGTGGTCTGGTGGAACAGGGGGCCGCGGTGACGGAGCTGTTTCTGGATCCGGGTCAGCAGATCGTCGCGCTCCGTGGTCGTACGCCGGAGTCGAATCGCACCTTCGCCGACAAGCTGCCCCAGAAATGGCCGGCCTTGCCGATCGTGGTGCTGGTCGACCGCGGCAGTGCCAGCGCGGCGGAGATCGTGGCGGGTGCGCTGCAGGATCACGATCGCGCCGTGGTCGTCGGCACGACGACGTACGGGAAGGGGAGTGCGCAGAGTGTCTTCGACGCCGGCACGGCGGGTGCGCTGAAACTCACTACCTCACTCTGGTTTACGCCGGTGGGGCGCAGCATCTCCATCCGTCGTCGCCCGGATGACGCACAAGCGCGTGGTGGCCGTCCGGCAGATGACGCGGACGCTGATGCCGACTCTGCGGTCGCGCGTCGTGCGGAGTTCCGGACCGACAAGGGGCGCGTCGTCTACGGCGGCGGTGGGATCACGCCTGATGTCATTGCACGCGACACCGCGGCGACGGAGCAGGGCGAGGTACTGCAGGCGACGTTGGGCCGCGCCGTGCCGGTGTTTCGCGACGCGTTGACGGCGTTGGCGCTGCAACTCAAGGCCTCTGCCGCATTGCCGAACGCTTCGTTCACCGTCACACCCGATATGCGGTCCGCGTTGCTCGCCGGCGTTCGCGCCCGTGGCGCTGTCGTTCCCGATTCGGTGTTCGAAAGCAATGCCACCGTCGTCAATCGCCTCATCGGCT
This sequence comes from Gemmatimonadaceae bacterium, assembly GCA_031374935.1. Lineage (GTDB taxonomy): Bacteria > Gemmatimonadota > Gemmatimonadetes > Gemmatimonadales > Gemmatimonadaceae > JACMLX01. Next base: position 19,871 of record JANMHB010000119.1, on the reverse strand, counting down.
ATGAAGCGTCGCGCTACGTCTTTGGTCGTGACGCGGAGTTTGCCCGCCGGACGGCGGATGATCCCGTGATGCAGCGCGCGCTGATGCTGCTCCGTGATGCGCCCGGTCGCGAGGCGCTGCTGGTCCGCGCCAGCGCTGAACATCCGGGTAAGGTGGGCGGTCGCTCGTGACCGCGGTCGCCGGTTCGCTCGAGCCGGTGGTCCTGGTCGGCGCCGGGCGCGCCGGGCGTGCACTGGCTGCCGCCTTTCGCTCGGCGGGGATCGCACACGCGCTGGTGGATCGGTTCGGTATCGTGGAACAGCATGGCCGGTTGCAGTACACGTCGCGTCCTGACGCCGTCCGACAGGCGTCGGCAATACTGGTGGCGGTGCGTGACGGACAGCTGGATGTGGCGCTCGATGAACTGCGCGAGCGCGATGGCGCCCGGCCCGGGACCGTGGTGCTGCAGGTCAGCGGCAGCGCCGAGCCGGCGGCGCGTGAGCGGCTGGCGATGATCGGCGTGCACTATGGAACGTTTCATCCCTTGCTCCCGCTGATCGATCCCTCGCTGGCGTCGTTTCGCCTGCAGGGATCGGTGATCGGCATCGAGGGTGACGAATCGGCGCATGGTGTTGCATCACGGCTGGCGGCGCGCCTCGGTGCCACGACGATTCTGATTCCGCGCGCCGAGCGTGCCGCGTATCACGCGGCGGCGGTGATCGCGAGCAACTTTCCCGTCACACTCGCGGCGCTGGCGGAAGGCCTGCTGTCGCGTATCGGCGTGGACTCGGTGGCGGCCCATCGCGCCGTGCGCGCGTTGATGGCGGCCAGCGTCGAGAATCTCGCGGCAGCCCCGCGCGCGCTGGATGCACTCACCGGTCCGATTGCGCGTGGTGATGTGGCGACGGTCCGCGCGCACATCACTGCGCTGCATGGATTCCGGCCGTCGCACGAGGTCTACGATGTGCTGTCGCGGGCGACCTTGACGCTGATGCGCGACAGGGGCGACGATCCGGCGGGGATCGCATCGATGGAGCTGGCGCTCGAAACGGACGGGCTGCGGTGATGCGAACGGCGGCGTCGACCGTTGCGTCCCGGAGGTGTCACGGTTCCGCTGACAGGCCCGCCGAATTGCTGTCCATGCTGCAACTTCGATGGATGTTGCCTCACTCCCCGACTGCCATCATGCGCGTCACGCTCGCTGCCCTGCTGCTCATTGGACTCGCGCAACCGCTCGCGGCGCAACCTCCCACGCGGCGCACCGAGAACGTGATTCTGGTGATGACGGATGGGTTCCGCTGGCAGGAGGTCTTCAACGGTGCCGACGCCTCTCTGATGGGCCGCGCGGCGGGGCAGGTGGCGGATACGGCAGGATTGCGGCGCACGTTCTGGCGCGAGACATCAGACGAACGGCGCCGCGCCTTGCTGCCGTTCGTCTGGGGCACGATCGCACGCCAGGGACAGATCTTCGGCGACAGCCTGCATGGCAGTGTGGCGCAGATCACCAACCGGCTCAAGTTCTCGTATCCCGGCTACAGCGAAACCTTCACCGGCCATGTCGATCCGCGCATCGACAGCAACGGACATCCCGACAACGAAAACATCACGGTGTTCGAGTGGTTGAACACTCGTCCGGCGACACGCGGCACGGTGGCGGCCTTCGCCACCTGGGACGCGTTCACGCGCATCATCAACGCACGCCGCAGCGGCGTGCCGGTGTTCGATGGCTGGGATCGTGGTGGGCTGGTCGGGACCGGCACCGAGCGGGCGACGACACTGCGCGATCTCTTCGCCACCTCGCTGCGCTACTGGCCGGACAACAACTGGGACGCGTTCACACATCAGGCCGTGCTCGACTACATGGCCGTGCGGAAGCCGCGGGTGATGTTCATCGGGTACGGTGAGACGGACGAGTGGGCGCACGCCGGTCGCTACGATCTGTACCTGACGTCGGCGCACCGGGTGGATGCGTTCCTGAACGACCTGTGGACGCGAGTCCAGGCCGATCCACAGTACCGGGACCGCACCACGCTGATCGTCACCACCGATCACGGGCGCGGGTATGGCGCCAAATGGCGTGATCATGGCGAGGATGTGGTTGGGGCCGAGAACATCTGGATGGCGGTGATGGGCCCCGACACGCCAGCCCGCGGCGCGCGGTCGGGCGTGGCGCTGGTGCGGCAGGCCCAGGTGGCCGCGACCGTCGCCGCCCTCCTTGGCGAGGACTGGCAGCGCGCCGAACCGCGCGCCGCTGCGCCGCTGCCCGTGCTGCGGTAGGGCGGTCGTCGGCAACGAGCGGTCCTGGGCGGCGGGTCGACACACTGCGCGGCGCCTGTTCCCTCCGTCCGCGCACGGCGCGACATTCCGGGTCGTCAGCCGCCGGATGTGGCAGCTCCCGCCATCGCGGGCCCCGATTCAGCCCCGTTCTTCCCTGGTATGCACATGCGACGTCTCTCCACGCTCGGATTGGCACTCACGCTGCTGGCACCCGCGACCGGCTTCGCGCTCACCGCCTCCTCCCACGGCCTGTCGCGCGGTGCGCGGTTCATTCCTGGTGAGGCGCTCATCGGGCGCTGGGATCTGACGGTGACCGGTGCGACACGCACCTATCCCTCGTGGATGGAAGTGAAACTGTCGGGCAATCGGTCGCTGGTCGGCGCCTTCGTGTCCGGCGGCGGGAGTGCGCGCCCGGTGTCGCTGGTCACCGTCACCGGGAACGCGTTCCGGTTTGCGATTCCGCCGCAGTGGGAGCAGGGGGCGGGCGACATGGTGGTCGAGGGAACGCTGGCAGATGGGAAGGTCAGCGGCTCGATTACGGATCCGAATGGCACCAAGGCCACGTTCACCGGCGTTCGGGCCCCCGCGCTGGTGCGTGAGGGTGTCGTGCGGTGGGGCGCACCGATCAACATCTTCAATGGACGCGACCTGAGTGGTTGGAAGGCCTCGGCCGGCACCAACCAGTGGCAGGTGATCAACGGCATCCTCACCAACACGAAGTCGGGCGCGAACCTGATCACGGAGCGCACCTTCACCGATTTCAAGCTGCATGTCGAATTCCGCGTGCCGAAGGATGGCAACAGCGGCATCTACCTGCGGGGCCGACATGAGTTGCAGGTGGAGGACAGCAAGGGCAAGGAGCCCTACAGCACACACACCGGCGGCGTGTACGGGTTTCTGGCGCCGAACACCAATGCGGCGGGTGACGCCGGCACGTGGCAGACCTACGACGTGACGCTTGTCGGGCGGCTGGTGACGGTGGTGCTGAATGGCAGGACGGTGATCTCGATGCAGAACATTCCCGGCATCACCGGCGGCGCGCTCGACAGCAACGAGGGTGAGCCGGGACCGATCTACCTGCAGGGCGATCATACCGCGGTCGAGTATCGGAAGATCGTGCTGACGCCGGCGCGGTAACGCAGCACCGATCGCGGTCGAGGGAGGAGGCGACCACCCGTCGGGTGGCGGCGTCCGCGCTCTGGCGACCGGGCTTTACGGAACGTGGTACGCGTCGTAAGGTCCGGCCATGACTGACCGTCGAGACTTCCTCCGCACCCTCGGCGCCACGGCTGCAGCCGGCGCCCTCTGGCCACGATCCGCCCTCGCCTCCGGCGCTGAATTGTTCTCGGAACAGGCATCGATCCGCCGGATCGGCGTCCAGCTCTACACCGTGCGCGGCGCCATGCAGAAGGATGGGGTCGAACCCACCCTCGCGCGCATTGCGCAGCTCGGATTCCGCGAGGTGGAGTTCGCGGGCTACTTCGGGCAGACCGGCGCGCAGATCCGTGACATGCTCAAGGCACACGGGCTCACGTCGCCCTCCACCCACATCTCCCTCGAGCAGCTGAAGAGCGCTGCCTTTCCGCAACTGGTGGAGACGGCGGCCGCCATCGGCCACAAATGGATGAACCTCGCCTGGCTCGCACCACCGGAGCGAGGCTCAGCCGAGAAGTACAACGCACACGCCGATGCGCTGCTCGCCGGCCAGAAGATCGCCAGTGCCGCTGGCATCACGATGGGCTATCACAACCACGAATTCGAGTTCGAACCGATCGGCGCAACCAACGGCTACGAGATCCTGCTCGAACGCACGAAGGGCAGCGGCATCCAGTTCGAGATGGATCTCTACTGGATGAGTGTTGCCGGCAAGGACCCCGTCTCGTACTGGACGCGATTCCCCGGCCAGTTCCCGATGGTGCATGTGAAGGATTCGGCCGGTGCGCCCACCAACGAGATGCGGAGCGTCGGGGAGGGCACGATCAACTGGGCCCAGCTCTTCGCGCAGCGCAAGCTCGCGGGGATCCAGCACTTCTACGTCGAGCATGACAACCCGACGGATCCCTGGGCGTCCATCACCAGCAGCATCGCATATCTGAAGCGGCTTCGCTTCAAGTAGTTCGTCGCGCGCTCCCGAGTGCGGGTCCCGCACAGAGCCCCCGCCGGTCCTGCACCGTAACGTCATGAATCCGCGCATTTTCTTCTGGTCGGTCACCTCGGCGCTGGCCGGCTTTCTCTTTGGGTTCGATACGGTCGTCATTTCCGGCGCCGAGCAGACGATTCAGGAGTTGTGGGGCCTCGGTGCCGGCATGCACGGCATCGCGATGGCCTCGGCGCTCTACGGTACCGTCGTCGGCTCGCTGATTGGTGGGTGGCCGACGGATCGGTTCGGGCGTAAACCGACGCTGCTGTTCATCGGCGTGCTCTACCTGGTGGGCGCAGTCTGGTCGGCGCTGGCGGGCGATGTGTACTCCTTCATTGTTGCGCGTGTCCTGGGTGGACTCGGCATCGGCATGTCGACGATCGCTGCGCCACTCTACATCTCGGAGATCGCGCCACCCGACAAGCGTGGGCTGCTGGCCGGCATGTTCCAGTTCAACATCGTGTTCGGGATCGTGGTGGCGTTCCTGTCGAACGCGCTGCTGGCGGGTACCGGAGAGAATGCGTGGCGCTGGATGCTTGGTGTCGCGGCAGTGCCGTCGCTGATCTATGCGCTGTGCTGCCTGGCGATCCCTGAGAGTCCACGGTGGCTGCTGACTCGCGCCAACCGGCGGACTGATGGTATGGCGGTGTTGCTGCTCATTGAACCCGATGCCACGCCGGACGCGATCGCAGCCAAGGCGGACGAGATCACCGCCGCCGCGGTGCACCGGCCCGGCGCGGCGAAGTTCTGGACGCGCGAGTTGAAGGTGCCGATCCTGCTGGCCATCCTGATTGCCGTCTTCAATCAACTGTCGGGCATCAACGCGATCCTGTACTTCGCCCCGCGGATCTTCGAGTTGACGGGGCTCGGCGGCAAGGCGGCGCTGCTGCAGTCGGTCGGCATCGGTATCACCAATCTCGTGTTCACCTTCGTCGGGTTGCGACTGATCGACAAGCTCGGGCGCCGCACCTTGCTCTACATCGGCTCCTTCGGATACATCCTCTCGCTTGGCCTCGCCTCGTGGGCGTTCTTCACGGAGCACTACAGCATCGTACCCGCCTGCATCTTCGCGTTCATCGCGTCGCACGCGATCGGGCAGGGTGCGGTCATCTGGGTCTTCATCTCGGAGATCTTCCCCAATCGCCACCGCGCCGAGGGGCAGGCGCTGGGCAGCTTCACGCACTGGATCTTCGCGGCGCTGCTCACCACGTTCTTCCCCGGCATGGTGAGTGCGTTTGCTCCAGGCTACGTCTTTCTCTTCTTCTGCCTGATGATGGTGCTGCAGTTGATCTGGGTCCGGACGATGGTCCCGGAGACCAAGGGGCGAACGCTGGAGGAGATTCAGCGACAGCTTGGCCTGGCCTGATGGCGTGATGTGCGTCGCCGCGGTGCGCCGTCATGTGCGCCTTCGGCAGGGACCATTCACACTGGAGTGACACGTGCCTCGTCGAATCATCGGGATCGGGGAGATCCTGTGGGACCTGCTGCCGACAGGCGCGCAGATGGGTGGTGCGCCCGCCAACTTCGCCTATCACGCGCGCGCGCTCGGCGCCGACGCTGCGGTGGTCTCTCGCGTCGGGAACGATCCCCGCGGCGACGAGATTTTTCGGCGCTTGCGCGACATGCACCTCGACACGGCGTTGCTGCAGGTGGACAGCACGCGTCCGACCGGCACCGTGACGGTCGATGTCGATGCAATGGGACAACCGCGGTTCGAGATCCATGCGGGTGCGGCGTGGGACGCGCTGGAAGCCGACCCGATCGCGCGGCGAGCGGTCGCGTCGGCCGATGCCATCTGCTTCGGAACGCTCGCGCAGCGCTCCGCGCAATCGCGGGCCGCGATCCGCGAGCTGGTCGCCGCCGCGCCGGCCGGCGCACTCCGCATTCTCGACGTCAACCTGCGTCAGGAGTACTACTCCCGCACGCTGGTCGAGGAGTCATTGGCACTCGCCACCGTCCTCAAGGTCAACGATGTCGAGCTGCCACGGCTGGCATCGATGTTGTCGCTCACCGGTGATACGCGCGCACAGATCGATCAGCTCGCGCAGCGTTGGCAGCTGCAGGCCGTCGCCCTCACGCGAGGTGAGTTCGGCAGCCTGCTGCGCACGACAGCTGAGTGGTCGGACCATCCCGGTGTGGCGACGAGCGTCGTCGACACCGTGGGCGCGGGCGACGCCTTCACGGCCGCGATGACACTGGGACTGCTCGCCGGCTGGCCGCTGGCGACGGTGAACGCGCAGGCGAACACGCTCGCCTCGTTCGTCGCGTCGCGTGCCGGTGGCACACCGCTGCTCCCGGACGCACTGCAGGCCACGTTCGCCGACATCGACTGAGCCGCGGTGGGCAGCAGTCGGTCAGTCGCGCGTGCCGTGCAGGATCGTCAGCCGAGTGCGGCCAGTTCGTCAGAGAGTGCCGCAGCCGAGCCCGGACGCGCGTTCGGCGTCGGGGCCATCATGCGTGCCACGATCGACTCGAGTGCCGTCGTATGCGTAAGCACACGTGGCCTCCGCCCTGCGCCAGACCCGCTGGACACGTCGAGCTTGTGCGCGATGAACGTCACTCGCGTCTCGGCGTCGAACGGCGTGGTGCCGCGCAGACACTCGTACAACACCACGCCCGCCGCGTAGATGTCGCTGGCGGTGCTGGGCGCTGCCCCGATCAGCTGCTCGGGGGACATGTACTCCGGTGTCCCGACCACGGCCCCCGCGATCTGTGGCAGCATCGGTGATGACCCGGTGTCCGTCGCGGCCTCGCGCGGCGTGCGATGCGCCACGCGGGAGAGTCCAAAGTCGGAGACCTTCAGCACACCGTTCGGGCCGATCAGCAGGTTGGCGGGCTTCAGGTCACCATGCACGATCCCTTCGGCATGCACCGCGCTCAGGGCACGCAGCAGCTGACGCGCAATCGACAGGACTGCAGTGGGGTGCAGTGCGCCGCGTGTCTCGATGATGGTTGCCAGCGACGCACCATCGACGAACTCCATCGTGAGGAAGGTGACGCCGTCCGCTTCGCCGAGATCATGCAATCGCACGACGTTGCGATGCGTGATGCGCCGCGCGACGCGCAATTCGTCCGCCAGGGATCCACCGGCTGCCATGTCACGTCCGATCAGCTCGGGGCGCAACACCTTCAGGGCCACCGATTCGCCGATCACCCGATCGCGCACCTTGTAGACGATGCCGAGCCCGCCGCTGCCAAGCGTTGCTTCCACGAGATACCGATTGGCCAGCACGGCGCCGATCTGCAGCACGACGCCGGTACGAAGACTGGCCTGTCCGCGCGGAACGCCGCCGCCGATCGCGAGGCGCGACCGCCCGCCTGCCTCCGGCGCCGGCACCGCGGTGGGCTGCGTGCGGGCAGACGTGAGCCCCGTGAGCTGCTCCTTGTCGCGCAGGTCCGACATCAGCGACGCGAATGCCAGGCCAAGGTCGCGGATTTCCGTGCCCGATCCGATCGTGCGCAGGCTGCCATCTGCTTCCGGGTCGTACTCCCCGTCGGCGGCGCGACGCACCGCGCCTGAGAGGGCGCGGACCGGCCGCGAGATGCGCCTCGCCGCGATGAATGCCGCGAGCCAGCTGAGCAACAGGCCGATCACACCAGCGATCGCAAGCGAGCGACGGAGACTGGAGATTCCCGTCAACGCCGCGTCGCGTGATCGAAGCACGACGAAGCCGCCGACCACCTCGCCCCCCGCCGTCGTCAGCGTGCTGCCCTGCGCCAGGTAGCGCACGCCGCCGATGCGCAGATCGGGCTGGATCGAGGCGCGTTCAACAACCCGCTCGGAGACCGTCGACAGGGCCGCGTGCACGTCTGACGTCCGGCCGAGCGTCGAGACCGCAATGGCGCGCGCGTCTCGCGGCGTCTTGACGTAGAACACCAGATCACTCGACGTCGTCGCTTTCACATCGCGAACCAGCATCGAGTCGACGACTCGGGTGGCGACCAGCACCCCGATCGGCGCGCCGCCCGGCGCCGCGATGGGCACCGCAACGGCCTGAAACAGCAGCGAATCACGCGAGACCCCGAACCCGCTTGCCGTCAGCCCACGCAAGGCGCCGGCCACCAGCGGCACCGCCCCCATCGCCACGCCAGTCGCGCTCGGCTCATCACTCTTGGCCAGCATCACCCCGCGGTCATCGGTGATGAAGACCCAGTCGGCGCCAAGCTGTTGACTCGCTTCCATCGCCTGGTCGAGGATGTCGTCGCGGCGTTGCTCGGTGACCAGTGTCCTGAAGTACGGTCCCTGAACGAACACGCGGGCACCACCAAGCAGGCTGCGACTGCGCCCCGCAAGGAACTGCGCGACGAGATCGGCCGATTGCTCGAGTCCGCGTTGTGCCGATGCCTCACCGGCGCGGCGCACCGAGGCTGATGTGATCACGAAGGCTGCCACGATCACCGCCGCCACGATCGACGCCGTACCAAGAAAGACGCGACCCGTGAGGCCCAGTGTCGCGCTGGCCGCCGGCGTCAATGCAGTCGTCGATGTCGGCATGGCAGGCAGGGTCAGTACCGATCAGCGCGCGTCGACGAGTACGGCGCGCCGAACTTGTTGCGGTGTGCGTCGGGCACGTGCCCCCGCGCATCGAGCGAGAGGGGAATCGTGACGCCGGCTGCGGTCACGGTGATCTCCTGCACGACGTGCAGTGCGCGTTCGTGCCAGACATGAATCCGGTACAGGCCCACCGGCACGTCAGCCAGCTCGAAACGCCCTTGCGCATCGGCGCGGGCCACGTGCCGACCGGGAACGGCGACCACGTAACTCACCATTCTCGCGTGAATGTTGCAGTGGATCGCGTACACACCCGGTTCTGCAAACGTCACCGATCGCGATGCGCCACGACGGTACAGCCCGAGATCGAAACTGGCTGGCTCGCTATTCGAGAAGACATTGTGGCTGAACGGATCCTGATTCGGAAATCGTACGCTGCCGCCGCGGGCGACCACCGCCGTGTGCGGCACGAACTCGCGGCCCCGCATCGCGATCGTCGCCTCCGGGCTCACCGGCCCATGCTCCATGTCGGTGCGCGAGTCGGGCGACTCGAGATACACGATCGCAGTCGAGACGTCGTTACGGGCACTGCCGGTGCGTTCGAGCAGCGTCAGCTGCCCGCGTACCGTTCCGGTCTGCGGGGATGCGGCCGTGACGCCAAGCAGCAGCACCACGATGCCGGTTCGACGAAGCGGTGCGCGAAACACTACAGTTCGAATCCAAAGGAAAGGTTCAGGTGGTTCGCCCGACTGGTCTGGTCGGAGTACCGGGTACGCACCTGTCGGAACTCGAGCCCCATCACCAGCGGTTGCGCCGGACGCCAGAGCAGATGCGCCGCGCACGCGGTGTTCGCGAGACGGATCGGGCGGTCATCGCGATCGACTGAGTTTCTGCCGCAGCCAGCGCCGCTGATCAGGGTGGTGTGCGCCTGCACGTTCAGCTGCATCCACCCCGCGGTATCACGAATCGGCGGGCCGATCGGCGCGCCACTCAGCGACCGGCCGAAGCCTTGACCAATGCCACCGCCGCCAAGACCGCGCACCAGCTGCCCGCGGTACCCTTCGCCGCGGAGCTCGACGCGCGATCCGAGCATCACACGCGCGTCGATGCTCAGGGCGCGACTGCTGCTGGTCGAGTCACCGGCGGCACGCACCCACCCACGGTGCACGCCAACACCGATCTCGCCGCCCTCGTCGCCGATCGAGACGTCACTCGGCGCACCTGATTCCTGCGCGCTTGCACCCCAACGAAGATTGAGCCGTCCTTGCAGGTACGGACGCCCCGAGCGTTCTCCCGCGTCCACAGCGTCGGTTTCCGCCGTGTTCAGGATGTTCGAGAATGGCGCGAGGACCGCGCCCTGCACACCCACCCGCACACCGGCCGGCAGCACCAGCAGATCGCGGGACAGGCGCAGCTGCGGCAGCCAGTTCCACAAGTTCCCCGCCGAAACGAAACCGGGAACCCCCACGGAGGCGAGGCTGATCGGGTTGAGGTCGGAGATCAGCGGTGTTTCCGATCCCACGAAGATCGAGCCCCGGTCCCAGCGCAAACGTGCACGCGCCGTGCGCAGCCGTGGTTCCGGAAACAGGCGGCGATCGCCGGGACCGGTTGACACGCCACCGAAGAAATCGAGCTCCACATCCCCTTCGAACATGCCGCCCATCACGCTGTCGACGCTGAGCGCCGCGCCGAGGCGAGTCTGCCGGACAGACAGACCCAGCGCCCGCGTCCCCGGTGATCCCGGCGGTGCGCCGCCCGGGAGCGTCGGCGGCACCGCGGTGGCTGGCAGCCCGAACTGCGGGACGTCGACATTGTTCACACGATTGGTCGTGAGGAACGCATTCGTGAGTACACGCGCGGATAGCTCGATCTGGAGCCGCGAACGCATCCGGACCACGGTGCTCGCTTCGACGGCGAGTTGCTGGCGCAACAGTTCGATCGCCGCTTCGGCGCGTCGCAGCCGGGCAGCGATCGAATCGCGGCCTGACGAATCAGCCGCCGCACTGTCGGCGGATGCTGCACGCTGTTGCGCGCTGAGCGACGCACCGCCGGCGATCGTTGACAGCAGAGCCACAGTGCTCACGGCACGGGCGCATGCGGCACGAATGCGGGTGTCGGTGCCTGAGCGCAGCACGGAATCGATCACGGGTCCTCACGGCGGCGAGCAAGGGAACGGTTCATTGCGAACCATCGTCCCCGTCGAAGATGGTGTACAACGGATGCGGAGAATCAGCGCGCGCCACCACCAACCCGCAATGCCGCCAGCTCCGATGGGGCCACCTCACCGATCAGCACTGCGCCCGACTCCGGTGCCGCCCACGCCACCATGCCCTGCCCACCGCTCGACGCAGTCACCAGCCGCCCGGCCGCCACCGGAGCGCGCAGTCCCGGGTGCCGGAAGAAGACGGGCTCTGCGATCAGATACTCGAGCACCAGTCGGTCATGCCAGCGGTAGGCGAGCACTGCCGCTGGTTCGCCGTCGAGGTCCGTACTCCAGGCGCCGAGCAAGCGAAGTGACGGTTCATGCAGCACCTCCACCTCGAAGGGTACCGAGGCGCGCACGGCGTCGAGGTCACGCGCCCGGCCCGGCAGATCACCGGCCGTCACGCGTCGGTAGTCCGCGAGGATGTGCGAGAAGAGCGGTACCTGCGCCGCATCGATCGATGCCAATGCAGGCTGCGATGCCGCGAATTCGCCGCCAGCGCGACGATAGGTGGCGAGTGCAATGCCAAGGCCCAACGCCATGGCCGCCGTCAAGCGCGCGCCGCGGGTGGCCCACCAGGGTCGTCGCAACGCCGCTGACGCCGTTTCCGCTGCGGCGAGCGGTCCCGGCGTCTGCGCGAGCTGGTGCAGGATGCGCTCGCGCAGTGCCGCACTCGCCGTGATCGTCGGCTCCTGCGACAGCCGCGCACGCACGGCCTTGTGCACCGTAACCTCACGGCGACAGCGACCACACCCCAGCAGATGCGCATCGATCTGTGACGATGTCTCCGGCGGCAGCTCACCGTCTGCGTACGCACCGAGCAGCGTTGCCAGCACCTGATGCCGCGCTTCGCGTGCGTCGTCGTCGCCGGGACGCTCGTCAGGCTGCGCGCCGAAATTCAGATGCAGGTCGCTCATGGGTTGCTCCTGTCGCCACCGCGCAGCGTCCGCACGCCGGGTGAGACGTCGGTCGCGCCGAGTCCCCACGCGCGACGGTTGGCCAGGATCGTGCCTGCCAGTAACCGTCGGCCACGCGAAATCCGGCTCATCACCGTGCCGATCGGGATGCCGGCAATTTCCGCGATCTCGTGGTACTTGAAGCCGTCGATGTCATGCAGTTCCACGGCCGTCGCGAAATCCTCGGGAATCATCGTCAGCGCGCGCGTCAGCATTTCGCCGTCCAGCTTTGCTGCCACTTCACTGAAGACCGCGTCAGTGTCACCGCCGATGAGTTCTTCATGCGCCTGATCGAGTCGGGTGATGTCCACCAGTTGGCGACGCCGGTCGGACTTCTCGATCGTATCGCTCATCACGCTGCGCAGAATCCGGTAGAGCCACGGCCGGACCCGCTCACTGTCGCGCAAATCAGCGAACGACAGCCACGCCTTCACGCAGGTGTCCTGCACCGCATCCTCGGCGTCGCCGACGCACGACACGCGCCGCTGGGCAAATCGCAGCAGCCGGTCGAGATGCGGCAACACCAGCGCCTCAAAGCGCGCGTGCTGCTCGTCGAGTGTGGGCGTGGAGGCGGATACGGTCACAGGGTCGCGGACGGGGCTGCCAGGGAAAGTATTCCCCGGGGGAGCCAGCTGACGAACGCCCCGGCTGCGCCCCGCACGGTCAGAACGGCGCCGGACTTTCCACCCGCACATCCAGCCCGGAGCCGGGGTGCACGAACGCCAGCAATTCGGCATGCAGCAGAAGCCGCTCGCCTGGCTCCGGTGCCGCGCGACCGTACAGCCGATCACCAACGATCGGTGCGTTCAGCCCGTGCGGATGCGAGGCGTGGACCCGGAGCTGATGGGTGCGCCCGGTCTGCGGATGGAATGCGACCTTCGTCCGCCGCTCGGCGCGCTCCAGCACCTGCCACCTCGTGACCGCCGTCTTGCCGAACTCCGGGTCGTGGATCTGCCGCGGTCGATCGTCGACATCGAGCCGCAGCGGCAGCTCGATCATGCCTGCATCGCCCTCGACATCGCCATCCAGCCAGGCGACATACCGCTTGGCGATCTCGCGCAGCGAGAACAGCCGTTGCAGCGCCGAGAACGTTGTGCTGTCCTTGGCCGCCAGGAGTAGCCCGGAGGTGTCGAGATCGAGGCGATGGACGACCAGCTGTCCGGTGGATTCGGGGTACCGCGCGCGCAGGCGCGTCATCACCGAGTCCTGCAGTCGAGCGCTGCGCCCTGGAACCGACAGCAGTCCACTTGGCTTGTCGACGATCACCAGTTGGGCATCCTCGTACACCGCCACTGGTTCCGACAGCGGAAACGGACTGGCGCCGAACACCGGTGGCGGATCGGCGGGCAGGCCGAGGAGCATGTGCGCCAGGATCGGGCCGCATTTGCCGTGACAGGCGGGGTAGAACGACCCCGCGCGACGATCGCCTGACCGCGGTGGCGCGCCCCACCAGAACTCGGCCAGTGCCAGCGGGCGGAGACCCAGTGCGTACGCCTGCGCGAGCAGTTTGGGCGCCGCACAATCACCGGCGCCGCCGGGCGGCAGCGCGGGGGCGAACAGCTCGCGCAACGCGCGCCGTTCACCCCGCGCGTTCACGAAGCGATAGGTGTCCTGAATCTGCGGCAGTAGTTCACGCGATCGTGCGGTACGTGCATCATCCATGCGCCGCAACGCCTGCGATGCAGGTTCGCTCCCCTCCTCACGCTCGAATGCGGCGCGCTCCAGTGTGCGCGCGCGCATCTCGGCGTCACCCGCGATCCAGATTGCATCACGCGCTGCGACATCGAAGGTCGGTGGCGCCCAGCCCTCGACGCTCCACTCGCCACGCAGCATGCCGGAGAACGCGCGCAGGTAGCCGAGCGATTCGTCCGCCGCCTGCACGACCAGCACGCCAAACATCTTGCCACCATCGGGCGCATCCAGGCCCCACGCCGCAGCCGCCGGCGACTGCAGCAACTCCAGCGTCTCGAGCGCCGCACGTCGCGCCAGCGGATGCACTGCGGCGCGATCGAACGGGCTCGGAAAGCGCTCCGGGCGATCGTGTGCCGCTGGGACTGGCGAGAACGGGATCACAGGCTCAGCAGCGACGGTGGGCGGGCATGAGCGGATGATAGCGACGCACGAAAATGGTGACGCGTTGCCGCCACGACTGTGGTATCGTGGGTTCGTAAACATCCTGAATGGCCGAAAGCAACTGGGGGAGTGTGCCGCCCATGTATATGACATCGGAAGAGCTGGCGATGTACCCGATCCCCGACCGGCGCACGGAGCTGGTGCGCGGGCGGCTGGTCGTGCGCGAGCCCGCGAAACTTCGGCACGGTGTGGTGGCGGCGCGGATGCTCGTCGCGATCGCCAGGTATCTCGAAGCCAACCCCATCGGTATCGTCTGCGCGGCTGACACCGGCTTCACGCTGGCACGAAAGCCTGATACCGTGCGCGCTCCCGATGTGACTTACATCCGCGCCGATCGCGTCCCCACCGAGGAGGTGATCGGCTTCGACGAACTGGCGCCGGATCTCGTGGTCGAGGTGCGTTCACCCGGCGATCGGACGCGGATGATCCAGACGAAGATCAAGCACTGGCTGGGCGCGGGTACGCTGCTCGTCTGGCTGATCGACCCGCGCCGGCAGACGGCCCATGTCTATCGCGCAAACGGCACCGAAACAGCCCTCGCGTCCGACGACGCCTTCGATGGGGAAGGGGTGTTGCCCGGGTTCACCGTCGCCCTCGCATCGCTGCTCGCGCCAACACCGCAGGTGTGACGATATTCCGGTGCGAGAGTAGACGCAGCAACACAACCGTCACCCTCACACTCACCATGATGGCTCGGCTGCTGCCAACGTTTGCAGGCCTCGTGCTCTGTGCGGCGCCAGTTGCCGCACAGGAAGTTGCCGCGCACGCCGTGCGCGCCACCCTGCGCAAAGAAGACTTCGGTCGGCAGTTCGGCGCCGCCGTCATCTATGCGTTTCCCTTCAACACGAGCGCCCTCCGGTGGCGGCTCGGGGTTGAATTCACTGCGGGGGAGCGCCGCTGGGTTGGGTCGCCGTGTACAGGGCTCATCCCGCCCGATGCCCGGGTCTGTGCGCCGCGGCCCCTGCGCACCTCGAGCGATTTGCTGGTGGTGCGCAGTGGCCTTCGTGTGCCCGTCATCCACCGCGCGCGTGTCTCGCTCTCGGTGATAGGGGATCTCGGCATCGCCGGCATCTCCACCGTCACGCGCGACTCAACCAACGTCGATCGACGCTCGGCACGCAGGATCATGTACCAGCCCGAAGCCGGTATCGAAGGGAGCTGGCAACCGTCGCAGCGTGCACCGCTGTCAATCACCGGTGGTGCGACGATCGCGGAGCTGCGGCCCTTTGTTCGGGATTACATCGTGGACGGCTACTCACCGTTCAGTGAGCCGATCGGGTCGCGCAGAATCTGGGTTGGTGTGGTAGTCAGGCTGCCGCAGGGGCGTCGGGCATAGCGCGCCGCGAGGGCTCCACAGCCACCCGCGCCGTTACCAGCGAACGGCGACCACATCCGTCGCCGCGAAGTCGTCGCCGACAAAGAGCAGTGGCTCACCCATGACGCTGGCAAGCGCGTAGGAAAAGCAGTCGCCGAAGTTGAGCGCGGCGCGATGCTGGCCGCGCCTGAACCGAAGCGCAGCCTCGCGAGCAACACCACATTGCGCGAGATCGACCGCCACCACCTCGGCATCCAGCGCCCGCAAAAGGCGATCAAGCGCGGCATCGCCGCCGTCACCAAATCGATGCAGCATGACCAGCGACGCTTCGACAACTGATGCGGCGGAAACGCGACGAACCGGATCGGACTCGAGTGCCTGCATGAGCCGACCCGCGCTCGACTCGCCAAGGAGCACAGCGATGAGTGCCGACGTATCGATGATCATCCGCAGTCAGCTCGGCAGGCCGGAATCGCCATATCCGAGCAGGTCGTCGGCAGGTCGCGCATCCTGCACCGGAAGTCTCGCAACGCTCTCCTGGATCCTGTGAATCGTGGCCGCGAGGCCATGGGAGGCCCGTTTGCCGCGCTCGCGGGCCAATCGCTCTTCCAGCGCGCGCTTGATCGCGTCCGTGAGCGACTCGCCCGTCGTCCGGGCAAGCTCGCGCGCCAGCCGATCGGTGTCTGGATCCTTGATGCTGAGGGCCATGTACATAAGTATAGAATCTCAGGATGATTTCTGCAAAGGCCTCCGCTTCTGCTGGCAGGTGGCGGCTGAGCGGCCAGCAGAGCACCTGAAGAATCACACGGATTCCTGCCGGAAACGACACCGAAACGGCGTAGGGTGTGACATAAACACGCCTTGCGAAAAAGTCTGGTCTCGTGAGCCGCTCCGGATGTTGCCGTGAACTCGACGGCGGTGGACATTGCGGTATGACCGCGCCCGAGACCTCCGCCGTACCGCTTCCGCCCGAGATCATCCGGCGCCTCCGCGACCTGAACGATCGCTTCACCGATGTCGGCGCCGCCGAACGCGCCAACTACCAGATCTATCTCTCGGAGTTGTGCGAAGCGATCGGCGTCGAAAAGCCGCGGCCCGCTGCCGCTGGCGGCCGGGTGGCGGAACACACCACCTATCAGTTCGAATTTCCCGTGCAGACGACCACCCGTGCCGGTGTCGTCAGCATGAACTACATCGACCTGTTCAAGTCGGGTAGCTTCGCGCTCGAAGCGAAGGATTCGGTGGAGGGTGCCAGCACCACCACGCTGCTCACGAAGGCGTTCGGGCAGGTGTCGAACTACGCCCGTGATCTTGCCGAGAGGCCACCGTACATCATGGTGCTCGATGTCGGGAAGACGCTGCTCATCTGGGATCGCTGGCAGGGCACCTATGGTGGGTACCACCTCGCCACTCGCCTCGACTTGCGGGCACTGGCCGACCGGCCGGACGATGTGGCCCTGCTGCGCGACATCTGGAACGACCCGGCAAAGCGCGATCCGCGCCGGCGCGCACAGAAGATCACCGTCGAGATTGCGGGGCTGCTGGCCGAGCTGTCGGCGACACTGGAAGCACGCGGTCACGATGCGGAGCGGGTGGCGCGGTTCCTGATCCGCTGTGTGTTCAGCATGTTCGCCGAGGATGTGAAGCTGCTGCCGAACAAGGCCTTCACGCGCTTGCTCGATGCGGTGATGACCGAGCCGCCCGAGCGGTTTGTCGAGGCGGCAGAGGATCTATGGAAGGCCATGGATGCGGGCACACGATTCGGCTACGACCGCATCCTGCGCTTCAACGGGCACTTCTTCGCCCGCGCCGAGGCGCTGCCATTGGAGAAGAGTGAGTTGGCGTTGCTCAGGCGTGCGGCGGATACGGATTGGTCAGCGGTGGAGCCGTCGATCTTCGGGACGTTGCTGGTGCGCGCACTGACGCCCGAGGAGCGGCATCGGCTGGGGGCGGAGTACACGCCGCGTGCCTTCATCGAGCGGCTGGTGAGGCCCACGGTGGAGGAGCCGGTGCGCGAACGGTGGGTCGCGGTGCAGGCCGAAGTGATGCAGCTGCGCGCCGCGCACCCGTTGCCGAAAGACTCGGCCGGGCCCAAAGGCAAAGACGCGCAGAAGCGGGCGAAGTCGGCCAACGAGAAGGCGGCACAGGTCCGAGCCATCTGGTCGGCACCGATCTTTGCGTTTCACGCCTGGTTGCGGGGGCTCCGGATTCTCGATCCTGCCTGCGGCAGCGGGAACTTTCTCTACGTCACCATGCACGCGCTGAAGCGGGTGGAAGTGGAAGTGTTCCGGCTGCTGGCCGAGGTGCAGGGTGATCAGATCAGCACGCGGATGGACGAAATCGATCCGGGTCAGTTCTATGGTATCGAGGTCAAGGCGTGGGCACGCGAGATCGCGGAGCTGACGCTGTGGATCGGGTTCCACCAGTTCTGGAAGCAGCAGCATGGCGACGTGCAGCCGCAGGAGCCGCTGTTGCGCGACACGGGGACGATCGAGTGTCGCGATGCGGTGCTGGCGTGGGATACAATCGTGCATCGGCCGGAGAAGGATCGTCCCGATCCGACGCCGCGGATCGTGCATCCGGTGACGGGGCAGTTGGTGCCGGATCCGGCGCGAAAGCTGCCCTACTATGAGTATGTCGGTGCCCGTCAGGCGGAGTGGCCGGAGGCGGATTTTATTGTGGGGAATCCGCCGTATCTCGGCGAGAAAAGACAGCGAGAAGTCTTCGGTGATGGCTACGTAGATGGGCTTCGTCAGTCGTACGCTGACGTCCCGAGAAATGTCGACTTTGTTTCATACTGGTGGGTCCGCGCTAGTCGTACTGTGTCCGAGAATCAAGCGTTCAGGGCGGGATTGATCACAACCAATTCGATCGTGCAGTTGAAGAGTCGCGCAATCATTCTGGACGCGGCTGCGAAGGGTGCGCATGTGCTTTGGGCGATCGCTGACCACCCGTGGGTCGACACCGCGGCGGATGCGGCGATTCGTGTTGCAATGACGGTCATCGGCCGTGGCGAGTCAATGCGACAGATCTCAGTTGTCGATGACTGTGGGAACATTCAGTCGACCAAGCTCGCATCGACATTGAATGCGGATTTGACGGCCGCGCCGGATGTCGCAACGGCAGCAGCCACTACTCTCGCGGCCAACGAGGGCCTCTCGTGGCAAGGCTTCAAGCTGGTCGGTGACGGTTTTGTGCTCGAATCTGCGGAAGCCGCTCGGCTGATTCGGCTGAACCCCCGGAACCAAGAGAGAATTCGGGTCTTTCGCAACGGCCGTGATCTCGCATCTCGTCCTCGAGAAGTCTTCGTGATTGACTTCGGTATGAGCTCGGAGGCCGAGGCGCGTGAGTTTCCGGTACTCTTTGACGTAGTGCGTGACCGTGTGCAGCAAGAACGTGCGTCGAATCCCGACAAGCTGATGCGGCAGTTTTGGTGGCGTTTTGGGCGAGCTCGTGAAAGCCTTCGCGAGTCACTCGCCGGCCTGCCTAGGTACATCGCAACACTTGAGGTCTCACGCCACAGGTTCTTCGTCTTCTTGGACGCATCCGTAGCACCGGACGGCGCGCTGGTCGCCATTGCGTCGGATGATGCCGCACACTTGTGCATACTTTCCTCTGCGATTCACATTCGATGGTCTCTCGCATCTGGCGGGCGGCTCGGAGTCGGAAACGATTCTCGATATAGCAAGTCGATGTGTTTCGATGCCTTCCCTTTCCCCTCCATGTCTTCCGAGGACCGCACTCGGCTCGCGGCCCTCGCCGAGCACCTCGACGCCCATCGCAAATCCGCCATCGCCCGCGACGAACGCGTCACGATGACCGGCATGTACAACGTCGTCGCCAAACTCCGCAGCGGCGACCCACTCACGCCCAAGGAACGCACCATCCACGAACTCGCCGCCTGTGGTGTGCTGCGCGACATCCACGACGAACTCGACGCCCTCGTCGCGCAGGCGTATGGCTGGCCGTGGCCCATGAGCGACGCCGAGATCCTCGACCGACTCGTTGCACTGCACGACGTGCGTGTCGAAGAAGAAAGCCGTGGCATCGTCCGCTGGCTGCGCCCCGAATTTCAGGCGCCCGGACAAACCGTTACCACACCGCCAGCCGCACTCGCGCTCGCGTCGGATGCACCATCCGCCACCGTCGTCGCGGACGCCATCCTGCCGTGGCCCGCGGAAGCCGTCGAGCAGATCGGCGCGCTCAAGCGACTCGCATCTGCCGGCACACTGTCGGTGGACGATGCCTTGGCGCGCTTCAACGGTGCGAAGCGCGAGATCGTCGCCCGGCATCTCGAGACGCTCGCGATCCTCGGCGAGGTGCGCGTGCTGGCCGACGGGATGTATGGGGCGGCCGCGGCGGCGTAGGATCGCCTG
>JANMHB010000178.1:0-32153 GCA_031374935.1 Gemmatimonadaceae bacterium | reverse complement strand
ACCCTTCATCTGGATGGCAGAGTGGTGGACGAAGCAGTCCTTTCCGCCAGAGGCCGGGGTGATGAAACCAAAACCCTTGGCGTCATTGAACCACTTCACGGTGCCGGTCGTACGCATTGCTACAAACTCCTGTGGATTGATTCGCGTCGGAGTCCGGCAACCCGGGGCCGACAACGGGACTCGTGGACAGACTCTGCTCCCACGAAAGAGCGCTGGAATACGACGACGGGCCCGCGCTGCAGTGAGGCGGACCCGTGGACCGAACCCAGCCCGCGCCGACGAGACGCGGAGCACAGCGCCATAACCGTATAGTCGAGTTGTGTTTCCGTCAATAGACCCAAACGAAGGAGTGACAGGCCCCTACGGTTCCCCGGTACGGTCGAGTCCGGTGGCCCGGCACTTGCAGCCCTCCCGGGTGGGGTTGGGACAGTGACGGCGGGCCGGTCTCTGGCGTGATGCTGGAGCGGCGCGCTCGTCAATGTCAGGGGCGAGCGCTCGTTTCCGGAGGGGTCCATGCGGCAATTCAGGGTCGGCCTGACGACTGCGCTGGCCGTCTATGGGGTCGCCATTCTGGCGTCACCCGCGCGGTGGTCAGCAATCGACAACATCAACCTGCCCATCCACGAGGCGGGGCACCTGCTCTTCGCCCCATTCGGTGACACCCTCGGGCTGCTCGGTGGCACGCTGCTCCAACTCCTGCTGCCCCTCGCCTTCAGTGCCTACTTCACCACGCAGCGCGACGAACATGCGGCCAGCATCGGCATCTGGTGGGTGGGGCAGAACTTCGTCAACGTCAGCACTTACATGGCGGATGCGTTGCCGATGGATCTGCCGCTGGTCGGCGGCGGAGAACACGACTGGAACCTGTTGTTCGGCGAGTGGGATGTCCTCTCGCAATCTCTGCAGTACGCGCAGCTCGCCCGCGGCTTCGGCTTTCTGGTGATGTTGGTCGCGACGATCTGGGGGCTGTTCGAGGCACTCGACGGCAAGACACGCGTGCCACCGGCGCGAGCGCGATACAATCACGCGCGTCGACCCTGACTGGTCGCTGAGCCGGAGACGCGCTACACTGCACGGCTCGGCCTCCCACCGCGTATTGTGACGTATGGATCATACCCCAGGATTTCTGGCGCTCGCCAACGCGGCGCGCGCGCGCGTGCACGAAATTTCTCCCAGTGCAGTGCAGACGCTGCTGCGGACGGGTGAGGCGCGGGTGTTCGATGTGCGCGAGGAATCAGAGTGGGCCGCCGGACATGTCGCGGGTGCAACGCACCTCGGCAAGGGAATCATCGAACGGGATATCGAGCGCACGGTGCCCGACCTGGAGGCACCGATCGTGCTGTACTGCGGCGGCGGCTTCCGCTCTGCACTCGCGGCCGATGCACTGCAGCAGATGGGCTACACGAACGTGCAGTCGATGGCCGGAGGCTGGCGCGCCTGGCTCGACGCGGGCGGTGACATCACCGCCAACCCGACGTGATCTCGCGAGACGTGCCGTATGCGCTGTGCCGATGGTCAGCGGTGTGTGCGGCGGGGCTCCTCACCGGATGTGCCGCGCCGGCGGCAGAAACGAAAGCGCTCGCCCCACCGCGCGCCATGAGCGCACCCGCCCTGCGTGCGGTGTCATTCACGGCGGCCCTCGATCTGCCGGTGCAGGCGTCCGTCTACGCGTGGCGTGATTTCACGCCGGTTGCGGGCGACTCGTCCAGCGTCCACCCGCTGATGATCTCGGTCCAGCTGCGCGGCGGCGTGGTGCCACCGAAGGCACTCGAGTGTGACGCCTTCTACGTGGTGCTGGCGGATTCAGTCTTCAGTGCGCGACCTGCGGCGCAGCGCTCAGGCGACGGCCCGGGCGCCATCGAGTGCCTGTTGCGCGGCGGGCCCGAGTGGGAAGTGGGCTCGGAGATTCTGGTCATCATCGGCGTCGGGGCAGGCGCACAACGCACACTCATTCGCCGGGAAACGACCATCGATGCCACGTCCTGACGTCGCCAGCCTCGTGCTGGCGCTGCTCGCAACGCTCACCGCGTGCGCACGCGGCGACAACAAACCCGCGCCGACACCCGGCGAGCGTGCAGCACACAAGGCCGCAATTGCTGCTGCGGCGCAGGATCGCATGGTGCTGCAGTATCTGGTGAAGGACGCAGAAGCGGTCGAGCTGCGACTCCCGGCGCTGCGCAAGGTGACCCGGGGCTTCGTGAGCGGTGACACGAGCGTGATCTGGTTCGGCTTTTTCGCCGGCGACACGCTGATCGTGCTCGATGAGACCCGGCGCGGGCCGCCGGGCGTGGAGGAGAACGCGCGCTACATCTTCCGCGAGCCGCTGCTGCGTTACGTCGCATTGGATCGCATTCAGACGTCCGGGACGCCAACGCCGATTCGCACCCGCATTGCGTTCGGCTACGACAGCACCGGGCGTCTGTCGGCCACGTCGAAGAACGTGAACGACGCGGCGGTGCCGCTGGATACCGCCGCGGATATCACGCGCATCGCCGCCCGGGTCGCGTCGTTGCGCGCCCGCGTGCTCGCCACGGCGCAGGCGCCGTAGAGCAATTCGCGCCGACCGCCGTGGCTGGCGGCCGCCCGCTGCAGGCGCCGCCGCGCACCCTCCGAAGAGGCCTGGCGTTGTCAGCCGCGCTGGCGCTTCAGCAGCTCGATCTGCGCTTCGACCACCTTGAATCGGCGGTCCTCGACATCGTAGGCTCGCGCCGTCTGCGAACGCAGCGCCTGGAGCCACCGGCTCGTCAATTCCTGAAACGCGCTGCGCTGCGACGGATCGTTCGGAACCACCTGGGCCTGTCGTTCGGCGATCGCGAGTTCGGCGTCGTCGGCCCTGATTGCGGCGTCAAGCTGGTCGCGCATGAGGCGGGCGTGTTCCGCCTGCGCAAGCCGCAACGCGTACCGACCCTCGAGCAGGCTCAGTGACCGCTCAAGTTGTTTCTTCTCGGTCAGCGCGAAGATGCGATCGTTGTCGCGCTTGTCCTTCCTGGCCAGCTTTTCCTTGGCGTTGACGGCCGAGATCGCATCCTTCACTTCAGCGATGGCCGCTCTGAGCTTCTCCGCCTGCTCCCGCATGGATGCCCACTGCGTTTCGGCGTCGCGTCGCTCGCCGAGGTGACGGTCCTTGTCGATGCGAACACTGTCAGCGGCGCGGGCCGTCAGGATGATCTCGCTGGTATCTGCGGCTGAGGCTGGTATAACTGACGGTGTCGGCACGGCAGTTGCAACTGCGATAGTTGGTGTCTGCGCGTATACAATTGCAGACGACAGGCACGACATCATGGCGAGCTGGGCAATACGCTGGCCGGATCTGTTCGCAGTCATGAGCACATGGGCAACAGTGGGTGACGCGCTGCGGAGTTGGCAGCACTCCGGAAAAGATAGGCCGTCGGGTCACTCAGGTTCCATCCTTGGATCGGCTGAGTCGGATCATCGGACCATCATGGTGACGAACGAGCACCTGCGATCGACCGGCAAGCGAGTCCTGAGTCTGAGCGACGCAAGGTGAACGCGGTGTCACGACCGCACGACGCGCGGTGAGGATCGCGGCACCATCGACGCGATCGTGCCCCGTGACGGTCGCTGAGCGCCGTGACGCACGAGTTCGTTCCGGGAACACGCACGTGGAACCGTGTCGGATGCCCGAGGTACGACGAGAGAGCTGTCACCTGGTCATGGCTCCATGCCGGCACGGGACAAGCGCAAGGCTCGGTGATGCCGCTGCAGGGACGTTCGCCGCGAGCGCTGCCGAAACGACGAGAGAACAAAACGGATGTGAGAGCGTTGGGAGAGCAGTGCCGCTGCACGTTGTGAAGGTGAATCAGCCGATGATGGCTCGACCGGGAGGTGCCGATGCGAATACACCGACTACCGTTACACGGAACCAATGCCTACGTGATCAGTGGCGAGCACCACGTGCTCGTCGACACCGGTCCTGAGCGTGCGCGCACCGCGCTGCTGGAAGGGCTGGCAAGCATCGGACTCGGCGGGGAAGAGCTCTCGCTGGTGCTGGTGACACACGCGCACGCCACCGCAGTGGGGAATGCTGCGTTCCTGCAGACCATGTTTCACGTGCCGGTGGCCGTGCACGTTGCCGATGCGCCCGTTCTGGCGAGTGGTATCGATCGTTCGGTGCACATCACGAAGCCCGTCGGCGCGATCATGCGGTGGCTTGGCGATACGCGGTTCGACGCGCCGACCCCCGACGTGGTGTTCGGCCACACGATGTCGCTCGACGCCTTTGGGGTGCACGGGACGGTGGTGCACACCCCTGGCCACACGATCGGATCGACCAGCGTGGTGTTGCCGGGCGGCGATGCGATCATCGGCGATCTGCTGATGGGTGGATTCTTCGGGGGGCGGCTCTGGCCGTCACGGCCGTCGCGCCACTACTTCGCCGAAGTGCCGCAGCGCACTGCGCGCAGTCTGGCGTTGCTGAATCGATTGGGCGTGCAGCGACTGCACCCTGGAACTGGCGACGTGCTGCAGATGGAGGAGGTGCGCGAACGCATCATTGCGCGTGCCCCGGTGCTTGCCACCGGCCCGGCGCCTGCCCGCATCCGCGAGCGGCGCTTGCGCGACGAGCAGCCGACGATGTACCCGGCGAACTGACCGCCAACGGTCGGGCGAAGTACACGGGGTCCTGCGGCTGACGCAGGACCCCATTTTTGTCCGCGTCCACGCATCCTGAAGCCGCTGATTGCCGCCGATGGGGAACTCCGAGGCGTCGCACAGGCGTACGGTGTCGGATGAATGGATCCTTCCTCACGGCCGAGTGGCGACACCTCGTGTTCCTGAACTACGAGGCCGAGCGCGCGCTGGTGCAGCGATACGTGCCCGCCGGTACGGAGCTGGACCTGCTCGACGGAAAGGCGATCGTCAGCATCGTCGCGTTCCGTTTTCTCGACGCGCGGCTGCTCGGCGTTCCCATTCCGTTCCACCGCGACTTCGACGAAATCAATCTCCGCGCCTATGTGCGGCGGCGTACGCCGCAGGGCTGGCGTCGTGGCGTGGTGTTCGTGCGTGAACTGGTGCCGCGACCCGCGATCGCCTGGACAGCTCGCCTGGCCTACAACGAACCGTATCGCGCTGTGCCGATGCGTCACCGCGTGGCGATTGATGCCGACCGCGGCGGATCGGCGTCGTATGAATGGCGGCAGGCGGGCACCTGGCATCGCGTCGCGAGTGATGTGGCAGGTGTGCCGCGTCCGATCGATCCGGACAGCGAGACTGGCTTCATCACCGAGCACTACTTCGGCTACACCCGCCAGCGCGACGGGGGCACGGTCGAGTATCGCGTCGCCCATCCGCGCTGGAACGTCTGGAGTGCCGTGCGTCCCGAGTTCCAGTGTGACATCCGTGCGGTGTACGGCCAGGACTGGTCGGACTCACTGCGTTCGCAGCCGTGCTCCGCGTTCGTCTGCGACGGGGCGCCGGTGACGATTTCCTTCCCGTCGAGGCTGGACCGCTAACCGAGAGGTGGCGTGCGGCGCCAGGGGGCGGCCTGCACAGTGCGACCGACGCGGGGCGCGCTATCGTCGTGGTGGCGCGAAGGGTGCATCTTTGCCGGACAGCTGCCGCGCCTTCCGCCCAAGGACACGATGCGTTCCGCTTCCAACCGATTGATGCCGCGTTGCGCCACCGCGCTTGGACGTTCGATCGTCAGGGTCGTCCGATGATTCCATGGTTCGTGCGGTTCTCGGCTCGACTGCTTGGCATTCTCGCGTTGATGCTGGGAATAGAGATCGTGGCGTTCTTCCTCGAGCGTGATCAGGGCTTCAGTCGGCTCGTGTGGGTGCCGGTCAGCTATGCCATGGTCGCGCTGGCCGGCTATCAGACCGTGAAGCGGCTCCCGCTGGTCTGGGGTACGCTGGCGGGTTCGTTGCTGGCGGGCACGACGAGTGTGCTGTCGTGGCTGGCGGGCGGGTACGTGCTTGACGGACGCGTTGGATTTCCGCCGGAGGCGGATCCGATGCTGGTGGCGACCGGCGGGCTGCTGGGTGCCGTGGTGGGCGGGATCATCGCCAGTGTCGCTGGCCTGATCGCACGCGGGCGCCGCCGGAAGCGCTCGCGTCGCTCGGCGCTGGGCACGCTCGGTTATGCCGCCTTCGACGAGCGGAGTGGTCCGGAGGGGGAGGGCAGTGTCGGCTGACACCGCGCACACCGGGCCGCTTCGGAGTGACGGAATTCGTTGCACGGCGGTGTCATTTTTCCGTTCCGAGACCTATCGTGAAGCCATGCGCCGCTTCAGGTCTGTCATCGCTGTTGTCGTCGCGGTCGCGCTCTGCGCCGGCTGCTACCGCCTGCCGTTGCGCATCAAGGCGAACGACGCCACCGGGGACGAGTCCGTTGGCATCCCGCTGATCGAAGCGGTGGAGTACACGCCCTCGGGACGAGATCTGCGCGTTTCGCTGGAGGCGCCGGGCTACGTGACCGTCATCGTCGTCGATCCCGAGCGCGGTGCGACGGTGCGATTCCGCCGTGGCGAACTGCGGAGTCAGTTTTCGGAGAAGGGGCTGCACCGGTATCCACTGGATCGCATCTCGAGCCCGATGAACCTGGCACAATTGCGGGGCGCTAACGGTGCGTCGGGCGCGCAAGGTGGTCTCGGCCGTTCGAGGCCGGTGGCGATGCCGACGCCGATACGCACATCGGTCTTCGATCCGGCGCCGCTCTTTCGCGAGCCGGCCGCGCGCGACACCACACCGCAGGCAACTTTGCTGGCGTCGCGCACCGTTGCGGCCGGATACGGTCCGGTGTCCTCGGTCCATGTGGTCGTACTCGTGACTGAGCTGCCGCTCGATCTGATCGGCGTCGCGACGCGTCTGGCACGCGGATCACTCGATCCGGCACTGATCGCGTTGTCCGCCGCCGACGCCTCCACAGGCGGCCGCTGGATGGCGGCGGTCGCCCCTCTCCGTGGCCAGTGACGGAGCCTCATCCGCGCGTTGCAGCCGACACCTGGATACTCGGAACGTGGCAGTTGCTCCGCGCCGACGCGGCAGTGGAGCTCCAGCCGGGCGCGCGAATGCACTTCGGCGCCGATCAGCGGCTCGAGTACACCATTCCCGGTCCGGAAGGGGTGTTTTGCGTCACGTTGGTCTGGCGCGTCGACGGCGGTGCGAGACTGCGAACGCATCTCGAGGACGGTACGAATCCGGTCGAGGTTGAAGTGTACGTCGATGCACATGATGTCATGACACTCGATTTCGGCGGGCCGCGGGCCTGGTTCGTGCGCGCGGGCTGACGCGTCGCCGTGCACCGCTTGCCGGAGCGGGGTGAGGGGGTAGCTTCGGCAGTGAGACTCTTTTTTCGGAGCTGGACAGGATGCGCAATGTTGCTGCCATGGCACTCGGCTTGTTGGTGATGGGCCTCGGGATCTACGGCGCCGCGGCGGCGGCGCCACTGGCATTCCCGGGGGCGTTCGACGTGCGCGGGTACACCACCAACACGCTGGCGCTGATCGTCATGCTCGCGATCACCGAAATCTTCACCATGTTCGCCGGCTGGCTGACGGCACGATTGGTCACTGATCATCTGCCGGGGCACGCCTTGATGATGGCGATCGTCGGGCTGTCGGTCGCCGTCTTCGTGGGAGCGGTGCGGTGGTCGGCGGCACCCGCCTGGTACTATCTCGTGTCGTGGACACTGATCCCGGTGTTCGGGGCGTTCGGTGCGTTTGCGTGGGAGCGTTCACTGCGCCGAAACGGCCGTCGCGACGTCTCGCCGCGCGTCGCCGCCAGCTGAACCGCAGGGCACCATGTCGCGAAGTCGATGCGGTCGTGGTTCGCGCAAGCTCATGCTGGCAAGCGTTGTGTCTCTCGCGGCGTGTGGCGCCACCGGGGGCGCAAGCGCACCGGCGACGCCGATGCCGCTCGCCGGGCTGGGCGGCAACACCGCCACCGGCGTCAGCAACATGCAAGTGATGGTCGGTGGCTCGGAACAGAAGGCCGTGGTTCGCGCGTCACGCGAGGCAGTCTGGGCGAAATTGCCAGCCGCGTACGAGTGGCTCGGTGTGCCACTCACCGACAGGGACGAGACCGCATTCCGGCTTGGCAACCTGCAACTCAAGGCGCGACGGGCACTCAACGGCCTTCCCCTGCGCTCGATCGTCGACTGCGGCAGCGACCTGAATGGTGAGAAGGCGGAGACGTACGACATTCGCCTGACACTCGAGACGACGGTCGCCAGCACCTCGTCCCCCGACGTGGCGGAACTGACGACGATGGTCACGGCGGTCGGCCGATCGCCCAACTTCAACAACGGCGAGATCAACTGCAGCACGAAAGGTGAACTCGAACGGCGCATCCTCCGCTTCGTACGCACACAGCTGGGAGTGATGGAGAAGTAAGCGGTCGCCGGCCGTGGTCCGACGCCTCCGAGGTGACCCTCGGGCGCCACGCTAGGTACCGCGTGGTTTGGCGCGGTGCGTTGGAGTGGCCGTCGTCGGATCCTCGGGCCACGAGTGCCGCGGATACCGACCGCGCAGATCCTTGCGAACATCGGCGTAACTCGATCGCCAGAAGCCGGGCAGGTCGCTCGTCAGCTGCACCGGGCGATGCGCCGGTGACAGCAGGTGGATCAACAGCGGCACACGCCCGTCGAGCACTGACGGCGTGCTGGTGGCTCCGAAAAGTTCCTGCAACCGCACCGCGAGGACCGGCGACGCGGCGTCAGCATAGTCGATCGGAATTCGTGAGCCGCTCGGCACGATCACATGTGTCGGCGCGAGGCGATCGAGCGAGGCGCGGACCGACCATTCGACGCGCTCCAACAGCAGCGCACCGAGGTCGGCGCGGCGCACGTCGTCGAGGGAGCGCGCCTGCTGCAGCAGGGGCGTCAGCCAGGGGTCGAGGTCGGAGAGCAACGCCTCGTCACTGACATCGGGCCACCGTGCGTCGTGCCGATGCAGGAACGCCATTCGCTGCCGCAGCCTGGTCGCGCCGTCGCTCCAGCGCAACCCGTCAGGCCATGTGCTCACGATGTGCGTCAGCAGCGCTTCGGCGCGTTCGTCGGCCGTCAGTTCGTCCACGGTGCGCTCGGCGATGATGATCGCACCGATTGCCTCGACGACGCTGCCGCGCACCCGGCCGGTCGTCTCGTCCACCTGCACCCGCCGGGTCTTCAGGATCTGATCACCGGCGATCTCGCGGATGGTCACCAGATCGAGTGGCGCGGCGAGCTGGATCGTGGCATCCCGCCCGGCATCATCCAGCGCCGAGCAGGCAATCCATTCCTCCCGCGCCAGTGATGACGCCGGATCCCGGAGAAACGCGCCACTGCCATTACGCAGCAGGTAGCGTGCGCCTGCGCCATCGCGGCGGCGCGCGATCCGATCGGGATATGCCAGTGCGACCAGTGCACCGAGCGCGTGGGCGTCGGCGAAGTCGTCACCGTCAGAACGCCGAAGCCCCATCCGATCACGCAGCCCCGCAGCGGTGTCGCGACATCGGGACAGCGCCGCATCGTCGATCGACAATCCGACCGGCAGCCCGCGTCGACCGTCGCGCAGGGCACTGATGCGCAGCGCGAGATCAGGGTCCAGCAGCCGCGCATCCACCGCGCGAATCGGATCGCGCTCTTCCAGCACTGCCGCCAGGTTGCAGGCCAGCGCCAGCGTGTTCCGCCGCTCGGCGGCAAGCAGCATGTGCGCAATCCGCGGATGCACGCCGAGCCGCGACATCGCCGCGCCATGGGTTGTCAGCCTGCCCTCTGCGTCGAGCGCGCCAAGCGAGCCAAGGAGCGCGCGCGCGGCTGAAAAGGCGGCGACGGGAGGGACATCGAGCCACGACAGTTCTGCAGGCGTGGCGATGCCCGCACCCGCGAGATCCAGCGCCAGCGGTGCGAGATCGGCATCGAGGATCTCGGCGGCGCCATGCGCCCGGAGCGCCGCATCATCGTGCTCGTGCCAGCAGCGGATGCAATGGCCGGGTGCCACGCGACCTGCCCGTCCGCGCCGTTGATCGGCGCTGGCCCACGAAACGCGCACGGTCTCGAGGCGTGTCATGCCGGTGCGCGCCGAATAGCGCGGCACACGCGACCACCCGCTGTCCACCACCACACGCACTCCCTCGATCGTCAGCGACGTCTCCGCGATGGCGCTGGCAATCACCACCTTGCGGCGGCCCGCGGGAGCCGGGGCGATTGCCGCGTCCTGCGCACGCGCATCGAGCATGCCGAACAGTGGCCACACGTCGACATGGTCAGCGACGGATCGCTCGAGCAGTGTCGCCACTCGCCGGATCTCGCGCGCGCCAGGCAGAAAGACCAGCACATCACCATCGTGGCCGTCGAGTGCGTCGCGCACCGCCGCTGCCGTGACGTCCTCCATGCGCTGTCCGTCGCGCGGTGGCTTGAACGACGTGGTCACCGGGAAGGCGCGACCGGTGCTGGTGATGACGGGTGCCTCGTGCAGCAGCGATGCGACCCGTGCGCCATCGATGGTGGCCGACATCACCAGCAGGCGGAGCTCAGGGCGGAGCAGGCGCTGCGTCTGCAACGCGAGGGCGAGACCCGTATCGCCGTGGATCGAGCGTTCGTGAAACTCGTCGAAGCAGATCACTCCCACGCCGTCGAGCGTCGGATCATCGAGGAGCATACGCGTCAGCACCCCTTCCGTGACCACTTCGATCACGGTGGCGTTGCTCACGCGGGTGTCACCTCGCATGCGCCAGCCCACGGTCGCGCCGACGGGCGAGTGGAGCAGCGCCGCCATCCGACTCGCGGCCGCGCGCGCGGCCAGGCGTCGCGGCTCGAGCAGGAGGATGCGCTGGTCGCGGAGCCACGGTGCGTGCCGCAGTGCGAGGGGCAGCCCTGTCGTCTTCCCGGCCCCTGGCGGGGCCACCAGCACCGCAGCGGTGCCCAGGTGGAGCGCGGAGAGCACGTCCGGGAGCACCGCCATCACAGGCAGCGCCGACAGGCCGGCGGGAAGGGTGGCGTCGTCAGGGGAAGTCACGCTGCTAACTTTACCGGGGAACGGCCGCGCGGGCGTCGCGACGCCCGTCTTCACGGATCGCCCCGGCACGCCCGGAAGGAGTTTCGATGCATCCCCGCCTTGCTGCCGTCGTGGCGTTCGCCGACGATACCCGGACCGAACTGCTTGCTGCAGTGGATGCGATCCCGCTGCCGTTGCGTGAAGCGCGACCGACGGAACAGGGGTGGTCGGTGGCCGAGGTGCTCGAGCACCTGTCGCGTGTCGAGAA
This sequence comes from Gemmatimonadaceae bacterium, assembly GCA_031374935.1. Lineage (GTDB taxonomy): Bacteria > Gemmatimonadota > Gemmatimonadetes > Gemmatimonadales > Gemmatimonadaceae > JACMLX01. Next base: position 20,952 of record JANMHB010000178.1, on the reverse strand, counting down.
GGGAATCGCGAAGCTGGTCGCGCTGAAGGTCGGCGAAATGCAGATGCAGCCGGAGCCACCGCGGGAAGGCGCCGAGATGGTGCCGGTCGATCCCGCGAAGTTCGACCTGGTGAAGACGCCGTCGGTTCGCCTCACTGCGCCGGATCGTGTGGCGCCGCTCGGCGAGATGTCAGCCGAAGATGCCCGCACCGCGCTGCTCGAGACGCGCGGTGTGCTGCTCGATCAGTTGCACGCCGGCGACGGGCTCGCCTACTCGGGAGTGCGTCATCCGCATCCGTTTCTCGGGGAGCTCGACCTGTACGAGTGGGTCTACTTCATCGCGGCACACGAGCGTCGCCACCTGGCTCAGATTCGAGCCGTTGCCGCGCATTTCGCCGAGTCGTGATTCTCCATGGATGAACCTGCACTGCAGTACCCCGTCGGCCGATTCACCGAGCCGCCGGCCGTGACGTCGGCATTGCGTGAAGCGGCGATCGACGAAATCGCAGCTCTTCCCGCCGCGATGCGTGCCGCCGTGGACGGTGTGACCGAGTTGCAACTCGAGACGCCGTATCGCGATGGCGGCTGGACGGTGCGGCAGGTGGTGCACCACGTCGCCGACAGCCACATGCACGCCTATCTCCGCGTCAAGTTCGCGTTGACCGAAGAAAGTCCGACCATCCGGCCATATGACGAAGCCGCCTGGTCGTTGCTGCCCGACGTGGCCGCGATCCCGATCGCGGCCAGCCTGGCGTTGATCGACGGGTTGCACGCGCGTTGGGTGGCGTGTCTGCGCGGCGTGGATGCGATGCAACTGCGGCGACCCTTCGTCCATCCGGAACTCGGTCCACAACCGGTCGAGCTGTCACTGCTGCGCTACGCCTGGCACGGGCGCCACCATGTCGCGCACATCACCTCACTGCGCACGCGGATGGGCTGGTGAGTGTGGCGGTGCGGTCAGTACCGGAGGGCAGTGCTGACATCGCCGGCGTGACTGGGCCGATCCTGTTTTTCGATGGCGAGTGTGGTTTCTGTGATCGCGCGGTTCGCTTCGCCATGTCACGCGATACCCACGGCCGATTGTTCGCGGCGACACTGTCAGGTGCCACCGCTCAGCGTGCGCTGGCACCGTTCGCATCAGTGCTGTCGGGCGTTGACTCCACCGTGCTGTATCTGCCTGCCACTCCGCCAGGCACGTCGAGTGTGCAGATCCATTCCGATGCGGCACTGGCAGTCCTGCGCCTGCTCGGTGGGGTGTGGGGTGTGGTCGGAGCAATCGGCGGGCTGGTGCCGCGAGCCATTCGCGACCGTGCGTACAAGGCGTTTGCACGGCGCCGATTTCAGCTGTTCGGTCGGGTGGAGGCGTGTCAGCTCTGGCCGCCCGAGTGGCGCGCGCGCATTCTGCCATGATCCGTGGCCTGGCGGTGCTGCTGCTCTGTGGCGCGGCGGCGTGCAGCGCACGCCGGGCTGCGGCCCCCTGGGTCGGCACCTGGTCCATGACCGCAGTGCAGAACCGCGATAGCGCGGCGGGCCCGTGGCGCCAACCGTTCGGTGATGCCCCGTTCGGGTACGTCACGTACAATGCGGACGGCACGCACACCATGAACTTCACCCGTACGCCCGCCTCGCCGATGTTCGCCGCCGGCACCGATCGCGGGGCCACCGACGCCGAGTTGCGACAAACGTACGAAGGCTACTTCTCGTGGTTCGGTCGCTACACGGTCGACCCGGCACGGGGCATCATCATACATCGCATCGAGGGAAGCCTGTGGCCAAGCTGGCGGAATACCGTGCAGGAACGCCCGTTCGTGATTCGGGGCGATACGCTCTTCCTCGGCGATCTGGTGCGCTCGCGCCGGGTGCTGGTGCGCGTGCGATGACGACGTGGCGACTGTTTTGTGCAGCGTCGCTCGTGGCAGTGCTCGCGGCCTGCGCCCGCGCCTCGGCCGGGCCGGTGCCGTCGCCGGCCGCGGCGAGCGGAGCGCGGCCACTGCTGGTCGTCGTGGTGCGCCATGGAGAGAAGGCGCCCGCGCCGCCGAACGATCCGGTGCTGAGCGTGGCCGGAATGGCGCGCGCCGCTGCCCTCGATTCCGCGGTGCACGACCTGTCGGTGACCGACGTCGTGGTGAGTCAGCTGCAGCGCACTCGGCTCACGGCGTCGGTGTTCATCGCGCGCGCGAATCCGGCGGTACACGTCGTGCCAATCGGTGCGGCCGGCGTGGCGTCTCACGTGCAGGCGCTGGCCGACACGGTGCGCGCCATCACACGAACGGCAGGACGTGGTGGTGTGCTGGTGGTCGGACACAGCAACACCGTGACGCGGATCGTCGAGGCCCTTGGCGGGCCGGCCGCGCCTGAGCTGTGCGATTCACAATACAGTCAGTACTTCCTGCTGCGCGGGCGGCCGGGCGCTTCGGTGGCGCTGACGCGCGCCACCTATGGAGCACCCGACGCCGACGATACCACCTGTGCTGCAATGCAGGGCACACGGTAGCTCTCGACGGCGCGCGTCAGGCCGCCGCGCTGTGGTGTTCGGCGGAGTGCGTCACTTCCGCCACTGCGTCGTCGGCCAGCTGCAGCACACGTGTCGCGATCTCCGTCGCGGCCTCTGGTCTGCCGAGGCGAAGCGCCGCGGACGAGGCCCGACGCAGCGCCGCCGGCGCGTCGCGCCCAACCAGCCAGGCGTGCAGGGCCGCGGTCACCGCCAGCGGTGATGGCGCCCAGATGCCCGCCCGACCACGGGTGACGAAGTCGACGTTGCCCGTCTCCTGGCCCGGAATCGCACCGAAGAGAATGAGCGGGCACCCGCTGGCGCAGGCTTCGCTGATCGTGCCAGGTCCGGCCTTGGTCACCAGCACCGACGCGGCCCGCATCAATTCCGCAAAGTTGCTGACGAAATCATAGATGTGCACCGTGCCTTGCCACCGCCGCGCGCGAAGCCGCTGCGCCAGCACCGTGTTGCGGCCGGCGACGACGGCAACATCACACGGAAGCTGCGCGCGGTCGATCGCGACGCTCAACGCTTCCAGCGGGCCGATGCCCTCGGCGCCACCCGCGAGCAGGATCGTGGGTTTGTTGTGCGCCCAACCCAGCTGCTGCTGCAACGCGGAGCGCTCACCCGGGATCGCGATGAACGGCTGTGAGACGGGAACACCAACGACCGCCAATCGCGTGGCATCGACCGAACACGACACCGCACGATCGCGGGCTGCGGTCGTCGGCACGATCGTGAGATCGGCCCCGGGATGGTACCACGACACGTGGCCCGTGATCAGGTCGGTGACCACCACCACGATCGGGGTGTCGGGGTACACCCGCCGCAGCGGCGCCGTGAGCAGCGGATGGGTCGAGACGATGACATTCGGCCGGTGTGTCGACGCGATATCCGTGAACGTCGGCCGCATCACCGGCCATGCAACACGGTCGGCAAACGCGGCGCGGCGCGGCGTGTTGGTGAGCGCAAAGCCACTGCTCCACAGCCACGGCGCGCGCTCGATCACAATCGGGTAGGTGCGACCGAGATGCCGGAACGGCCACCGCGGACACAGTGCGAACGGGTCGACCAGCGTGGTCTCAACGTCCGGTCGGCAAGCGGCCAGCGCGTCGCGAATCGCGGTCGCCGCCGCGCGGTGTCCGCCACCGGTGTCGGAAAAGGCAATAAGCGCTGACGTCATGCCGCCGTCATCGCAACTTGAGCCAGCACCGGCGGCCGGAACGCTTCGCTGATCGGCGTGCCCGCATATCGCGCAGGAATCGGAAGCCCGAGTGCCCACAACACCGTGGCCGGCACGTCGAGAATCGAGAGTGTGCCCGGAAGCTCCTGCGCATGGACCCCCGCACCGTCGAGGAAGATCGGGATCGTGCAGTCGAGCGGATGGGCGCTGTCGTGGTGGGTGGCGATCCGGCCGCCGCCACCGTGATCGGCGAGTGCAATCAGCAGCGTATTGTCGCGATCTGCCTCGAGCTCGCGACGCAACGCGCCGAGGGCGTGATCCATCCGCGCCACTGCCGCGAGATATGGCGGCGACATCCAGCCGGTGCGATGACCGATGGCATCACAGTCCGGCCAGTGAATGATGACGAAGCCGTCGCGCTGCGTGCGCAGCGTCGGAAGCGCCGCAGTCAGCAATGCATGCGCGTTGGCGGTGACGAAGTGCGCTGCGGAGAGCCCGAGCGCGGAGACGATGCGTCGCGCGAGCGGTCGGATCAGCCAGGGGACCTGTCGCACGAAACCGGAGCTGGGCAGGCCGGCGGCGCAGACCACGTGCGGCACGGTCATCAACGCGCGCGATGGATCGGGCACGCGGAACCGGTCCGAGTCGACGCCATGCTCCGCCGGTCCGACACCTGAGAGCAGTGATGTCATGGCGACTGCCGTGACACTCGGCAGCACGGTCGTCGCGTCGACGGTGTGCGCGCTGGAGTCGCGGAGCGCGCGAAGGTTCGGGAATCGCGGATCGCCGACCAGATCGGCACGCAGGCCATCGAGCACGAGCACCACCACGCGGCGCGCCGCTGGCGGGGTGGTGACGAATGCTGATCGAGGCGGCATCGCCTTCCTCTCGGTGAAGGGTTTCCTGAAGAACCGCTGCCGAGGTCGCGATGCTGTGATGCTGGTGTGCCGGATCGGTCACGGAGCTGTGAGCGGACGGCAACGACGCCGCGCGCCCCGCTTGTGTCCTCGGCGCTCCCAGTGAGGATTTCATGCGGTTCACTCAGTGTTGAGCGAGCGGGGCACCGCCCTGACACTCCCGTGAGCACGCCGCGTAGTGTTCCGTGCCCGCCGCGGACGGCACTCGCCGCCGGCTTACCCCCCGTCACCAAGGATTTCAGTCATGCGCTCGGTACTCCGGATTTCCACGCTGGCATCGTTCGTCGTCGCCGCCGTGGCACTCGCTCCAGTCGCTGCTCAGGCACAGGGTCGTGTCGTCACCGGCACCTACACGGTCAGCATCGAGAGCCCGCAGGGTCCGGTGAAAGCGGTGCTGGTGCTGAAGAAGGTCAATGGCGCCTACGCGGGTTCATTGGCAGCGGAGGGTTTTCCGGAACTGCCGATTGCGAGTGCCGTGCCGACGGACAGCAGCGTGGTCGTCACCGCCGACACCCCGGACGGCGGCGTGACGGTCACGGTCAAGTTCAGCGCGACCGACAAGGACAAGGTCACCGGCTCGGTGGTGTATCAGGGCATGGACATGCCGATGTCGGGGACCTTTGCGGCGGGTGATGCCAAGGCCGCCGGTGGGACTCCGGACGCCGAGGCGGACTTGTCGCGGGCGTCTGCGAACTCGCCGGCGACCGGGAGCATCGCGGCGGAGCGCACTCGGTGACGGTGACGCGACTTCATCGCGCTGGCGCGCTGCTGTGCAACGCACTGGTGGCGCTGACACTGAGCGCCGCGCGCGCGGAGGCGCAGGCCACGGCCGCGGAAAGCGTGGCGCAGATGGCCGTCGTGAATGAGCTGTTCGATGCGATGCGTGCTGGCGACAGCGCGCGGGTCCGGGCGGTGTTCCACCCGCAGATGACCGCGTTGGTCAGCTCGGACGTCGGGCGGGACGGTGTGGCGCGGGTGCGGATGACTCCGGTGGACGCCTTCGTGAAGTCGATCGGGACGCCCCACGCCGAGGTATTCGATGAGCGGCTGTTCAACCCGCGGGTGCTGATCGACGGCACGCTGGCGTCAGTGTGGGTGGACTACACGTTCTATCTGGGCAAGACGTTCAGCCATTGCGGGGTGGACGTGTTCCAGCTGGCGAAGGTGGGTGAGGGCTGGAAGATCGTGGCGCTGTCGGACACGCGGCGCACGACGGGGTGCACGAAGTAGGCGAGGTGGGACGGGGACGGAGTTCGCGGTGGGACGGGGACGGAGTTCGTGGTGGGACGGGGACGGAGCCAAAGCCTCGGCGCCGGAGTCCAGGGAGGCAGGCGGACGGGCTGGGGTACTCCGCCCTGTGCAAATGTTGCCGACTCAGCTGGCCCTGTAAAAATGACTGACCGGTCAGTATCGTTTGGCATGTCGTCATTCCCGCCGCGTCTTCATCGACCCCTGACATGACTGACCCGTCAGTCACCGGGGTGGCCCGGCCAACCCACAAGCCCGATACCCGCACCCGGCGACCCGTCGAAGAGCGCGAGGCCCAGATCATCGACGCGGCCTTTCTCGCCTTCGCCGAAGCCGGACTCGATGAAACGCGCCTGGAGGACATCGCGCGGCTCGCGGGCGTGGCCAAAGGCACCATCTACCTCTACTTCCCGAACAAGGAAGCGCTCTTCCGCGAAATGATCCGGCGGACGGTCCTCGTGCGCCTCGACGAGCTCGAACACGCGCCGCATGACGCCGATGCCGTGACGGACTTCGCCCGCGTCGTCCGCAGCTACTGGCAGTACATCAACGAGCCGCAGTTTCCGGTCCTCTACCGCCTCGTGACTGGTGTATTGCCACGCTTGCCCGAGTTGAGCCAGTTCTTCGCGGAGCGCGTGTCGCTCCGCTGGCAGCGCCTGTTGCAGTCGTGTATCGACGCGTGTATCCGCGACGGGGTGTTCGGCCGCGAACAGGCGGCCGGAGCGGCGCGCATGTTGCACGCGCTGTTGATGCAGCATGCCCTGATGCGCGCCAATCCCACCATCTGCGATGCGATCGGACTGCACGACGCCGATGCAGTGATGGATCGCGTCCTCAGCTTCTTCCGGGCGGCGATGCGCCCATCCCCGCCCCCGACTCACGCCGCCGATGACTCGACACACTGAGCCCGGTGCGTGCCGGGCGCGCTGGGTGCTCGCCGCAGCGCTCGTCATCACGCCACCGATCCTGCACGCACAGGTGGCGCAGACACCGCTCTCCCTCACCCTCGGCGAAGCCGCGCGACTGGCCGCACGTCAGAGCCTGCCCACGCAGGTGGCATTGCTTCGCGCCGAAGCTGCTGACACGAGGGTGCAGCAGCGCCGCGCCGACCTGCTGCCGAACATCAGCGGGGTGGCGGAAACGAACAGTCGATCGTTCAACACCGCGACACTCGGCCTGGACTTTCCCTCACTGCCCGGCCAGCCACCATTCTTCGATCCACAGGGTGAAGTCGTCGGCCCGGTGCCGGTGACCGATTTCCGCGCCCGCATTCAGCAGAACATCTACGATCCATCCGTCAACGCGCGGCTGCGCCTGGCGCGGCAACAGTCGGTGGCGTTGCGCGTGGAATCGTCAGCGGTTGGCGCCAACGCGGCCACGCAGGCGGCCGTTGCATACGTGCGGGTCCTTCGCTCGCAAGCCGTGTTCGACGCTCGTGCCGCCGACTCGACGCTGGCGGCCGACCTCTTGCGGATTGCGCGCGAAACACTGCGCGCCGGCACCGGCGTCGCACTCGATGTGACACGAGCCGAGTCGCAGCTGGTGTCGATCCGCTCGCAACTCATCGGGGCGCGTGTGGAACGCGACAAGGCGCTGCTCGACCTGCGCTACGCACTCAATGTGCCGCACGATCTTCCGCTGATGCTGACCGACGCGCTCGACGCCGAGGACAACCCACAGCCGACGGCACCCGACGCGCTCGCAACGGCGCTGACGCGACGACCAGACCTCGCCGTACTGGATGCGCAGCTCGCGTCGGCACGGCTTGCGGAACGCGCGGTGCGATCGGAGCGCCTGCCAAGTGTGAGCGCGGTAGCCGACAATGGCTTCATCGGCAAGAACGCGGGCAACCTGCTCAATACCTGGACATGGGCGCTCCGTGTGTCGGTGCCGGTCTTCGATGGCTTGCGACGCGAATCACGCATCCGCGAGCAGGACGTTGCCGAACGGGAAGTGGAGACGCGCCGCCGTGAGATCCTGGCGCAGATCGGCTACGATGTGCGCACCGCGCTGCTCGATGCCGCGGCCACGCGCGAAGCCGTCACCGCGGCGCAGGAGCGGCTCAAGCTGGCCGAGCAGGAAGTGGCGCAGGCTCGCGACCGCTTCACCGCGGGTGTGTCGGGCAATCTCGATGTCACGCAGGCCCTGCTTGGTCTGAGCAGTGCCCGCACACAGTTGGTCGACGCGCTGGCATCACGTCAGCTCGCGCGCGTGGTCATTGCCCGGGCGCAGGGCACACTCACGTCGCTTCGTTAACGCGCAGGATTCAGTCATGGCCACCACCACACGCGCCACAGCCGTAACCCTCGAGTCTGACGACACGCCGATGAAGCCACCGGCGACGACCCCGTCGCCCCCCGCTTCGAAGAAACGCACCACACTGCCGTTCATCCTCGGCGCGCTGCTGCTCACCGGCGGGTTCTGGGCATTCAGGTCGGTGTCGTACGCGAGTGCGCATGAGAGCACCGACAACGCAATGGTCGACGGCCTTGTGCTGCCGGTGCTGGCCAAGGTCGGCGGGTTCGTGACGGCAGTGATGGTTCGCGAGAACGATCAGGTGGCGCCCAACGCGCCGCTGGTCACGATCGACGATCGTGAATTCGTGGTGCGACTGGCGCAGGCCGACGCCGATCTGGCGGCCGCCCGCGCAACGCTGGGTGGCCGTGGGACGGGTACCGGGCAGGCCCAGGCGATGGTCGAAAACGCATCCGCACAGACCGCCGTGCAGAACGCGAACATCGACGCGGCGCGGGCACAAGTCGTGAAGGCAGAGGCGGACCTGGCGCGCTACAGCGATCTCGCGGCCAAGAACATCGTCAGTCAGCAGCAACTCGACGCCGCCAAGGCGCAGGCTGCCGCGATGCGGGCGCAGCTGGTTGCCGTGCAGCGCCAGGCGACGGCGGCCGGCGCCAACGTCGAAGGGATGCAGGCTGGCGTCCGGCTGGCTCAGGCACGACTTGGCGCGGCGACGGCGGCTCGTGACAACGCGGCGCTCCAGCTGTCGTTCACCAGGATCACGGCGCCGTCGTCCGGCGCGATCAGCAGGAAACTGGTGGAAGTGGGCCAACTGGTGCAGCCCGGCCAGACGCTGATGAACATCGCGTCCGATACCGGCCTGTTCATCACGGCCAACTTCAAGGAGACGCAGCTCGACAAGCTGCGTGTCGGCCAGCCGGTGGAGCTGGACGTCGATGCCTACGATGGCGCGAAGATCGAGGGCGTGGTCGAAAGCATCAGCGCCGCCACCGGGGCACGCTTCACGCTGCTGCCGCCGGACAACGCGAGCGGCAACTTCACCAAGGTCGTGCAACGCGTACCGGTTCGCATCCGGATCACCCGGGGGCTCGACGCCACGCGCCCGCTACGCATTGGCCTGAGCGTGATCGCGCACGTCAGCACGAAGTAGCCCGCCCTCCGCTACAGCCGCCATGACGACCGCCGCTCTCTCCACCGTCAGCGTATCCACCGAGGCCGCGGATCCGTATCGCAACCGATACTGGATTGCAGCCGCAGTGACACTGGCCGCGGTGCTGGAGCTGGTCGATACATCGATCGTCAACGTGGCCGTGCCGCACATGATGGGCAACCTTGGCGCGACGCTGGATGAAATCGCGTGGGTGAGCACCGGCTACATCATTGCGAATGTGATCGTGATTCCGATGTCGAGCTGGCTGGCGAACTGGTTCGGCCGCCGGAACTATCTCACGGCAAGCATTCTCCTGTTCGTCGCGGCGAGTTTCTTCTGCGGCGCGGCCACCGGCCTCTGGTCGCTGGTGTTCTGGCGCATCGTGCAGGGCCTTGGCGGTGGGGCGCTGCTCAGCGTCGCGCAGGCCACACTCTTCGAGGCCTTCCCGCCGCACGAGGTGGGCAAGGGACAGGCCATCTTCGGGATGGGCGTGATGGTCGGCCCGACGCTCGGTCCCACACTCGGCGGCTTCATCATCGACAACTACGACTGGCCCTGGATCTTCTACATCAACGTACCGCTGGGCCTGATGGCCGCAGTCATGGTGTGGAATTTCGTGCGCGACTCGAAGAATGCCGTCCGCGCCACGAAGATCGACGCCCTGGGCATCCTGCTGCTGGCCACCAGCATCGGCACGCTGCAGTTCATGCTCGAGCGTGGTGAACGCAATGACTGGTTCGAGAGCGGCCTGGTGACGACGCTGGCGATCGTCAGCGCGACGTCGATGGCCGCCTTCATCTGGCGCGAACTCACGTTCGAGCAGCCGATCGTGAATCTGCGCGTGCTCAAGAGCCGGCAGTTGACGGTCGGCGTGGTTTTTGCCGCGGCGCTTGGCCTGGCGATGTACGGCTCGATCTTCGTGTTGCCGGTGTTCCTGCAGCAGCTGCATGGGTTTACCGCGTGGCAGACGGGAAAGGTGATCTTCCCGGGTGCTCTCGCCAGTGCATTCACCATGGCGATCATCGGTCGCAACGCAAATCGCCTCGATGCGCGGTACACGATCATCCTCGGTGTCTCGATGTTCGGCATCTGCATGTGGTGGCTGTCGGGACTGGCGCTCGATGCCGGCGCCGATGATGTGTTCTGGCCGCTGATCCTGCGTGGCGTCGGCATGGGTCTGATCTTCGTGCCGCTGACCAATGCCAGCATGGCCGACCTCTCGCCGCAGGACGTGCCGCAAGGCACCGCGCTCTTCAATCTCACCCGTCAGCTCGGCGGTTCGCTCGGCATCGCGGTGATGGCAACACTGCTCTCTCGCTTCACGTCATCCTCTCGTGCCAACCTCGTGCAGCACATGAATTCGGGCGACCCCGACGTCACGCAACGGGTGGCAATGTTGTCGCGCGCGTTCGTCGCGCGTGGCTCGGATGCCACGACCGCGGCGGCGCAGGCATACCACGTGATGGAGCGCCAGGTCCTGGCACAGGCCAGTGTGATCTCGTTCTCGAAGATCTACCTGATCAGTGCGTGTGTGATGGTGCTCGCGCTGCCGCTGCTGCTGCTCTGGCGCACCGGGCGCAATCGCGCTGGCCTGGCGGCCGCAGATCTGCACTGAGCCAGACGCACCTGTCAAGCCGTTGCTGACGGCGCTCGCGCGAGACAGTTTGCCGGTTCGCGCGCCGCTCCGTTTCCCACTCAGCTGACTGATGGCCCCGTCACTCATCACGACCGTTGCACGTGAACTCGCGCTCCCGGTGTCATCGGTCGAGCGCACCCTCGAGCTGTTTGCCGAGGGCAATACGCTGCCCTTCATCGCCCGCTACCGGAAGGAAGTGACCGGAGGCCTGGACGAGGTGCAGCTGCGCGACGTGCGCGACCGGGCGCAGTACCTGAGCGAACTCGAGGAGCGACGCGCGGCCGTGCTCAAGAGCATCGCCGAGCAGGGCAAGCTGGACGACACGCTGAAGGCGGCGATTGTGGGCGCGGCTACGAAGCAGGCGCTCGAGGACCTCTACCTGCCATTCAAGCCAAAGCGCCGCACGAGAGCGATCATCGCCCGCGAGCGTGGGCTCGGGCCCCTGGCGGAGCAACTCTGGGTCGGGACGATCGACGACGCGACCGCACGCGATGTCGCGATGAGCTTCGTCGATGCGGCGAAGGAGGTGGCGGATGTCGATGCGGCCCTCGCTGGCGCGCGCGACATTCTGGCCGAACAGGTGGCGGAAGACGCTGGCGTCCGTGGCTGGATCCGCGACGTGACCCGGACCAAGGGGGCCGTCAAGTGCGCGCGCTGCTACGGCCGCACCGAAGAAGTCTCGAAATTCTCCGACTACTTCGATTTCCGCGAATCGCTCGGCACCATCCCGTCGCATCGCGTGCTGGCCATCCGCCGCGGTGAAACGGAAGGGGAGCTGGTGTGGAGTGTCGAGGCACCGCTGATGGACATTGCGCCGCGATTGCAGCGCGACGTGGTCGGTACACGGAAGGCGGCCGCACTGCTGGCACAGGTGGCTGATGATGCGTACAATCGGCTGCTCGCGCCCAGTATCGAGGTTGAGCTCCGCCTCGAGCTCAAGACGCGTGCCGATGAAGAGGCGATCATCATCTTCGGCCGTAACCTGGAACAGCTGCTGCTCTCGGCGCCTGCCGGCGAGAAGAGTGTGCTGGGCCTCGATCCAGGCTTCCGTACCGGCGTCAAGATTGCGCTGGTGAGCAGGACCGGTGCGCTGCAGCACACCGATACGCTGTACCTGCATCAGGAAGATCGGTTCGCGGCCACGATTCGTGCGGTGGTGGCACGTTTCAAGCCTGAGTTGATCGCCATCGGCAACGGCACCGCGTCACGCGAAACGGAGAACCTGGTGCGCGCCACGCTGCGCGAACTCGAGCCGCCAGCGCCGACGGTGGTGGTGGTCAGCGAGGCCGGTGCTTCGGTGTATTCAGCCAGCGACGTGGCGCGCGAGGAGTTTCCCGACCTCGACGTCTCGATCCGCGGCGCGGTCTCGATTGCACGCCGGCTGCAGGACCCGCTGGCCGAGTTGGTGAAGATCGACCCCAAGTCGATCGGGGTCGGGCAGTATCAGCACGATGTGAACCAGCCGAAACTGCGACAGCGGCTGGATGAGATCGTCGAAAGCTGCGTGAATCGCGTCGGCGTGGAGGTGAACACCGCCTCGGCGCAGCTGCTGGCCTACGTCTCGGGCGTGGGTCCGGCGCTGGCGCAGTCGATCGTGGCGTCGCGCGATGCCAAGGGCGGGTTCACGGCGCGGAAGGACCTGTTGGACGTCCCGCGCCTCGGGGCCAAGGCCTACGAGCAGGCGGGCGGCTTCCTGCGCGTGCGGGGCGGCACCCATCCGCTGGATGCGAGCGCGGTGCACCCGGAGCGGTACGCACTGGTGGCGCGCATGGCCAAGGATCGTGGCGTCTCGCTGCAGGAACTGGTGGGCAATGAAGCGGTCCTGTCATCGCTGGAGCTCGCGCCGTACGTCTCCGACGACGTGGGCCTGCCGACGCTGCATGACATCGTCACTGAACTGCGGAAGCCTGGTCGCGACCCGCGCGCGAGTTTCGTTCCGCCTGCCTTCCGTGATGACGTGACCGAGCCGAAGCACCTGAGCACCGGCATGGTGCTCGAGGGTGTGGTGACCAATATCGTCGCATTCGGTGCCTTTGTGGACATCGGCGTCCATCAGGACGGCCTGGTGCACGTCAGCCAGCTCTCCGACCGGTACGTGAAGGACCCCAACGACGTGGTGCAGGTGGGCCAGAAGGTGACGGTGACGGTGCAGGGGGTCGATCTGGCCCGTAACCGGATTGCGCTGACGATGAAGACGGGTGAGAAGCCGGCCGTAACATCGGCGTCCGCAGCGCCAAAGCCGCGTGGCCCTCGTGCGCAGCCGGCGCCCTCTGCCCCCGCCGCACCCGTGGTTCAGCCCGGCAAGGGGTGGGTCGCCCCCAACGGAATTCGATTCAAGTAGCCACGGCGCACTGCGTGGGCGCTGCCGCGGCTGGTGACGGGCGTTATCCTCTATCGTCCCCACGAGGAGCGGTCGTGCCGCACGACCGCGCCATTGTGACGTGGCAGTTTCAGTACCCTTACAGCCCCAGCATGCTCTCTTCGAACCGCGGTGGTTGGCTGCGCCGGAGCAACCTCGCGACGCTGCTCGTTGCCGCGCTGCCGCTGTCCCTGATCGCGCAGGTGCGACGTCCCGATCCGGTTCCGGCGGGGCCGCGATCGTCCGGCAAACTGCCCAGGCATCGCACCGAGATGCGGATCGGAGGCGGCAGCATCAGCCTCGACAAAGCCAACGCCACCGCGGCCACGCTGTTCATCGCCTCGGCCGGCTTCCGCCGGCAGATCGCGCCCGAGTGGCTCTCGATCGGCGCGTCGGTCGATGTCGGTCGCACCGCCGTCGATGGCAACTTCTTTCCGTATGAGAAGCGGCCGAACGGCGACACCCTGCAGTACGTGGCGGTCGACGGCAATGCGACGATGCTGGCGGGTCGCGTGACGGCTGACGGACTCTGGCCCGTCGGCGAGAGCGGCAGGTACCGCGCGGGCGTCGGTGGCAATGCCGGTGTCTACGCAATGCTTCCGTCGGGAGCGGGTGGATCGCTCGTCGCCCCGACCTTCGGGGCATCCGTGCTCGGTCAGGCAGATCTGACATCGCGTTTCGGCATCGCGGCAGATCTTGGCTTCACGCAGTTCACGAACTTCGATCGCGAGAAGCTGCGGCCAAGTGATCCGGCACTCGCCGATCCTGTGTTCCGCACTCCGCTCGTCACGCCTGTTGACGGCGTGAAGAGTTTTGGCGGCGCGCGCCTCACGGTCAGCCTCACCTACCGTTTCGGCGTGAAGAAGACTCCCGGAGGCACGAAGTGAAGATCCGATCGTTGTGTGCGACGCTCTGCTGTGCTGCGGCGATCAGCGCCTGTGGTGACGATGGCGCCGTGACGCCGCAGGGCGGCCAGGCCTTCGACGCTGCGTTCACACCGGTGCCGTCGGTTCGGTATCCCGCCATTGTGGCCCGGGCCTTCGGACGTACGGTCAACAATGCGGCCGTCGCCGACTCGGTGGTCGGTGAAGTCACACTGATGAAGCAGCTCGATGGGCGCGCGCGCTACCAGTTTTACATCGTCAACGGGCTCGACTCGACCGCAACGCCCGTGTCGCATCGGCAGTGGATCATCCGCACCGACACGCTGCTCGACGCGAATGGAGGGCTGACCTCGCCGGTCGACACCAATCGCAGCGCGGGGATTCGTGATTTCTGGCGCGGTGGCTTCTTCGGCCAGAAGCTTCGGTTTGCCGTGACGCTGTCGGCCGCCGACTCGGCCCAGCAGCGCGGCGCCTGGCTGGTGCTCACGATCCAGGCCGATTCGGCCCGCACCGTCTACAACGACTCCACGCCGCGTCCGCTGTTCGTCCGGTTTCGTGACCAGAAGGGGACGGTGACGCGCGACGACGACGCGATCATTCCCGACACCTTACGCGGCAGTTTCGGCGAGTTCCTGAGCCCGACGCGGCGCACGACCTTCGCCGCCGGTGGGACCGGCACCCTGGCATTCTGGGACGTCGTCACCAACGGCAAGCCCGCGATCCGGATCGACTTCGCGGGGCTCCGCAAACCGCCGCGCGGGTACTACTACCAGCCGTTCATCATCGACAGCCTCTCGGGCATCGCGTATGCGTGGGGCCAGGTGTACGATGGCAAGGGTGAGTCGCTCGGCAATGCGGACCTCGCTGCCGACAGCATCCTGCCGGTGCTGCGCGCGGTGCAGCCGTCGAACGATGTGATCGGGCAAGCAGAGAATTACTCGCGTGTCGATCTGATCCTCGAGCCGAAGGCCGCCGCGCCGCTGTTGCGCACCGGCCTGTCGATCTACAGCACGATGAGTGTGCAGCGTGCCACCATTCCGGAAGCGCTGCGCAACAAGCGGGCGGCGCTTGGTACGGTGCAGACGATCGTCACGCGCGGCACGCAGGGCGGGGCGCCGGCACCGAACATCGGCGTCGTGCTGCAGGGGCCCGGACTGAACTTCAACGTCTTGCTGGGCAACAGGAACACCGACAGCACCGGCACCGCGCGATTCACCGGCGTCCCACCGGGTGAAGTGCGTGTGATTGCGATTCCATTCGGCGGTTCGC
Source organism: Gemmatimonadaceae bacterium (assembly GCA_031374935.1). Lineage (GTDB taxonomy): Bacteria > Gemmatimonadota > Gemmatimonadetes > Gemmatimonadales > Gemmatimonadaceae > JACMLX01. The sequence goes on along the minus strand of JANMHB010000178.1, from coordinate 5,580 downwards.
TGGTCGAGACGCGGGCGACAGTCGTATCCGGTCAGTCGGCAACGGTGCGGCTAGTCGTTCCGTAGTCACGGCGCCAGCACCGCTACACACAACTGCGGAACCAACTGCCGACAGTTTCGAATCAGACAACTGCGGAACCAACTGCTGGTTGAGGGAGCCGCAGAGACACAGAGACGCAGAGCGGACCAGTCGCGCGGGCACGGGCATCTGCTCGTGAGCCGGCAATGAAGTGCTTTGGGAACTACGCTTGCGAGACGCTTCTCCCAAAGCATTGTGTACTTCGCCATTCACGCCACGCCTGCAACCGCGACGCCTCTGCGGCTCTGTGTCTCTGCGGCTCCCTCAATAAGCAGTTGCTTCAGCCTTTGACTGTCGCGGTACCGACGACTTCGATTGCGCGACCTGATCGCGCGGCGTGGACGTCGTTCAGCTCTCGCGCAGCGCGGCCATCGGGGTTTCGCGAAAGACTTCGCGCCCGGTGAGGATGCCGACCAGGATCGTGATGAACAGCAGCAACCCGGCAATCGCCAGCGCCGGTGTCCACGCCATCACGAACGGCACCTTGAAGCTGAAGCGGGCGAGGCCCCAGGCACCGCCGATGCCGAGCAACATGCCGGCCAGTGCACCGAGCAGGCCGAGCACCGTGTATTCGCTGAGCATGATGCGGCCGATCTGCGCGCGGGTCGCGCCGAGCACCTTGAGCAGCACACCTTCACGCAGCCGCTCGCGACGCGTGGCCGCGACGGCGCTGATCAGCACCGGCACGCCCATGATCAACGCGAACACCGCCATGAACCGGATGGCATCACTCACCTTCTCGAGGATGTTGCCGATGGTGCGTGTGATCAGCGAGATGTCGAGCGAGCTGACGTTCGGATACTTCCGGACGACGTCACGCTGCAACGTGGCGACCGCGCTGTCGCCCGAGACACTCGCAATCACCGCGAATTGCTTCGGGGCATCACTGATCGCGCTCGGCTCGAACACCACGAAGAAGTTCGGCTCGAAGCGGGCGAAGTTCACCTTGCGTGTACTCGAGACGACGGTCTTCACCATCGCGCCCTGCACATTCCAGGTCAGCTGATCACCCACCTTCACCATCAGCTCCGAGGCGATGCTTTCGTCGAGGCTGACGCGGCTCATGCCGGCGGGCGGCGCGGGTGCCTTGTCGAACCACTGGCCGGCGGTCATGGTTTCGCTCTTCACCAGCGTATCGCGATAGGTGCTGCGATACTCGCGCCGATACGGAAACGGCGCCTTGCCCAGCTTCTCGGCCGCAGCCTGCGCTGTGGCGACCGGGATTCCCTTCACCTCGCTGAGGCGCATGGTGACGATCGGTACGCGCTGCACCAGCTTGTGCCCTGACCGTGTGATGATGGAGTCCATCCATGGTCCCTGATCGGCCTGCACGTCGTAGAACAGCACGTTGCCGCCGCTGGCTGCCGCGTCCACCGAGAAGCGCGTCAGCAGCGTGGTCTGCAGTAGGTAGAGTGTGCTGACGAGGAAGGCCCCGAAGCCGAGCGAGAGCACGACGGACCGCGTCTGGTTCGACGGGCGGTAGAGATTGGCCACGCCCTGCCGCATCACATACGGCCAGCCGGCCCGCAGGAGTTTGCGCGCCACCCACATCAGGAGTGATGCGCTGCCGAGCAGCAACAGCAGCACCACCGAAATCGCCGCACTGATGGCAAGCCCTTCGCGCAAGCCTCCGGCGCGTGAGATCGCGAGTGCCACCACGCTGGCCACGATGCCAGAGGTCACGATCAGGCCGCGCCAGTCCTTGTACCAGGGCTGCTTGGCACTCTCGTCCACCTCGGTGCGCAGCACCTGCAGTGGCGAGATGTTGCGCACGCCGACCAATGGACGCATCGCGAACGCCAGCGCTACCCACACGCCCACGCCAAGGCCCGAGAGAATGGCCACTGGCGAGAGCGACACCGACACGTCCACCGGCAGCAGATCACGCACCAGTCCCGGCACCGCGAGCTGAATCGCCACACCGAGTGCCGCGCCAGCCGCCGCACCGGCAAAGCCCATCATCGCCGCCTGCACGCCGTAGATGAACAAGACCTGGCCGCTGGTGGCACCGAGGCATCGCAGCACGGCGATCGTCTCCTGCTTGCGACGGATGAAGGCATTCACGCCCGCCGACACCCCGATGCCACCAAGCAGGAGTGCCACCAGTCCCACCAGCCCAAGAAAGCTGCCGAGTGTATCGATGGCTTCCGTGACACTCGCCTCCGACTCGGCCGCAGTGCGCGCACGCAGCTTGAGCTTTTCGAGGCGGGGACGGAGGCGGGCCACCAGCGTGGATGCCTGTACGCCCGGCGGCAGCTTGAGCAGTGTCTCGTACGATGCGCGCGAGCCGAACGCCAGCAGGCGAGTTTCGTCGAGCCACTGCTGCGCCACGAAGACGCGCGGGCCGACCACGGAGATGAACCCTGCGTCACCGGGCACCTGTTTCAGCGTGCCGGCAATGACGAAGGTGGCGTAACCCAGCGAGAGGGAATCGCCGATCCTCGCGTTCAGCGACACCAGCAGCCCCGGATCCACCACCACTGCATGTTCGGAACGAACGCGCGGATACGCACTGGCCGGCTCGGTGATCACTTCCCCATACAGCGGATAGGTATTGGTCACACCGCGCACCTGCACGAGGCGTGTGTTGCCGCTGCTGCTGATGGCGGCCATCGACGGGAATTCGACGATCTTCGCAATCGTCATTCCCGTGCGACCGAGCGAATCCACCAGCGAATCGGCCGCCGGTGTCATGGTGGCGCGGGTGGTCAGCGAGACGTCGCCGCCGAGCAGCGAGCGGCTCTGTTCGCGAACGGACTTCGTGAGATTGTCGGCGAACGAATCGATGGCGACCAGTGCCGCCACGCCGAGCGCGATGGACGACATGTAGAGCAGCAGTCGGCGGCGTGCAGTGCGGCTCTCCTTCCAGGCGAGGGCAGGCAGTCGGCGCCAGGGAAAACGTGCGCTGGGCAGGTGGGCGGTCACGCCACTGCCTCGCTGACCTTCGGCGTCACGGCACCGGTGTCTTCGATGATCAGGCCATCGGCAAGTCGGATGCTGCGGCCGAGGCGTTTCGCGAGCACCGGATCATGCGTGACGAGCACGATCGTCGTCCCGTCTTCACGATTGAGTTGCTCGAGCAGCTCGACGATGCGGGCGCCGGTGGCGCCATCGAGGTTGCCGGTCGGTTCATCGGCGAAGAGGACGCGTGGACGGTTCACGAACGCGCGGGCGATGGCCACGCGCTGCTGTTCGCCGCCGGAGAGCTGCGTCGGGAAGTGATGGGTGCGAGTCCCGAGGCCCACGCGTTCGAGCAGATCCCGGGCCCGCGCGTCACTGTCGCGGATGCCGCGCAATTCGAGTGGCACCTGCACGTTCTCGAGGGCGGTGAGCGTGGGCACCAATTGGAAGCTCTGAAACACGAAGCCCACCCGGTCGCCACGCAGCCGCGCGCGCGCATCCTCGTCCAGCCGCCCGAGGTCGGTGCCGGCCAGGAGCACCGAGCCGGTGGTCGGGGTATCGAGACCAGCGAGCAGGCCGAGGAGGGTGGTCTTGCCGCTACCGGACGGGCCGACGATGGCCAGCGTCTCGCCAGCAGCCACGTTGAAGGTCACATTGCGGAGAACCGCCAGCGCGCCGCCGCCACTGCGATATTCTTTCGTCAGGTTGCGGACCGCGAGCATAGGCGTGGCGCGGCTGGATGACGACAAACCGGTGTCAGACATGCGGAAGCAGCAGGGAAGTGAGAAGCGAGGCGGGATGCGCTACGGCGCGCGGTGGAGCGTCGGGCTGGTGGTGCTGGCCATGCTGCATGGTTGCGGCAACGGCAGTCAGCCACAATCGGCCGATCAGCCGGGAGCGGCGGGTGCCACCCCAACGGTAGCTGGTACACCAACGCCACTGCCGGCGGGAAGTTCGGTCGATCCGGGCCCCACGTCGATGGCGGCGCCGATCCGGGTGCTCTTCATCGGCACCAGTCTCACGGCTGGACTCGGCCTGCCCGACCCGGTCGAGGCCTGGCCCGGGCAGATCGGGCACATCGCCGATTCCCTCGGCTATCGCGTCCAGATCCAGAATGCCGGCCTGAGTGGGGAGACGTCGGCCGGCGCCCTGCGTCGAGCGGATTGGCTGCTGAAGGACACCGCCGACGTGGTGATCATCGAGACCGGTGCCAATGACGGGCTGCGCGGGACGTCGGTGCCGGAGCTCGCGCAGAATCTGACCGGGATCGTCAGGAAGGTGCAGGCTCGGCAGCCGAAGGCGAAGGTCATCGTGGTGCAGATGGAGGCGCCCCCGAATCTGGGTGATGTGTATGCCGGTGGGTTCCGGCAGATCTTTCCATCGGTGGCCAAGGCCACTGGCGCCACGCTGACGCCATTCCTGCTGGAAGGCGTGGCAGGGGTTGGCAGCCTGAACCAGGCGGACGGTATTCACCCGACCCGGGCCGGTGCCGCGAAGGCCGCGCTGAATGTGTGGCCGGCGATTCGGGCGGTGCTGGATCGGGTGCGTCCGGTGGTGCCGAAGGTCTGAGGACGTGTAATTCGGTGACAGTCTGCGGTGTAATTCGGTGACACTCTGCGGATTGCCCCTGATCGGGGCAATCCGCAGAGTGTCACCGAATTACGGCGAATTGTCCCGTGAAGGGGAAATCGCAGACTGTCACCGAATTGCCGCGCAATGCCCCAGTCTGGCAATTCCGTGCGCTGTCACTGAAATACGAGGGGCACACGGGGTCGTGGCCAGGAGCCGGGGCCGCTATATTTTGAGGCTGTTCAATACACGGACCCCCAGAGTTGAGGATGTACTGATATGGCAGTTCCGGCAACGCAGCTTCGTCGCGGGATGGTGATCGTGATGGAGGGCGACCCCTGCCGCGTGATCGAGTTCCGGCATCACACGCCTGGCAACCTGCGCGCGATGGTGCAGACGAAGATGAAGAACCTGCGCACCGGTTCGAACTTCGAGCATCGGTTCCGTGCTGCGGACGCGATCGAGAAGGCGATGATGGAGACGCACGATCTGGAGTTCCTGTACGAGTCGACCGGCACCTACTACTTCATGAAGACGAGCGACTACGATCAGCTCGAGATGGATGAAGAGATGCTCGGCGACAACGCGCAGTGGATGCAGCCTGGGATGAAGCTGGTGGCGGAGTATTACAATGGAAAGCCGATCGGGATCGACCTGCCGAACTCGATGACGTTCGAGATCGTGGATACGGCGCCGGTGATGAAGACGGCCACGAAGTCAGCCAGCCAGAAACCGGCGAAGCTGGACAATGGCGTCACGGTGAACGTGCCGGAGTACTTGAGTGTGGGCGAGCGGGTGAAGGTGGATCCGCGCACGGGTGATTATCTGGAACGGGCGAAAGACTAGGGTTCGGACCGGCGTGCGCTGGATCCTGCGCGTCGCGTGATTCGCTTCAGCCCTTGAAGCTGCGGTCCGGTTGGTCTATTTTGGGTGTCTGTCGTATGCAGGGTGGCATGGTGCCTGTAGCTCAATTGGTTAGAGCACCGGATTGTGGTTCCGGGGGTTGCGGGTTCAATCCCCGTCAGGCACCCT
>JANMHB010000007.1:0-6347 GCA_031374935.1 Gemmatimonadaceae bacterium | reverse complement strand
AGCTGCTGCAGCAGGAAGTGCGACGGATCGTAGTTGATGTTGCAGCGCGGATGGTTGTGCACCCGCTCGAGGAACATCTCGAACGTCACTCCGTCGAAGAGATCTTCGCCCGGATGCAGCTCGAACGCGACATCACAGCCTGCATCGTCGTAGGCATCGAGGATCGGGCGCCAGCGACGGGCCAGTTCGTCGAACGCCGTCTCGATCAGACCCGCCGGGCGCTGCGGCCACGGATAGAGATACGGCCAGGCCAGCGCACCGGGAAAACTCACACTCGACGTCAGGCCGAGATTCTTCGACGCCTTGGCACCCCAGAGTAGCTGCTGCACCGCCCACTTCTGTCGGGCCTTCGGGTTGCCCTTCACCGTGTCCGGCGCGAACGCGTCGAAGGCTTCATCGTATACCGGATGCACCGCCACCAGCTGACCCTGCAGGTGCGTGGCCAGTTCGGTGATCTCGACCCCGTTGGCGCGCGCCACGCCGGCGATCTCATCGCAGTACGTCTTGGACGCCGCGGCCTTCTTCAGGTCGAACAGCTTCGCATCCCAGGTGGGGATCTGTACGCCCTTGAAGCCCAGGCCGCCGGCCCACTTCGTGATGGAATCCCACGTGTTGAATGGCGCTGCGTCGCCCGAGAACTGGGCGAGAAAGATCCCCGGGCCCTTGACGGTTGCTGGCATGATGCAATCTCAGAGATAGGTGTTGAGCAGATTTTCGAGCAGTTCCTGACGTCCCGACACCGGCTGTGGCTCGATGCCCTTCTTTTCGACACGGGCGGCCAGATCGGCGAGACTGCGGCGCCCCTTCAGGATCGCCTTGCCTTCCGCGCCATCCCAGCCAGCGTACCGCGCCGCTACGCGATCGGACAATACACCATCCGCGATCAACTTCTCGGTGATCAGCAGTGCACGGGCACACAGATCCATCGCCCCCGCATGAGCGATGATCAGGTCATCAGGCTCGATCGATTGACGCCGCAGCTTGGCATCGAAGTTGATTCCGCCGGTCGTGAACCCGCCACCGCGCATGATCTCGTACATCGCCAGCACCACATGCTGCAGGTTGTTCGGAAACTGATCCGTATCCCACCCCAGCAACTCGTCACCGCGGTTCATGTCGATCGACCCGAAGACACCGAGCGAGTTGGCCAGCGCGATCTCGTGTTCGAACGAGTGACCGGCCAGAATCGCATGATTCTGCTCGATGTTGACCTTGACCTCGCCTTCCAGCCCATGTGACTGCAGGAATGCGAACACGCTCGCCACATCGAAGTCGTATTGATGTTTGGTGGGTTCACACGGCTTCGGTTCGATCAGAATGGTGCCCGTGAAGCCGATCGCATGTTTGTGCTCCACCACCAGCTGCAGGAACCGCCCCAACTGTGCCCATTCGCGCTTGAGATCCGTATTGAGCAGCGTGTCGTAGCCTTCACGGCCGCCCCACAACACGTAGTTCGCGCCGCCCAGCTCGTGCGTCAGCTCCAGCGCCATCTTCACCTGTGCGGCCGCATACGCAAAGACCTCCGGATCGGGATTCGTCGCCGCACCCGCCATGTAGCGGCGGTTCGAGAACAGGTTGGCAGTGCCCCACAACAGCTTCACACCGCTCTCGTCGATCTTGCGCGCGAGGTGATCGCCGATGATGCGCAGGTTTCCGTTCGATTCCTGGAGCGTGGCCCCTTCCGGCGCCACATCGCGATCGTGGAACGTGAAGAACGGCACGCCCAGCAACCGGAACAGCTCGAAACCGACATCGACCTTGTCATGCGCCTGCTGCATCGGGTTGCCGCCGGGCATGTGCCAGGGCCGCATGAACGTCTCGCTGCCGAATGGATCACCGCCAGGCCATACCAGCGTGTGCCACCAGCAGACGGCAAAGCGCAGCTGCTCTTCCATACGCTTGCCCATCACCGTGCGGTCCGGATCGTACCATCGGTAGCCGTACGGCCGTTTCGCCGACGGCTTGAACTTCGGGCCTTCGTGACGCAGCGGTTCGGCGATGCTGAACCAGCGAGCGTCGCTGGCAGCCGGCTTGGAGCGAGTGAAGATCGACATGGATCAGGACACCGGAGTCAGGTCGTGGAGGGGCGAAGAGCCTGCGACAACGGATACATCGATTGCCACCGTGCATGGCGTTCGTGATGCCGCGCCACCGCGGCGGCGCGGGGCGCGTACGTCTCGAGCCGCGCCGGCCGGGTGGCGATCGCGGTGACCGTCGCTGCAGCACCACCCGCGACCGCCATCACCGCGAGACGTGCGGCGCCCATCGCGCACCCGATCTCGCTCTGCGTCACGCGGTGCAGCGGAATCCCGAGCACATCCGCCATCACCTGGCACCACAACGGCGATCGTGCACCACCGCCAAGCAGATCCGCTTCCCGTATGCTGGTCCCGCCGCCCGCCAGCGCCAGTTGGGCATCACGCATGGCATACGCGACACCTTCGAGCACGGCGAGCGTCATGTCGGCGCGGGTGTGTGCGGCATCGAGCCCCGAAAAACCACCGCGGATGGCCGTGTCGTTGTGCGGCGTCCGTTCGCCGCTGAGATACGGCGCGAAGAACAGATCGGTGGTCTGCCCGGGACGCAACTCCGACAGCAACTCGGACTCCGTCTGACCCGCGACACCCGCCCACCAGCTGAGCGCAGCGGCGGCACTGAGGAGCACACCCATCTGGTGCCAGCGGCCAGGAACGGCGTGGCAGAACGCATGCACGGCGCCCGCCGTATTCGGGGCGAACGTCCCGGTGGTGCACCACAGCACGCCTGATGTGCCGAGTGAGACGAATGCGTCGCCTGGCGACACCGCGCCGACCGCCACGGCACCGGCCGCGTTGTCACCGGCACCACCGGCGATCAGCGGTGCACGCGTCATGCCCCAGCGCTGCGTCAGTGCGCTGCTCAGCTGACCGGCAGCAGCGCTCCCTTCGACCAGTCGCGGCATCTGCGACGTCGTCAGGCCCGTTGCAGCCAGCGCGTCATCGCTCCACTGTCGCGCGCCGACATCGAGCCACAACGTCCCCGACGCGTCGGACATCTCCTCGACCAGCTCACCGCACAGACGCCATCGCACGTATGCCTTCGGCAACAGCACGGTTGCCACACGTACAAAAATGTCCGGCTCGTGCCGGCGAACCCAGAGCAGCTTCGGCGCCGTGAAGCCTGGCATCGCCAGATTGCCCGTCACTGCACGGGACTCCGGCCACGCCGCTTCGAACTCCGCGCACTCGCGGGCACTGCGACCATCATTCCACAGGATGCAGGGCCGCAGCACCATCCCCGTCGCATCGAGCAGCGTGGCGCCGTGCATCTGACCCGCCAGTCCGATCGCCGCGCATGCCGACAGCGAGTCACCGTGCGATGCCTTGAGTGCGTCGACGCAGCTCAACACCGCCGCCCACCAGGCATCGGGCGCCTGCTCGCTCCACTGCGCGTGCGGTCGCTGCACCGTGAGCGGCGCGCTGCTCGTGCCAAGGACCTGATCGTGGCCGGACGCACCGATGTCCACGAGCACAGCCTTCACCCCGGATGTGCCGATGTCGATACCGAGGGTGATCATGGGTGCCTGGAAGGGTCAGTGTGAGCCAGCGCCGGGTGGACGACGTTCACCCGCCCCGCAACTGCCGCGCCCACTCGTAGATGCCGACGTACTGCTCCGCAACGTGCGTCCACGAGTTGTCCTGGCGCATCCCACGCTCGCGCAGCAGGGCCCAGCTCCCGGGATCGGCATACGCGACCAATGCGCGCTCGATTGATTCGATGAAGTGCCGGGCATCGAACGGGTGAAAGACGAATCCATTCCCCGACCACCCTTCGCGCACGGTGTCGTTCAGCCCGCCGGTGGCACGCACGATCGGTACACTGCCGTAGCGCAGCGCAATCATCTGCCCAAGCCCACACGGTTCAAAGCGCGATGGCATCAGGAAACCGTCGCTGCCGGCGTAGATGCGCTGCGCCAGTCCGGCATCAAACCCCAATCGCACCGTGATGCGCCCGGGATGCGCCGCCGCATGCCGCAGCATGATGTCCTGCAGGTACGGTTGCCCCGAACCAAGCAGCACCAGTTGCGCCGTGGTCTGGAGCATCAGCCACGGAATCGCAGCGTCGAGGAGGTCGAATCCCTTCTGCTCCACCAGCCGTGACACGATGCCCAGCAATGGCGGATCGGCGGAGACCTCGAGCCCCATTTCCTTCTGCAGCGCCGCCTTGCAACTCCGCTTGCCGGTCAGATCGTCAGCGCTGTAGTTCGCCGCCAGATGTCGGTCCGTCGCCGGATCGAACTCGACGCTGTCGATCCCGTTGAGAATGCCCGTGACCCGATCACGTCGCGAGCGCAGCACACCATCCAGGCGCTCGCCGTACTCGCCGGTCATGATCTCCTGCGCGTAGGTCGGGCTGACGGTGCTCACCACATCGCTGTAGACGATGCCGCGCGCCATGAAGTTGAACTGCCCGCCGATGCCGGCGCCGAGTCCGTTCTCGATCAGGCCGCGTTCGCTCAGGCCGGCCAGCGCCAGTGCCTCGGGCCGTGTCGCGCCCTGATACGCCAGGTTGTGAATCGTGTAGACGGTGGCGATGTGGCCGAAGGTGTATTCGTAGAAGGTGCGCAGGTAGTTCGACACCAGCGCGGCATGCCAGTCGTGCGTGTGCACGACGTCGGGCTGCCACGACGTCACCTCGCGCAGGTGCTGCATCAATGCCATCACGGCGCGCGCAAACAGGATGAACCGGCGATCGTCATCGCGATCACCATAGATGGTGTCGCGCTCGAAGGCGGCGGGAATGTCCAGCAGGTATGTCGGCACCACACCGTCGACCACGCGCCAGACCCGCAGCTCCTCGGCACGTTCGCCCACTGGCAGGAAGGTGGCGGCAATCGGCCCCTCGACCTTGACGCCCTTTTCTCGCAGCTGCCGATAGTACGGCAGCACCAGCCGAACGTCGTGACCGGCGAGCCGCAGGGCGGCGGGTAGCGCCCCCGCCACATCCGCCAGCCCGCCGGTCTTGATCAGTGGGGCCGCCTCAGCGGCGACAAACAGGACGTTCATGCGGCGGCCGTCGTGGAAGGGTTTGCGGGCTACCCCATGCAAGTGCGGAGGTCCGCCCGCGCAAATCTACCGCGAGAACGGCCAGTGGCACGGGCGGCACCAGGCCAGCCCCGATCGACGCGGGAGCCCTACCGCCAATCGGTACCGGCGGCCAATATCACGGTCCGAGGGCGCCGCTGAGTCGACGCCTCCCCCATCCCGATTCACGACCGACCCTGCCATGACGCCTGCCTCTCGCTCCGGTACCATCGCTCGTACCGCCATGGCCTACGTGCTCGCCGGCGGTCGCGGGTCGCGACTCTACGAACTCACCGACCGACGCGCCAAACCGGCCGTGTACTTCGGCGGTAAGACGCGCATCATCGATTTTGCGTTGTCCAACGCGCTCAACTCCGGCATCCGCCGCATCGGGGTCGCCACGCAGTACAAGGCACACAGCCTCATCCGGCATCTGCAGCGCGGCTGGAACTTCCTCCGCCCCGAGCGCAACGAGAGCTTCGACATCCTTCCCGCCAGCCAGCGTGTCTCGGAAACGCAGTGGTACGACGGCACCGCCGACGCGGTCTTTCAGAACATCGACATCATCGAAGCGTACGGCCCCGAGTACATGGTGATCCTGGCCGGCGATCACATCTACAAGATGGACTACGAGCTGATGCTGCAGCAGCACGTGGACCAGAACGCGGACGTGACGATCGGGTGCCTCGAAGTGCCGCGCATGGAGGCCGCCGGCTTCGGCGTGATGCATGTCGACGCGACCGATCGCATCGTGACCTTCCTCGAAAAGCCGACCGATCCGCCAGGCATTCCGGGCAATCCGGACATGGCGCTGGCGAGCATGGGCATCTACGTCTTCAAGACGGAGTTCCTGTTCGAGCTGCTGCGCCGCGATGCGGCCGACCCGAATTCCACGCGCGACTTCGGCAAGGACATCATTCCGTTCGTCGTCGAGTCGGGGAAGGCGGTGGCCCATCGCTTCAGCACGAGCTGCGTGTAGGCCGACACCGAGGGCGAGGCGTACTGGCGCGACGCCGGCACGATCGACGCGTACTGGGAGGCGAACATCGACCTCACGACGGTGATTCCCTCGCTCGATTTGTACGACCAGAGCTGGCCGATCTGGACCTATGGCGAGATCACGGCACCGGCCAAGTTCGTGCACAACGACGAGACGCGGCGCGGCATGGCGCTGAACTCACTCGTCAGCGGTGGATGCATCGTGTCCGGCGCGCAGGTGAATAAGTCGCTGCTGTTCACCGGCGTGAAGGTGCACTCGTACGCGTATCTCGAGGGCGCGGTGGT
>JANMHB010000177.1:0-22541 GCA_031374935.1 Gemmatimonadaceae bacterium | reverse complement strand
GGTGTCACCGTGGGGTTCCGATGTGTATGTCGCCGTGGACCACCCGGTTCCCGGCACCGAGACGGTGACACTCAGCGGGACCTTCATCACCAAGGCCTTCGAGGGACCGTTCCGCGACATCGGGAAGTGGATCAGGGAGATGGATACGGTCGTCGCGGGGAAGGCATACGAGACGAAGCAGCATTTGTTCTACTACGCCACCTGCCCGAACTGCGCCAAGGTGTTCGGCAAGAATCAGGTCGTGGTCTTCTCGGAGGTCGCCCTGCTCGCGGACGCGCGCCCAGCCGTCAGCATGTCGCGGCCCGTTGCACTATCGTTCGGCCTTGCCTGATCGTCGTTGTCGATCGCGGCATGCCGGTTCACGCTCACAGTCCTTCGTCCTGTACACGGATCCATCATGATTGCGAACAGACACCCACGAGTGTACGCGCTGCTGACCTTTGCCATCCTGAGCGGATGTGCGAGCATCAATACCGGCGCAGACTACCCCGCGGGCATTCGGATGGATCAGTACCAGACCTTTGCCTGGGGCGGTGGCGACACTCTTCCGGCCGGCGATCCGCGTCTGGACAACAACCCGTTCTTCGACGCCCGCGTCCGCGCGGCGGTCGAGCTCGAGCTGGCGGCGAAGGGGCTGCGCCGTGTCGCGGCGTCACCGGATCTGCTGGTGCACTACCATGCCAGCGTTCGACAACGGGTCGATGTCGTCAAGGCCGACGAAGCACGGGGCTACTCCTCCCCGGAGCTCCGCGCCTCCGAAAAGGTCGTCGAGTTCGACGAAGGGACGTTGATCGTCGATATGCTGGAGCCCAAAAGCAAGACCGTCGTCTGGCGCGGGTGGTCTCAGACCGATGTCGGTGGTTTGCTCAACGATCCACGCGCGATGGAAAAACGGATCAATGCGTCGGTCAAGCTGATGATGCAGCGATTCCCGCGGACGCCGTAGCCCAGGCGCTGGCACTGGTCAGCGGCCGCGGAGCAATCACACACCGACACCCCTGACCGAGTCGAACCTGATGACCAGCCGCCGAACGTTCGTGTTGTCCGCAGGGGCGACGTTATGCACGATCCCACTGCTGCAGGCCTGCGCGTCGGCGACCGATGACGCGGCGTACGAGAAGGCGACGCGTGACACCTGGCGTCACCAGTCGGGCGACCTCCGTGATCGCACCGCACTCCAGCGTGAGCTGGTCCGGTACGCCACGCTCGCGCCGTCGAGCCACAACACCCAGTGCTGGCGCTTTCGTCTCGAGAAGGCGGCGATTTCGATTCTGCCAGACCTGTCGCGTCGCTGCCCAGCGGTGGATCCGGACAATCATCATCTCTTCGTCTCGCTTGGCTGCGCGACTGAGAATCTCGTCCATGCCGCACTCGCGAACGGGTTTCACGGGGAGGTGACCGTGCTGCCGTCTTCGGCCGACGCCGTCCGCATCGAGTTGCGGCCGACCCAGGCCGAGACGTCACCGCTCTTTCAGGCCATCCCGGAGCGGCAGTGCACACGCGCGGAGTTCGACGGCCGGCCGGTGAGCGTCGCCGAGCTGGCGCTGCTCGAGAAAGCGGGCGCGGGGAACGGCGTCCGCCTGCTGCTGCTCACCGCGAAGCAGGCGATGGACCGGGTGCTCGAGTTTGTCGTGCAGGGCAATGCGGCGCAGATCGACGATCCTGCCTTCGTCGCGGAACTGAAGGCGTGGCTCCGCTTCAGTCGCGGCGAAGCGGTGCGCACAGGCGATGGGCTCTTCGCCGGCGCGTCAGGCAATCCGGTCACGCCATCGTGGCTCGGCCATCTCTTCTTCAAGACGTTCTTTACCGCCAAGCGTGAGAACGCGAAGTATGTCGAGCAGGTGCGGAGTTCAGCTGGCATCGCAATCTTCGTGGCTGACGTCAGCGACAAGGCGCATTGGGTCGAAGTCGGTCGCTGCTACGAACGATTTGCGCTGCAGGCCACCGCCCTCGGCATCCGGAATGCCATGCTCAACCAACCGGTCGAAGTTGCAGCGCTGCGTCCGCAGTTCGCAGCATCGTTCGGCCTTGGCGCGCTCCGACCGGATCTCGTCGTGCGATTCGGCCGCGGTGCGGCGCTGCCGAAGTCGCTGCGTCGTCCGGTCGAGGCAGTGCTGGTGTGACCTCGCGAATCGCCCGTGTGCTCATCGGACGCACAGTGCCACGACCAGTCGACGTACCGGCACGATCCGCCCCACGATTCAGGTCGGTGGGCACGATTGCTCGCCTCGGCGACCGCAGCTCGCGGCACGTCGGTCACATGCCCAGGGGCGCTCAGTGCGTTACCGCCCTTCCCGGTGACGGTACCGTACCGAGGGAACTCCCGACCTCGCCTAGTGCGGTGACCGTGCCCACCGGAAGCATGCGTTGCATTTCGCTGTGCCGTTTGCCAGTGTGAGGGGTCGCCGTGTTTTTACCGCCACCTCAATACGAAACCGAGTTCGTGCACAACATCTATGACGTCGCAACGGTCGCCGAACTCACGGCGCGCATCAACCGGCTCACGCCATCGACCATGCCGCAATGGGGTAAGATGTCGGTCGACCAGATGCTGGCACACTGCAACGTGTCGTACGACATGGCCTACACCGACCTGTACCCGAAGGTGGGCGGCATCAGGCGCTTCCTGCTCGATCTGTTCGTGAAGCAGGCGGTGGTGGGCCCCAAGCCGTATCCGCGGAATTCGGAGTGTAGCAGGCCGCGATGGGCGATCAGTACTTCGGCACGCGAGGATCCACGTCGTCGCTCCAGCGCAGGATGCCGCCGGCCAGGTTGGTGACGTGCGCAAACCCTGCCGCCTGCAGCTGCAGTGCGGCGTCCGCGCTGCGCTTGCCACTGCGACACATCACCACGATTTCGCGCGACCGATCGAGCGTGTCGAAGGCTGACGCGATGCTGCCGAGAGGAATGAGTTGCGCACCGGGAATGCTGGCAATCTGTTCCTCGTATGGTTCGCGAACGTCGATCAGGTCAAAATCATCGCCCCGCGCCAGTCGCGCGGACAATTCGACCGGGGTGATCTCGGGCAACACGTGGTCGTGCATCGGGTTGGTCTCCTTGGGTGTGCCGCAGAACTCGTCGTAGTCGATGAGCTGTGTGAGTGTTCGCGTGCCACAGGCCGGGCAGAGCGGGTCGCGCGTGATCTGGAACGACCGAAACTGCATCGTCATCGCGTCCACCAGCAAGAGCCGTCCGGCGAGCGATTCACCCGCGCCGAGGATCAGCTTGAGCGCCTCGGTGGCCTGGATGGTGCCGATGAGGCCGGGCAGCACGCCGAACACACCACCCTCCGCGCAGTTGGGGACGGACCCCGCCGGCGGTGGGGACGGATACAGGCACCGGTAGCAGGGGCCATCGGCCGTCGCGAACACTGACGCCTGTCCGTCAAACCGGAACACCGACCCGTACACGTTCGGCGTACCGGTGAGCACGCAGGCGTCGTTGGTGAGATAACGCGTCGCGAAGTTGTCGGTGCCGTCGACCACCAGATCGTAGGCGCTGATGATCTCCATGGCATTCGCCGACGTGAGCCACGCGTCGTGCAATTCCACCGTCACATGTGGATTGACGTCGTGCAGGCGATCGCGCGCCGAGGCGAGTTTTGATCGTCCCACGTCGCGCGTGCCGTGCAGGAGCTGCCGCTGGAGGTTGGTGACATCGACGACGTCGTGATCGACGAGGCCGAGTGTGCCGACCCCCGCCGCAGCCAGATAGAGCGCAGTCGGCGAGCCGAGCCCACCCGCGCCCACGATCAGCACCCGCGCCGCCTTCAGTTTCCGCTGCCCGTCGAGGCCGACATCCGGCAGGCTCAGGTGGCGGGCGTACCGCTGCAGCTCGTCAGCCGAGAGCGCTGGCAACGCCGCAGCGGCGCTGGCGGTGCGATGGCGTTCGTCGGTGGCGAGAGCGTCCATGGATGAGTTTTGGGCAGATGGGGAGTCAAATGCTCGTCACTCGGCGCGCGGATTGCAAGCATGACGGTTCCGCGCGCGCGCTCTATACTTGCCATACCTACTTGCCGCACCCTGTGTCCGAGGAGCGAGTCATGAGTCACGTGCGTGTGCTGGTCGGAACGAAGAAGGGCGCCTTCATTCTCACCGCCGACGGCGCGCGGAAGGCATGGGCCGTGGACGGGCCACACTTCCCGGGCTGGGAGATGTACCACCTGAAGGGGTCACCGGTGGATCCGGACCGGCTGTATGCGTCGCAGTCCACGGGTTGGTTCGGTCAGCTCATTCAGCGCTCGGACGACGGTGGTCGCACCTGGGCACCGGTGGACAACGCCTTCACGTATGACGGTACACCTGGCACCCACATGTGGTACGACGGCACGCCTCATCCGTGGGAATTCAAGCGGGTGTGGCACCTCGAACCGTCGCTCACCGATCGTGACACGGTGTACGCGGGCGTCGAGGATGCGGCGCTGTTCAAGTCGACCGACGGCGGTGCCAGCTGGGCGGAACTCTCCGGGTTGCGCGGCCATGGATCGGGCCCGCACTGGCAGCCCGGCGCCGGTGGTCTCTGCCTGCACACCATCGTGCTCGATCCGACGAATCCGGCGCGGATGTTCGTGGCCATTTCGGCCGCCGGCGCCTTCCGGACGGAGGATGCCGGCGTGACATGGACGCCGATCAACAAGGGCCTCCGATCGGGCGAGATTCCGGATCAGGATGCAGAAGTGGGCCATTGTGTGCATCGGATCGCGATGCATCCGTCGAATCCAAACCGGCTCTACATGCAGAAGCACTGGGATGTGATGCGCAGCGATGACGCGGGCGACAACTGGTACGAAGTCAGCGGCAACCTGCCGAGCGACTTCGGGTTTCCGATCGATGTGCATGCGCACGAACCCGAGACGATCTACGTGGTGCCGATCAAGAGCGACTCGCACCACTTTCCGCCTGATGGCAAGTTGCGCGTCTATCGCTGCCGCACGGGCGGCAACGAGTGGGAGGCGCTGACCAACGGGCTGCCGCAGCAGGATTGCTACGTGAATGTGCTGCGCGATGCGATGGCGGTGGACTCACTCGATGCGTGCGGGATCTACTTCGGCACCAGCGGTGGGCAGGTGTACGTCTCGAGTGATGCCGGTGATCACTGGATGTCGATCGTACACGACTTGCCGGCGGTGATGTCGGTGGAAGTGCAGACCTTCGCATGATTCGCGTGGTGCTGCCGACGCACCTGCGGTCGCTGGCGCAGGTGGGGACGGAGATCTCCGTCCCCGTGACCGGTGCCGTGACGCAGCGTGCGGTGCTCGATGCGATCGAGGCGCAGTATCCGATGCTGCGCGGGACCATGCGTGATCACGTCACGCAGCAGCGACGCGCGTTCGTGCGGTTCTTCGCCGACGAGCAAGACCTGTCGCTGGCGTCGCCGGACGCGCCGTTGCCGACCTGCGTGGTGGAAGGGCGGGAGCCCCTGCTGGTGGTCGGGGCGATGGCGGGGGGCTGAGGGGGATTTGGCGGCGCGCCAGCGGAA
The DNA here is from genome assembly GCA_031374935.1 of Gemmatimonadaceae bacterium. Taxonomy (GTDB): domain Bacteria; phylum Gemmatimonadota; class Gemmatimonadetes; order Gemmatimonadales; family Gemmatimonadaceae; genus JACMLX01. The sequence continues at coordinate 17,063 of JANMHB010000177.1, read as the reverse complement.
GTGCCGCAGGCCGCGTAGGCTGTTCTGGCACACCGAGGACGGGTGCTGCCGACTACGCTGTACCGGATCAGCCCTGCGCAGGGGCAGACCACTCCCCCACCGTTGCTCCGATGCGTCGTTTTTTTTCGCGCGCTACCGCCGCCCTCCTCCTTGCCACGCCCGGCCTGATTGGGGCTCAGGGGCAGGCCCCCGTTGCATCAGGGGCGAACCCCGCGCAGCGAACGGCCGCCGTCCGGAAGCGCACCGTCGCCAGCCGTGCGCTCGGCAAGATCGTCATCGATGGGGCGCTCGACGACGCCAGCTGGCAGACGGCGGCCATCGCCACCGACTTCGTCCAGTCCGAACCCCTCGGCGGTCAGCCGGCGTCGCAGCAGACCGAGGTCAAAGTGCTGTTCGACGCCGACCAGCTCTACATCGGTGCGTACATGCACGACAGCGATCCGTCGCACATCGTGATCAACGACATCCGGAAGGATTTTCGCGAAGAGGATCAGGACGACTTCGAGGTGCTGCTCGACACCTTCGGCGATCGGCGCAACGGCTATGTCTTCTCGACCAACGTGAAGGGTGCGCGACACGACCGGCAGGTGTCGCTCGAGGGGCGTGAGATCAACCAGAGCTGGGATGCCGCATGGGAAGTGCAGACCAAGCGGCTGAAGGATGGCTGGAGTGTCGAGATGCGCATTCCATTCCGATCGCTGCGCTTCGACAAGGCGAATGCCGCTTCGTGGGGCATCAATTTTTCGCGCCATCTGCGTCGCCTGAACGAAGTGTCGTTCTGGTCGCCGGTGCCACGTGCCTTCAGCCTCAATCGGGTGTCACTGGCCGGGGCGCTCGACGGGCTGGAAACCGGCAATGCCGGCCGCGACCTGCGCGTCAAGCCGTACTTTGCCGATAACGCCGTGCGCCCGCTCGGGACGAGCGCCGTTCCGTCGCCGGGCATGGCCAACACCATCGACGTTGGCGTCGATGTGAAAGCCGCGGTGACGTCGGGGCTGACGATGGACCTGACGGTGAATCCGGACTTCGGTCAGGCCGAAGCCGATGAACAGCAGGTCAACCTGACGCAGTTCTCGCAGTTCTTTCCCGAAAAGCGCGACTTCTTCCTCGAAAACTCCGGCGTCTTCTACGTCGGCGATGCAGCGCGCAACAATCGCGTCAACCCCACGCCGACGCCGGACGAAGACAACCTGCTGTTCTTCTCGCGGCGCATCGGACTCACGGCCGGCGGGTTGCCGATTCCGGTCCTCGGCGGGTTCCGGCTGACAGGGCGCCTCACCGATCACACGCGCCTTGGCGTCCTGAGTGTGCAGGACAGCAAACTCGGTGCTGATCCGGCGTCGAATGCCAGTGTGTTCCGGCTGCGTCAGAATCTCGGGCGCACGGGCAACGACATCGGCGTGTTCGCGATGCAGAACATGCATACCTCGGGCGCCAGTTATGCCAATCGTGTCTTTGGCGTCGACAAGAACCTGCGCCTGTTCCGGAATCTCGACTGGAACTCGTATGCCGTGAAGACCTCCACGCCGGGCATCACCACGGGTGACTACGCCTGGCGCTCGACCGTGAACTGGGAAGGCAACTTCTTTCACGGCAAGGGCGGCCTGATGCAGCTTGGCGAAGGCTTCCAGAACGATCTGGGATTCTATCGCCGCATCGGCATGCGGAAGTACCTGGCGGATATCGGCGTCCGGCCGCGCACGCCCTGGCTGCGCGCGCATGGCGTGCGGGAGATTCACCCGCACATCGTCTGGGACTATCAGGAGAACCTGCAGGGCGACATGCTGTTCAAGCGGCTGCACACCGGCGTCAGTTTCTTTTTCAACAACGGCGGTGTGGTGGAATGGTCGGAGAATCCGACGTTCAATCGCCTGCTGGCGCCATTCCGGCCCAACGCGAAGATGGCGTCACCCATTCCGTCGGGTGGCTACAGCTGGAACGAGCATGCCCTGTTCCTGACCACCGACCAGAGCCGGATGTTCTCCACCAGCACGCGGGTGATCTTCGGCGGCTTGTACTCCGGCACCCAGCGCACGATCAACGGCTCAGTGCAGTTCCGACCGAACTATCGGTTCCGCGCCACCGTGGGGTTGCAGCGCACGGAAGCCGATCTGGCGCTTCCGGCGCTGCGGTTCACCAACAGCCTGGTGACGGTACGCTCGAGCTACTCGTTCACGCCGAACATGTTCGTCGATGCCCTGTCGCAGTACGACGCCGTCAGCAAGCTGTTCAACGCCAACATCCGCTTCAACCTGATTCACCACCCGCTGAGCGATCTGTTCATCGTCTACAACGATCAGCGGATCCTGACGCCGGATTCGCCGCTGCCTGGTCGCGCGCTGCTGGTGAAGTTCACGCAGATGGTGTCGTTCTGAGCGTGTGAAGGTTGCCGCCGGGACCGTGCGTCAGTTCACGGTCCCCGTTCGTTGCCGCAAAACCGCTGCCCCGACTCGTGGCGGGGGCATCCTCAGCCGTGAAGAGCGATGCGCGCGGCCACCGTGCTGATCGGATTGCGCTGGCTTGATGTCGCCAACAGTTTCCTGCGGTTCATGGGTCCGCTGCATTCGATATACACCGTCCAGCCCCCGGCCAACGATGCGTTACAGTCTCGCACTGCTCGGTCTTCCCCTCGCGGTATCGCTGCTCGGCGGACAGCCGGTGTCCGGCGCCCGACCCGCCAGCGCCGCCGAGCTACAGACGCTGCTCGATACACGCGTGCGCATCGGATTGAATCCCGGGATCGTTGCCGCGCTGATCACACCTGCTGGCCGTATCGCAGCCGTGGCGGGCGAGGCGAAATCGACCGATGGCAAACCACTCAGTGCAACGACCGTCTTCGAGATCGGCTCGATCACCAAGATCGTCACTGGCACACTCTTCGCTGACGCCATCCGTCGGGGCGAAGTGCAAGAGACCGATCGACTGGCCGCCGTGATGCCGGAGTTCACCTTTCCGACGAAGGGTGAGCAGATCACCTTGCTCGACCTGGCGACACATCGCTCCGGTCTGCCGTCCTTCCCGGTCGGCCACACGCCGCCCGATCCACTCGACCCGTGGTCGCAACTGGATTCGGCAGTGCTCGCGCGCGGGTTTGCGGCCGGCCCGCTGCGGTTCACTCCCGGGGAGAAGGCCGAGTATTCCAACGTTGGTGCCGGATTGCTGGGCCGTGTGCTGGTGCGGCGTGCGAAGCAGCCCGACTACGAGTCGTTGGTGCGTGCGCGCTTCGCTGGACCATTGAAGATGCGCGACTTCAGCGTGACGGTGTCGCCAGCGCAGCGCGCCAGAAAGGCGGTGGGACACAGAAGCGGTACCATCCCAACCTCCGATTGGCAGATTCCATATCTGGCGGGCGCGGGAGCAATCAACAGTACGCTGGATGACATGACGCGTCTGGCGGCAGCCTGTCTCGACACGACGAACGGCCCGCTGGCCAGGGCGATTCGTGATGCACAACGTGTGCGACGTGATTTTCAGGGACCGATGAAGATCGGGTTGCACTGGGTGTCGTTGCCGCGCCCCGACAGCTCGGCGATCGTCTGGCACAACGGCGGCACCGGTGGGTTTCGCACCTGGCTCGGGTGCAACCACCGCACTGGCGTCGCGGCGGTGGTGATGACGAACAGCGATCAGGGCGTGGATGACATCGGGCTGCACTTGCTCGACCCCGCGATCCCGCTCTCGCCGCCGAAACCGAAGCCGGTGCGCATTGCGGTCGCCGTAGACAGCGCGACGGTCGAACAGCTGGTCGGCGCGTTCCAGCTCGTGCCGGAGATGACGTTCACCTTCTCGCGAGAAGGGAGCCGGCTGTTCGTCACGCCGACGGGTCAGCCGAAGTATGAGGTGTTTGCGGAGTCGACGGCGAAATGGTTCCTGCGGGTGGTCGATGCGACGATCGAGTTCGAGCGCGATTCGACTGGTGCGGTGACCGGGCTCTGGTACCAGCAGGGCGGGCCGCGTCAGCGGGCGGTGCGCATCCGGTAGCGCCGCCTCACGCACCGGTCGTCAGCCGCGCCGTGTCACGGGTCAGGCTGGCTGATGACCGAGCGCGCGATACACCACTGCGCCAGCCAGTACGTGCCGAGCACCAGCACCGCGCTGCCAGGGAAATCGGCGTGGAAGCGCCGCCAGGCTAGTGAGGCGTCGGAGACGAGGAAGATCATCGCCCCGACCGCCGCCAGTTTCGCATCGGGGGTGGAGAGATGTCGCCATCGCGCGACTGCCTGCCATGCCATCGTCGCAATCACGGCGACGTACACACTCACCGGTATCCGCAGTGCGCCAAGCGCTGGCCAGAGGATCGCCAGCATCACTCCAGCGATCAGAAACATCGCGGCTGCCGCAGTCGGATCCTTCGCGCCGCCCCCACTGCCTGCGAATGCCGCGATGTAGAGCAGATGCGCCACCAGAAAACTCGCCAGCCCTGCGACGAAGCGATCCCCCGGCAGCATCAGGAACACGTCGCCCGCCAGGGAGCAGATCAGCCCCGTCGTGATCAGCGCGCGGTAGCGGGCGCTCACCGTCGGCGCGCCCCGTGCGGCCAGGAGAATCACCACCAGTGTGGCGACCGGTTTGCCGAGGTACACGAGTCCACGGACGCCGAGGTATTCGCCGGCCAGGCAGACGAGCGCCGACATGATCAGGATTGCGGTCATGGGCGGAACAGTAATGCCGCACGTGCAGACTGGCCGGTGTGATTTCGTGATCCCGGTTGTACTGTAGTCTGCGCCACGGAACACCGGGCCGACGCCGGCCTTCGGGAACCTGTCGTGCAGCAGTGCCAACAGCGAGGGGACGTTCATGCAGAAGCTATTCGCGGTCAGCCTGCTGGCGCCGGGAGTCTTGGCCATGGCATCTTGTGCACGCGAGACACCGGCTCCCGCAGACACTTCTGCGCACGGCGCACCCGCAACCACGCCTGCGCCGCGCACCGCGCTGCTTGGTGCGATCGGACCATATCACCGGGAGATCCGGACGACGAACGCAGAGGCCCAGCGATTCTTCGATGAAGGCCTGAATCTGCTCTACGGCTTCAACCACGAAGAGGCGTTCACTTCGTTCGGTCGTGCGGCCATGCTCGACCCGACGTCACCAATGCCGCACTGGGGCATGGCGCTCGCGCTGGGCACCAACATCAACGACCCCGCGCCAGCCGATCGCCTCGCGAAAGCCTACGCGCACCTTGCTGCTGCCGTGCGACTTGCCGCCAACGGCAGTGACGTCGAGCAGGGCCTCGTCGCCGCGCTGGCGAAGCGCTACGTCGAGTCGCCAGTGAATGATCAACAGCCGCGCGAGCAGGCGTATTCGGAAGCGATGGGGGCGTTGTCAGCACGCTTTCCCGATGACGCAGACGTCGGCGCGCTGTACGCCGAAAGCATGATGAACATGCATCCGTGGAAGCTGTACAAGGCCGACGGCTCGCCGGAGGCCTGGACGCCGCCCATCGTGGCGACGCTGGAGCGCGTGCTGCAGCAGCACGAACGACACCCCGGCGCCAATCACTTCTACATTCATGCCGTCGAAGCGTCGCGGACGCCTTGGCGTGCCAACGCGGTGGCCGAGCGGCTCGAAACGCTGGTGCCTGGTGCGGGGCACTTGGTGCACATGCCCGCCCACATCTACATCCGCACCGGGCAGTTCACCAAGGCGGCGCAGAGCAATGCCGATGCGGCGGCGGTGGACGAGGCCTACTTCAAGCGGGCGAACCCGCAAAGCTTCTACGCCCTCTTGTACTACGGACACAATCTGCAGTTCGAGTCTGCGGCGGCGATGTACGGCGGCAACTTTGCCAGAGCGCGTCGCGCAGCGCAGCACACGGTGAAGCTCGAGGACCCGGTGGCGGACCAGATGGCAATGCTCGAACCCTTTGCTGCGCAGGAAATGCTCGTCTTGGCGCGGTTCGGCGCGTGGACGGAGATCCTCGCGCTCGCTCCACCCGCGGCAACGCGCACGATCCAGAGCGGGCTGTATCGCTGGGCCCGCGGCGTGGCCTTGGCACGCACAGGCAGAGTCGGCGAGGCCGCGGCGGAACTCGACTCGCTCCGCACCATCACCAGGCGCGTGCCGAAGGAAGCCATGGTCGGGATGGTCAACTGGGGTGGCGATGTGCTGTCCGTGGCGATGGCCGACCTGCAGGGCCAGCTGCTCGAAGCGAAGGGCGACACGTCTGGCGCCGTCGCCGCATACACGGCCGCCGTGGCCGCGGAAGACCGGCTTGGCTACAACGAGCCACCCGATTGGCTCTTCCCTGAACGTGAGCGGCTTGGGCTTGCGTTGCTGACGGCGGGCAAGCCTGCCGCGGCTGAGCGTGCGTTTCGCGACGATCTGAAAAAACATGTGGGCAACCCGCGATCGCTCTACGGCGTGTTCCTGAGCCTCGAGGCGCAGCGCAAGGGAACGGCCGCCGAGGCCAGGCGTGCGTTCGATGCCGCATGGAGCGACGCCGATGTGGTGCTCGGGCCGGATTTGTACATGCGGCGGTAGCGCGCGATCCAACCGTATCGACGGCGTGCAGCGCCGACTCGGTTCCGCTATCCGTCACTCCACCGCGCCTGTTGCCACTCGACAAAGCGATCCACCCCCTCGTTCAGCGTCAGGCTCGGTGCACCCAGCTCCGCCAGCGCGTGCGACACGTCGAATGTCTTCGAGTACGCAAACACTCCCACGCCGAAACGCGTCAGCGGAGGCTCACCGCTCAGTCGCAGCGTGCGATACACCCACTCGAGCCCACCCGCCACCCGCAGCGCCGTCGCAACCCGCACCCGTCGCGTCGGCGCCGGCAGCCCCAGACGCGCCAGCACGTCCAGCAGCAGTGCTTGCAGCGGGACCGGTTCGCCGTTGGTCAGATTGTAGCTGCCACAGATGCCTGGACGCGTGGCGGCCTGCAACAGGTAGTCCGACAGTACGTCGATGTAGATCAGGTCACCCATCACCGTCTCGCCCGATCCCACGAACAGGGGCAGCACCCCTTTCCGTGCCGCCGCCAGTACGCGAGGAAAGAGTACCGTGTCGCCCGGGCCGAACACCGCGCGTGGACGCACGACGACCGACTCGCCTTCGTACTCGCCCAGCAGCAGTTCACCGCGGTACTTCGTTTCCGCGTAGTCGTTCACGAACGATGGCCCGATCGGACTCGATTCGATCAGGTTGTACTGATGGGCGTCGCGGTAGAACACCGAACTCGATGACACGTAGACCAGTCGGGGATGGCCGTGTCGTCGGCAATAGTCGATGACATTTCGCGTGGCGGTGACGTTCTGCGTTTCGAAGTCATGCCGGCTGCCCCACGGCGACGCCCGCGCGGCAGCGTGAATGACGACGTCCGGCTCCAGCGGCAGATCGAAGGGCTGTGCGAGATCGACGCGGTGGTAGTGCGGTAGAGCAGACGGACGGCGCGCCAGTCCGATCAGATCCAGGTCGGCGCGATGCGCGAACCGGCGCATGAACGCGCCGCCGACAAAACCGGAGGCACCGGTGACCAGAATCTGCATACCGTGCGTCGTGCGTGAGGGGAGTATTCGTGAAATATCCTCGCAACGGGCTGGCACCATCGTCGGCCTGCGTCTACCGATCCGTGTCGCTGGCCCACTCGTCGTACCGCCCCGATGTATCCGCAGTACCCGGGGAAACTATGGACGGTGCAGCCAGCACCGTCCACTGATCCAGTGATGCCGAGCCGCCTGCCGCGCGCTGGCCCCTCGAGGCCGTCCCGTGCTGAGACGGGAGCCGAGAGCATCGCGCCACGTCCGCCACCGCCATATACTTGCCCGACGCGCGAGTGTCGTCGGCGCTGCCGATGCGACGTAGCCGAAGTTGACAGATACTCCAGGCCTGCTTGCATGACGATCCGTGCAATCTCACTCCGTCTCGATGTCGCCCGTCGAATCATCGGCGCCGCGGGTGTGATCGACCTCGTCATCAGGAATGCTCACCGCCCGGACAAGTCTGTCCGCACGTTGCCGTGGCGCCGCGGGTGATCCGCGTTGCCTACGGCACCCCGCTCCCGCACGGCGGCGGTGCGCTCAACTACCTCGTCGATCTCGTCGAGCACCACGACCGGAGCATCGTGCACCCGGTCGTCTATCTCGATACGCGCCTGCACAACGCCGACGACGCGCTGGCACGACTCGCGCAATGCGGCGTCGAAGTCCGGCGTGGTCCGATGGCTGCGCCGCTCGACCAGTTCCGCAAAGTCGGCTGGTGGGAGCGTGAACTGCGCGCAGTCGGCCCGTTCGATGTCGCCAACCTGCACCAGCATGTGCCGGGTGTCGGCCGCGCATTTCTCGAGGGTGCGCGACGCGCCGGTGTCGGTCTGCTGGTGCGCACCGAACAGCTCCCGCGATTCCCTCCCCACGACCGGTTGACGCTGAACACACGCCGGCTCGCGTTGCGCATCGCGCGGCAGAAGCTGGCGGTGATGACCGATCACCGTGTGGTCGTCGCCGAAGCAGGACGGCGGGCGCTGATCGCGCGCGGTGAGCCGGCCGACACGATCACCGTGATCCCGACCGCCTTTCGCGAATCCGCCTTCGCATCACTCCCGACGCGCACCGAGGCGCGCGCCCGGCTCGGCATTGCCGGCGACGCCATCGTCGTCGGTTTCCTCGCCAGTCTGTCGGAACAGAAGCGCCCCGATCTCTTTCTCGACGCGGCAGCGCAATTGCTCGCCGAGGGCAGAAAGGCTGTGTTCGTGTTCGGCGGCGGCGGGCCACGGGCGGAGCAGATCCGCGCCCGCGCCGCAACGCTGTCGCCGCAGGTGATCGACATCGGCCACCGCCGCGATGTGCCCGAGGTCCTCGCCGCGTTCGATGTGTTCGTGCTGCCATCCATGTGGGAAGGGATGCCGCTCACGGTGCTCGAGGCGATGCGCGCCGGTGCAGCGGTCGTCGCCTCCGATGCTGATGGAACCGCCGAAGTCGTCATCGACGGTGAGACCGGTCGCCTGGTGCCCAAAGGCGACGGACCGGCACTGACGGCCGCGATCCGTGACCTGCTAAATGATCCGGACACGCGGCGTCGCCTAGCGCTGGCGGGGCAGGCGTTCGTGAGCGGACGGTTCGATGCGGGGTCGCTCGCGCGGCGGACGGAAGCGATGTACGCGGCGAGTGTTGCCAACCGGTAGTGAGGTGCGCTGCGGTGTACGAATGACTGATACGCGGACCTGGAGTCCGCGTGACGTGGTACGATCCGGGAGGTACTCGCTCGGACCATCAAGGACTCACTGCGAGGCGCCACCGCTCCCTCGCCCGCCACTTCCGCGCCAGCGGCAGCGCGCGTCGCACGGCTGGCCGAGCCGCACGCGTGAATCGGGGCGGTGGCTGTTGACATACTGTGTAGCACACAGTACTGTGCGTGACACTGCACACTACGGACCGTGGAACCTCTCGACCCACAGCTCCCCAAGCTCGAACTCCGCCGCGGCGCCCTGGTCCTTGCCGTCCTGTCGCAACTCCGGCAGCCGCAGTACGGCTACTCGCTGCGACAGGCACTGGCCCAGCGCGGCATGGCGATCGAGGAAGGCACGCTCTACCCGCTCCTGCGCCGGCTCGATGCGCAGGGGCTGCTCACCTCCGAGTGGCGGGTCGAAGATGGCCCGCCGCGGCGCTACTACCGCCTCAACACCAACGGTCTGGCGCTGCTCGAGACACTCACCGCCACCTGGGACGCCCTCGTGGTGACCATGACCGGCCTGCTGCACGACGGAGACGCCTCGTGAGCCACATCGATGTCCTGCACGACTACGTCGGCGACGTGGTTCGCCACCTCTCGCCGGAGCTCCGCGACGACGTGGGCTTCGAACTCCGCCAGCTGCTGACGGAGTCGCTTGCCGAGCGCGAAGCAACGGCGGGCCGGGCGCCAGACGACGGGATGGTGCTCGAAATGCTGCGTGAGTTCGGCGCGCCAGCGGAGGCTGCCGCGCGCTACCAGCCGCCGGCGGCGATCCTCCTGCCAGCCGCACAGACACGCACGTTCCTCCGCACATCGATCATCGGCATCGCCCTGCAATGGGCATTCACGCTCCCCTCGGCATTCCGCAGCGGCACACTCGGCGGGTGGTGGCTCTCGGCGGGACTCGGCGCCCTGTGGTGGCCCGGCGCGTTGATCATGGGCGCGGCTGCAGGCGTCTGGCTTCGCAACGCTGGTGTGATGGATACGCGCTGGCACCCGCGGATGGTCGATCGCGAACGTGTCGATCGCCGCACGACCGTCCTCGGACTTGCCGCATTCGCGGTCGGTGTGACGACGGTGCTCGCGCTGCCTTGGCTGGTCCAGCTGTTTCCGGAGCCAGCGGCGCAGATGTTCGCGTTCGATCGCGAATTCCTGGCCGGACGTGCGCCGCTGGTGCTTCCACTCTGGGCGGCCGCAGTCCTACTCCGGCTGCAGGCGCTGCGCGCCGGTCGCTGGAGTGCCGGCATGCGACAGCTCGACGTCGCGATCAATGTCGCGTTCGTCGCACTGCTCACGTGGTGGACGGTGGCTGGGAATGTCTTTCGCATTCCTGCCACCGATGATGGAACGAAGGCCGTCCTTGGCCTCGTGATTGTGATCATCATCCTCGACTTCGTGGTCACGTTCATCCGTCGCCGACCCGAAATCCGCACACCGACATTCACCCGCTGACGCATTCGTCAGCGGATCACTGCGACCCGCTCGGCAGGAGCCACACCATGTCACGCCTCGTTCGTGTCGCGCTGATCAGCGCGTCAGCCGCCGCATTGTCGTCGACCTCCGCACAAACGCCCACCACGCCGGCGCCGCCCCCGACGCCACCCACTCCCGCAACCTACGTGCGTCCCGCCGCACCCGGCCAACTGGTGGATATCGGCGGCCGTCGCCTGCATCTGGAATGCAAGGGCAGCGCCGCAGGTCCGACGGTCATCGTCGAAGCCGGGCTCTCGCAGTTCACGGCACACTCCACCTACGGCAAGGCGCAGGATCTCATCGCCGGCTTCGCGCGGGTCTGCACCTACGATCGCGCAGGGCTCGGCTGGAGCGATGTTGCACCAGGCGCTCGCACGCATGACGACATGGTGGCCGATCTGCATCGGCTGGTGAAGGCCGCGAGGCTGAAGCGCGGTCGGAAGGATCGACTCGTTCTCGTCGGGCACTCGATCGGCGGACTGCTCGTGCGCCGCTATGCGCAACAGCATCCGGGCGATGTTGCGGCGCTGGTGCTGGTAGACGCAACACCGGAAGCGACGCTGTTCGGGCCCGGCGCTGCCGAAGCCCGGCAGGGAATCGTCGCACAAATCAACAAAGGGCTGGCAATCGCCAAGCCGGGCGTGCCTGTCGTTGCGATGCCCGCAGGGACTTCGGCCGAGGTGATGCTCGCCTTCACACCGGAGGTGATTGCGTCGGTGAAGCAGGAGTACGACGCGATCGATCTCATCCCCGTCGCGCGGCGAGGGCCGACCGGGTACGGCACGCTGGGCGCGCTGCCGTTGACGGTGATCCGACGTGGCCGCACGGCCACACCGCCGACCGCCGAAGATGTGGAGTGGCGCACGATGCAGGAGGGGCTGGCGACACTGTCGACACGCGGCGTGCTGCTGGTTGCTGAGAAGGCCGGTCACGTGATTCCGTATGATCAACCCGACGTGGTGGCGGACGTGGTGCGGCGGGTCATCGCGGAGCTGCCGAAGCGGTAGAGTGCTCGCGGCTACCTGACCAGCGCTGTAGCTTGCGCGGCGAACCGACTCAGGAGACCGCCGATGATCACGCGCCGTACATTCTTCTCGCTCTGTGGCTGGAGCTGGCCTGGCCGGCGCCATGACATGCGACGCACCGCTCACGGTGCTGTGATCGCCGGACTCGGCGCACTCCTGCTCCTTCCTGATGCAGCGCGGGCGCAGATCCGCGCCAGTGAGCTGGCCTCCATGACGCAAGTCATCGATGGCACGAAGATCAGCGTGACCTACTCGCGCCCGCGCGCCCGGGGACGCCCGAAGCAGTTCGGCAACCCGGTGGCACAGCACTGGGGCGAGGTGTGGACGCCGGGCGCCAACTGGGCCACGGTGCTGGAGGTGAACAAGGACGTGACGCTCAACGGCCGTCCGGTGCCGAAGGGGAAGTACTCGGTGTGGATGGTGCTGCGCGAGACGGGGAACTGGACCACCGTGCTCGACCCGACGTGGCACATCTTTCACATGGATCCACCCGACTCGAATGCAAAGCAGATACGCATCAGCACGCCCATCGATCAGGCGCCCTTCATGGAAGTGCTGACCTGGTCGATGCCCGAGCTGTCCGCCGGTTGTGGCACGCTGGCCATGCAGTGGGGCACCACCCGCGCCACGCTCAAGGTGGGCGTCACGCCGTCACTCGAGGTGACGATGCCGGAGAGCGACGCACAGGCGTACGTGGGCCGCTATGAGTATCGTCTGGCCAAGCCGCCTTCCGGTTCCACCGGCGTGAGCATGTTGATCGTGAGCTACGAGAACAAGACGCTGAAGGCGCGCTGGGAACCGAACGACGCCTACATGCAGACGTTCGCGCTGATTCGCGTGGGGCCCGACATCTTTGCACCGGGGTTGTACGACAAGAGCGGCGCGATCTACGAAGTGCTGCGTCCGGACATGATGTTCACCTTCAAGCGCGTCGCCGGTCAGCCGGTGACCTTTGCGGTGCGGCTCGATGACGACGAGCTTGAGGGAACGGGAAGTCGGAAGCCGTAGCCCATACGATCCGGGCGACCACATGCCATACCCGCAGGCAATTGTCGCGCTCCGTAGGGTCGCACGATAGGTTTTCGAGAGAATCGAACCGGGCCCCTTGAATGGTCAATCGCCGCACATTTCTCTCGCTTGTCGGCATGGCTGGCGCCGGTGCGCTCTTCGATCGGCGCCTGATCACGCCGCCTCGAGCCGGAGCGCTCCCGATGCCGATGTGCGGCGCCGCACCCGCTCCGCGCGCGGTGCCAGTCACACATCCGACTCCGCGGAAGGGCATCACAGGCGCCAAAGTCCTGGCTGCGGATCAGCTGGGCAAGTCTTCGCATCTGGCGTCACTCTTCGACGGCATCCGCGCCATTCCGGAAATCGCCGACGGCATCCACTGCAGCTGCGGGTGCGCCGAGCTGCCCGGGTACTACTCGTTGCTCAGCTGCTACGAGGGTGATGCGATGGCGAAGATCTGCCCGATCTGTCAGGGAGCGGGCAAGCTCACTGTGCGCCTGCACGCCGAAGGGCAGACGCTGGCGCAGATTCGCATCGCAGTCGACGCACAGTACGGCTAGCGTGGCGTGGTGCGGCCGCTGCCCTGCGTAATGCCGGCACCGTCTGTTCACCCAATCTTCTTTCACGAACGTGCCCCGCGTCGCTCGCGTCACCGCGCTCACGTCACTCGGCGCACTGCTGCTCCTGCCTGCTGCGGCACCGGCGCAGATCCGCGCCAGTGAACTGGCCTCCATGACGCAGGTCATCGATGGCACGAAGATCAGCGTCACGAACTCGCGGCCGCGGGCCCGGGGACGCCCGAAGCTGTTCGGCCAGTGGCGGCACCCTGGCCATGCAGTGCGGCACCACGCGCGCCTCGCTCAAGGTGGGCGTGGCGCCGACGATGGAAGTGACCATGTCCGAATCTGACGCACGACCCTTCGTGGGTCGGTACGCGTTCCGTGAGACGAGGCCATGGCCGGGATTCGCCGGCATGACGGCGTTGATCGTCACCTTCGAGATTCGCGACGACACCGACACGCTGCGGGGTACGGGGACGCGCAATCCCTGGGTCGCTGACGCCAAATCCGGGCGTGGAGAAGCGGTGCGGCGGGATCGCTTGCCTCCGCACGCCACCGTGGATCGACGCCTCGCCGGCCGGAGGGGGCGTAGGATTCGGACCTCGAAGGCATCACCGTCCCGTTCGATGAGCAAGACGGCTATCCGGTCGGCATGACGTTCATGTGGGGTTCGCAGATCGGCGATGCCGGCGGTGCGTGCGACGCGCGATATCTGTGCCCGTCATGTGCGAGCGAACTGCCGGCGTTACTGGCGACGACATGAACTCCGCATGGCCAGGTGATCCCGCGATCGCCGCTCACTCCCATGTTCGCCAGGGCGCCAGCACCGCCTCCATTTCGCGTCGGCTCCAGACGCCTTCAGGGCCCTCACCGCCGGTTGCCCATTGCAGTCGCGCGCCATGCAACGCCGCCTGCAGCGTCCGTGCGAGTTCTGGCACCGGGGTGTCGTGCCGCAACGCTCGCGCAGCGTGCGCTTCAGTGAGCCGATCGGTGATCCAGCGCCGTTCTCCCGCAAACCACGCAGCGATGATCGGCACTAGCACGTCGTCGTCTGCCAGTTGCAAAAAGAAACTCGCGAGATGCCGCAGATACGCCTTGCGATTCAGGCTGTACTGGTGCGTTCCTCCGCTCAGGGCCAGCAACGCGTCCAGCGCGTCAGTGTGGTGCACCAGCAGTGCGCCGAGCGTAACCGGCTGCGCCGACAGCTGCGAGTGCATGAACGCCGCGAACAGGCCCTGCTTGGAGCCGAAACGCCGCATCAGCGCAGGCGCAGTCACGCCCAAGCGCTGCGCGACCAGTGCCAGCGTCACGCCGTTCGGGCCATGGTCGGCGATGGCAGCATCGAACGCGGCGAATACCTCTGCATCGGAGACCAAGCGGGGGCGGGACATGATTGACATTAAGTGAACCAACGTTAACTATCAAGCTCGCGTTAGTTTACGGCCATTTACAATAGAGAGTGTCACGATGCAGAGACTGACAGGAATGACTGCCCTCGTCACCGGTGCGGCGAGCGGAATTGGCCGCGCGGTGGCGGCCCGACTGATCGCTGAAGGGGCGCAGGTGCTGCTCACCGACATCCGCGATGCGGATGGTTTCCTCGCCGCGACCGGGCTCGGTTCGGCTGCCTCGTACAGGCATCTGGACGTACGCGAGCCTGATGAGTGGCAGCGGGTGGTCGCGGAATGGGTGGAGCGGCACGGACGCCTCGATGTCATGGTCAACAACGCCGGCGTCACGGGCTTCGAAGAACCTATGGGCGCCCATGACCCCGCCACTGTCTCACTCGACGCGTGGCGTGCGGTGCTCGCGACCAATCTTGATGGCGTCATGCTCGGCTGTCAGGCCGCGATTCGTGCCATGCGCGCCGCTGGGCGTGGCAGTATCGTCAACATCGGTTCACGCTCCGGAGTGGTGGGTGTTCCCGGTGCTGCCGCCTATGCCGCCAGCAAGGCGGGAGTGCGGAACCACACCAAGTCCGTTGCGCTCTGGTGCGCCGAGCAGGGGCTCGCCATCCGGTGCAACGTCGTGCAGCCGGCAGCGATCCTGACGCCGATATGGGAGCCGATGCTGGGCACGGGCCCGGACCGCGCTGCAAACATGGCCGCCGCGGTCGCCGATGCACCGCTCCGGCGTTTTGGAACGGTCGATGAAGTCGCTGCACTGGTGGCCTATCTGGCGAGTGACGAATCGGCGTACTGCACCGGGGGTGAGTTCACCATCGATGGAGGCCTGCTGGCAGGCAGCGTCGCTGCGCCGAAACGCAGGGACGGATGAGGGGTGCGGGCGAGCGTCGTTGTTGCTGGCAGCACCAGGAGGTGACACTGCCCGGCGGGTGGCTGGTTCCCAATGCGTCGGCTGGGCGTAGAGTATTCTCGGTATCTCGAGTTCGTCGTGTTCGATCCCACCGGGCCCTCATGCCACACAACCGCCGCGATTTCCTGAAGTCGAGCGCCGCCGCCACCGCACTCGTCATCGCCGCACCGACCCTCGCCATCGCCGCCGGACGCCCACCGGCGCGCTGGCGAGAAGCCGAGACCGATGAACTCATGGCCGCCGCTCTCGCTGCCGCACGTGAAGCCGGCGCCACCTACGCCGACGTCCGCATCGGCCGCTATCGGAGTCAGAACATCGGCACCCGCGAACGGCAGATCACCGGTGTGTCGGATGCCGAGTCGTACGGCATGGGCATCCGCACCATCGTCAACGGCGCGTGGGGATTTGCTGCCACCAGCGTCATGACGACCGACGGTGTGGTGAAAGTCGCGCGCGACGCAACCCGACTGGCGCGCGCGGCGAGCACCGTGCAGAAGCGCCGCATCGAACTGGCACCGACGCCGGTAGTGAAGGGCACCTGGCACACGCCCGTCAAGCGCGACCCGCTCGAGGTGCCGATCGAGGACAAGGTGGCGATGCTCTTCGCCGCCAACGACGCCGCACTCAAGGTGCCAGGCATCCGCTTCGTGAACTCGGGGCTGCAGCTGCTGCGCGAGATCAAGATGTACGCCAACTCCGAGGGCTCGCAGACGACGCAGACCTTCATTCGGGTCGGCCCGTCGTTCTCGGCCACCGCAGTCGGCAATGGCGGCTTCCAGCAATACGGCGAGGAGCTCGCGCCGCGCGGTGAAGGCTGGGAATACGTCGAGTCGCTCAACATGCCGGGCAATGCTGCGAAGTGGGCCTCGCTGGCAGTCGAGAAACTCGGTGCGCGATCGGTGGAACCGGGCCGGTACGACCTGATCATCACACCCGAGAACCTCTGGCTCACCATCCACGAGTCCATCGGCCATCCCACGGAGCTCGATCGCGCGCTGGGCTACGAAGCCAACTTCGCCGGCACCAGCTTCATCGCCCCACCAGAAGCGCAGATCGGGAAGCTCAAGTACGGCCGCCCGCTGATGAACATCCAGGGTGACCGCACGCAGGAAGGCTCGCTGGCCCGCTGCGCATGGGACGATGAAGGCGTCGCTGCTGACAAGTGGCTGATCGTGGACAAGGGCATTTTCAAGGATTACCAGACGACGCGAGAGCAGGCCGCGCAGATCTCGAAGCTGACCGGAGTCACCAAGTCGCATGGCTGCTCCTTCGCCGACTCGTGGGACTCGGTGCAGTTCCAGCGGATGCCGAACATCTCGCTGATGCCGTCGGAGCAGAATACCTCGCTGAACGACATCATCGCCGCAACCGATCGTGGCATCGTGATCAAGAATCGCGGGTCGTGGTCCATCGATCACCAGCGCTACAACTTCCAGTTCTCGGGCCAGGCGTACTACGAAGTGCGCGGTGGCAAGATCACCGGCATGCTGAAGGACGTGGCGTACCAGTCCACCAC
>JANMHB010000134.1:0-5925 GCA_031374935.1 Gemmatimonadaceae bacterium | reverse complement strand
CTCGGCGGCGGGTTTGCACCAGTCACGGCGACGTATTTGGTGTCGCGCACGCAGACGGGATTGTCGGTGGGGATCTACATGGCGGTAGCGACGGCCATCAGTCTCATATCCACGGTCCTGATCGGACCCAGTGATATGGTGGGGCTGACCCACGGACCCGTCATGTCGACGCGCGCGCGCCGGTAGTGCATCGCGACGGCCCCGTTGGTGGTGGGCAGCGTGGCGCTACTCCCCGATACCGTGGCGGTCATCGTGCGTATGACGGACACACATCCCATGAACACCCTCGCGGCGCACGCGATGATTGCGGTGCTGCGCGACAATCGCGGCGGCTGGTCGCTCGACGCCGCAAACGGCTGGCTCGGCCTGGCCGATTTCTACCTGGGCAGAGCGAGGCAGGATCGGTAGCTTTTGCGCCTTACGTTGCCCGGGGAACCGGCGAGCGCGACCTCGCCGTGGGTATCGTCGCGTGCCTGAAGACGCACGGCTCCCGGGCGAACTGGCATCCGCACCTGCACCTCCTCGTCACCGACGGCGGCTTCCGGCCAGACGGGACCTTAGTGTCGTGGCCCGCACACGTCACGGCGCGCTTGACCGAGGCGTTCCGCATCGTCGCCTTCATCACCCAGACGTCGGTGATCGACCAGATCCTCACCCACCACCGGACCCGCGCCTCCCGTTAGGCGCACGCCGAGCCACGGAGCCCCCGTTCCCATGGCCCTCGAGGCGCACGAACGAGTCGGCTCGCACGCCGCCGCCCGCCAGTCGGTGCTCGCGCGGTCGGTGATCGCGTCGTATACTCGACCTACCACAGTCGAAATTCCTAGCCTGCGTCGTGGCGGTCCGTGGGACTGCGCCGCATACTTCCACGGTCGCGATCGAATTCCTTATCCCGATTGCAGCAGGGCGGAAAAGGCCTTGCTTCGCTTTCTCCCGTCGGAAAAGGAGGGGAGCTTGGGTTTCGCTGAAGACTCTTTGATCGGAAGCCATTCGTGCTGCTCATTCGTCAACACCAATTGGACGCCATCGGCGAATCCGGCATGCGCCGATTCGAGATGCTGCTGCTGCAGCATCTGTCCTCCGCGTGGCCCAGGGAATGCGTTCTGATCGGTGACGAAGCGGCTCAGCTGGGCGCGGTCAGGAAGATCATCAAGGTTGCGCACGCAAACGGCTACGAGACCTCGCGTCAGCTGACCCTCTTCGCGATGCTGGTCGTCAGTCTGGGCATCGGTTTCGACACCGATCCGCAACTCGACTGGGCTTCCACCGGCTTGCGCAATGGCTTGATCGAAGATCCGACGGCCCGAATCGAGGCCCTGTTCGACCAGAACATAGCGTATCTTGGCGCCGTCGGTGGCGCCAACTCCGAGCTCGTGGTGCGGGCCCTGCTGCGCGTGCGGCGTTTCGACTGGTCAAGCGCGCCAGCGAGCACTGATGAGGAACTGGTGGAGGACCTCTGCGACCTGATGGGTCGATTCTGGCCGGAAAAGCGCGACTATCAGGAGCTTGGGCCCACGCTGTGCATGATCGAGCAAAGCCTGGTCAAAGCCGCCGGCTACGGCCTCACGTCGCCGTTGGGCATTTGCGTGTACGTCACCCTGAGCTTCTTTCTGGGCCATGCATTCGACATCGATCCGCTGCATCCTTGGGCGGCTGCGGCGCTCGCCGATCCGGCCCATGCCGACGAAGCGGCGCGTGCCGATGCTCTCCTGGTGGCCCATTTGAACCGCATCGCGCAGTCGCTGGCGCGCGGTTAAGGAGCGAATCGTATGGCAGGGAGCAGTCAGGCTGTCGCCGCGCAAAACAAGAACGCCGGACCGTCAGGCAACAGCGTTCCCGGTCAAAGCGTCGCACCGTGCAAGGCTCGCAAGCTCGAACCGCCCAAGTCGCAGACCGTCGAGCCGTTTGTCTCGGTAGCCGCTCCGACCCACTGGTATGACAATTCGGGCGGCTCCAAGAAGCAACAGACAGGCAAGATCAAGTTGTCCGCGAAGAAACGTGGCGATGAACTGGGGTACAGCGAGAGCGGTTCATTTTCGGCAGCGGGTGCCGGCGTCAAGTTCTACTCCGACAGCCAGTGCACGCAGCAGATAAACCCGGACGTGGCGCCTGTCACCTACAGCTTCGCCGCGTTGCGTTCCGGCGTAACTGTTTACTGCCGGGGCGATCTCGCCGGCACGACCAGCATGAGCCTGACGCTCGCCCCACCGAAGGACGCCCGCATCACCGTGCTCGGCCCCGTTGCCGACCAGATTGTGGCACCGATCAGGCCGGCGCCGACCATGGTCATCGCCGATCCCAAGATCATCGTGGTTTCCTACCGCTATCACGGCAAGGCCAAGCCGGGCGTGAAGCCGCACCGGATACCAATCGTGCTGGGTGTTACCAACCCGGGTGGCGGCGAAGGTGTGCTGACCTGCAACAGGGCCAGCGGCAGTGCGTCGAGCAACGACGTCACGCTATTCACCGACGAGACGGGCGACAGCAAGCTGACGATGCCACTGACAGTCCCGATCGCAGAACTGACTGCCGGGAAGACGGTTTGGGCCGAGGGATTGAACCCCAGCAACGCGGTCAATGGCACCGAGTTCACACTGGATTTGCGAAAAACGAACGTCGGGCCGGAACCGGAAGAGGTGAAGGACAAGCTGACCTGCGTCCGTCTGAAGCTCGACATCTTCAAATCCAGGCCTGAGGACGATTCCGAACCGGTCAAACTTGATCGCGCCAAGCGCATCGAACCGGGCCGCTATCTGCTGGAGCAGGGCTCGACCGACAAAACCCTGTTTGCCGAACGTGCGCGGCTGGCCGTCGCCAAAGCGGAACCCGCTGATTTCGCCGGCAAGGTTCTGGTCAGGCCACTCACGGCGAATGTGGTTTTCTTTGCGCCTGACAAGGAAAAACCAGCGGACGGCCAACCCGTGCTCGCCGACGCGGACCTGATCTGGCCGAACGCGACAATCGATGCCACGGACGGCAAGCGCTTCTGGCTGGAAGGCAAGACCAAGAGCGCGGACCTGGCCGATACCGGGGTCGCGGTGTATCTGGAGGATGTGCCCGGCGCCGAGGGCGACCGCATCACGCTGACGGTGCTCAAGGCCGAACTCAAATTGCACAAGAGCCGCGTCTCGCGCGACGCCGACCCGGCCCCGTTCACCGACGCTGACAAGATTGGGATCGGACGCTACCTGCATGTTCAGGACGAAAAGTTCCAGCACGGCCGGTCCCGCATCACGATCTGCAAGGTCGTGCCTGACGGCTTCGATGGCACGCTGGTCCTGTCCGGCTGGGACATCACGACATCACCGTACGACGGCACCCGCACGAAGACGCCGAAGGTGAAGCTTTACAAGGAGGAACTACCCAAGAAGGGCCAGAGTGCCATCGCGTTGCCGCATGAAATCCGCCATCCCGCCTCATTCGACGCCAAAGGCAAGGCCTTCTGGATCGAGGGCGCGACGGTCTGCACGGACTTGCTCGACACCCAGCTTCGCCTTGGCGTCAAGGAAGCCGACAAAGGCTGCGACCGGGTCAGCTTCAACACCATTCAGTTCAAGAATCTGAAGGCGGTCATACCCTCCACGCCCCCGAACACCGCAAGGGCCGACAATACCGGTGGGAATAACTCGCCGGTCAGCAACCACACTTTCGACTCCGTCAAAGGCGCGCTCAACGGAAAGGACTTCTCGGAAGATTCGAAGGAAAACAAGCCGCTCGTGCTCATCGAAGGGTCGGTGGGTGGCGCCAATTCGATCGATTTGAGTGTTGAGGTTGAGCCGGTCGGCAAAAACATCCCGGTTCGCTGGAGCGTACAGCGTGACAAACGCAAGGGCGATGGCGACGCGGCCAGCATCATATCGCTAGCCGGCAACAGCGATGACCCGGGACTCACGCCCGATGGTGCTGATGTCCTGAAGGCCAAGCTCGCCACAGCGGGTGTCGGCACCTACCACATCCGTCCCTACGTCGACTGCAACGACAACTCGGCGTTCGACCACAATACCGACGCCGGCAAGCGCATCGATCGCGAGCCGTTCATCCTGTTCAACTTGGTGCTGGTGCGCGCTGAAGGAATCACAAACCTCACGACGGCCAATGCGGCCGCTGGAACGGGAATGACTACCGGTGGTGGCGGCAGGCCGCGCGGTTTCAGCTCTGGCGACTTCAAAGGCAAGGGCAATGATGCTCTCGACATGAACGCGACGGTTCGTGTCATCGGCGGCGGCAGTGACGGTAAGCGCGGCCTGGACCGCGTGTTCTGCGGCTGGGTGAACAATGAGCTCGATTGCGGCACCAGTCCCGGCCCCGGCGGCCTGGGTGAGGATGTGACGCATTTGTTCGCCCAGCTTCCGCCACCCCTTCCGCTGGCGCCGCTGCCTGCGATCGAGCGGCTGCGCTGCTTCTGGCAGCTCAACGGCGTCGAGGTCGGCGGCCCAGTACTCGACAGCGGATATTCCGGCCAGGGCACCGGCGGTCATTCATGCTGCGGAACGATGGGTGCCAACATGGACAACGGAAAGGTCAAGAAGTCCAAGCACGGTTCGGGCATCGGGCAGACGTGGCAACCCAAAAACTCCGACAGCCCTGGCGGGGGAATCACGAGCATTTCTGCCGGCGGCGCGCAATTGACGCGCTTCACCTTCAACATTGATTTCCGTTGTGATCTGGTTTTCTGGACCAGCTTCGCGAAGGATCAGAGCCAGACAGACAGCCCTGCGTGCCGGCTGTATTCGACGGTGTTCTCGAACACGTGGGGCATCCGCTTCGACGTCGCTTTTTCGCCGGCCTGGGTGGTCGCCGTCAACGCGGCGAAGAATGTCGTGCTGGTGTCGGGTGCGCCGGGTCGCGCGCAGCCGGTCGAGGGCAACGGTCTGGAGACGCGACTGCCCGACGGACTGAACATGTTGCAGGCAGACATCCCATTCTAAACGGAGCATTCGACCGATGCTGCTAACGGACGAAGAAATCGAGTCACCCGTCCTTCGCGCCAACCTGGTGCTGGAGGTACGGGTCGAAGCCTTGAAGGAGAACGCGTGGCAGTCCGCCGCGCCGCGCTTCGAGTCGCGGACGATCGAGGCGCGTTTTAGCGTTACGCAGGTTCTGAGGGGCGCGCCAGCAGAGTTGCGTGGACAGCTCTTGGCGACGACACTCACACAGTTCCGGCCGAGCGGCCCGCGGTACCTCGCCGTTCCCGGGGTCTGGTCGGGCCACGACGTGGTGGCGGGAGCCGGTTTTGTTGTGTTCTCGGTGCATGTTTCCGATGAACTCAAAGCGGCATTGCGCGATCCGGAGTGCCTCTATGTCGAGGAGGCGGACACCGGGCTGCCCGATACGGTGCTGGCGCTGGAAGGCCTAATGCCGACGTCGCCGCAGCCGCAGCCGCAGCCGCAGCCGCAGCCGCAGCCGCCGGCGATCGGCGAACTGCTCGCGGCGCACGTGGGGCAGCGGCCCGTATTCGGCAGCTTACTCGCGGGCTATCTGGTCGATCGCGTGCTCGAGACCTTCTTCGATGATGCCGATGGGTTTGAGCAGGTCTTGGCAGCGGCGAGCGACCCGGCGGTGTCACCTCAGTTCGCGATGATTCTCACCCGCGGCATCGCGGACGCTCTGCTGCGTAATGAACCGGCGCCAGATCCCTTCCTTGCCCGCTTCCTCGCCGCAATGGCCAAGATCGTGGCACGCCCAGACATGGCGCCTCTACGTGCCATGATGCTCGGCACATATGTGCCGAATCTGCTTGGCCTCGCCGGCGGACTCGGGCTTCGCCCGGCCAGCGAGGTCTTCGCCTCGGACCCGCAAGCGCGCACGACAGTGCTGGCGGCTCTTGCGGGAGCATCAGAGGATGCGACAGAGATTGTGCGGTGGGTCAGCGGGTGACTCAACCGCGAAGGGTCGCGACGTTCGCGCTGCTGCTGATGACCGGCG
>JANMHB010000117.1:0-3964 GCA_031374935.1 Gemmatimonadaceae bacterium | reverse complement strand
GGTATAGCCGGGCTTCTTGTTGAAGTCTCCCATCTCATTGTTGAGCAGAAAGCCGGCCACCACGACGCCTGAGCCGTACGAGTTCTCGAGCGTGTACGTATTCGACACCGCGTTGCCGGCGGCGTCGACGACACTGAAGTGCGTTGTATGGGGCGTCTCCGTGACGGGTGTCAGGATGTCATTGCCCAATTCCGCACTACGCGATGCCCGCAGTGTGTCGATGCCGGCAACGAGTTCACGTGCATACTCCTTCGAGACGAGACGGGCGAGCGGGATGGTGGTGAAGTCGGCATCGCCCATCCAACGGGCTCGATCGAGATAGGCGCGACGCGCCACTTCGAGGCGCAGATGCACCGTCATCGCGTCGCCGCGTTTCCGACCGGAGATCCCGAGCGCTTCCAGCTGGTTCAGTGTCAGCAACATCACCATGCCGCCGGAACTCGGGGGGCCCATGGCGATGAGTTCATGGCCGTTAAAGGTTCCGCGCACCGGCGCGCGCTCCACTGCCTTGTACGCCGCCAGATCTGCGCGGCTGATCAATCCGCCGTGTGCGCGCATCTGTGCACTGAGCGAGTCGGCAATCCACCCCGTATAGAACGCTTCGGCGCCCCCGATTGCGATTGCGCGCAGTGCACGGCCGAGTTGCGGGAGTTTGAGCGTATCGCCGCCGAGCCACGTTGCGCCACCGGCCTTGCCGTACGCCGCCACCGACGCTGGAAAGGCTCCCAGCGTCGTTGCGAGCACCGAATTGAGTTCGCTGGCCAGCGGCGCCGAAAGGGCGAATCCCTGCTCCGCCAGCAGTACGGCAGGCATCACGACGTCGGCCCATGGCAGCTCGCCGAACTTTCCATGCGCCATTGCGAGGCCGCGCACGGTTCCCGGGACACCGACAGCCCGCCAACCGGAGTCAGTGGCCGCGGCTGCGATTGCTCCCTTGGCATCGAGATACATCGTCGGCGTCGCCTTGGCTGGCGCTTTTTCCCGGTAGTCGATCGTCGTCGCCGTACCATCCGCGAGCCGGATCACCATGAAGCCGCCGCCACCGATGTTCCCCGCCGACGGGTGGGTGACCGCCAGCGCGAAGGCCGTTGCGACTGCGGCGTCGACCGCGTTGCCACCTTTGGCAAGCATCGACGCGCCGGCGTCCGACGCGAGGTGATGGGCGGAGACGACCACTCCAGTGGTCGATACCAGTTCATCGGCCGCCGCCGCAGCCGCTGGCGGAGTCTCCGCGGGGCGACCGCAGGCCGACGTGAGCACCGCGAGCAGGACGATCGCGATCGCCGTGGACCTATGCTGAAGTGCCGTGGGCATCAATGCGGCCGGAGTCGGGGAGAGTGGGCGCTGATCGGGATCGCCGCGCTGGGCGCGCGTCAATCGTGGGGGAGGTCAAGTTACCGCGGCTCGGCCGAGTGTGCGGGCTGCAGGCCGGCCACTGGTGCAGCGCTTCAATAGGTTCCCACGAATGCAGGTCGGCAACCGGTGAACTCCCTGAGCCTTGAGCGCTGATGACCGAGCAGATCCGATTCACCGACGGCACGGCCTACGCGAAATTCATGGGTGCGTGGAGTGAGCCGGCGGGCGACGTATTTCTGGACTGGCTGGCCGTCCCGGCCGGCGCGCGCTGGCTGGATGTCGGCTGCGGCAATGGTGCGTTCACCACACGAATCTGTGAGCGCAGCGCCCCGGCGTCGGTGGTTGGAATTGATCCGTCACCTGCGCAGCTCGACTTTGCGCGTGGGCAACACGTCCTCCGAAATGTCGAGTTTCACCTGGGGAGCGCGATGGCGCTGCCGTTCGGTGACGGCACTTTCGACGCAGCTGTCATGCCACTCGTGATCCCGTTTGTACCCGAGCCGGCGGTCGGCGTCGGTGAGATGGCGCGTGTGGTGCGGGCAGGCGGCAGTGTTGCCGCCTACATCTGGGATATGGATGGCAACGGCTTTCCGTACGAATCGCTGCACGACGCGATTCGCGCTCGCGGCTTTGTGGTGCCAGCGCCACCGCACCCGGAGGCATCCAGCCTCGATGCCCTCGCCGCATTGTGGCGCGACGCTGGTCTGCAACAGGTCGAAACGCGGATCATCACGGTGCAGCGCACGTTCAGCGATTTTGACGAGTACTGGTCGGCGGTGCTTGGCGGTGCGAGTGTGGCAGCGTTGCTCAGAGGGATGGAGGTGGAGGAACGCGCCAACATCCGTGAGGCGATGCAGCAGAACCTGCCGGCGGATGCCAGCGGACGCATCACACTGTCGGCCGTGGCCAATGCCGTGCGTGGTCGGGTGCCGGGTGTGGGTGGTGCTGACGCCTGAGGATCGCGTGCTGAGGACCTACATCGCGAGACACGCATCACTTTCGGTGACTCACCGCAGGCTTTAGACTTTTCATACGACTATTTGCTCAACTCGGGTCAACCAGCCTGTTTCGAACCACCGCGTCGCGTTCGCAACGAACCAGCACTCTCGTCCTCGGAATGCTAGCCATCCATTCGACGCAGCAGCGAGCCGTCACACCATCTTCATCGCGAGAGAACTGGATGGGCGTGCGAACAGTGGTTTGCCTTCTTGGCGCGTTTATTGTGTGGGCCGTGCCTGTCACCGCGCAGGATTCGTCGCGAGTCGTCGCGTTTCGTCCTGGACAGTGGGGCGTACTCTTCTCGATCGAAAGCCCATTCGCGAGCGCTGGCGCCCTGCGTTTCACATCGGCCCGGGCCGCCTGGACCGTCAATGCGACAGCGGACTTGAATGTGTCGTCGGGCTCCCGCGACAGCGCGACCGGTAGCGCCAAGTCCTCTGCAGGTGCCGGCAGCGTGTTCCTGAACCTGGGCCGCCGGAGGTATGCGATGCCCCGTGGCCGTGTGGTTGCCTTCTCCGGGCTCGGTGTCACTGGCGCCTACAGTCGCTCCCAACAGCGCTTCGGCGCGACGCGCACCACGAGGAGCAACTACGGCACTGGTGCATTCGCCGAATTCGGCGCACAGGTACATGTCACTCCCTACCTGAGCCTCGGCGCCCTTTGGCCAATTCAGGCTACGGTCTGGCAAGCCACAGCGGACGATGGCACCCGGCAGCGGACCTGGCAGCTCTCTGCGTCGAACCTCCGCATTCAAGGCGGCCTGTATTTCTAGCCGTTCAGGCGCACCGATACTCAGCAGCCCTTCGCTCGCGCGCTGACGGCAGCAAGGAGGTCCACGAGGTTGGATGTCATCATCGCGTGTAACACGCCAGCGTTGCGGACGACGCTCAAGCGCGCCGACGCAGCCATGCACAGACGCACGAAGCCATCCGCGCAAGACGGGGCTGATCTGCGGATGATTGTATTCGTGCGCCGGCTGGCAAAGGTGCCCCTCGTAGATCGTCGCAGGAAATCAACAGGCGTTTGTCACGATTGAGCTGCGGCGGGGCCCTCCGCGGGTTTCATGCATTCGTCTCAGCCGCTCAAGTCGACGGCTGCCCTTCCGAAGCGATGGCCAGCAAGTAGCTTTTGCTTGGAATCAGCGATGAGTCTTTGTGTCACCAAATCGGCTGGGAATCAGAGATGCCTCACGATCATGTCCGCCCCCTTTCGTGCGCGCGCCTCAGCCACCGTCCGCTCGTCGCTGGTATCGCACTGGTCATCGCGGCCTGCTCGGGTGGTGACGGTCCCACCCCGCCGCCACCGCCGCCCGGAAGCGCCGTCGCCCCGCGATTCCAGAGCGGCACCCCGCCCGGCTGGTTCGGCGGCATCGCGCGTCCTGGGCTGTATGAAATCGGACTCGATGTCGGCATCAAGCGCAGTGGCACCGCATCTGCGTACTTGACGGCGCGAGGCGTTCCGACGAGCGGACTCTTCGCAAACATCGGACAGGCCATCTCGGCCGCAAGCTATCGGGGCAAGCGTGTGCGCCTGGCCGCCTGGGTGCGCGCGGACAGCGTCGGCAGTGGAGGCGGTGGACTCTGGATGCGTGTCGACGGCGCGACCGGCA
>JANMHB010000115.1:0-24486 GCA_031374935.1 Gemmatimonadaceae bacterium | reverse complement strand
GAGATCGAGGTGATGCAAGAGCTGCAGCTGTCGCCGGTGTACTACGGTCAGGCACTGGCGGGTCGCGACCTGCCGCAGCTGTCGTACCTGCTTTGCAGTCCGGATCGTGCGACACACAAGGTGAACTGGGAGCGGTTTCTGGCGCACCCCACGTGGAAGCGGCTGTTCGCAGACCCGCAGTATGCGGATACGGTGTCGAAGATCACGAGCCGGTTTCTGGTGCCGACGGCGTATTCGCAGATCTGACGTGAGGCCTGGAGGCAACGTGGACCATGCGCTCGTTGGGCGCTGGTGCGTGAATCTGCGTGGTGTCTGGGGGGGAGATCGTTCACACTGTTCACGCGGGGGCCGCGGAGGGCGCGGGGAGGGCAACTGCCTGGTGGGGTTGTCTGCGCGCGGAGGGAAGTTCTGAGAGGGGCAGATGGAGCTGGACACAACGACTGGCGTGATTCTCGAGGAGGCGATCGAGGTGCATCGGGAGCTTGGGCCGGGGTTGCTCGAGAGTGTGTATGAGGCGGTGCTTGCGTATCACCTGACGGCGCGGGGACTTCGTGTCCGCCGTCAGCAGCCGGTCCGGATGACGTATGCGGGAATCGTCCTTCCTGACGCCTTTCGAGTCGACCTACTGGTCGAGGACCGTGTTGTACTCGAGCTGAAGGCGGTACCGCGACATGACCCGGTGTCTGAACGGCAGCTGCTGACCTACCTGCGCCTGATGGGACTGCCCGTAGGCTTGCTGCTGAACTTCGGCTGCCCGACGCTGATGGCTGGCGTCAAACGCGTCGTCAACAACGCCCCCACCGCCTTTGGTTCACGCCTCCGCGTGAACTCAACACCACGATCGCCAGAGCGCGCCTGACACGTCAGCACTCTTGCCCTTCCCCGCGCCCTCCGCGGTCCCCGCGTGAACAGAGTTCACGGACTTCCCCCATTCAGACCGCCGCAACGCGCACCAGCCGCAACCGGCGCTACCCCGCCCTGCGCGCTAGCGTGAGCATGTTTCGCCATGCGCGCTGCACGGCACAGCGTATTGGCGACGTGAGCCGAACATGCACATGGTCGCGGTACGTCGAGACCGCGTGGTCAGCGCCGTCAGGCCGGAGCGTCTGATCGGATCAGCGAGGTTGATACCGTGCCACGCCCGTCTGCCAGAGCACGAATGACAGCGCCTGTGCCGCACGCGCCGGACCGAGTCCGAACAGCGGCCGATGCCCGCCATCGGTCTGCATCAGCATCACCGGCCGGCCGCCGCGATTCGCACGCTGGAGTCGCGCGACGTACTTCGCTGACAGCATCTGCGTCCCGAAGTTGTAATCCTCCGACGCGCTGTGGACGATCATGGCGGGCAGGCTCACGGAGTCGGGCACCTGATGGTATGGCGAGTTCTGCACGAGGAGGCGCACGCCCTCCGGCGTGTCCATGTCGCCGAGCTCCGCGATGTTGCGTGCGGCAGTCGGGTCGAGTGCGGCACCGCGGATCTCGTCCGGCTGGCCCACCTCGAAGAGGATCGCACCAAAGAGCCCCGGGCGCTGCACGGCGGCGAGCCCAGGCACGATGGCGCCGCTCGAGATCCCCATCAACGCGACCCGCCCCGCTGACGTGTACCGCTGCGCGATCAACGACTCGATCGCGCCGATCACGTCGTCGATGGTCCGCTGCTTGTGCTCACGCATCGCCGCCGTGTGCCAGGTGTCGCCCAGCTCGCCGCCGCCACGCGCATGCACCCACGCATAGACACCGCCCAGCGCCACCCACGCCTGCAGGAAAGGGTTGTAGAACGGGTCGGTCACCTGGCCGTAGGCACCGTACACCTCCATCAGCAGCGGTGCAGTGCCATCCAGCACGCCGTTCCGCAGCGATCCCGGTCCGTACACCAGTGACACCGGCACACGCGTCCCATCGCGCGACGGTGCCGCCAGTCTCTTCGCGACCAGTCCCTGCAGCACTCCGGTCGTGCTGCCATCGTCGAACGGCATCTCCTCGATCCGAGCACCGCCATCACGCACGCGCATCCAGTGTGGTGGCGTGACCCACGACTCGGTGGCGATGGTGACGCCGGACGCGCCGGGCATGCCGCGCAGCAGCCGGATCGTTCCCGCCGAGGGAACCTTCACCGGCGTCGCTGCGCCGGTTCCGACCTGCCGCTGCAGCGAGATCGCGTCGGTCCCGCGCTCGGTGAAGTAGAGACCATCGGCCTGCGCCGTGAAACTCTGGATCACCCCGGCGCGCTCGGCCACCACCGTTGCCCACGTCGAGAGGCTGTCGCCCAGCAGCCGGCGCACGATCGCGCCGCGGTCGGCGCCCTTCCGCGACAGGGCGTAGAGTGTGTCACCACGCAGCTGCAGCGTGCCCACGCGATCTGTCGACGTGGCGAGCGGGCTCCACACCGGTCTTCCGGACAACAGCGTCGAGATCTCAGCGACGTAGAAGTCCGTCCCGTTGCCACGCGACCGGAACACCGATCCCACGGCCCAACGCGAGCCCGGCGCCGTCAACACTCGCGTCGGCAGGTCCACCATCTCCATCGGCACGTGCGGCGACACCCCGAAGCCGAACACCGGCACATCTGCCGATTGTGGTGTGCCGAGCCGGTGCAGGAACTGTCGGCCGCGTGCGAGTCGCTCCGCCGGCGGCCCGGATGCGGCTCCAGGCCAGAGACGCGGATAGAAGAACCCACTGCCGTCCGGCAGCCACGTCACCTCGTAGCGTGTGCCAGAGGTCGTGGTGAGCAGATCGGGAATGCGGTCTGAGAGCTGGCGCCCGGTCGCCGCGTCGAGCACGCGAATGGCAGCCTCGCTGTCGCCGCGCCCCGTCGTCCCGGCCGCGAGCAACGCACCATCCCACGATGGCACCATGGCCCGCACGCTGCCGCCCTTCCCATTGGCCGCAATTGAGTCCGCCGAGAGTACCATCCGTTCGGTGCGGCTGCCTGAATCGACGGCGAGGATCGATGGCGTAGGCCCGAGCCAGCGCGTGAGAAGCACTCGCGACGGCGTCTCGATCACCACGTCCAGCGTCGGCGTGCTGCTGAACGCCTTGTCCACCATCGCGGCCAGCGAATCACGCCCCACCAGACCGGCTGCGATGCTATCGGTGTACGCCCGCTGCGCCGCCACCCACGACACCACCCGCGCATCGGTCGTGTCTTCGAGCCAGCGATATGGATCGGGGACTGCCACGCCGTGCAGCGTGTCCGCGTATGCACCCGGCGCCGCTGGTGTCGGCACGGCTACCCTCGCATCGACCACCTGCGGTGGCGGAACCGCGGGCGACTGCGGCGCCGCACAGGCGGCGAGCGCGACACCGATGGCAGCGGCGCGCAGCGGCGTCGCCCGACGCACCACGGTCACGGCACCACACCCGGCGCCACCGCCGGATACTTGATCCCAAGCTGCTCCAGATACGTCCCGAACTTCGTCGCATCGTAGTAGAACGGCCGCATCAGCTCACGATACCGCGCCATCTTCTCGGCATTCAGCCAGATCGCCGGCTGATCACTGGCTGCCATCAGCGGGCGGTACTTGATCTCCTTCGTCTGCACGTTGACGAAGTAGTCCTTTGCGTCTCGGATCAACGTCGGCTGCATCATCAGATCGAGCAGCGTCATCGCCTGCACCTTGGCACCCGCGACCACACCCTTGTGCGCAATCGGCGTCGCCATCGCGATCCCGTCCACCCAGTTGTGGCCCGGCGTGCCTGGAATGTTGCTCGGGTAGTAGAGCGTCACACTCGGCACCGTCCACGTCACATCACCGATGTCATCACTGCCGGTGCCACCGGTAGGCGTGTCGGCCGGCGTGCGGAGCGGGCCAACTTTCGTCACCAGGCCGCTGTCAGGCTGCTGCATCAAACGCTGCACCGACTTCGCCATCACCTGATCATCCGCACTCCAGGCGGGCATACCGACACGCGTCGCGTTGCGGTGCATGGCGGCGGCAATCGGCTTGTTGAAGTGCGGTCGCCATGCCGATCCGATCACCTGCACTGTGTCGAGTTTCGTGAACGTGGCCGCGGCCGAGGCGCGGGCGATGACCTTCGCATCCTCGAACATCTTCGACACCCGCTCCACGTCACGTTCGCGGAAGAAGAACCAGATCGACGCAGTGGCCGGTACGACGTTCGGCTGATCGCCACCGTCAGTGATCACATAGTGCGATCGCGTCGCCAGCTCCATGTGCTCGCGGTGGTACTCCCACGCATTGGCCATCGCCATCACCGCGTCCAGCGCACTCCGCCCACGCCACGGCGCGCCGGCCGCATGCGACGCCGTGCCGCTGAACTTGAACTGGGCCGAGATCAATGTCAGCGCCGACTCATCGCCCCATGCCACGCCGAACTCGTCGCTGACATGTGCAAAGAGATTGGCGTCGACGCCATTGAACACGCCGGCGCGCACGAGGTATGCCTTGCTCGCCAGCTGCTCCTCTGCCACACCGGGCCAGAGCACGATGGTGCCAGACATCTTCTCGCGCGTCATGATGTCCTTCACCGCCAGCGCGGCGATGATGTTGAGTGGCACGCCACTGTTGTGGCCTTCGCCATGTCCAGGCGCGCCGCTGACCATCGGTGTGCGACCGGCGGTGCCGGGAAACTGGTTTGCCTGCGGAATGCCGTCGATGTCGGAACCGAGCGCGATGACCGGCGAGCCACTGCCCCACTTGGCGACCCACGCCGTCGGCATGCCGGCCACGCCCCGTTCAACGGAAAAGCCATTCTGTTCGAGCACACCGGTCAGGTACTTCGACGTCTCGACTTCCTGCATGCCGAGTTCACCGAACGAGAAGACCTGATCGACCATCTGCTGGGCGAGTTTTGCACGGCCGTCGATGGCGCGCGCCAGTTCGGCCTTGAGTGCGTCCATGCGGGGGTCGGTGCGGTTCTGCGCGCCGAGGAGTGCGGGGACGAGGGCACAGCCGGTGAGAAACAGTCGAGTGGCGCGCATTGCGGGTGGCGTTGGGGGAGGGGCGGAGCGGGGTGGAAGCGACTCCACTAGAAATAGAGCCGACGCCACGATTCCGCATCGCCTCCGGTTGCCACGTCGGTCAGCTGGGTCGCTCTTCCCACCTGATCCCGTGTCGTGCGCTCGGCGACGTCAGCCATCGCCCCGCTGAGCGCGGCGCCTTCCGCTGCCCTGCCCCAGCACACATTCTGCCTCTCTCCGACCTGAGCACAGTCGATCCGGGCGACAATGCGACTCCCTCCTTCGCTTCTGACACTGAGCCTGGCGCTGACACTGGCAGCGCCAGCGCTGGCGCAGCCTGCCGCGACGCGATCGCCGGCGGCAGACACGGCATCCACCATCCCGTACTTCCCACTCGGCGACAGCCCATCAGCGCTTCGAGGTCCGGCACGAGCTGGGATGTACCTCTCGGCCGTCGGCCGACGCGCAATCGCGATGGGCACCGAAGCTGGCCGCTTCGAACTCTGGTCCTGGCCGATCAAGTGGCTGCACGACTTCGAACTGTCGTTCCGCGTGCCCAAGTACACGGAACCGATTGCGGGTCACACCATCGCGACGTCAATCACCGAACGGGCCGAAGGTGTGACGATCGAATACACCTACGAGCAGTTCACCGTCAAGCAGCACATCTTCGTGCCGCTCGACAAACCGGCGGTGATCATGCTGCTGGAGGTGGACGCGATCCGTCCGATCGACATCATCGCGCGCTTCACCCCCGACGTGCACTTCATGTGGCCCGCCGGTCTGGGCGGCCAGTACCTCGTCTGGAATCAGGCGGCGAACGCCTTCCTGTTCTCCGAGTCGAAACGGCGCGTGAACGCGTTCCTCGGATCACCCGCCATCACGCAGGCCTCCGACGTGCCGGCGCACATGCTCGCCGCTGCACCACCACAGTTCGTGCTGGGCGTGGGCGGCAGCGGCGAGCGATACACGGCACCTCGGCTCGGTGAACCGCCGGGCGGCAACATCAATACACACGTCGCCTACATCCCCATCGTGCTGGCCGGTGGCGCCATGTCGCGCGACTCGGCGCTGGCACTGTACCAGGCACTGCTGGCTCCGGGCGCCGCGGAGCGCGAATGGCGACTGCGCCGCGACCACGCGTTCGCGATTGCCAACACACAGCTTTCCGTGCGGACGCCCGAGCCGCTCCTGGATCGCGCCGTTGAATATGCGAAGATCAACCTCGACGAGTCGATGGTCTGCAACCCGGACCTCGGTTGCGGACTGGTGGCTGGCTACGGGCTGAGCGGTGCTGCCAGCGACCGACCCGGATTCGGGTGGTTCTTTGGTGGTGACGCGGCGATCAACTCATTTGCGATGAGTGGCGTCGGGCAATCAGCGCTGGTTCGAGACGGCGTGCTCCAATTTTTCGCGAAGTATCAACGCGCCGACGGCAAGATCACCCACGAGATCTCGCAGTCTGCCGGTCACGTGGATTGGTTCAGCTATCCGTACGCCTTCTATCATGGTGATACGAGCCCCTTCTGGATCCTCGCCTTCAGCGAATACTGGCGACAGACCGCCGACGACGCTCTGCTGCGTGAGCTGTGGCCAAAGCTGAAGAAGGCATATCAGTGGTCGCTCGCAACCGACAAGAACGGCGATGGCCTGATGGAGAATCCGTCGGCCGGCGCCGGCGCGCTGGAACTCGGCGACTTGCAGGTCGGCATCCTCTCCGACATCTACATGAGCGGCGTCTGGGCGGCGGCGCTCGATCGTGTGGCGCGCATGGCCGAGGTGATGGGTGAACGCGTGATCGCCACCCAGGCGCGACAGGTGCGTGCGAAAGCCTTGGCGACACTCGAAGCGAAGTTCTGGATGCCGGCGCTCGGACAGTACGCGTTTGCGCTGCTCGAGGACGGCAGCGTCAATCCGAATGTCACGGCCTGGGCGGCCACTGCCATGGCATTCGGCGTGCTCGCTCAGAGTCGTGGCGCTGAGATGGCGACGAAGCTCGCGTCGTCCAACGTGATGACCGACTGGGGCGCGCGCCCCCTCAGCGCCGCCAGCACGCTGTTCGATCCGCTGCACTACAACAACGGCGCCGTCTGGCCCTTCGTCACCGGCTTCACATCGCTGGCGCAGTACACCTATCACAACCAGAACGCGGGCAAGTTCGCCCTCGATGCGATCGCGCGGACTGGTTTCGACTTCTCGCGCGGACGGAACCCGGAGGTCTTGTCAGGACGGCTGTACAAGCCGCTCGACACGGCGGTGCCGCAGCAGTTCTTCGCCACGTCGATGGTACTGACACCGCTCATTCGCGGGCTACTCGGCATCGACGTGGACGCGCCGCGACGGAGACTCACGATCGCGCCGCACCTGCCACCTGACTGGGATTCGGTGTTCGTCTCGAACGTTCCACTGGGTACCGACAAGATCGGATTCAGCATCATCCGCGAAGGTGGTGCGCTGACACTGCGGCTCTCCGAGAGTCCACCGCCGTACGACATGACCCGAGGGCTGAAGCCGCTCTCATCGCCGGTGGAGGTCGAGTTCTCTCCAGCGCTGCCGCTCGGTGCCACGGTCGCCCTCCCGGCCGCTGACGTGACACGCACCGCGGGTGACGTGCACGGCACCGTTCGTGCGCGCTTCAGCGACGTCACTGCTGAGCTGCGCGTGCCATACTCGGGCGGATGGTCGATACTCCAGACGGACCGTTCCGGCACGCGCATCGGAGAGCGATCGCACAAGCCTCGCGTGGTCAGCGAGCGTCTCGTTGACGGGACGTATCTGGTGACGGTGGAAGGTCGGGCCGGCGAGCAGGGCAGCTTCACACTCATGCCACCTGATGCAACGATGACGACACGCGTGGCGGTGCAGGCCACCAACGGTGCAACTGCGCGGATCACCCCGGTCCCTGGCCGGACTGCGCGGCGGACGGTGTCGGTGGGCTTTCCCGCGACCGGCGCCAATGCCGACGGCTACACCACCAGCGCACTTTCCTTCACGCTGGGTGCACCATGACGTCACGTCGCGCACTCAGGAGCACTGCACTGTGCGCCGGTATGTCCGTGCTCATCCTGCAGGGCTCCTGCACGACAGCCGAAAAGGGTGCGGCGGTGACGGTTCCGGCCCTGCGCGTCGTGACCACGCCCTTCGGTGTGCTTCCCTCTGGCGACTCGGTGTCGGCTTACACACTGACCAACGCCAGCGGCATCGTGCTTCGCGCGATCAACTATGGTGGCATCGTCACGTCGTTGCGAACCCCCGACCGCGGTGGCGCGCTGGCTGACATCGTCCTCGGCTACGATTCACTCGCCGGGTACCTGAAAACGAGCCCTTACTTCGGCGCCATCGTCGGCCGCTATGGCAACCGGATTGCCAAGGGGCGATTCACGCTCGACGGCGCGACGTACACTCTCGCCGTCAACAACGGACCGAATGCGCTGCACGGCGGCCTGGTTGGCTTCGACAAGGTGGTCTGGCGCGCCGAGCCGTGGGACAGCACCGGCAAGGTGGGCGTCGTGTTCAGGTACGTGAGCAAGGATGGCGAGGAAGGGTATCCGGGCACCGTCACTGTACGCGTGACGTACACGCTGACCGACACGAATGAATTCGCCATCGAGTACCACGCCAGCACCGACAAGGCCACACCGATCAACCTGACGCAGCATACGTACTTCAATCTCGCAGGCGACGGGAGTGGCACGATTCTCGACCAACAGATCACCATTGATGCCGATGCGTTCACCGCGGTGGACAGCACGCTGATTCCAACCGGCGTGCTGCAGCCGGTCGAGGGCACGCCGTTCGACTTCCGCAAGGGCGCCACGATCGGCGCACGGATCAACGAACCGCACCAGCAGGTGATCCGCGGCGGCGGGTATGACCACAACTTCGTGCTCAACCGCACTGGCGACGGTCTGGTGCACGCTGCGCGCGTGGTGGATACCGTCAGCGGCCGAACGCTGGATGTGGCGACGACCGAGCCGGGACTCCAGTTCTACAGCGGCAACTTTCTCGACGGCACGATTGTCGGCAAATCCGGGCATGTCTACCAGCGTCGCGCTGGCTTCTGCCTCGAGACGCAACACTTTCCCGACTCGCCGAACCGGCCGTCGTTCCCATCGACGATCCTGCGACCCGGTGCCGAGTACCGTTCGCGCACGGTCTACACGTTTGGCGTGCTGAAGGCGAACCCGTAGCTGACGGCGCGACGGCAGTGCCGCACGACCTCTTGACCCAGATCTTGTACAATTGTACAGTTCATGATGGCCTGCATTGTCGATACGTCAGCAATCATCGCCGTGCTGCTCAGTGAGCCGGAGCGTGCGATGCTCGTGCGCGCGACCCGCGGGACGGAGCTTGCCGCGCCGGCGTCGGTACATTGGGAAGTCGGTAATGCGTTGAGTGCGGGACTGAAACGTCGGCGCCTCACCTTGGCAGAAGGCCAGCGCGCGCTGAAGGCCTATGCCGCCATTCCCATCCGGTTTGTCGAGGTCGACCTCGCGCTTTCGTTGGAACTGGCCGTTGATCATGGACTGTATGCCTATGATGCCTACCTGCTGACGTGTGCGTTGCAGCAACGGGCTCCGCTCCTGACCTTGGATGCGGGACTGATCCGTATCGCGACGACGCTTGGCATTGACCTCGTCCTTCCCGCCCGATGAAAGAGTTCACCTATTCTGAAGCGCGGCAGCAGCTTGCCGCGTTGCTCGATCAGGCGGGGCGCGACGGCGCGGTCCGCATTCGGCGGCGTGATGGCCAGGTATTCGTGCTGCGCCCAGAACCGGCCAAGGGCTCGCCGCTCGATGTGCCGGGTCTGACGCTGGGGCTGTCGCGTGACGAAATCGTCGACCTCGTTCAGCAAGGGCGACGCCCGGCGTAGGCCCCGTCCATCATCGCGCTGCACCTGACAAGCGATGCAATTTTCACGCGCGGCTTTGCATGCCCCCGAACGGCCGACGCACGGCGACTGTGCCCGCACCTCATTGGTGCCGAAAACCTGGCGTCGCGCCAGTGACGGCGGTCAGGGCCTGACCGTGGCGGATACATACACCGGCTCGACATTCTCATAGTACAGGCCGAGAAACTGCCCGCGCGCGAGTTTGGGCAGATCGAGCTGGAACCTGTAGGACCTGTCCGGCAGAAGAGCTGAGATGTCGGCATAGAAGCCGGTGAACGCACTGCGCTCCGTCTGGATCGAGGTGTACGCCTTGCGGAACTCGATCGGCCGGCCATCGATGGTGAGTCGGGCATCCCATCGATCGTCGGCACTGGCGATCGGCGCCCACAGCAGCAGCCGCTCGGACGCCAGCCAGGTAGTGCGATAGTCGTCCGCGGTCCACGGAATCGGCCAGGCCGCGCGGCGCGTACTCAGCTGCTCGACGGTGTTTCGCGGAATGAACAGCTCGCCCGCGATGCGTCCACCCGCGAACGTCGAATCCCACCGGACGACCGGCTGCATCGGGCGCAGTGTCGATGGGCCGAACTGTGCCGACAGCGTGATCAGGCCACCGCGTCGCGTGAAATGCGACGTGAGCGTGCCATTCACGCGGGCCGCAGACACGCGCGCTGACCCCTGTACTCGCACCGCGATCGTTCCGGAGTCGCCCTGTTCTCCAACGACACTGTCGATCACCAGCGTGCCGCGGACGAGTCGCGCAACGCCCGTGCCGAGCATGACGACCGGGTTCGCAAACGAATTGTTGACCCGCGTGAGGCGGAGGACGAGGGCGGAGCCGCCGGTCAGCTGCACGCTGAGCGTATCGCCCGGCTTCCAGTATCGGTTCGATGGTACCGAGTGTGCCCGTCCCCGGAGCGGATGCACTTCATGGATGGCAAAGTGTCCTGACGACGTAAGCCCGATCGACGCGTCCAGCGGGACGCGTGCAGCGAGTCGGCGCGGGTCCGGATTGAAGAGGAAGATGTAACCGCTGTCAGCATCGATCATCGCGGTACCGTCCACCTTGCCCAGCGCCGGCTGTCCCAGGACATGCCGGGTGCGACGCAGCAACTCCTTGTGCGAAGTGGCCCACTCCAGCCAGCCGCGCAGCCAGGCACGATCAACCTCACCGAAGCTCGCGTTCTCGGCTGAATCCCGTGCGGGTAGCATGTTGATCACGTTGTTCCAGCCTCCCACTGCGATCGAGCTCAGCACGGAGTACTTCCAGCCCAGATAGTCCCAGTCCCGCGCGCGAAACGGCAGGATCACCTTGCCACGCTCGGCCGTCATCTGCTGCGGCATGTCGTCGGTTTCATCCAGACGCGGCGTCTGGTGCGTCATGAACCCTGGCACCAGCTCGTTCGGTGTGAATTCGTAGTATCGATAGCGATAGGCGGTGTACCGCTCGCGGTTGGCCGAGACGCGATCGAAGTGCAGATCGGGGAACGGTGTGAAGCTTTCCGGCTGTTCGTCGTGAAACGTGGGATGGGGATAGCTGCCGGCGAGATAGCTCCACGGCCCATAGAGATGGTGCGCCTGACGCCCATCGATGACGATATCCGGCGCCCGCCTCCGCAACTCCTCCATCACCCGCCGCCAGCCATGCCACTGTGCATAGCGACTCGCACCCTCGTAGGTGAGGAAGGTGTGATCGAAGGAAAATCCGGCGACGCCCGTGCGGTCCTTGAACGCCAGCAGCTCGTCGATCAGCCAGTCCTGCAGCGCGCGATTGCCGAGATTGGCGGCCTTCCGATTCGGATCCCGACGTGACGCGACCAGCCATGCGGGGTTCTGTGCGAATGGGACCACCGGGTACACGTACGCCAGCAGCTTCAGTTTCCGGTCTCGCGCCGCATCCAGCATGATCTGCACACTCGGCGGGATCTCGCTCGTCCGCGGATCCCATACATTGCGGCGAATCTTCTGCCCGAGGCCAAGCCAGAGCACGTGCTCCCAGCTCCACTCGTCCACGCTCTCCTCGCGGCGTGAGATGGCGGAATTGGATGGGGCATAGAGCACGTATTGTGCACCGACCGCCGCGGCCTGGTCAAAGAGCCGCATGTATTCCGAACGACCGGCGGCAGTCCCGACATCGATCTGATAGTCATTCGCGCACCACCCGACGAAGACGTTGAGCGGCGCCTTCGGCTCATAGAGAAAGCTGGCGCGGACCAATTTCGTGAAAGCTGTGACCTCGGCATCGTCCAGTCCGGGCGTTCCACTTTCGAGTGTGCGCCACTCGGATGTCATCTCAGCAGGAATTGCGTGACCGGACAACCGCACCGGCGCGAGCATTCCCCGGTCGGTGACGAACGCGCCGTCTCCGGCGCTCCACTCCATGTCGGGTGAATAGGACATCCTCACCAACCGGCCGCGATTGGTCACCTGCAGGAACGGATTCTGCGCCACCATCAGCAGTGAACGCCGATCTCGGAAGCGCAGCGCCGCTCCATACTCCCTGGTGCCAAGATCCGGGTTCGGACTCTTCGGGTGGAACGCACTCACCGGCGATTCTGCCAGCATCGTGTGAAAGAGTACCACTTCACCGACGCTGAAGCGGCGAGCCGTCAGCGATGTGATGCTGATCTGCTTGCTGACGAATCCCCAGCCGGGCTTCAGCGCATACATCACATCCAGCTGCCAGGTGCCGGCCCGGTATTGATAGATCACGCTGTCCGCCGTCATGCGACGCGTCGGCGCGCCAAGGGCGCGACTTTGAATTTGTTGTGTGCCAAGCGTGAGCGAGATGTCGTCGCGCCTGAACTGGAACGTGCGGCCATCGGCGCGCGCCGTGATGGACCGCAACCCTCGCGCGCCGAACTGCGCACGCAACTCAG
Source organism: Gemmatimonadaceae bacterium (assembly GCA_031374935.1). Taxonomy (GTDB): domain Bacteria; phylum Gemmatimonadota; class Gemmatimonadetes; order Gemmatimonadales; family Gemmatimonadaceae; genus JACMLX01. The sequence goes on along the minus strand of JANMHB010000115.1, from coordinate 11,798 downwards.
CATTCTGGAGTGATTGGGCCCCCGCCGCCTGCACCACCAGCAGGAGCAGAGCCACACTCGCCGTCATGTATCGTATCGTTGGCATGATGGATCCGGTCGAAGTCGCGACGCGAAACCGTCGGCTCACCGCCCTCGCCGCATCGAGGTCCAGCGGGCCAGACACCGACGCGCCGTCTCGAACTCCGAGAACCGACTGCCTTCCTGCTCCATCAGGTAGAACTCCACACCGCCCACCGACTCGAGCGCCGCCATCAACGGCTTCCACGGCGCCACGCCTTCGCCGAACAGCACCCGGTACGACTTCTCGGCCGACTCCTCGCCGGGTGCCCAGTCCTTGAGATGCACGCTGCGAATCCGGCCAGGATTCGCCCGCACCCACGCCACCGGATCGGCGCCGGCCTTGACGCAGGTGCCGACATCGAGCTGCAACACGAAGTCCGCCGGCGTTCCAGCTGCGATCAGCTCCATCACACGCTGCCCACCAGGCAGCGTCGCCCACTCGGCATCGTGATTGTGCATGCCGGCCAACAGCCCATGCGGCCGCAACAGCTCTGACGCAGCCGCAAGCTGTCCCGCCAAGCGCTTCCACTCGTCCTCGGTAGCATGGTCAAACGGCGGTGACGCCAGCACGATGTGACGCGCACCCAGAATCTGATTGAGCTCGATCGCGTTGCTCATCGTGTCGCCCGGTGTCAGCGCGATGAACCCGTTGTGGGTGGAGTAGCACCGCAGCCCGAGATCGTCGAGCATCGTGCGCACCTCCTTCGCGTACGGCAATGTCCAGCTGAGATACGGTGCGTAGAACTCCACCACCTGATACCCGAACCGCCGCACCGTCGCAAGCGTGTTTGGCAGATCGCGCGCGAGTTCCTTGCGAACCGCATAGAGCTCGATACCGATCGGATATCGCTTCACTGGCGCAGGTGCAGCCGCGGTCGCCGCGAGTCGGGACAGATCCGCATCTGCCAGCAGTGGTGCACCCGAAAGCATCGCGGCCGCGGCACCTGTCCGGGCAAGAAAGTCGCGACGGGTGAGCGATGTCGCTGGCGTTGACGAGGACATGATCGGACCTGCAAGAGGAGGAAACGAACCGGCCACCGGACCGCGAATCACGGTTGCCTCTGGCCGCTATGGCTTCAACGTGGCGGCGTAGGCAGCCACGGCAATCATGTCGTCGAGCGAGAGCGCCGTCGAGATCGGGCCCATCGGCGCCCCAGCAACTCCCGCGCGGGCGCCCGTCCTGAAGCCGACCAACTGCCGCACGAGATAGGCGGGCGAGCGTCCGGCGAGTGGTGGAATCAGCCCCAGGCCCCGGAGCTCCGGGCCATGACAGCCGGTGCAAGACAGCAATCCCGGAGCCACTGACGTCGCAACCAGAGCGCGCCCGCGAGCCAGGCTGCCGACGGGCACGTAGGCGATGTACTCGACCGACGGGTCCCGATGCTCGTGCCGGATGAAGTCGACCGGGACCTCCATCAGCCGACCGTCGAGCGACTCCGTGTCGCGACCGGGCGCATAGCGGAACGTGCCCATCGCCCTCGTCATCAGCGGAACGCGGGTTGCCTCGACCACACGGACGCGCTGGCGTGGTTTCAGTGCCGCGAAGTACGCCGCTGCCACGGCAACTTCCGCGTCGGTCGCGTTTTCGGCCACGCGCTGCATGTAGTCGTTCGGGACATACGGCCCGGTGTTGGCTCCGCGACGTCGATGCGCCTTCATGTCCGCGAGCTGCTGCACGATGTACGCCGCCGACAGTCCGGCGATCTGGGCGTTCTCCGGTCGACCCTGACCGTCGGGCATGTGACAAAAGCCACACGCGTAGAGCGCAGGCTTTCGTCCACGCGCCACGATCGCAGGCATGCGCGGATGCGAACCAGGTGCCCAATCCGGCGCGGAGAACAGGTCGTGCAACTGATTCTCGGTCAACGCAACGCGGCTGCGTGGCACGCGAATCGGAGTCAGCGTGTCCCAGGCACGGTCGGACGTTGGTGGCGGCAGCGGGAACAGCCATGACGGGACGTCACTCGTGTGAGTGGGTGTTCCGGCGGCGCGGGGCTGCGCCTGGAACGCTGCCGGCCGAACGGCCGAAACCAGTGCGACGATGCCCACTGCCGAAACCAGAACCCGTCTGGTGGTGACGCGCATGTGCAGCTCCCGTGAGACGCTCAGACCGCGCTGCCGGCCGCCCGCCGCGCATCGTGCACCGCAGTCCGCGATGCAACGTACAGCACGACCACCAGCGCCGCGCAGCAGATCGGCATCACATACATCGCGTCGTGCAGACCCAACGCCCGACTGTCCGCCGCGGTCGCACCGGAGGCCAGCGCCCGCGCCGCGAGCGCATCACTCAACTTTCCGAACCCGATCAGCCCGATTGCGGTGAAGATGTAGAACACGAAGAAGTACACACTCATCGCCATGCCGCGCATACGCGAAGGTACCAGGTCATGAATCGCCGCGTAGACGCTGCTGTAGTAGAAGTAGAGCGACAGGACCGCCGCAAACAGCAAGCCGGCGAATGCCCACGCCCTGCCGCGCGACTGTTCCAGGGCCAGCCAGAACAGCGGCGCCGCGATGGCGCAGCCGACTGTCGCCAGCCGAAGTCGGCCCGCCGGCCCGCCGCGTCCGGCGCGGTCACCAAGCCATCCGCCGATCAGCATGCCCAGTCCACCGCCAGCGCCGAACACCATCGCGTTGAAGCGGTTCGCAATGTCGAAATCGAGTCCGTGATACCGGATGTAGTACGACGTCGAAAAGGCACCGATGGCATACATCACCAGATTGAGCAGCGCACCGGACGCGATGACCCACCACATGGTTCGTATGCCGAGGATCGCGCGGATGGATGCTGTTGCGGAGAGACCGCCACCGTCAGCCGCCACTGCCGTGCTGCGTCGCGCCGGTTCCGGCAGAAAGAGCGCAAACACCGCGAGGATGAATCCGGGAACCGCCGCCACATACAACGCCGGACGCCAGCCGCCGGTCGCCTTCACCACCAGCCCGCTGATCAGATAACTCGCGCCAAGGCCGAGCGGCAGCCCGAGCATGAAGATGCTGATCGCGCGGGCGCGCACCTTGGGCGGAAAGAGGTCGGCGATCAGTGAGTTGGCCGTCGGCGCCAGACTCGCTTCTCCGACACCGACGCCCATGCGATACAGAAAGTGCGTGAAGAAACTGCCAGCGGCGCCCGACAACGCGGTGAATGCACTCCAGATCACGACGCCGCGACTGAGCATGAGCCGTCGGGTGCCGGTATCAGCCAGTCGTCCGAACGGAATGCCGACCAGCGCGTACAGCAGCACGAACGCCGTCGTCAGGCTGCCGAGCTGGCTGTCACTGAGCTGCCACTCCTGCTTGATCTTCTCGCCCACGGCGCCGACCACCTGGCGGTCGTAGAAATTCATGAAGTTGAGCGCGAAGAGCACTGCCAGTGCGTACGTCAGCCTGCCGCGAGGGTACTCCGGCGCGGCCTCGCTCGATGGGTTCGGCGCACTCACGATCCGGGGTGCCCGCACGACATGCGCTCGCGCCGCACTGGATCCACGCTCGCTGCTGCACGCTCGACGCCGACGCCGCAACCCGAATAGATTCCCGGCACAAGGCATTCGTCCGATCCGTCGCCGACAGCCGCCATCGGTCGGCGGCAACCAGCCACCACGTCACCGCTCATCCGTCCTCGTCCTCTGGGGTCTGCCATGAAGCTAGCCACCGTGTTCGTTCTGCTCGCCTGCGCCAGCGCACCGCTCGCCGCCCAGTCGAAACTGAGCGAGTGGCCGCAACAGTCCGAGGACCGGCCGCGCCCCCGCGTGGTGAAGCCCGGCAGCGCGTACACCATCGCGCCGCCGGCCGATGCGGTGGTGCTCTTCGACGGCACCTCGCTCGACAAGTGGACGTCCGCCGGCGCGCCGGCAAAATGGCGCCTCGAGAACGGAGCCTTTGTCGCCGTGCCGTCGACCGGTACGCTGCGCACCCGGGACAGCTTCGGCGATGTGCAACTCCACATCGAATGGGCGGCACCGAACCCCGCGGTCGGCAAGGGGCAGGATCGCGGCAACAGCGGCGTGTTCTTCGGAGATGACCGGTACGAGGTGCAGGTACTCGATTCGTACGAGAACCAGACCTACGCCGACGGTCAGGCGGCATCACTCTACGGCCAGTTCCCGCCGCTGGTGAACGCGATGCGGCCACCCGGGGAGTGGCAGACCTACGACATCGTCTATCATCGCCCCCGCTTCAAGCCCGACGGCTCGCTGCAGTCGGCCGCGCGGTTGACCGTCTTCCACAACGGCATCCTGGTCCAGGACAACATGGAACTCGTCGGCCCGACGACCTACCGGGTCCGCACGCCGTACTCGGCACACGCCGACCGGCTGCCGATCTCACTCCAGGATCATGCGCATCCGGTGCGCTTCCGCAACATCTGGCTCCGCGATCTGGAGACGCCAGCCCCGTAGCAATCATCTCGTGACACCGCCTCCCGGCTCCCTCGGTACGGGGGTCGGAGCGATGGTGGACCGAGAAAGGAACTGCGCAACGCAAGGGCATAGCGTCGCAAGGCGTTCGTCGATGGCGCGAGCGTTCATGCACTGGCTCCGTCCGCAGTGCACCGTCGAGGACCAGGAGGATGCGCCCTTTCGCGCGCCAGTGATCGGCGAGAGAGTCGGCGGAGTACGCCACCATTCGCACGCGACGACTGCCGAACTGCCTCGTGCGCCAGTGCGCCACGCCGCGCTCGCCGATGTGCTCCGCGCGTGTGATTGCTGACCAGTCGGCGGTTCCGAATGCGATATCCGTGCTCTTCACCGATGGCTCTGCGGGTGGGCGGACACTGTGGTGAGATGCATGAAAGCGCGGGTGACGTGACGCCATGTGCTGGTGACGCCAGGCCCGATACACTGCAAGCCCGAAACCTGACGGCGCGCGCCACGTACACCGTCACCATGACGGCACCACAAGGCACCAATGCGCGGTCCCTGCCACCAGAACTCAGCACACGCCTCAGGTTCTGGAGCCTGATGGCAATGGTACTGCTGGTGTACGTCCACGCCTTCAATCTGCACCCGCGCTATCTCTCCGCGATGACCCTCGTCGACGAGGCACCGACCTGGGACCATGTGCTGCAGTACCTGATCGCCAATGGACTGGTGCGGTTTCGCATTCCGATCCTGTTCGCGATCTCCGGGTACATCTTCGCCTGGCGCGACGATGGTGCCACCACGCACCGCACGCGACTCGCGAAACGTTTCCGGACGCTCGGCATTCCCTATCTTGCCTGGAGCGCCATCGCGCTCGGCATCACCGCCGCACTCGAGATGTGGGCGCCGACACGGGAGATCGTTCGCGCCGCCGGCCTGAGCTCCTTCGGCCCTGACACACCGTTCGTCACTGGGTACACGGCGCAGCAGCTCGTCGATCGCTGGCTCTTCGACCCCTCGGCATTCCAGCTCTGGTTCCTGCGCACACTGCTGATCCTGAGCGCGATTTATCCATGGCTGCGGATTGCCGTGACACGCTGGCCGCGCACCTTCTTCGCCGTGGCCGCGTTGGCGTGGTTCCTCCTCGAAGCGTCAGGCCTCCTGTTCTTTTCATTCGGCATCTGGCTGGCCGTCAGGAACGTCGACGTGCTTGCCAAGCCGTCGTGGTTCCATGCCCCCGTCATGCTCGCCCTCTGGCTCGGCCTCTGCGGCATCAAGACGTGGATGGCGTTCACGCTCGAATCTATGTCGGAGCCGATCGCCTTCACGATGATGGCGCTGCACCGAGGAGGTGAACTGGCAGGCCTGCTGACCGCGTGGTATGGTATGACCGGCATCGCCCGCGCCGCGATGCGTCAGCCCCTGTTTCGCTGGCTGGCAGGGTTGTCGTTCGTGATCTATGCGCTGCACGTGCCCATGGTGAACTACATCACCGAAGCCGCGCTGAAGGCTGGCACCGGCATCGCGCACGTTGAACTCTGGACGTATCTCCTGGTGCCGTTGATCGTGGTCGCCATCGCGGTCACCATTGGCGCGGCGCTCCGGGCCGGAGCGCGACCGGTGTACAGTGTGCTGACGGGTGGCCGCGGGCTCTGACGCGATGGATGACCCCACCTGTCATCCAATCGACCTGGACGGCGTCGCGCACATGGACTCCGTCCCCATGGAGGCACCGACTCCGTCCCCATGGAGGCACGGACTCCGTCCCCACGACGCGCCACGCACCGAAACTTCGCCGTATCCGTGCCGTAGGTTACGACACTGCAGTACTCGACAGTTTACCGGAGGAGCACCACCATGTTCACCATTCTTGCTTGGGCCGCCAGCCTCGTCGTTACCTACGTCGGCTTCACGCAGGCGCGCGCCTTCGTGCGCGAGCGTCTCCGCTTCGTCACCGCCGCGCAGTCCGGCTGGGCACCGATCGTGGCCGGACTCGGCGCGGGTTTGCTCGCGACACCGGTGGTGGCGTTGATTCCATTGATCGGAACAGGTACAGCCCTCGCCTTCGGCGTCAGCGTCGCGATTGGCGTGGTAAATGGTCAGCGCGACATCCGGAACCGGTTGCCGTCGGCGTTCTGACAGGCAGGGTCAGTTCGGCGCGTGAGCGCTCCCGCCGAACTGACGCACTGTGGCGATATGTTGTTCGGGAGGTAGACCGTCGCGGAATCTCATCTGACCGCGCCTCGGGCAGCGCCCCAACCGAACCATCGTTCACGACGCCGACCGGTACCCGCTGAATGAGCCTCGATCGACGCGCCTTTCTCCGGACGGCCGCCATCGCCACTGCTGCGCTCCACGCGCGCAGGCTCGACGCGGTGTCGTCGTGGCCTGGGGTGCCCATGGCCGGCCGTCCTCGCCCGACACGTGCGCAACTCGACTGGCAGCGCGATGAACTCGCCATGTTCGTACACTTCGGCGTCAACACTTTCACCGATCGCGAGTGGGGTGACGGCACCGAATCTCCGGCGATCTTCGATCCGTCGGCACTCGATGCCAGCCAGTGGGCGCGCACCGCCCGAGTGGCAGGATTCAAGGCGATGATTCTCACCGCCAAGCATCACGACGGCTTCTGCCTCTGGCCGACGAAGACCACGCGCCACAGTGTGGCATCGAGCCCGTGGCGCGACGGGAAGGGTGATGTGGTGCGCGAGTTCGTGGACGCCTGTCGGGCCGAAGGACTGAAGGCGGGGCTCTATCTCTCGCCGTGGGATCGGCACGAGCCGGTGTACGGTGACTCACCGCGCTACAACGATCTCTACATTGCACAGCTCACCGAGTTGCTCACGCAGTACGGTGCGATCAACGAGGTGTGGTTCGACGGCGCAAATGCCGAGGGGCCGAACGGCAGGAAGCAGGTGTACGACTGGCCGCGCACGTGGGGTACCGTGCGCCGCCTGCAGCCGAACGCGGTGATGTTCTCCGATGCCGGTCCCGATCTCCGCTGGATCGGCAATGAGCGCGGCGTCGCCGGCACCACCAACTGGGCCACGGTCGATCCACGAATCGTGACGGTACCCGGGATGAGCGGCGACGAAGTGATGCGTTCACTTCAGGATGGGGATCGTGACGGCACGGTCTGGCGCCCCGGTGAAACCGACGTCTCGATCCGACCGGGATGGTTTCACCATCCTGAAGAGGACGAGAAAGTGCGCACGGCGGATGACCTCGTGCAGTTGTACTTCTCGTCCGTGGGGCGCAACTCGAAGCTGCTGCTGAATGTGCCGCCGGGCCGCGATGGACAGCTCCAACCAGCCGATGTGGTAAGCCTGATGGCGATGCGGAGCCGCCTCGATGCACTCTTTGGCCGCAATCTCGTGGTACCGGGTTCGGCGCGATTCACACCGCGCGGCGCACGATCAGCCCTGACAGAACTCGCGTTGCGGCGCGACGCCAACGTCGGCATCATCGACCTGCGCGAGGACATCACACAGGGTCAGCGCGTCGCCGCGTACCGCATCGAGGTGTACGCCGGCCGCGGATGGCGCGAAGTTGCCCGCGGGACGACGATCGGCCACCGCAAGCTCGAGCGGGTATCGGTGGGCGCGATCCAACGGGTACGCGTGACGATCGAGGATGCGGTGGAAACGCCGCTGATGCTGCGCATCGGGTGTTACGGCGCGGGGTGATCCGCGTGGCGAAGCACAGCACGAACCGCAGTACGAACCATGGAACGATCTGGCACCGTAGCCGGGGGCGCGCCCTCTGCATCGGCGCCGGCGTGCCGACCGATGACCAGGCCTCGCCGCGAGAATCATAGCGCCACCGAAGCACGCGACTTGCCGACCAGCGCGCGCCCGTCGATGTTCGACAGGTCATCCCACGCACCAGATCGGAGTTCGCCTGCACCCGGGGCTTGCCATGCGTTGCCGGTTCATCGGTTGTCTTGCACTGTTCACCATTCTGGTGCGCCCGCTGGCCGCACAGGCGCCCTACGACATCGTGATTCGTGGCGGTCGCGTGATCGACCCCGAGTCGCGTCTCGATGCGGTGCGCAACGTCGGCATCCGCGGTGGCCGCATTGCGGCGATCAGTGCGGCGCCGCTCCGGGGACGGCAGACGATCGAGGCACGCGGCCTGATCGTGGCCCCGGGATTCATCGACCTCCACGCACACGGTCAGGACGACGAGAACTACCGGCTGTTCGCGCTCGATGGAGTGACGACGGCACTCGAGCTCGAAGCGGGCGCCGCCGATGTGCCGGCCTTCTACGCCGAACGTGACGGCAAGGCACTCATCAACTACGGTGCGGCGGCCAGTCACATCAAGGCGCGCATGACCGTCATGCACGACGGCGGTGTGGCGGCGCGAACGCTGCTGCCGCTCGATTCCGCGGGGTACAACGTCGCCAACGAAGCGCAGATCGCCGAAATGCGACGACTGATCGAGACTGGCCTCTCGGCCGGCGGACTCGGGGTGGGCATGGGGTTGCAGTACACGCCCGCCGCCACCAAGTACGAAGTTCTCGAAGCGTTCCGGAGCGCCGCTCGGTTTCGCGCGCCAGTCTTCGTGCATACACGGTCGTGGGGCGCGACGGATCCCGGCAGTTCGGTGGAATCGTACATGGAAGTGATCGCGGCCAGCGCCATCAGCGGTGCGCCGGTGCACATCGTACACCTCAACAGCACCAGCATTGCGGCCACACCACGGACGCTGGCGATGATTGCCGACGCACGAGCGCGCGGGCTGGATGTGACGGCGGAAGCGTATCCCTACATCGCCGGGATGACGGAGCTCGCGTCGCCATTGCTCGATCGCTACGCCAACGGTCCGGATAGCCTCTTCAGCACGCTGATGCTCGCCCGCACCGGTGAGCGCCTCACGCGCACGACATTCCTGGCGAATCGGAAGCCTGGCGAAGTGGTGATTCTCTTCGTCAACACTCCCGAGATGGAAGCGATGGCGATCACCAGTCCGTTGACGGCGATCGCCAGTGACGGCCGCGTGATCCAGGGGGTCGGCCATCCGCGGGCTGCCGGCACGTACGCGCGCGTACTGGGGCACTACGTCCGCGAGACGAAGCAGCTCAGCATGACCGAGGCAATCCGCAAGATGACGCTGATGCCCGCGCAGCGACTCGAGGCATTGGCACCAGCGTTCCGCAACAAGGGGCGGATCCGAGTGGGCGCAGACGCCGATATCGCAGTCTTCGATCCGGCGACCGTGTCGGATCGGTCGACCTATCTGAAGCCGGCGCTGGCGTCAGAGGGCTTTCGGCATGTATTGGTGAACGGGGTGCCGGTGGTGGTCGATGGTGCAGTGCAGGACGGCACCTACCCGGGCCGAGGAACGCGCGCGCCGCAGCGGTGACCGTCTCGCTGGCAGACGACGACGTGCATGACGTCGCGCCGGCCACCATCGACCGGCTCACGCGCGCCGCACCGCACGACGGTACGCGTGCCGACGTAGCGGGCTGCCACGATCACTCTGCGTAGCTTCAGGAAAGCACCGCCGGTACCTCGCTCCATCTGCACCGACCTCCCGCCCTGGCTACATCGTGACTGCTCCAGAGCACCCCGCACTCACCCGCGCACATGCGCATGCTCTCGACTGGCTGCAAAGTCTCGATGCGCGCGCAGTGGCTGCGAATCCGTCGTACCAACCGATGGCACACAAGGGCGCGCTCCAGCTGCCACGCACCGGCCGCCCTCCCGGCAGCGTCATCGATGAACTGGTCGCCCTGGTACAGGGCGGACTCCACGCTTCGACGGGAGGCCGGTTCTACGGGTGGGTCGCAGGCGGTGCCCTCGAATCGGCGCTCGCCGCCGACTGGCTCTGCTCGGCCTGGGATCAGATTGCCGCCCTGCGCGTGACAAGCCCCGCCGCCGCCGACGTGGAAGCGATCGCTGGCGCATGGATGAAGGAACTGCTCGACCTGCCACGTGATGCGTCGTTCGCCTTCACCACCGGTTGTCAGCTGGCGCATTTCACGAGCCTCGCTGCTGCCAGGCATGCCCTTCTGGCTCGGCGCGGCTGGGATGTCGAAACCGATGGACTCTTCGGTGCGCCAGCGATTCGCGTCGTCACCAGCGATCAGCGGCACGCGTCGATCGATCGCGCCGTGCGTTTCCTCGGTCTGGGCGCCCGCAGCCTCATCGGCGTTGAAACGGACTCCGCCGGCCGGGTGACGGCGGCGGCGCTGCGACGCGCGCTGCAGGCCGGTGACGGCCCCACCATCGTCGTGCTCGATGCCGCCGATCTCAACATTGCTGCCTGCGATCCGTTCAGCGAACTGATTCCGATCGCGCACGCTGCCGGTGCATGGGTGCACATCGATGGCGCTTTCGGGTTGCTGGCACGCGCCAGTCGCAGCAAACGGCACCTGCTGGACGGTGTGGAGCTGGCCGACAGCTGGGCAGCCGATGCCCACAAATGGTTGAATGTGCCCTTTGATTGTGGCGTGGCGATCGTGCGCGACCGGGCCGCGCATCGGGCGGCGATGACCGTCAGCGCGTCGTACATCGCCCCCGCCGGCGAGACGCACCGCGATCAGATCGACTGGAACCCGGAGTGGTCGCACCGGGCGCGCGGCTTCGTGGTGTGGGCGGCATTGCGTGAGCTGGGCGCCGAGGGCGTCGAAGGACTTGTCGACCGCTGCTGCGGGTTCTGTCATGACATCGTGACCGGCATCGGCGCACTCGATGGCGCAGAGGCGATGATGGTGCCGGACATGAATCAGGGGCTGGTCCGCTTTCTCGATCAGCGCGACGGCGCCAGCGATGCTGATCACGACCGGCGCACCGACACAGTGATTGCCGCCATCAATGCCAGCGGTGAGGCGTTCTTCAGCGGTGCCGTCTGGCGCGGACGGCACGTCATGCGCGTCAGCGTGGTGAACTGGCGGACCTCGGCGGGCGATGTGGCACGAACGATCGCGGCGACTCGACAGACGATTGCCGAGTGCCGCGGTCGCGCATGACAAGGCGCCGTCCTCGCCGTACACTCTTGGCTGCAGGTGCGTGACCTTCCCCACCCGAGGAGTCGGCGTATGTCCGTAGACGATCTCATCACCCGCCGCGCCTTCTCGAAGGCGGCGGCAGCCCTTGCTGTTGCACCATCGCTGGCGACACGACTCGGCGCGGCGCGATCGCAGCACGTTGACGCCGCACTCGCATGGCCGGGCTACAACCGCTCGATGGTGATCGACTTCCTCGCCAGCCCGGGACCGTTCAACACTCCGGTTCAGGTGGATGCGCTCACACCGGAGATGATCCGCAACGTGCAGGCCTCCGGCATCACTGCCGTCAACCTGACTATCGGCGGTCGCAACCCACTGGCCGTGTTCAGCACGATGGCGAAGTGGGAGCGTGATCTGGATCGGCACCC
>JANMHB010000095.1:0-6107 GCA_031374935.1 Gemmatimonadaceae bacterium | reverse complement strand
GTGTTGCTGGGTGGCAGCGTCGATTCTGTCGCACGCCTCTTCGGGTTGCCGCTCGATCATACGATCGGCACCGCACACCGCGTGCAGGAACGCCTCTACCTGCACGCCGATGTGGATGGGGTGGCCGGTGTCGTCGGATCGACCAAGCCGGTGATCGACGCCACCGGAGCGATCGTGGCATCACGACGGTCCGCCGGCGACGAATTCCATCGTGTGCTCGACGTACTCGGCCTGCGTGCCGAGCCACTCTTCGGCGCGACGCTGGCCACGGTGGGTGCCAGGGAGCGCGCGGTCACCGACTATCTGCGTCGTACGGCGAACCCGGTGTTCATCGTTGGTGCCGATGCCGACCTCAGTCGCGGCGCGCGTCCGAGCCGTGCACCGACCGCGAGTTCGGCCAACCACTACATCGTCATTGCACGAGTCAACGGCGTCTGGCAGAAGGTGGACAGCTGGTATCGCGCCGGCCAGCAGACGGTCTCGCGGCTGACGGAGGCCGAGGTGCGCGGGTTCCTGCACCAGACGCCCGTCACGCCGTGGGGCGTGGTGCGCGATGTGAACACGGGCCCGCGACTGGCGACGGTCGGGTATGGCACCCCACCTGAAGGTCCGGATCTGATGCGTGCCGCCACACGTGCGACCGCGGCGGAGCGCAGCACTGCAACGCCATTGACGCCGCTCGATCTCTTCCGCCTCGAGACGGTGAACGAACCGCAGCTCTCGCCTGATGGCACGCGCGTGGTGTATGTGCGTCAGAGTTTCGACATCATGCGCGACCGCAAGGTGATGCAGCTCTGGCTGGTGAACGCCGATGGATCGATGCACCGGCGACTGACGGCCGGCGACGGCAACGAACGTACGCCACGCTGGACCCCGTCGGGTGATGCGGTGATCTATTTGTCGGGCGTAGATGGCACGACGCAGATGTATCGGCGTGATGTGGCGAATGAACAGACCGTTCGCATTGCGAAGCTGCCATCCACGCCGGAATGGTTCACCATCTCGCCTGACGGATCGCAGATCGCCTTCGCGATGCTCGTCGCCTCACCGCCACGAGTTCCCGCGGGGATGCCGACTGCGCCCTCCGGTGCGACCTGGGCACCACCCGCGATCGTAGCCACCGATGCGCGGTATCGCAGCGATGGCGTCGGCCTGTTGCCGACCGGTCGCACCGAATTGTTCGTCGTGCCAAGCAAGGGTGGAACCGCACGCAAGGTCACCGCTGGTGGCGTGCTGCAATACGGTCGGGCGTACGGCGCGACCCCCGGTATCTGGACGCCCGACGGCGCGGCACTCATCGTCACCGCCAACGGCAACCCGTCGCCCGATCTCACCTCGCGTTCGTCCGATCTGTTCGAAGTGCGCGTCGCCGATGGCGATGTGAAGCCGCTCTTCCGTCGCCGCGGGACGAATCGTTCGCCGGTGATTTCACCCGACGGCAAGTGGCTCGCCTTCGTCAGCGTGGCGGACTCCGGGCACGCCTGGACACAGCCGCGACTCTGGCTGGTCCCGCGCACGGGCGACGCGAAACCAAAACTGCTTTCAGCCACGTTCGACGCAGCGATCGACAGTCCGGCGTGGCTTCCCGATGGCAACGGCCTGCTCTTCCTGGCCGATCGCGAAGGACGGGCCGGACTCTGGCGCATCGCGCTCGATGGCACCACCACGCTGGTGGCCGACTCTCTCGCCAGCGATCTCGAGGCGTACGGTGGAGGGCAGGCGTTCTCGATGAGTCGCGGTGGTGCGCTGGCGATGACGCGCGGATCGCCCACCGTACCGGGTGACGTCTGGTTCGCGGCGGCTGCCGGTGTGCTCACGAAGCAGCTGACGGCCGTCAATGACGACGTGTTCGCCGATCGGCGGGCGGGGCAGGTCTCGTCGTTCTGGGCCAAGTCGTCGAAGGATGGCCAGCGCTTCCAGTCGTGGATCATCACGCCGCCGGGCTACACGCCGGGCAAGAAGTATCCGATGATCCTCGAGATTCACGGTGGCCCGTTCGCCGCGTATGGTGATCGCTTCGACATCGAGAAGCAGTGGATGGCCGCGCAGGGCTACGTCGTGCTGTATGTGAATCCCCGTGGGTCGACCAGTTACGGCGAATCATTCGCACGATTGATCGACAAGACCTATCCCGGTGATGATGCCGACGACCTTCTGACCGCGGTCGATTCCGTCGTGGCGCGCGGCCTGGCTGATCCGGCGCAGCTCTACGTCACCGGTGGCAGTGGTGGCGGACTCCTGACCGCGTGGCTGACGGCGCGCACCACGCGTTTCCGCGCAGCAGCCGTGCTCTATCCTGTCATCAACTGGACCAGCGAAGTGCTGACGGCCGATAATGGCTCGCACTTTCAGGGACACTGGCTGCGCGGCACGCCGTGGGAGAATCCGACGCACTACTGGGCGCAGTCGCCCTTGTCGCGCGTGGCCGGCGTACAGACGCCGACGCTCGTGATGGGTGGCGACGGCGACTACCGCACGCCGTTCGGGCAATCCGAGGAATGGTTCACCGCGTTGCGTCTGCGCGGCGTGCCGACGGAGCTGGTGCGCATTCCCGGAGAATCACACGGCGCGCGTGACCGTCCCAGTCACCACATCGCGAAGGTGGCCTACATCACCGACTGGTTCACGCGCCATCGTGACACGCCCTGCTGCGCGTTGCCCGTGGCTGAAAACACCGCCGCGCTGACCGCCTTCGCCGACTCCGCCGCGCGCGGCGACTTCGGCTACGTGGACGCGGTGCACGTCGTGCGCAACGGTGTACCATTGCTCTCACGCACCTTTCCTCGCCGTTACGAGGGCGTGTACGCGATGAAGAAGGCGCCGGGTGTCTTCAACTATCAGGACCCGAACTGGCATCCCTTCTATCAGGGTCGCACGCTCCACACCCTGCAGTCGGTGAGCAAGAGCATCGTATCGCTGGTCTACGGCGTCGCGATCGCCCGCAAGGACATCGCGACCATCGATCAGCCGATCGCGCAATTCATCCCGGCGCATGCGGCGGCGTTCCGGGACTCGGTGCGCCGGAAGATCACGATCCGGCATCTGCTGACGATGACGTCCGGCATCAGCTGGCCCGAGGGTGGTGGCTACGGCAGCGATGACGACATCACGCAGCGCATGGAGAACAGCAGTGACTGGGTGTCATTGGTCCTCGCCCAGCCGATGGAGACCGCGCCGGGCACGAAGTACCACTACAACGATGGTGCGGCTGCGCTGCTGGCCGAGGTGTTCCGCGGTGCCACTGGCGTGGACCTGCAGGTGTATGCGGAGCGGCACCTGTTCGCCCCGCTCGGCATCACGCGCTTTCACTGGAAGCGATCATCCGGCGGCCTCACCGATTCCGAGGGTGGCCTGTATCTCGAGCCGGCCGATCTGGCGCGTCTTGGCCAGCTGATGCTCGATCAGGGCATGTGGAACGGGGCGCGACTGGTGAGTGCGGAATGGGTGGCGGAATCGGTGCGTGGCCAGCAGCCGACGAAACCCGGCCAGCCGCCGGCCCGGGTCAACTACGGGTTGATGTGGTGGACCGTCGGTCCGGGCGTGCTGCAGGATTCCGGCGCGTACTTCGGGTGGGGTTACGGCGGGCAGTACGTGTTTGTGTTTCCGAAGACGCGTACGGTGGCGGTACTGAATCAGTGGATGTTCCAGGGCCAGGAGATTCAGCCGATCGCGTTTGCGCGGCGGATTGAGCGGGCGGTGGCGGCGATGCCGTGAGGGCGGGTTGCGCGGGGTCGGGCGTCTTCGGGGGGACCGTGTCGGGTGCGGCCGGAGGACTGACGGCTTGCTGACTGCTGGCCGTTCGGCGGCACGCCAGTGGCGCTCGACGGTGTGACGTGACGGCGGAGGCTGGTTGTCCTGAACGACGCGCCACCGGGCGGTGTCGGCGGCGTACCGGTCACCGCGCGTGTCGTCCGCGCGGCTGGAAATCCTGTCGCGCGCACCGCAAGGTCGATCACCGCTTCAGAGCCGCCTCCGGATACTTCTTCAGCAACTCCGCGAGCGTCGGCACGCCGTACGTCTTCCGCTCCGCATCGGTCGTTGTGCGGTCGATCGGCGCCAACTCCTCCTGCTCCGTCTTCTGGTTGATGAACCGGTTGGTGCCGTAGCGCTGTGTGCCGGTGGTGACACTGAGGTAGCGATCGATTGATTGTGCGACGAGTTCACGTGCCGGCGCATAGCCGGCCTCAAACGCCGCCTTGGCGAGGTGATGGCCGAGCAGATAGTTGTCTGGGCTGATCGCGACGAGCGTGTCGCCGCGGAACGTCATTGGCGAGTGTTGCAGCACGATGGCCACGTTGAACCGGTCGGCTGATGTCTGCACGCGTCCCGCGCCGAGTTCTGCGAGCACGAGCTTGACGCGATCTTCATCGGTGCGAGCGAGTTTCTCCCCCGACTGGTGCTCCTGGTCCTCTCGGCCCATTTCGACGAGGAACGGGTTGTCCACCGCAGCAGGGGTGGCCGGCGTCGCGGCCGGGGCGGCGGATTGGCACCCGACGGCCACGAGGAGGGCGGCGGCGGGGATTGTAAGCACAGCGATGCGCATGGGGTGCTTCGGCGTGGATGGTGTCATCACGATGGCAAAATTCGTAGTACCGTCAGCGGCGCCCTTCGGTCACACGGCTGTCCTTGAGGCGCTGATCTGAATCGCCCGGGGTTCTTCGGAGACTCAGTCATTCGAGGACCGGCCCGGCAAAGTCTGATGATGCGCGCTGCACGGTTCTGCGCTTTCTTCACGAACGGGAAGCATCGGACGCTCGCCCGCCGGAATCTGGGTTGCAGCGGGTGACTATATGGCTGGCCAAGTCAGTTGGTGCAAACGAATACGCCACTACGAAGCAATCGTAGTGGCGTATCGTGTTTCGAAAATTCAACTAGCCTAAAGCGGGAGACGGGACTCGAACCCGCGACCTTCAGCTTGGGAAGCTGACACTCTACCAACTGAGTTACTCCCGCAGTCACACCACTACACCGAGGAACCTGAATCCTACCGCCCCACCCCACCACCCGCAACCGATTCCCATTGCTCAGACGCAGAACACCACAGCGCCCAGCAACAACCCTCTCAAAGAGCTCGACGACCGCGCCGCACACCACCAGCCCCATAGCCCGCCCCCGCCCCCTCCCGCACCAACCCCACCACCGGCGTCCGATTCAACGCCACCGCCACCCGGTCCAACGTCTCGAGCGTCGGATTCGCCCCGCTCCGCTCCAGTCGCCGCACCATCGTCGCCGACATGCCGAGCCGCCGCGCCAATTCTTCCTGCGTCAGCCCCTCCTCGGCACGCGCCCGACGAAGCAGCACGCGCAACGCCACCGCCGTCGGCACCACCGGAACAAGAATGCTGCGTGACCCGCGGGGAGCCCGCCGGACCGCGCGCGGTTCGGGCACTGAATCGCCGGCATCGAGCGTCGCATCCAGCCACCCCGCCAGCGCGTCAGTCGCCATCGGCAACAGGTCTTCGACACGATCCACCTGAGTCACGCACCCCGGTGCATCGGGGAACGTCACCACCAACGCGCCGTCATCAGGCGTCACGATCGCAGGATAGAACACGTCAGCGTCCTCCACCTCAGATCAGAATCGAATGCCGGACTGCCGTTCAATTGACTTCAGTGTGCCTATGCGCAGATCGCTGGCCGGATGCGGCACCGTCACGGTTCCAGCCTTCTCCGGATGCCGAAAATGGTGGTGCGATCCGCGCACGCGAACCTCGAACCATCCATCAGCGCGAAGCGCCTTGATCACGTCGCGCGAGTGCATGATACAACACCGCGACGCCAGCGACACTCCACAACGGCCCCAACAACCACGAGCGCGCAGCGCGTACCAAAATCACGCACTACAAACGAAAAACGCCCCGGCATGGCCAAGGCGTTTCGTTGCTTCACCATCAAAATCCCAAGAGCCACAGAAGGGGATTGAACCCTTGACCGCTCGATTACGAATCGAGTGCTCTACCACTGAGCTACTGTGGCAATTCCCCCACCGAGGCCTGCACCCACACCACCCAGACATGCCCTGACGCGGACTCGAACCGCGACGCCTTGCGGCACCACCCCCTCAAGATGGCGTGTCTACCAATTTCACCACCAGGGCGTCCCTACCC
>JANMHB010000030.1:0-3007 GCA_031374935.1 Gemmatimonadaceae bacterium | reverse complement strand
GACACACCGTTAACCGGGGAGCGACTCAATGGGTATGTCTGCAGGCGGCGGGGGTTCGGTCAAGGCCGAACCCAACGTCACCCCCATGATCGACGTCATGCTCGTGCTCCTGATCATTTTCATGATCGTGGTGCCTCAGATTGCGGCTGGCTTCAAGGCGACTCCGCCGAAGGGTCAGAACATCAAGGCGCACCCCGAAGATGAAAATGCAGACCAGGTGCTCGGCATCGACAAGGACGGGCAGTACTACGTCAACAAGAAGCCGATCAACAACGCGGATCTGGAGCAGATCGTCAAGCAGATCTACGACGCACGGACGATCGACAAGATCATGTACGTCAAGGCTGACGCGGGATTGCAGTACTACAAGGTGCAGGATGCGCTCGACATCATCGCCAAGGGTGGTGTGCGTCTCTCCGGGCTGATCACAGACCAGACGCCGAACACGGAGTCAACGGTACCCGGCGACTCGCCAAAGACGGGCAACAATCCCCTCGACCTGAGCGGAGGCAAGAAGCCCTAATGGCAATGAGCGCAGATGGTGGAGAAGGCGGGCTGACGAACGACATCAACGTCACCCCGATGATCGACGTGTTGCTGGTGCTGCTCATCATCTTCATGGTCATCGTGCCGATGGCCCGGAAGACGATCGATGTGCAGCTCCCCGATCCGACGCCGCAGCCGCAGCCGCCTGGGCCGCCGCCGGACAACATCGTGCTGCAGGTACTGCCTGGCGGAAAATTCAAGATCAACTCCGAGGAGCAGACGCGGGAGAATCTTCCGAAGCGACTCAAGGAGATCTATGACCCCCGCCCGGACAAGCTGATCTTCGTCAAGGGTGATTCGACGGCTGTGTATCAGGACGTGATCTACGCGATGGACGTTGCGCGTGGCGCTGGCGTCAAGGTCATCGGTCATATGCCCAAGGCGCTGCAGTAGGCTCCACGGCACAGTCGGTACACGAATGATTGCGTGACGAGGGCGATCGGGCAGAGTCCCGGTCGCCCTCGCGCGTTCCGGCGAACCTTTCGGCCCCCTTTGGGCGTAGAATGTGAGCGCAACACTCCCCATGCACCCACACGATGCACGATAGCAGCCTCCCCGAATCCGCCGACGTCACGCCGCGCTTTGTCGGCGAGCGGCCCAAGCTGCGTCCCCTCATAGGTGTTCCCGAGGGGGCGCTCAAGGAGAATCGACGGCGCGGCGCGGTGGTCGCCATCATCTCACATGCGTTGATCGTGCTGCTGATCCTGCTCCCCGCGTTCTTCCACCGGGAGATCACCGACGCGCTCACCGAGGGTGCCGGTGGCCCCGGTCCCGCGGGCGGCGGTGGCGGAGGGCGTGGTGGCAGTGTGGTGATTCCCGAGCGAATCCTGCGCTACCAGCTGCCGCCGCCGCCCAAGCCGACCACCCCGAGCATCCTGCCACCGATCGCTCCGGTGCCGGAGGTCAAGAAGCCGGAGGTCGAACCACCCAAAGTGGAGCCGCCGGCGCCCACCCCGGCCGCCGCCGAAGCGCCGGCGCCAGCCGCGGTAACCCCAGCCGCGTCCGCGCCCGGTGTGGGTGCGGGTGCGGGCAGTGGTACCGACAACGGCCCCGGAACTGGTCCGGGTACTGGCGGTGGAACTGGGACAGGCGTGGGCACCGGGACTGGCACGGGTGCCGGGCCCGGAACGGGGGGCGGGAACGCGCTCGTCTATCCACCGCAACCCCGCGCGATGTTCGTGCCGCCCAACGGCACACCGCGGCGGCTGCGCGGCAAGACAATCATCATCGAGCTGGAAGTCGACGAGACGGGCAAGGTCGTGGCGGCGGAGTTCTCGCCCCGGTCAGGGGATGGAGGCTACGACGAACAGTTCCTGAGCAGCCTGCGTGAACAACGGTTTCGGCCAGCGTCACGTGGCGGCCAACCGGTCCGATTCACCTACCGGTACGAGATTCTCCTCTAGGGCGGGCCAAGCGGTCCGCCCTTCCGTTTTCGCCGACGCCAACGCCAGGCGACGAGCCCCCGGGTTGCGCTAAGACCCGCAGTGACAACTGGTTCCGCGCCGATCACGTGCATAGCTTGCCGCGATCTGTTACCTGATCCATCGGTCGAGTGCCCCACTGACTTCCGACGGCGGCTCGACCCGTACCCGCATTCTCCCCAAACTCAGAATCCGTCATGAACGCTTCGCAGTCATCTCTGCTCGGCATCATCATCGGGGGCAGCGTCATCGCCCTCGTGTTTGCCGGGTTCCTCGCGCGCTGGGTCTTGGCGCGAGGTACCGGAACCGACGCCATGCGGGCCATCTCCGACGCGATTCAGGAAGGGGCGGAAGCGTACCTCGCCCGCCAGAACAAGACGATTTCCGTGCTCGCGGTCGTGGTTGCAGCGCTGCTCTTCGTGGGCTACGGCCTGTTGCGGGAGACCACGGCGAGTGATCCAGTGTCGGATCCGAAGGTGCTCGCACTCTTTGTCACGCTCTCGTTCTTCCTCGGTGCGCTGAGCTCCGGCATCGCGGGCTACATGGGCATGTGGGTTTCGATCCGCACCAACATCCGCGTGGCCAGCGCCGCCATGCAGTCGCTCAACGCCGCGCTTCAGACCGCACTGCGCGGCGGCGCGGTCTCCGGACTGTTCACGGTGTCGATGTCGCTGCTCGGTGTCGGTGGCCTGTTCGCCATCATCACCCTGCTCGCGCCGGCGGGTGTGACGGCTGAGCAGTGGGCACCGAAGATCCCGTTTCTGATCGTCGGCTACGGCTTCGGAGCGAGCTTCGTGGCACTCTTCGCACAGCTCGGCGGCGGCATCTACACCAAGGCGGCTGACGTCGGCGCCGACCTGGTGGGCAAGGTCGAAGCCGGGATTCCTGAAGACGATCCGCGCAATCCAGCCGTGATCGCTGACCTGGTCGGTGACAACGTGGGCGATTGCGCCGGCCGCGGCGCCGACCTGTTCGAAAGCACCGCCGCCGAGAACATCGGCGCGATGATCCTCGGCGTGGCACTGTTCAAGTTCTTCGGC
>JANMHB010000026.1:0-6797 GCA_031374935.1 Gemmatimonadaceae bacterium | reverse complement strand
GCGCCATTCTCCAGCGACGCGCCGCTCGCACCACATACCATCACCCGTCGCGCCCCCGGCCCGACCGACGTCGCCATCGACATCAAGTTCTGCGGCGTCTGCCACTCCGACCTGCATTTCGTCAGCGGTGACTGGGGCCCGCAGTCCTACCCCGCCATCCCTGGGCACGAGATCGTTGGCCATGTGACCGCTGTCGGCAGCGACGTGACGGGCTTCAAGGTTGGTGACACGGTCGGCGTGGGGTGCATGGTCGATTCCTGCCGCACCTGTCCGTCGTGCCTGGAGCACCTCGAGAACTATTGCACCGGCAGCGGTTTCGTCGGCACCTACATGAGCGTCGACAAGCACACCGGCGGCCCGACCTACGGTGGCTACACCACCGACATCACCGTCGATCAGGCGTTCGTGCTGCGGATTCCCGCGTCGCTCGACCTCGCCGGCGCGGCGCCACTGCTCTGCGCCGGGATCACGACCTACTCGCCGCTCCGCCACTGGAACGTCGGCCCGGGCTCGAAGGTCGGCATCGTCGGGCTTGGCGGGCTTGGCCACATGGGCGTGAAACTCGCCGCGGCAATGGGCGCCCACGTGGTGGTCTTCACCACGTCGCCGGGCAAGGTGGCCGACGCCAAGGCGCTCGGCGCGCATGATGTCGTCATCAGCAGCGATGCCGCCGACATGCAGCGCTACCTGGGGCAGCTCGACTTCATCCTCAATTCAGTGGCCGCATCACACGCGCTCGATCCGCTGATCATGTGCCTCAAGCGTGATGGCACCATGTGCCTCCTCGGCGTGCCGTCCACGCCGCATCCGTCACCGGGCCTGTTCCCGATCATCATGGGACGACGCGCGATCGCCGGCTCACTCATCGGCGGCATCAAGGAGACGCAGGAGATGCTCGACTTCTGTGGCGAGCATGGCATCACGGCTCACATCGAACTGATCCCGATGCCGGACATCAACAATGCGTATGCGCGCATGGTGAAGAGCGACGTCAAGTATCGCTTCGTGATCGACATGCAGTCGATCAAGGCGTAGCGCTTTCGCAAAACGAGTCAGGCCCGTCAGCGCAGTGCTGGCGGGCCTGAGGTCTTGTGCCGTATCAGCGACCGAAGCTCACTTTTTCGTCGGCCACAACACACCCTGATCCGCCTTCGTCACCGGCCTGATGCCCTTGTAGACGAAGCGCTGCAGCCGCTTGCCTTCGTATGTCTCGGTCGTGAAGATGTTGCCCTTCGAGTCGGTGGCGATCGAATGCACGGCGAAGAACTGGCCCGGCTGCCGCCCGCCGTCGCCGAACGCGGTCAGAATCTCGAGCGACTCGCGATCCATCACATACACGCGTTCGTTCTTCCCGTCGGCGAGAAACAGGTACTTCTGCGCCGCGTCGCGCGAGAACGCGATATCCCACACCGCACCATCGCCCAGTGTGCGCGGTGCAATACGCTTCTCCTTCACGAACGTGCCGTTCTTGCGGAAGACCTGGATCCGGTTGTTCACGCGATCACACACATACACCAGCCCGTCCGGCGTGGGTTCGGCGCAATGCACCGGGGTGCGGAACTGCGGAATCGGCGGCAGATCTGGGTTGTATGGACCGAAGCTCGAGTCGCTCGGCACATTGCCGTAGGCGCCCCAGAAGCGCTTGATGGCCCCTGTCGTCATGTCGAGCACGGCGACTCTGCGATTGCCATAGCCATCCGCCACGAACGCTTCCTTCGCCGCCACATCGAACGAGACCTTTGCCACGCGTCCGAATGAATCCATGGACTTGGAATCGGCGCGACGACCCGGCACGCCGATCTGCTGCAGGAACTTCCCGGCACGCGTGAACTTGAGAATGTGCGAATCGAACCCGATGCCGCGGGTGGAATCGGGGGTGCCGTTGCCGCCGATCCAGACATTGTCGAGGTGGTCGATGGCGATCCCGTGATTGCTGCTCGGCCAGACGTACCCCTCGGCCGGACCGCCCCACGAATTCACCAGATTGCCCTCGGGGTCGAACTCGAGCACCGGCGGCGCCGAGGAGCAGCAGGGACCGACGAGCGGGTACCCTCCCTCGGTCCGCGAGTTGAGGGTGGCCGCACCGCGGTGCACAATGAAGACGTGGTCGCGGGAGTCGATGCCAAGCCCGATGACCATGCCGAGCAGCCAGCCGTTCGGCAGCGGCTTGGGCCAGAGGGGGTCGACTTCAAAGGCGGGTGCCATCACCGCCTGACGCTCGAGGGCGGTGGCGAGTTGACGCTGGCCGAGCATCAGCGCGAGGATCAGGGCGCCCAACACCGACGCCGCCCATAACGTACGCTTCCGTGGCATCCCGACTCTCCGATCCTGACGTGAAATCCACTCCGCATCCCTCCCGCCGCCCCGCGTTCGATCCGAGCGTGGCCGCGGCGCGAAACTGCGGCCAATGCTATCTCTCGCCACCGTGATGCACCAGAGACGTGATCTGGCCACCATGAGCCACCTGAGACGCGACCTCGCCATCGTGATGCACCAGAGGACCTCGACGAACCCGCGACAGCGCCCGACGCGCTGCTGGCCGCACGCCGTCCGGTTCGTGGTCGCCGCGCTCCTGAGTGTCACGACGTCCATCCGCGCCGCGGCGCACGAGATTCCGGAACGTGTGGCGGTGCGCGCGTTCGTGCAACAGGATGGCAGGATTCTCAGGCTCCTGGTTCGTGTGCCACTCGAGGCGATGCGTGACGTCGACTTCCCGCTGCGCGACGACGGGTCGCTCGACCTGGTGCGTGCGCGCGCGCTGCTGCCTGAGGCGGCGCAGCTCTGGATCGCCAACAGTGTGTCGATCACCACCGACGGCCGCGCACTTGGCGCGCCACGGATCGTGGGCACACGCATCGCGCTGCCGAACGATCGCACCTTCGACACCTTCAGCGGTGCGCGGGTCGCCTTCTTGCGACCGCCGCTCGACTCGGCGCGGATCCAGTGGCAACAAATGCTCTTCGATGTCGCGCTGGAGTACACGCTCCCGGTGGGCGACGCAAAGCTGGTGCTGCATCCCGACTTCGCGCACCTTGGCATCCGGACCAGCAGCGTCCTGCGCATCGTGGCGAGTGACGGGATCGAACGCGCGCTGACGTACACTGGCAACCCGGAGTCCGTCGCGCTGGATCCGCGCTGGTACCAGACCTCGGCGCAGTTCCTCACCGTCGGCTTCAAGCACATCCTGAGCGGGATCGATCATCTGCTGTTCGTCTTCTGTCTGGTGCTGCCGCTGCGCAACTGGCGGTCGCTCGTGACAATCGTGACGGCATTCACGGTCGCGCATTCGTTGACGCTCGGAGGCGCCGCGCTCGGCTTTGCGCCGACGGCACTCTGGTTTCCGCCGCTGGTGGAGACGTTGATTGCGGCGTCGATCGTCTGGCTCACGATCGAGAACATCGTGCTGCCCGAGGAGCGGCTGGCCTCACGCTGGCCGATTGCATTCGGCTTCGGCCTCATTCACGGCTTCGGGTTCTCGTTTGCGCTCGGTGAGACCCTGCAGTTCGCGGGCGGGAACCTCGTCAGCGCGCTGGCTGCATTCAATGTCGGGGTCGAGAGCGGCCAGTTGGCGGTCCTGCTGACTGCCCTGCCCCTGCTCTGGCTGGCGCGTCGGTATGCCGGCGCTGGCCGCGGGCGATTGATCACGATCGTGGGTTCGGTGCTGGTGGCGCATACCGCGTGGCACTGGATGACCGAGCGTGGGGCGGCGCTGGCCGAGCATCGTGGCAGCCTGGCCTGGCCGGCCCTGGACGGCAGTCTGGCTCTCGCCGCCATGCGGCTCGCGCTGCTGGCTGCCGTTGCAATGGCCGTTGCGCTCGCAATGCGGCAGATTCTCCGCATCCCGCGTCGGTCCTGATCAGACCTGACCGTCCGCCCCCTGCGTACCGAACTTCGCTCCCTGCCTCGTGTCCGCTGCCGTCCGCTTCGTCGCTCCGATCGCACTGGTTGCCATTGCGTATGCTGAACTGATCGGCGTGCCGACGCGCGCGTGGCCGACAGCCAGGCCGACGCACCGCGCGGCCGTGTACGCAGCGCGCGCCGCGATGCACCCGGCCGTGAACCCGTTGCAGCTCGGAACGCACGTGGCCGTCGACACCATCCGCACCACGATGGACGGCGTCTACACCGCCGCGCAGGCCAGCAAGGGAGCCGATGTCTTCGCCACCTTCTGCCGCAGCTGCCACACGCCGACCGTGCACACCGGCGCTCCATTCCGGGCCAAGTGGTTCGGGCGGCCGCTGGATGAGCTGTTCGGCTACCTGCGTCGCGAGATGCCGAAGAACGAACCCGGGTCCATGAGTGATGACGAGTACGCACTCGCCCTCGCCTACCTGTTGCGCATGAATGGCATGCCTGCCGGCGCCGAGTCACTCGCTGCTGACTCGGTCGCGTTGCACCGAATCCGTCTCGATTCCGTTCGCGCCGTTCCTTCCACCCAGAGCAACCGTCGATGAAGACCAGACTCTTCGCCGTCGCCGTTCCACTCGCCGCCCGTGCGGCGACTCTCGTGCTCACACTCAGCGCACCGCTGCAGGCGCAGGCCGTACGCGCGATGCGCGTGCCGCAGCCGCGACCCATCAGCGCGCCGGGCGGCACCGCCCCGGTGATGACAGGCCTGGTGCGCGGCAATGCGCCCGGCGAGTGGCGCTACTGGGGAGGCGACGCGCACAGCACGCGCTATTCGCCACTCGACCAGATCAACGCATCCAACTTCAACACGCTGCAGATGGCGTGGCAGTGGAACGCCGGTACGTTCGGGCCAGACGAGTACTATCGCACCACACCGCTGTATGCGAACGGACGCCTCTTCACCGTGGCCACGACGCGGCGCAGTGTGATGGCGATCGATCCCGAGACGGGTGAAACGTTGTGGATGTATCGCCTCGAGGAAGGGATCCGCTGGCAGAAGGCGCCGCGACAGTTCGCGGGTCGTGGCCCGACCTATTGGACCGACGGCCGCGAGGAGCGTGTGATCGTGGTGACGCCGGGGTACCACATGGTGTCGCTGGATGCAAAGACCGGTCGTCCCGATCCAAAGTTCGGCACCAATGGTGTCGTGGATCTGCAGGACGGGCTGGGGTTTCCGCTGGTGCCGCTGGCCGTGGACGACTCGGGTTCGCTGGTCATCTCCGACGCCGCGCCGGCGCGCAAGGCGAAACCCGGTGAGACGTGGGACCCGGTGAAGAAGATGGGTGCTGATGGCACCGTGGGCATCGACCCCGTGAACGGACAGATCGCGGCCAGTTCGCCGGCCATCATGGTCAATGACATGATCGTCGTCGGCAATTCGTCGATTCACGGCTACTACCCGATCCGCGTGCGCAACATTCCGGGGTTCATCCGTGGCTTCGATGTGCGGACGGGCCGTCAGATGTGGAAGTTCAATCTGGTGCCACAACCCGGCGAGTTCGGGGCCGAAACGTGGGAGCGCGGATCAAAGATCGGCACCGAGGGCGTCGGCAAGAACGACGCGTGGGCGACCTATTCCGCTGATCCGGAGTTGGGCCTCGTGTACATCCCCGTCGGCATGCCGTTGATGGACGAATACGGCGGGCATCGCCCGGGCAACAACCTGTTCGGCAACTCGCTGGTGGCACTCGACGCGCGCACCGGCAAGCGGAAGTGGCACTTCCAGATGGTGCACCACGACATCTGGGACTACGACACGCCGATGGCGCCAAACCTGATCGACATCACGGTGAACGGCGTGCGTCGCAAGGCGATCACGCAGAGTACGAAACAGGGGTGGCTGTACACCTTTGATCGCGCGACCGGTGAACCGATCTGGCCGATCGTCGAAACGCCGGTGTTGCAGAGTGACATTCCCGACGAGAAGACCTCGCCCACGCAGCCGATTCCCAGCCGCCCCGCGCCGTACTCTCAACAGGGGTTGCTGGAGAGCGACATCATCGACTACACGCCGGCGATCCGTGACTCGGCGATGGCAATGGCGAAGAAGTGCCGGATGGGACCGTATTTCATTCCGGCGGTGACTACTGATGGCGCCAGCAAGACCGGGCTGCGCTGCTCGTGGTATGCGCCTGGTGCATCGGGCGGCGTGAACATCGATGGCGGCGCCGCGGTCGATCCCGAGACCGGGATGATCTATGTCGCTTCTTTGAGTGGTCTGTCGACCATTGGGCTGCAGAAGGATCCCTGCAGTGAATTCCGGTACAGCTCACCGCGCGACAACTGCGGATTGATCGGTGCGGTTGCGCCACCGCCGGGGTACGTGGCACCCGCGGCGCGCGGCGGCGGGTTCGAGGGGCGTGCGAATGCCTCGGTGCTTGGTGGCGTCTCGATTCTGAAGCCCAAGGAGCTTGGTGGTATCACCGCCTACGACATGAATCTCGGCGACAAGAAGTGGTGGGTGCCGAATGGCGGTTTTGTGCCGGTGCGCAGTACGGATCCGTTGTTTGCTGGCGTCACACTGCCACCGCGCGCCGCGGGTGGACAGGCGCAGATCATGGTGACGAAGTCGTTGCTGATCTACGGCACCGGGCGTGGCGGTGGGGTGCCGAATGCCAAGCCGCAATTGTTTGCGGTGGACAAGGCGACAGGGCGGCAGGTTGGCGCGGTGGAGATTCCGTCGCGGACGACGGCGGTGCCGATGACGTTCTTGCACAAGGGGAAGCAGTACGTGGTGTTCGCGACGGGCGCGGGGGCCAGTACGTCGCTGGTGGCGCTGCGGTTGCCGTGAGGGGGTCGGTGGGGCGTCGATCGGCGTACCACGACGTCGGTCCACAACGCTTGTCGGCGCTCCAGGGCAGTCTCCGGCAGTGCCGCGCCACGCGATG